>CP104100.1:0-690288 GCA_025163595.1 Phaeobacter sp. G2
GTGCTGCGCCTCATGCATCCCCAAAAACAAGCAGCGGCCTGTTTATCTTTCGCCTATCATTCTTTTTCGCCCATTTCAGAGCTGCGTTTCACCCATAACTTCTGCGCCTGCGGACAGGGGTTTCCTGACCACACTCCCCTGTGGGGCAACGGATTGTTCAACAAAAGCCACAAACACACAGCGGCCCTGATCCCGAAACTATAAACCGTTTCTGCACACAAGTGAGACAAGGCTGCTGATTGAAAATCCAATACAGCAGGGCGTAGAATCATTAAGAAGCCAAACTGGCCTCCCGTGAACTTCTACGCCTTCTAGTAACCTTGATGCCCGTCAAGATTACCGTGAGCAGCCTGTCCCCCAGCGAGTGAATCGCTGTATATGTGGTAGCAATTTGCGGGGGGCAGCGGCAATGAAACTATGATGTTGACTCATGCTTTGCTGACAAAGAATCTCTCGCAGCTGCAGAAGGTCTCCGTGGGATAAGGAGAAAATCAAAAGGCGCCGCAAAAATGCGACGCCTTCAGTTTTTTCAATTTCCGGCTTGCAGGAAATTCCCGGTTGGGAATCAACCCAGCGCTTTGACCCGTGCGGTCAGGCGGGACACTTTCCGCGAAGCGGTGTTCTTGTGGTAGACGCCTTTGGTCACGCCACGCATCAGCTCAGGAGCGGCCAGACGCAGAGCGGCGGCTGCATCTTCTTTGTTGCCAGCTTCGATAGCTTCTTCAACTTTACGCAGGAATGTGCGGATGCGCGAACGGCGGGCTTTGTTTACTGCAAAACGCTTTTCGTTCTGACGTGCGCGTTTTTTTGCTTGGGGGGTATTTGCCATGTCTCTGTGACCTTATCTTCGGGTTCGTGTTTATATGTCGGCGCAGGCCAGCCAAACCCGGATCGGATCTCGGAGTGATTCTAGCCAAGCGGGCTGCACGCGCATGTATGGCTGCGGTCTTTAATGGGATGGGCTGCAATATGCAAGCACATTGCCAAATACCTATGCGAGTGCCTCACGGGGGTAGCCAAACCACCGCAAAACTGCCGGGGCCAATCCCAAAGAACCGCCCCGACCTTGGGAGCAGACCAGGAGGACTGGCCCCAACCGATTACTTATCGCGGAACTGGGCTTCGCGTTTTTCCAAAAAGGCCGCCATGCCCTCTTTCTGGTCTTCGGTTGCAAACATCGAGTGGAACACCCGGCGTTCAAACAACATGCCTTCGCTCAGCGGCAGCTCATAGCTGCGATTGACCGTTTCCTTGACTGCCATCGCGGTGAGCAGGGATTTTTCGGCAATCTTATGTGCCGCGCCCATGGCCTCTTCGATCAGCTTTTTGGCAGGCACCACCCGCGACACCAGACCAGCGCGCTCGGCTTCTTCGGCGCCCATGAAACGACCGGTGAGATTCATGTCCATGGATTTGGATTTGCCAACAAACCGCGTCAGACGCTGGGTGCCGCCAATGCCGGCCACAACGCCAAGGTTGATCTCTGGCTGGCCAAACTTTGCGGTTTCCGCCGCAATGACAAAATCGCACAGCATCGCCAGCTCGCAGCCACCGCCCAGCGCATAGCCTGCAACGGCTGCGATGATGGGTTTGCGAATCGCCACGATGCGATCATTCACCTGCGCAAACAGGTTGTTGGTATAGACATCGGTAAAGCTCATCTCCGACATCTCTTTGATGTCAGCACCGGCGGCAAATGCCTTTTCCGATCCGGTCAGCACAATGCAGCGCACCTTGTCGCTGGCGTCGGCTTCTTCCAAAGCAGTGCAAAGCTCGCTCACGAGCGCTGCATTGAGTGCGTTCAACGCCTCGGGGCGATGCAGTTTGATTAGACAAACGTGGTCCTGCACATCGACGTTGATCGTCTCATAGGCCATAATTATTGCTTTCGTTGTTCCGTTCAGAACCGAGTCATTACCACGACAAACATCGCATTCAAGCTATCTTTGACACTTGCCACAGTAGAAAGAGGATCGCCCCGACTGGGTGATTCTGGCAATAGTCCCGCCACACCCCTGTCGTCGGCAGGGTTCTGCCTCGCGGCCATAGACATCAAAGCTGTGCTGAAAATATCCAAGCTCCCCATTGGCTTGGCGGAAATCTTTTAGCGAAGACCCCCCGGCTATGATGGCCTCCTCCAGCACCTGCCGGATGATCGGGACCAGCGCCGCAACACGGGCTGCGGCGAGTTGCCCCGCTTTGCGTTTGGGTGAAATTTGCGCCCGAAAAAGCGCCTCGCAGACGTAGATGTTACCCAGCCCCGCGATGATTCCCTGATCCAGCAGTGCCGATTTCACCGGGGAGTTCTTACCTTTGAATGCAGCAATCAGGTGATCTTCGTGGAAATCATTGCCCAGCGGCTCTGGCCCCAGCACCCGCAGCAGCTTGTGCTCAGCCAGGCCAGCTGTGTCGATCAGATCCATAGCACCAAAGCGACGCGGATCATTGAACGTCACCCGCGCACCGTTTTCCATGTCAAAGACCACATGGTCATGTTTGGCCGCCTGCGGGTGATCATGCACAAACTGCCCCAAGGGATCGCCCGACACCGTCATCCGCCCCGACATACCCAGGTGCACCAGCAAGGTCTCGCCCCGGTCCAGCTCCGCCAGGATGTATTTGGACCGCCGCCGCAGCGCCACAACCCGCGCCCCCGTCAGCCGCTCTGCCATCCGCTCCGGAAAGGGCCAGCGCAGATCAGGCCGATTCACCTGCGCCTGCGCAATCACCGCGCCCTCCATCGAGGGCTGCAATCCCCGCATCACGGTTTCAACTTCGGGCAGTTCAGGCATTGTTCAGCTTACTTTCGGCAAGTTCCATAATCTCTCCATAGCCTTCGCAATATTTGGAAATTCTGGCAACGCCGAACCTCTTATAGCGCTGCTTTGAAACCGAAAATATAACCGGCACAGCAGCCAGCAGCACAAAGATCAGTTCAGACACCGCATCCAACCATCCATGACAGCGCAAATAAACCAAAGCCGTGGCCCAAATGAATGAAAGATCCAGGCCAGTCGCCGCATTGGCTAATCTCTTCATCCCCGCCCCCTGCTGCATATTCGCCCAATTGTCTTCCCGGCCTTGGTCTCTATAAGAGGGGGCGGTATCGGCAGAGGCAAGTCCCCATGGCAGACAGATCAGACAGCACCACTCATTTTGGCTTTGAAACCGTCCCCGAGCATGAAAAAGCTGGGCGGGTGCAGGGCGTCTTCAATTCCGTGGCCTCCAAATATGACATCATGAATGACGTGATGAGCCTCGGGATTCACCGGGTTTGGAAAGACGCGATGATGGATTGGCTGGCGCCGCGCCCGGGCCAGCGCCTGCTGGATGTGGCCGGTGGTACGGGTGATATCTCCTTTCGCTTCCTGAGGCGCGCCGGCCACGGCCATTCCACCGTGCTGGACCTCACCGCGCCCATGCTGGAGGAAGGCCGCAAACGTGCCGAGGCCGAACAGATGGCCGAGAGCCTCGATTGGGTCACCGGCGACGCCATGGCCCTGCCGTTTAAGGACAATACATTCGACGTCTACACCATCTCCTTTGGCATCCGAAACGTCACCCGCCCGCAGGAGGCCCTGAATGAAGCCTACCGGGTGCTGAAACCCGGTGGTCGTCTGATGGTGCTGGAGTTCAGCCAGCTGCCCAACGACGGCATGCAAAAACTCTATGATCTCTATAGTTTCAACGTCATCCCCCGCATGGGTAAGCTCATCGCAGATGACTACGACAGCTATCAGTATCTGGTGGAATCGATCCGCAATTTCCCGGATCAAGAGACCTTCCTGCAGATGGTGAAAACCGCAGGCTTTGCCAATGCCAAATACCGCAACCTGTCGCTGGGAATCGCGGCGCTACATTCCGGCTGGAAAATCTGAACCATGCGCGGCCCTCATAATATCATCCGCCTGATCCGCACCGGCGCCACCATGGTGCGCACTGGCGCCATGGACGTGGTGCTGGACGCCTTTGACGCGCCCGCCCCCCTGCGCGCCCTGGCCTACACCCTGGGCTGGCCCTTTCAGTGGCTTGGCTACAAGGGCGATCCAAACATGCCCCCTGCAACACGCGCCCTGACAGCGCTGGGGCCCGCCTATATCAAATTTGGTCAGGTGCTTTCGACCCGCCCGGATGTGGTCGGCGAAGATATGGCCCAGCAATTGCGGGTGTTGCAGGACCAGCTGCCGCCCTTTCCCCGCGCGGCAGCCATGGCCGAGGTTGAGCGCGCGCTTGGCCGCCCTCTGGCCGAAGTGTTTTCCGAATTCAGCGAGCCAATTGCCGCCGCCTCCATCGCGCAGGTGCATCGCGCCCGGCTGACCGAGACAGGCGAAGACGTCGCTGTCAAAGTCCTGCGCCCCGGCATTGAACGCGCCTTCAACAAAGACGTCGATGCCTTCTACTTTGCCGCCCGCATTGTTGATCTCTTTGCCCCCGGCGCCCGCCGACTGCGCCCGATGGATGTGATCGAACATTTTGACGGGGTGGTACAGGGTGAGCTGGACCTGCGGCTTGAAAGCTCAGCCGCCTCCGAATTTGCCGCCAACACCAGCGCCGACGAAGGCTTCCAACTGCCCCGTATCCGTTGGGAAGCGTCAGCCCGCCGGGTGATGACCCTGGACTGGGCCGATGGGGTGGCTTTGGGCGACAATGCCGCACTGGACGCTGCGGGCCATGATCGCCATGCGCTCGGGGAACGGGTGTTGTCGCTGTTCCTGCGCCACGCCCTGCGCGACGGCTATTTTCACGCCGACATGCACCAGGGCAACCTCAAGGTCGCCGCCAATGGTAATATCATTGCCTATGATTTTGGCATCATGGGCCATATCGACGAATACACCCGCCGGGTCTACGCCGAGATCCTCTTTGGCTTTATCAAACGTGATTACAAACGCGTCGCCGAGGTACATTTCGAGGCCGGCTATGTGCCTGCAGATCGCGATGTAGATGAATTCGCCCGCGCCATTCGCGCCGTCGGTGAGCCAATCTTTGGTATGGATGCCAGCCAGATCTCCATGGGTAACCTGCTGAACTACCTGTTCGAGGTCACCGAACGGTTCGGCATGGAAACCCGGACCGAGCTGATCCTGCTGCAACGCACCATGGTGGTGGTCGAAGGCGTCGCCCGCTCGCTGGATCCCAGGATCAACATCTGGGAAGTGGCCCAGCCCGTGGTCGAGGATTACATCAAGAAAAGCATCGGCCCCCGCGCCATTGCCTCGGATCTGATGAAAACCGCCAAGGTCATGGCCCGCTTTGGCCCGCGTCTGCCCGCCCTGATGGAACAGGCGCTGATCGCCCAATCCCAACAGCCCAGTGGCGATAAAAAGAATCGCACCTGGCAAATCCCCACTGCAGCTGGCGCGACCGCTGGGATCCTGCTGACGCTCCTCATCAGTCAGTTGCTGAGCTGAACAAGAACGGGCGCCGCAAGCACGGCGCCCCCCTTTCATCTTAGCCAAAATACCTTGGGGTGAATGGCCCAAAGGGCCAGAGGGGCAAAGCCCCCCTACCCCGTCTCAATGTCACAGACGTTCAATCGCCAGGGCAATTCCCTGACCGCCGCCAATACACATGGTGATCAGCGCTTTGGATCCACCAATCCGTTCCAGCTCATAAAGCGCCTTCACGGTGATCAACGCGCCTGTGGCCCCAACCGGGTGACCCAGGGCAATGGCACCGCCATTGGGGTTCACCTTCGCCGGATCCAGGCCCAGCTCCTTGTTCACCGCCAGCGCCTGCGAGGCAAAGGCCTCATTGCTTTCAATGACGTCAAAATCAGAGACCTTGAGTCCGGTTTTGGCCAGCAGGTTTTGCACCGCCGGCACCGGGCCGATGCCCATCACCTCGGGCCGTACCCCCGCATGGGCATAGCCCAGAACCCGCGCCTTGGGCTTCAGGCCTGCCTTTTCGGCCGCCTCTGCCCGTGCCATCACCAGGGCGGCCGCGCCATCATTGATGCCGCTGGCGTTGCCCGCTGTGACGCGACCGTCCTTCTGGAACACCGCCCGCAGCCCGGCCAGCGCTTCCATCGTGCTGCCTTTGGGGTGCTCATCCACTTCAAAAGGCACCATATCGCGCTTTACCTTAACCTCGACAGGCACGATCTGGCTTTTGAAATAGCCAGCCTCAATCGCTGCCGCCGCACGGGTCTGGCTGGCGAGGGCAAATTCGTCCATTTGTTCGCGGGTAATATCGTGCTCATCCGCGACATTCTCTGCGGTTACCCCCATGTGGCCGGTGCCAAAGGGACAGTTCAGCGCCCCCAGCATCATATCCAGCGATTTCACATCGCCCATCTTGGCGCCCCAACGCTGCTGCTGCATGATAAAGGGGCTGCGCGACATGTTTTCCGCACCACCAGCCAGGGCGTAATCTGCATCCCCCAGCATCAGCGACTGAATACCCGAAACCAGCGCCTGTGCCCCCGAACCACAGAGCCGATTCACGTTCATCGCAGGCGTGCCATGGGGCACGCCCGCCTGCATCGCCGCCACCCGCGACAGGTACATATCCCGCGGCTCGGTGTTGATCACATGACCAAATACCACATGGCCGATCTGTTCCGGGTCAACGCCAGAGCGCTCCATCGCGGCCTTTGAAGCCACTGTCGCCAGATCAATAGGCGCGGTATTGGCAAGCGCGCCACCAAAGGTACCAATTGCGGTGCGGGCACCATCCAGAATGACGATATCAGTCATGATCTCTCTCCTCACGAGTCAGTTGCGCGCATTATGCAGATGCAGCATGCGCTGTCTGCCCCTGACGGGCCTAGTGCACAACTGAACGTCCCGTCATTGACAAATTGCCTCCGGACCCGCAGGACATCTGTTATGACGGAAAACCCAGACGATATCCTGACCCTGCTGCCCGCCCGCCTGAAAGAGGCCCGCCGCGCCCAGGGGCTCAGCCTTGAGGCGGTGGCCAACCTCTCCGGCGTCAGCCGCTCGATGGTCAGCCAGATCGAACGCGGCGAAAGCTCCCCCACCATTGCCACCCTGTGGAACCTCACCCGGGCGCTACAGGTGGATTTTGCCGGCCTGTTGGAATCCGGCGACCAGCAGGACCACATCGAGGTCTTGCGCGCCGTCGATGTGCCCAAGATCGAAAACATCGGCGAAGGCTGCCGCATCCGTATCCTGTCGCCGCCGGAAGAGGCCGGCGGGCATGAGGTCTATGACATTCGGTTCGACAAAGGCGGCGCCCTGACCAGCCAGCCCCATACCCGCGGCGCGATGGAACAGCTGACGGTTCTGGACGGCGAGATCGAGGTCACATCCGGCAGTGCCAAGGATAGCCTACAGGCTGGCGACACCGCCCGCTACGCTGCCGACGTGGGCCATGCGATCACCGCACCCAATGGGGCAGCACGGGTTTTTCTGATTGTGAAGAACGCATGAGTGACCTGCTATAACCTAATATCGAAGTCGCGTTCAGCAAGAGTGATTTAGCGCTTGTTGAAGCAGGAGGCTCAACCTGGCGATTGTCTTCGTATTCTTCTGCTTTCTCTTTTGTCGAATTATGAGCGGTGCAGTATTTGGCACCCCTCTAACAATTTGAACAAGCGTGCCCTCCGGAAGCAGGCCGGGCGCCGCCTGGAGGTGCCGCCTAGCACGACCTTTGATTTGTAGTTTCACGCCCACCCAGAGGCAGGCAGGATCCTTCGTACAAAATCCACCTTTGCGGATTTTTTTCCGGGATAGTGAAATCTTCTATTTGGGAATCTTTTCCGCTATGGTAGATGCGATTCCACGGATAAGGAGTTTCCCGCTATGAGCACTGCATTTCTGAACGATATCTCTGAGACGCTCACCCAGATTGAGGCCGATGGCCTGTATAAGCGGGAACGAATGATCACCTCCCCACAGGGGGGCGAGATCACGGTGGGGGACAAGGAGGTCATCAACCTCTGCGCCAATAACTACCTGGGTCTGGCGGATCACCCTGATCTGATCCAAGCGGCGCGCGGCGTGATGGAGGGTAAGGGCTTTGGCATGGCCTCGGTCCGGTTCATCTGCGGCACGCAAGACATCCACCGGGAACTGGAGCAACGCCTGGCAAAGTTCCTGAACAAGGATGACGCCATTCTGTTTGCCGCCTGTTTTGACGCTAATGGCGGGCTGTTCGAGCCGCTGTTGGGGCCAGAGGATGCCATTATCTCGGACAGTCTCAACCATGCCTCGATCATCGACGGGGTGCGCCTGTGCAAGGCCAAGCGCTATCGCTATCTCAACAGTGATATGAATGATCTGGAGGCCTGGCTGAAACAGGCCCGCGCGGATGGAGCCCGCCATATCATGATCGCCACCGACGGGGTGTTCTCGATGGATGGTTATCTGGCCAAGCTGCCGGAAATCCGCGCCCTGGCGGATAAATATGACGCCGTGGTGATGGTGGATGACTGCCACGCTACCGGGTTCATGGGGCCAAAGGGCGCTGGCACACCGGATCACTTTGGCGTCGATGTGGACATCGTCACCGGGACTTTGGGCAAAGCATTGGGAGGGGCCATTGGCGGTTACATCGCCGGGCCGCAGCCAGTGATCGACCTGCTGCGGCAGCGGGCGCGGCCCTATTTGTTCTCCAATTCGCTGCCGCCTTCTATCGTTGCTGCCGGGCTGGAAGCCATCTCGCTGGTTGAAAAAGGCGCCGATCTGCGCGCGCAGCTGTTTGAAAATACCCGCTTCTGGCGCCAAGGCCTCACCGATCTGGGGTTTGACCTCTTGCCCGGTGAACACCCCATCGTGCCGGTGATGCTGGGCGAGGCGCAGCTGGCACAGGACATGGCGGCAGCCCTGTTTGACGAGGGTGTCTATGTCTCGGGATTTTTCTTCCCGGTGGTGCCGCGCGGCCAGGCCCGTATTCGCACCCAGATGAACGCCGCCCTGACACGGGATGAACTCACCCGCGCGCTGACGGCCTTTGGCAAGGTGGGCAAAGACTTGGGGATCCTGCAATGACCCGTCCAAACACCATGAAAGCGCTGGAAAAATCCCATCCCAAAGAAGGCCTGTGGATGGTGCAGGCACCGGTGCCAGAGATTGGCCCGGATGAGGTGCTGATCAAGATCAACAAAACCGGCATCTGTGGCACCGATGTGCATATCTGGAACTGGGACGCCTGGGCGCAAAAGACGGTGCCCGTGCCGCTGATCACCGGGCATGAATTTGCCGGTGAAATTGTCGAGCTGGGGCGCAATGTCACCGATCTGGCGATTGGCCAGCGCTGCTCGGGCGAGGGGCATTTGATTGGCCATCATTCCCGGCAAAGCCGCGCCGGCAAGTTCCATCTGGATCCCGAAACCCGCGGTATCGGCGTCAACGAACAGGGCGCCTTTGCCCAGTATCTGGCGCTGCCGGCCTTTAATGTTGTGCCCCTGCCCGATGACATTTCGGATGACATCGGCGCGATTCTCGATCCATTGGGCAATGCGGTGCATACGGCGCTCAGCTTTGATCTGGTGGGCGAAGACGTGCTGATCACTGGCGCCGGCCCCATTGGCATCATGGCCGCTGCTGTGGCCCGCCACGCTGGTGCCCGCCATGTGGCGATCACCGATGTGAACCCCGGACGGCTGGAACTGGCCGCCAAAGTGGCCAATGTCCGCCCGGTCAATGTGGCCCACGAAGATCTGCAGGACGTCATTGCCGAACTTGGCATGCGCCAGGGGTTTGATGTGGGGCTAGAGATGTCGGGCAACCAGGCGGCGCTGGATCAGATGGTCGAAGCCCTGGTGATGGGCGGACGCATCGCCCTGCTGGGCATCCCGCCGGGCAAATCTCCCGTCGACTGGAGCCGCATCGTGTTCAAGGCGCTGACGCTGAAGGGTGTCTATGGCCGCGAGATCTTTGAAACCTGGTACAAGATGATCGCCATGTTGCAAAACGGATTGGATGTGAGCGCCGTCATCACCCATCGGTTTGGTGTCGATGAGTTTGCCAAGGGATTCGCGGCGATGAAATCGGGAGATAGTGGCAAGGTGGTCCTAGACTGGAACCAGATCAATCAACCCTAAGCCTAGCAAAAGCTGGTAATCGACGGCAACACTGACAACGCGGGCTTTAAGCCCAAAGGCAACTCATTACCGAACCGCCGATCACACTGTCAGCTTACACCGAATTCCTTTATTGAAAATGTGCAAATTACGCACAATTGTCTTTTTTCGGATCTGCGGGCGCTTTTAGGGGGCCAACAAGGGACTGCGCCCTTCTGCATCCAGCACCCAGCAGTCCCGCCCTTCAAACACGGCGGCCGTGAGCGCACGACCAAAGCCGGCGCCGGAATCAAGGTTGACCCGATTGCCGCGATGTTCGGCTACATGGATCTGCGTATGCCCATGCACCACCAGCCAGGGGTGTGCGCCTTGATATTCCAAAAATTCATCTCGAATCCAGATCTTGTCATTCTGGATCTGATCTTCGAGCGCCACACCGGGGCGAATACCCGCATGAACGCACAACAAATCGCCCTCTTGGTGGTAATCCACCAGCCCGGTCAGAAAGGCACGGTGGTGATCCGGCACCGCCTGTCGCGCAGCGCTATGGACGTCATAAATTCGGGTGCGTTCCGGCACCTCGACCCCATAGGACTGCAGCGTCTCGACCCCGCCGATGCGATCATGCAGCCAGTGGTAGCCCACCAGCAGCCGGTCGTCATTGCGCGGGTAATCCTCCATGAACATGGAAAACATCCGGTCGTGATTGCCCAGCAGGCAGACCCAATTGCGCCCCGCCGCCAGCCCCTGCGACAACAGCTCGACCACCCCGCGCGAGTCCGGCCCGCGATCAACATAATCGCCCAGGAAAACCACCCGCGCCTCCGGCCCGCCATCCGCCTCGATCCGCGCCAGCGCCTGTTCCAGCATCTCCAGCTGGCCGTGAATATCACCAATCGCGTAAATCTGATTCAGCATTCAATACCCTTACATATAGTATCTATTATGATCGCAGCCTTGCTGCCCTAAAATAACAAGAATAAACACTTAAATAACTACACAGCCTCAAGCAACGCCTTGATATGATCTCTGAGCCAACGATGAGCCGGCGCAGTGGACAGACGCGTATGCCAGGCCAGAACGCTTTGCACCGGCTCTACATGAAACGGTGGCTGATAGATATCCAAGCCAAGCTTGGGGGCCACGCGTCGCGCAAACTGTTCCGGCACCAAAGCCAACAGATCACTTTGGGATACCACGTTACAAACACCTGAAAATCCGGGCAAAGTCATCACAACGTTTCGCCGCTGTTCAAGTGCAGCAAGGGCCTGATCGCCCTGACCCTGCAGTTTCCCGGCAGCTGAGAAAAGAACATGATTGAGCCCGCAGTACAGATCCAGGGGCATAACACCACCCGGTACTGTCCCCCTTCGGGACAGGGCAGCGTGCCCCTGCCGGGCAATCACCAGAAACTGCGAGGACAAGAGATCACGCGTCTCGACCCATTTGGGAAACATAGTTTGCGGAACCAGGGCCATGTCCAAACCTCGATTTTCCAAAGCCTCGATATCTTGGTCCAATCTGGAATCAACCAGCTGCACCTTGATACCCGGTGCCTCTTTTGCCAGCAGGCAGGCCAACGGCGGCAATAAGAGTTCAGCGTAGAAATCACTTCCCAACAGCCGAAAGACTGCTTCGGTTGTCTTGGGGGAGAATGAGTTGCTCCCCGATAGGATTCCCTCGGTACGGTCAAGCACCTCGCGCAGAGGTACTTTCAGGTTCTGGGCGAATTCAGTTGGCGCAAGCATACGCCCCTGGCGCACAAAAAGCGGATCTTGCAACGCGTGCCGCAGGCGTTTTAACCCGGCCGAAACCGCAGGCTGCGATAGGCCAACTTCTTTTGCAGCACCCGTCGTCGATCCCGTGTGCAACAGGGCATTCAGCACTTTGAGAAGGTTAAGATCGAATCCGGACAAATTCATGCGATCTATATATATCATACAAACAATAAATTTCCAATATTCCTGAACACTTGGCAGACTTCATCTGCGGACAAAGGAAAGGAAACACCCAATGACAGGATTAAGCCGTAGCTTCATGATCATGGCGATTTTCTCTGCCCTAGGTGGCATAGTCTGGGGCATTGTCATGGCAGCCAGCCAGAACCACCTGTTATCGCCAGCCCACGGCCATCTTAATCTCTTGGGGTGGGTAAGCTGCGCTCTCTTTGCTTTTTACTATCACCTGATGCCACGTGCCGCCGTGACAGGGTTGGCAAAGACGCATTTCGCTCTCACGCTTATCGCCCTGCTGATCCTAGTGCCGGGTATCGCCTTGGCCATTCTGGAGCTCAACGAAACACTCGCCAAAATCGGATCTTTGGTTTTTCTGGCGTCGATGCTGGTTTTTGCCTGGGTAGTGATAAAACCGAATCCAGCACAACACGATACAGCGACAAGAAAAAATGCCCCCGCCTGATAAGACGGGAGCATTTATTACTTCAAGAGCGGTATCGCCCTAATCAGGCAACGTCAAAAACCAAGGGTTTGATCTGGTTGAACAGATCGCTTTCAGCCAACTTGGCGCGGGCGTCTGCGGGGACCACGTCGTCCACATAGAGCAGCGCAATGGCTTCGCCACCGGCCTCAGACCGGCCCAGGGTAAAGTTGGCGATATTGACGCCGTGTTCACCCATGGTCTGGCCCAGCGCACCAATGATGCCCGGCACGTCGTTGTTGGTGGTGTAGAGCATATGCGCGCCCACCTCGGCGTCGATGTTGATGCCTTTGATCTGGATAAACCGGGGTTTGCCATCGGAGAACACGGTGCCTGCAACCGAGCGTTCGCGTTTATCCGTGACGGCTGTCACCTTGATATAGCCATCAAAGGCGCCGGTTTTGTCCTGATTGGTGGTCGAGATCTGGATGCCACGTTCCTTGGCCACCACCGGGGCGGAGACCATGTTCACATCCGGGTTCACCTTTTTCATGATGCCCGCCACAACCGCGCAGTTCAGCGCGTCCAGGTTCATCTCGGCGGCGACACCATCATAAAGAATGTTGATCGCCTTGATCGGCTCATCGGTCATCTGACCCACAAAGGCGCCCAGGTGCTCGGCCAGTTTGATCCAGGGGCCCATGACCTTGGCTTCTTCGGCGGTGACGCTTGGCATGTTGAGCGCGTTTTCAACGGCGCCGGTCAGCAGGTAGTTGGACATCTGCTCTGCCACCTGCAGGGCGACGTTTTCCTGTGCCTCGGTTGTTGCCGCGCCCAGATGCGGCGTGCAGACCACGTTGGGCAGGTTGAACAGGGCGTTTTCCTTGGCGGGCTCTTGCGAGAACACGTCAAAGGCGGCACCAGCGACATGGCCCGATTTCAGGGCTTCGGCCAGGGCCTCTTCGTCCACCAGACCACCACGGGCGCAGTTGATGATGCGCACGCCTTTTTTGGTCTTGGCCAGGTTTTCACGGCTCAGGATATTGGCTGTGGCATCGGTGAAGGGCACGTGCAGGGTGATGAAATCGGCGCGGGCGAGCAGCTCGTCCAGCTCGACCTTTTCGACGCCCATCTTGTCGGCCTTTTCCTGACCCAGGAAGGGATCATAGGCCACAACCTTCATCTTGAGGCCACGGGCGCGATCGCACACGATGCCACCAATGTTGCCGGCGCCGATAACGCCCAGGGTTTTATTGGTGAGCTCAGTGCCCATGAATTTGGATTTTTCCCATTTGCCGGCATGGGTCGAGGTGGAGGCCTCGGGGATCTGACGCGCCACGGCAAACATCATCGCAATCGCGTGTTCCGCGGTGGTGATCATGTTGCCAAAGGGCGTGTTCATCACGATCACACCCTTTTTCGACGCGGCCTCCTTGTCGATGTTGTCGGTGCCGATGCCGGCGCGGGCGATGACCTTGAGGTTTGTGGCATTGGCGAGGATCTTGTCCGTCACCTTGGTCGCCGAGCGGATCGCCAGACCGTCATACTGGCCAATGACTTCGGCGAGCTTGTCTTTGTCTTTGCCCAGGTCAGGCTGGAAATCCACGTCGATGCCGCGATCGCGAAAGATCTGTACGGCGGCTTCGGAGAGTTTGTCGGAGATGAGTACCTTGGGAGCCATGTTGGTGCGGTCCTTTGAATATCGGGGGCCGAATGCGGCCTGAATGGGGATTTGGCTTAGGGGAGCGTCGGGCGCTGCCCGGCGTCTCCGCCGGGCGACAAGATCAGTCCTGAGATTTAGCCTTGTGCGGCGATCTCGGCCTCAAAGGCCCAGGCGAGCCAGGGCAACATGGCCTGGATGTCAGCGGTTTCCACCGTGCCACCACACCAGATCCGCAGACCCGCAGGCGCGTCGCGGTAGGCACCAATGTCCAGCGCAATGTTTTCAGCTTCCAGACGTTTGGCCACGGCCTTGGCAAAGGCGGCGCCATCCTGAATGCGGTCATCGGTGAACTTCAGGCAGACCGAGGTGTTGGAGCGTGTCGCATCATCCTCGGCCAGATTGGCGATCCAGCCGTTGGCATCGCAGAAATCAAACACGGCCTGCGCATTGGCGTCAGCACGGGCGATGAGGCCCTTCAGACCGCCAACCGAACGCGCCCAATCCAGCGCGAACAGATAGTCCTCAACCGCCAGCATCGACGGCGTATTGATGGTGGCACCGGTAAAGATTCCCTCAATCAGCTTGCCGCCTTTGGTCATGCGGAAGATCTTGGGCAGGGGCCAGGCCGGGGTGTAGCTTTCCAGCCGTTCCACCGCGCGGGGCGACAGCACGATCACACCATGAGCCGCTTCGCCGCCCAGAACCTTTTGCCAGGAGAAGGTGGTCACATCCAGCTTGTCCCAGGGCAGATCCATCGCAAAGGCGGCGCTGGTGGCGTCGCAGATGGTCAGACCAGCGCGGTCATCGGCAATCCAGTCGGCGTTGGGAACCCGCACACCGGCGGTGGTGCCGTTCCAGGTAAAGACCACATCGTTGGTGCAATCCACCGAGGCAAGATCGACAATCTGGCCATAGTCGGCGGTTTTCACTTCGGCGTCGATTTTCAGCTGCTTCACCACATCGGTGACCCAGCCCGCGCCAAAGCTTTCCCAGGCCAGCATCTCCACCTTGCGTTCGCCCAAAAGCGACCACAGGGCCATTTCGACCGCACCGGTGTCAGACGCGGGAACAATACCAATACGATAATCTGCGGGGATGCCCAGAATTTCGCGGGTGCCCTCGATGGCATCCTTCAGCTTGGCCTTGCCGACGCTGGCGCGATGGCTGCGACCCAGAGGGGCGTCGGCCAGTTTGGACAATTCAAATGTAGGGGGTTTGGCGCAGGGGCCAGAAGAAAAACGCGGATTACCCGGCCGCGTCGCCGGTTGCTGAGTAGCCATAGATGCTATCCTTACAGATATCTGCCCTTCGTTGGGGAAGGGTGTCCCGCCGCCAGAGCTAGGGGGCAGTCAGGCGTGCTGCAAGTGCAAAAAGACGAGTAAGCGCCGCTTTGGATTATTTTTACGACACATCGTGACGCCTTTCGGAAACTTCTTGGCGAGCGTTACTTCCGTGTTAGGCTTTGGGCAGGGTAATCATCGCAGCTCTGGGCATCTCCTCCGACTGCGCAAGACCATTGATTCTGGAGTAGTAGACATGATTCGTTTTCTCTTTGCCGCCTGCCTTGGCCTGATGATTTTTGGAAAAACCGCCCAGGCACAATCTTATCCCACTTGCTTCAACGCACAGAACATTCCGGTCAGCTATTTTCCGGACCAGACAATTTCTGACATTGCGATTGCCACGAATGCGCCAAACGGCATGCCCGTTGTGCTGTGGAATCCCAATGTCACCGCCAACATGCATCCCGCCACTGTCGAATTCTTCTATTATCACGAATGCGCCCACCATGCGCTGGGCCATACTCTGGGCAATTACTTCCCTGGAGCCGAAGCGCAGGCCGACTGCTGGGCCAAAAAGACCATGATCAGCATCGGAGTGCTGACACCTCAAAAATATCAAATCATCGCTCAGCAATTGTTTCAGCAATCGAAGCCAGGCATGGATTGGCCCAACGGGGCGATGCGGGTGCAATTTCTCAACAACTGCTGAGCCTCCCCTGCAGTCGGGCCCTTGGCAACCCGAAGCGCCCTATGGGACAGGACCGGAGCCATTTTGACAGTACCGATCATCGCCATGGTGAGGGTCATCTTGGCAGCAATACCTCATTCCCCCGCTGGAGCGCCGTTCCATCGCCATCACAACCTCGTCCTGCGTCCTAAACAGGGGTCGGCTCGCGGCGCCCAAAGGTTTGGGGGCTGGTTCCCAACGGCTCCGGAGGCTATGAGAGCGCAACCCACGCGCCAGATGGAACTGTCTCATGTATATTGCCACGCTGCTTTGCAACCCTGCCACACCCTGCCTGGACCCGGCCCTGGTCGACTCCCTGCGCAATGCCTGGGGCGGCGGCGAAGCCATCTGGCTTGCCCCTGATATCGCAGCAGAATTCGCGCTTGAAGCCCGGCCAGACAATCAATGGAAAGTCTGGGAAGACCTGCAGGCGCTTGGCGTGGATCTGGTTGTGCAGCCCGCCGCCAACCGGCGCAAAAAGATGCTGCTGGCCGATATGGATTCGACCATGATCGAGCAGGAATGCATCGACGAGCTGGCCGAAGAGGCCGGCGTTGGCCCCCGTGTAAAAGACATCACCGCCCGCGCCATGAACGGAGAGCTGGATTTTGATGGCGCCCTGACGGAACGGGTCGCTCTGCTGAAAGACCTGCCCGAAGCGGTGATAGGCCAGGTTCTGGACACCCGCATCACCCTGATGCCCGGTGGTCCGGCCTTGCTGGCCACGATGAAGGCCAAAGGCGCCTATGCCGCCCTGGTCTCTGGTGGTTTTACCGCCTTCACCACCCGCATCGCGGCTGAGCTCGGCTTTGATGAGAACCGCGCCAACACATTGCTGGTGGCGGATGGAAAACTCACCGGCAAGCCAGGCCTGCCAATCCTCGGTCGCGAAGCAAAAGTGGAAGCGCTCGAGCAGATCACCGCCAAGCTTGCGATCAGCGAGGCGGATGTGATTGCTGTGGGCGATGGCGCCAATGATCTGGGCATGTTGCTGCGCGCCGGGTCCGGCGTGGCGCTGCACGCGAAACCTTCGGTCGCGGCCCAGTGTGAGATCCGCATCAACCATGGTGATCTGACCGCACTGTTGTACATTCAGGGCTATGCCCGCGCCGATTTCAAAGGATAATTCCAGATGCTGGAAGTGGGTATTGAGACCCTGCTGTTGCTGATGGCAGCGGGGTTTGTTGCCGGGTTTATCGACGCGGTTGCGGGGGGCGGTGGCTTGATCACCGTGCCTGTGCTGCTGCTGGCCGGCGCCAATCCGGTCACGGCACTGGCCACCAACAAGATCCAGGGCCTGTTTGGCGCCGCCACGGCCGCTCGCGCCTATGCCAAAGGCGGCCATGTTAAACTGCGGGATCAGGCAGGGTCAGCGCTGATTGCCTTTGTGGCTTCCATCCTTGGCGCCCTGTTGATCACCATCTTGCCCACCGGTTGGATCCGGATGATCCTGCCGGTTTTGCTGATCGGCATTGCTCTGTTTTTTGCCTTCAAAAAGGGGCTTGGCGATCAGGATCGTACCCGCCGCCTTGGACCCGCGACCTTTGCCCTGACCATGGTGCCGCTTTGTGGGGCCTATGACGGGCTACTGGGACCGGGGGCTGGCAGCTTCTATATGCTCGCCTTTGTCTCGCTTGCGGGCTACGGCATCCTCAAGGCAACCGCCCATACCAAACTGCTGAACCTGGCCTCAAATGCCGGGGCGCTTTGCGCCTTTGCCCTGGTGGCAACGCCCTGGTGGATCACCGGGTTGTGCATGGGCGTTGCGCAGATTGCCGGTGCACAGGCTGGCGCCACTCTGGCCCAGACCAAAGGCGCGGGCCTGATCAAACCCCTGCTGGTGCTTACCTCGGTTGCCTTGGCGATCAAACTTATCTGGGACATGCTCTAACCCCATCACCGCGCCCCCGGTTCCAGGCGCTGCCGCGCCGCGCGACAGCGCGGCGCCGGGCCCAACGGGAGGGGTTTCGGCCCCGAAACGCCGACGGGCGGGAGCCCCCCCTTTATTTTCAGACCCCTGGCAGGTGGCTCAGGCTAGAACAGCATCTCGGCACTGGGGCGCACCGAGCCGCAATGAATGCCGCGCCGGTTCAACAGGGGCGCATTGACATATTTACGGGTCTCCGGGTGGTCCGCCTCCAACACTCCCAGCCCCACCAGGATGGAGGCAATGACACATTCACTGGCGCGGGTGGCGCCATCCGTGATCTTCACCGCAACGCCCAGTTTCTTTTCGGGAATGATGGCAACAAACACCGCTTCGGCTCCGGTTTTCACCGCAACCTTGCCGCCCATGGCCCGCATCAGGTTGGTGCAGGCGCGGGTTTCTCCCGCCACCAGATCCGGATGGGTCGCCATCGCCGAAACCAGCTGCGCCGCCGCATCCGACGCCCGATCAGAGCGATCCGCAGCCGAGGCAAACCAGGACATCGCCCGCGCCAGGCCATGTACCGTGGTGGCAAAGTTTGGCGCCGAGCAGCCGTCAATGCCATAGGTGGGGCTCTCCATGCCCGTAACTTCTTCAAAAGCCGTGAGGCAGGCCTGCTGCACCGGGTGGTCAATCTCGACATAGTCCGGCCCAGCACCCAGGTGCTGATTCAGGGTCAAAAACCCGGCGTGTTTACCGGAACAGTTGTTATGCACCTGGCAGGGGCTGGTGTCGGTCTTGATCAACGCGTTGCGGGCCGGGATATCATCCGGCTCTTGCGGCCCGCAGCGGAAATCATCATCGCCCAGCTCCAGCTGCGCCAACCAGGAATTCACCCGGTCGGTATGGATATGAGCGCCATTATGGGAGGCACAGGACAGTGCCAACTGTTCTGAGCTGAGCCCATATTTGGCGGCCGCCCCAGAGGTAACCAGCGGCAGCGCCTGGATCATCTTGGCCGAGCTGCGCGGGTAGATCACCGCATCCGCATCGCCCCAACTGCGCACAATCTGACCGCTGTCATCGCAGATCACCGCATGGCCCAGATGCAGGCTCTCCAGTAGGGATCCGCGCCAAACTTCTGCCATTGGAACTGGTTTTGTCATCGTTTCAGCCTCTTTTCTTGGCGAATTCCTGCCAAACGCACTTTCGCCCGTAGCGCTTGTTACGTTAGTGTGCTTGTGTATGGCAAGCGAGAGCATCTGGTAGAGACGGCGGTCTAAACGCTGCTCGCTCTCACAGAAATTGAGGTAGAGACAGTCTTGGAGTCGGGACAAATGGCATCGAAACTCGCCCGTGTGATCGCGGGCCTGTGTCTGGCCGCTATGGCCACAACTGCAACCGCGCAGCAAACCACCACCGACAATCGCGTCGGTGCCAATGTGGATTGGAGCGTCTTTCAGGGTGACAGCCCAAAAGAATGCTGGGGCGTGTCTGCCCCCAAAGAAACCGTCAATACCCGCGATGGCCGCGTGGTCGCCGTGCGCCGCAGTGAAATTCAGCTCTTTGTCTTTTTCCGCCCCGACAATGGCGGCAATGGTCAGGTGACCTTTACCGGTGGCTACCCCTTTGCGCCCGGATCAACGGTCAACATGACAATTGGCGACAGCGAGTTTGAACTTTTCACCGAGGGCGAATGGGCCTGGCCTGCGACGGCGGCAGATGATGCCAAGATCATCACCGCCATGAAACGTGGCGCTGGTGCGGTGCTGACGGCGCGCTCAGCGCGGGGCACCCAGACCAAGGACACCTTCTCGCTGCTTGGGTTTACCGCAGCCATTGAAGACGCCGAAAAGCGCTGCGGCAGCTAACCGCTGCACATCTTTAAAGATCTATCTTTTCCGTTTCAGCCCGGTCCTTTGACCGGGCTTTTTCTATGCTTTCGCTCCCCCCGTACCCCCACAACCGACCGACCAAACGCAGTGCGTCCCAAGGCGCGCTGCGCCCGCCCTGGGGAAACCTTGTCGTGCGCCGATTAGACCACGCTAACCCACAGAACCTTCACGCCAAAACACATATTCGGGAAGTTGGTTCTATGCTGCACATACCTTTGTTGATTACTGCCAGTTATCCTTTTTTGCCGACGCCCCTAGCTATCGCAAACCCAATCAAGAGGATTAACGACATGGTCACCGCCACACTCCATACCCTTGAAACCGCCCCAGAGGCCGCAAAACCCCGGCTGGAAGAGGCCATCAAGACCTATGGCATGGTTCCAAACCTCTATGCCGTCATGGCCGAAAGCCCCTCCCTGCTGGAAGGGTATTTTCAGCTCCACCGACTGGCAGAGGCCTCCGGTTTCAGCCCGGAAGAACGCACAGTCGTCTGGCTGACAATCAATGTTGCCAACCAGTGTCACTACTGCGTGCCAGCCCATACGATGATCGCGCAGGCCGAGAAGATCGACACTGCAATCATTGATGCATTGCGCGATGAAACCCCACTGCCAAGCGACCGACTGGAAGCCTTGCGCAGCTTTGCGCTGGCCATCCGTGAAACACATGGCCACCCGAGCGAGGCCGCAACCTCGCGTTTCTTCAAAGCCGGATACGACAACAAGGCGATGATGGACCTCCTGGTGATCTATGCCCAGAAAATCCTGTCGAATTTCACCAACTCGCTGTTTGACACCCCAGTCGACGCGCCGTTTCAGGTCTTTGCCTGGGAACCGGCCACAGAATAAGGCCTGAAACACCAAATTCAGCGCTGAGATCAGGCCGCCCCGCACCCGCTGGGCGGCCTTTTTGCCGCCTGCAGCTTTGCCCCAGTGCCGAAACCGACATCGGATTCCTTTTGATCTTTGAACAAATTCCTATATAGAGCCGCATCCACCCTCCTGATTTAGAGTCACGCTGCCATGACCGCCAACGCGCCGATCACCCAAGACGTTCTGACCCTGCCCCGCAAGCTGCCCGAGGGCGGCAAGACCAATCTCGTCGGCATGACCCGCGAGAAAATGCGCCAGGCGCTGATTGATATTGGCATCCCTGAAAAGCAGGCAAAAATGCGAGTCGGCCAGATCTGGCAGTGGATCTACCAGTGGGGTAAACGCGACTTTGCCGAGATGACCAATCTCTCCAAGGCTCTGCGCGCTCAGCTGGAAGACGGGTTTGAGATCGCCATCCCCGAGGTGGTCAGCAAACAGGTCTCTGAGGATGGTACCCGCAAATATCTGGTGCGCATTGCCGGCGGTCACGAGGTTGAGGTGGTCTATATCCCCGAAACCGATCGCGGCACCCTGTGCATTTCCAGCCAGGTGGGCTGCACCCTGACCTGCTCCTTTTGTCACACTGGCACCCAGAAACTGGTGCGCAACCTGACAGCCGCCGAAATCATCGGTCAGGTGATGATGGCGCGCGACGATCTGGACGAATGGCCCGTGCCCGGCACCCGCAACACCGAAGAGGCCCGCCTGCTGTCAAACATCGTGCTGATGGGCATGGGCGAGCCTTTGTATAACTTTGACAATGTCCGCGACGCGATGAAGATCGCCATGGATCCCGAAGGCATCCAGCTCAGCCGTCGCCGCATCACCCTGTCGACATCAGGCGTGGTGCCGGAAATCGCCCGCACAGCGGAGGAAATCGGCTGCCTACTGGCGGTGTCGTTCCACGCCACGACGGATGAGGTCCGCGACAAACTGGTGCCGATCAACAAACGCTGGAACATTGAGACTCTGCTGGAGGCCCTGCGCGCCTATCCCCGGCTGGCAAATTCCGAACGCATCACTTTTGAATATGTGATGCTGGATCATGTAAACGACAGCAAGGAAGACGCCCACCGTCTGGTCAAGCTGATCGAAGGCATTCCGGCCAAGATCAATCTCATTCCGTTTAATGAATGGCCCGGAGCGCCCTACAAACGCTCCTCTGGCAACCGCATTCACGCCTTTTCCGATATCATCCACGATGCTGGCTATGCCTCGCCGATCCGCAAACCCCGCGGCGAAGACATCATGGCCGCCTGTGGTCAGCTGAAATCCGCAACCGAACGCGCCCGCAAAAGCCGTAAGCAGATCGAGGCAGAGACAGGCGTAAAATCATAAACGCCGAACCTGCCCCGCGCAGTCCTGATACACTGACGCCTCGGGGTCTTACGCCCGAGGCGTTTTTATGTGGCCTTCCGGCGACACTGCCGCCCTGCCACATTCTTTCCTCAAACCGGATATATTCCGGCCACAGCCGACCGACAGTTTCACCCTCAGAAACAATCAAAAGAATCCATGAGGACTGAGCATGAAACTGGAAACACAGGTGCCGCAGGCGGCGAACAGCAATCTTGAGCCCTATGTGCTCGACCTGATCCGCGAAGAGCGCGAAAAAGCGCTGAGCCCCCGCGAATGGCAGTTCCGCCTGCGCGGCTATGGCTATGCGATCAAGGATGTCGATGGCGCCCGGATCGTGACCAGCCTGCCCAAGGGCATCGAAATTGGCGTTCTGCCAGCAGAATTCGCCTAGCCCGGCGCCTCCCTCCGATCGAGGGAAACACCGGCCATGATTGGACCCTAACGCTCGCGACCAGGCAGGCTGTCGCGGGCGGGTTCAGGCGACCAGTTATGAATGATCTCGGCCGCCTCTTCGGCGGTTTCGACAAACTTAAACAGCTCAAGATCCTGCTCAGAAATCGTGCCGGCATCCGCCAGCGCATCCCAGTTTATGATCTTCTCCCAAAAGGCCCGACCAAACAGAATAAACGGCACCCGCTCCATCCGGCCCGTCTGAATCAGAGTCAGGCTCTCAAACAATTCATCCAGGGTGCCAAAGCCACCCGGAAACACGGTGATCGCCGCCGCCCGCATCAGGAAATGCATCTTGCGGATGGCAAAATAGTGAAAGTTGAAGCTCAGCTCGGGTGTGACATAGCCATTTGGTGCCTGTTCGTGTGGCAGCACGATGGACAGGCCCACCGATTTGCCCCCCGCATCCAGCGCACCGCGATTGCCTGCTTCCATCACCCCCGGGCCACCGCCCGTGACGATCACATTCTTGCGCCCGCCGGTCTTCATTGAGCTCTCGGTCATCATGCGCGCAAAGTCGCGCGCCTCATCGTAGAAATGAGACAGATCCGCCAACGTCTGTGTCCGGGCGCTTTCCTTGTTGGCCGGGCTGGGAATACGGGCGCCGCCAAACATGACGATAGTGCTGTCAATGCCCTGTTCGTCCAGCATCAGCTGCGCTTTGAGCAGTTCCAACTGAAGGCGGACCGGGCGCAGCTCCTCGCGGCACAGGAACTCTTCATCCGCAAAGGCCAAACTATAGGCCCGCGAGGCGGACTGCGGTGTCAGTTCTACATGTTCGGCGCGATCTCGGTCTGAATGGGCATCCGGGAAGCGGCTATGGCGATCATCACTCATGGTGTATCAGGCAATCCTATTTGAACTATTGCGGTTCAGCTTAGCCTCCCTGGGGTGACAGGCACCAGCCCCGCTGGTCGCAGTTTGAACAGAATTGGTAGCCCGCTGCAAAGGCTTGTATCACCTTCGACAATCGCTAAGGTCTGGCCCGCACAGCCAGGGGAGACTGCACATGGACTGGACCACCGAAATCAAAGCCGCCGCTGGCCGCATCGCAGGCCATATTCAGATCACACCGGTAATGCAGACGCTGGGGTTTGGCCTGGGCTATCCCATCGAGATGAAGCTGGAGCACATGCAGCACACCGGCAGTTTCAAGGCGCGCGGTGCCTTTAACACATTGCTGAGCCAGGATGTGCCAGCCGCAGGTCTGGTCGCCGCATCCGGGGGCAATCACGGTGCCGCCGTCGGCTATGCCGCCCATCAGCTGGGCCACAAGGCGCGGATCTATGTGCCGGAAATGGCAGGCCCCGCCAAGATCGCCCTGATCCGCAACACTGGCGCTGATCTGCAGGTGGTCTCTGGCGCCTATGCCAATGCGCTGGAACAGGCCCAGGCCTATGAGCAGGACACCGGCGCCGGACAGGTGCATGCCTATGATGCCCCCGGCACCGTCGCCGGTCAGGGCACCTGTTTTGCCGAATGGCAGGACCAGGGTCTGGCGGCTGATACGGTAATCATCGCAGTTGGTGGCGGTGGCTTGATCGCCGGCGCCATGGCCTGGTTCCAGGGCGCCAAAAAGATCATCGCGGTGGAGCCCGAAACCTCCTGCGCCCTGCATGCGGCCCTGGCGACTGGGGCGCCAGTGGATGTTGAGGTTTCCGGCGTCGCCGCAAATGCGCTGGGGGCGCGGCGGATCGGTTCGATCTGTTTTGATCTGGCACAGCAGCAGCGCCAGGCCGGGCATCTGACCTCGCTCACCGTCACGGATGCGGCTATCACCGCGGCCCAGACCGCCCTGTGGCGCGAGCGCCGGCTACTGGTCGAACCCGCCGGCGCCACCGCCCTGGCAGCGCTGATTTCGGGCGCCTATCAGCCCGCCGCGGGCGAAAGAGTGGCGGTGTTGCTCTGTGGCGGCAATATTGCCCCGGATCCGCTGGCCTGAGCCTTGCACCACCATCGCAGCCGCCCTATCGACCTGTCATGACCGCAACAATCGCAGATACAATCTATCAGGCTCTGAGCGAGCAGATCGTTACCGGCGCGCTGAAGGCAGGGGAAAAGCTGCGACAGGACCATATTGCCCGGAATTTTGACACCAGCCACGTGCCGGTGCGCGAGGCACTTTTGCGGCTCGAAGCCCACGGGCTGGCGATTTCCGAACCCCGGCGCGGCACCCGTGTCAGCGCGTTGAACCCCAGTGAGATCCGCGAAGTGATCGAAATGCGGGTTGCTCTGGAGGTCCTGGCGCTCACCCATGGGTTTGCCCGGATCACCAAGGCGGATCTGGATGCCGCAGAGGCGGCCCGTATTGACTGCGACTCAGCCGAGGACATGGCCACCTGGGAGCGCTGTAACCGGGCTTTCCACCGCATCATTCTGGCCCCCTGCCAGATGCCCCGGTTGCTGGCCTCGATTGATGATCTGCACATTGCCTCGGCGCGGCATCTGTTTGCCAATTGGCGGCACCAGTGGCGCCCCCGCATAGATCAGGATCACGCCGCCATTGTGCAGGCGATGCAGCGCCAGGATGCCCCTGCCGCCTGCGAAATCCTGCGCCGCCACCTGCGCCGGGTACGCTAAAGAGGTCAAAACGCCGGGTAGGGCGTCATTTTGGCCGTAATCCGGGCATGACCTGCGCGCAGATTGCCGTTAGAAAGCTGCGAATCCTAATTTTACACACATGCCGGAGTACCCCCCAATGTCCAACGCTCAGCTGGAAACCGCGATCGAAGCCGCCTGGGAGGCCCGTGACAGCATCACGCCCGCCACCAAAGGTGAGCAGCGCGAAGCCATCGAGGCCACATTGCAGGCGCTGGACTCCGGGTCGCTGCGGGTTGCCGAAAAACTGGACAGCGGCGACTGGCACGTCAACCAGTGGGCCAAAAAGGCCGTACTGCTGGGCTTCCGTATCAAGGATATGGAAATGCAGTCCGGGGGTCCGCAGGGGTCCAGCTGGTGGGACAAGGTCGACAGCAAATTCATGGGCTGGGGCGATGCCGAGTGGAAAGAGGCCGGTTTCCGCGCCGTTCCCAACTGCATCGTGCGCAAAAGCGCCTATGTCGCCCCCGGCGTGGTACTGATGCCCTCGTTTGTGAACCTCGGCGCCTATGTGGACGAAGGCACCATGGTTGACACCTGGGCCACCGTTGGCTCCTGCGCCCAGATCGGTAAAAACGTACACCTGTCGGGTGGCGTTGGCATTGGCGGCGTGCTGGAACCCATGCAGGCCGGCCCCACCATCATTGAGGACAACTGCTTTATCGGTGCCCGTTCCGAGGTGGTCGAAGGCTGCATCGTGCGCGAAGGCTCGGTTCTGGGCATGGGCGTCTATATCGGCAAATCGACCAAGATCGTCGACCGCGAAACCGGCGAAGTGATGTATGGCGAAGTGCCGCCCTATTCGGTGGTTGTCTCTGGCTCGATGCCATCAAAGAACAACGTCAGCCTGTATTGTGCGGTGATCGTCAAGCGCGTCGATGCACAGACCCGGTCCAAGACCGGTATCAACGAATTGCTGCGCGACTGATCCCGCCGCGCTAAGGTTCCATGCTGCGCGTCTCCTTGATCCCAAGGGGGCGCGCATTTTGTTTTGAGCGGCTATTTTAGTCGGACATTTGTGACTACCTACTGACCTGTCTAAAGGTGCCCCAAGCGCAGCAGCACCGCCCTGCCATCCTGCGCAATATCCACAATACCACCAGCGACACCCTGCCATCCCTCGCCGCTGCTGAGCTGCTCAACACCCGCAGAAGTCTCCAGCCGCAGGGATCCCTCCAGAACAAAGATCAGTTGGGTTCCATCGTCAAAGTGGTGTCGGCCCGCGTCGCAGATTTTCATCTCGGCGCTCATACGGTCTGGGTCATAGATCAGGTTAAAGGCCTCGCAAGCGCCCAGCCTCAGCCGCGCAGTGAGATCCAGCCCGCCATCAAAATGCAACGGCTTTAGGGGGTCCGCCACTAGCTGCACATCGGCGTTGGACAGCTGCAACCCAGCGCCTGAAACGATGCAATGAATACGCGACAGGCCGGGGAAATTAGAAAACGCCCCGTCCCGGTCGATCCGCGCCAGGCTGGCGCGCCAGATCATGTGCCCCTTGGCGGTGTCTTCGCGGGCCAGTTCCCGCGTAGAGCCACCACCGTTTTTCCAAACCTGGGGCGAAATCTGTGAAAGCGAAAACCGCATGGGATCTCCTGTAGCTGACCACGGGTTTTATAGGTTTGAAACCTTTGCAGGCCTGCCGCAAGCCTGAACAATCTGAATTCGATTGACCCCAAGGCGCCGACAGGGCTATGGCGACGATATGGAAAAAAAGAAGATATCCCGCCAACAGGTCTATACGCTCCTGGTTCAGATCGGTCGCAAAGAAGGCGATGGTCTGCCCGAAGGCGCAACCGGGGCAGCCCTGATGATCTATGCCTCTGGCGTCGATGAGGCAGAGGCCGTCCGCGAGACTGTCGCCATCCTGAAACAGGCCGATACTGCACCGCTGGATGTCACCGGCTATGGCACCCTTGCCGAACGTCAGGAAGAAGGCCACGAGATTGGTGAGGAAGAACATGCGCTGATGCAACGTGCGCTGGAAGAAAACGCCGTGATCGTGGCCCAGATGACCCCCTTCTTTGAGGGCGAAGAACCCGTTTTTCACTAGCGGCTACGCAACGGGAAAATGCCAGAGATAGGCTCTGGCCGGGGATACCGTTAGTTCAATCGACCAAACCAGCTGCGATACAGCGCCTCATAGCTGCCATCTTCCTGCATTTCCAACAAGCTCCGGTTGGCCTGCTCGGTCAATTCAGATCCCTGTGGGAAAACAAAACCGTAGTATTCACGCAGGAAGACTGATCCGATGGTGCGGCCATATTCGCTGCCGCCATGCTGCACATAATAGTTCAGAACTGGTGCATCAAAAACCACGACACGAATATCCCCTGCCTCAAAGGCCGCCAGCATCTCATCCAGGGTTTCAAAGCCCTGATAGTCGATGTCACGGCGCTGCAAGAAACCAGCGGCGGTGGACCCCTCAATGGTGCCGGTGCGTTTGCCGTAAAGGTCATTCACAGAGGAGATCGAACCGCTGATGGCGTCGACCGTCATCACCGCAGTTATTTTGGCGACGAAGATCGACACGATAAACAGGGAAGACAGTACCAGCATCACGCCAAACATCCGCCCAATAGCAGTGCGCGGCACCCGTTCTTCAAAGCCGCCGTTTACCACCAGATTGAGCGCCCACCAAAAAGACGGAAACCAGGCTTCTTTCAGGGGACGGTCAAAATAGGGTTGGGCACGACGCTCCAGGGCCCACATGAACATGCCGCCAACCAGCAACAGCAAAAACGCCAGCCCGATCGCCAGGGCCAGATCCCAGGACAGCAGCGCCTTCATCAACGATGGTTCCCGCACGTCCGCAGCCTGCACCAGGATCTGTAGCCCGCTTTCAAACACCGGCTGACTGAAATCCATTTCTGCTTCACGGGCCGAGGTAATCGAGATATTTGCCGCAGCCAGATCCACCTCTGCGTCGCGAACCCCCGTCAGCATCTCGGCAAAGGTGTCCTTGCGGTGAATGGCAAGGTCCCAGCCCTGACGGTGGGCAATTTCCTGCAGTAGCTCGATAGTAAAGCCGGTCTCACGCCCGTTTTCAATCATTGAAAAGGGCGGACGGGTCACCGTATTGACATCGACCACCTGCGCCGCCAGCGCATTTCCCCAAAGAAGGAGCAGAAACGGGGGGATAAAGCGAAGAGCGCGCAAATCAATACCTCAGAACCGGATACGTCACTTTTGAATAAGTCTTAGGTGGTTCAACAGGTTCAAGCAAGCTTGAACCCCTCAGGCCACCCGTCGTTCCGCAAGAACCGCAGCATCAAAAGCACCCAGAACCGGATACCTGGGGGGGCCATGTTCCGGCACCGTGGCGCGATCCACTGCCGCCAACTGGCTGGCTTTGAGACGTGTTGCATCACGCCGCAGGCTGCCCAGGTACAGGCTTTCAAGAACCCCGCCCGCAGCCAGCAACGGCGCGTGATCCGGCAAGATCAGCTGCGTATAACGGGTGGTCATCCCCTTGCCCCTGGGATGATCCGGTACTGCCACAGCTGTTGCCACCGATGTCCCCATCAAATGGCGCGTCGGTACCAGAACTGCGGGCCGTCCAAACAGATATTCCACCTCACTGCCGCTCAGCACCAGCCGTTGCGAGGCCGAAACCTGAATCGCCTGCTGCAATCCAAAGAAAGGCGCCCGCAGGACAACCGGGCGAAAAATCCCCATGGCTGGCACTTCGCGGCGCAAGACATGCAAAACTGGCAGGCTTTCGCCGGACTCGCTGAGGACCAGATCACCGCGCTGCAGGGTGTCAACCGGGCGATACCCCTGCGGTGTTGCCACCGGCGTCTCTGGAGCAAGACCTGGCATCGGTCCTACGGGCTCCAGCGCGTTGGACACAGCCAAATAGGTCAGCGCCGCCGAGGTGAAACGCAACGGTCCCGGGGAGACCAGAGTTTTAAGATCCTGATAGCGCCAGGGGCATGGCGGCGGCAGCAAGGCGATCTGTACCCGATCACTGTCGGCGCATTCCAGGGCAAGGCGCGCGTATCCTGCCAGACTGTCCCAGGCATAGGTCAGCCTGACCTGTCCGCTGTGCCCTGCCCCGCTGGGATTGAGCGTCGCATGGGAGAGACGGCCGCTCTGGTGCAAGATCAGGCTGACGCCGCCGCCCGGCACTGCCTGGATCCCCAGGGAGATCGGCCAGTCGCCATCCTGGGAAAATTGCAACAGGGGCTCAAGTCGGGGACTGTCTGGGATCGACATTTCAACCACCAGGGTGCCGCGCAGCATCAAGGCGTCGTCACCACCCTCAGCCCGCAGGGCCTGAACCAGCCCGGACAGGTCCGAACACCCTCGCGCAAAATCGATGATGCCCAGCCAGCACATCAGATCAGGCGGCCTGCACTGCCGCAAGCAGCCTGCCCTCAAATCCCTTCAACCCAGGCCGGGCAGACGCGCCATAGCCAAAGCCGGTTTCCGGGTCGAGTTCGGGGAACAGCGCATAAATCTCTTGCAAGACCGGCTGTTCAAACAGCTCAGCCGTTTGCGGGCCGGGTAAAAAGCTTTCGGTTGTCAGCCCTTCAGAATAGATCACCTGATGCTGGTCAAACAACAGATGCACATAGGTGACGTCACCGCCAAACTGGCGGGAAATACTGCCGCCATTCAGCAGATCCTTGGCTGCAACCAGCACCTCGCCCTCACCGAACAACAGCTCTGCATAGGCGTCACGCAGCAAAATGCGGTGTTGCGGCGAAACCATCAGATCGCGGTGGGTGCCAAAGCTGCCCGCACGGATGAGGATCGGCGCAAACTCGCCCTCAGCACGGACACTGCGGGATCCGATCCAACGCAGCGGTTGCGGCCCCTGGTCTCTGGTTGTCACCAGATCGCCGGGCTGCAGGGTCTCAACCGGCACGTCCCCCTCCGGGGTGCGGATCAACGTCCCGGCCACAAAGCACGGAATCGAGCTGGCTTTTACAAAGCCGGTATCGCTGTTGTCCCCATTGCTGGCGGTATAAGTAAAGTTGAAATCTTCAAAATCCCCGTCACCGTGCAGCGTCAGGGTGCCATCTGCATTCACCTCGACCTGTTGCCCCGTCGGCAGCGTCACCACAGACCCAGCGGAGACCTCCACCCCGTTGACATGGGTGACCGTCAACACCCCGCCCGAGGGGCTGACGTCATTGGCCAGCACATCGACAACCTTGCTGCCATCCGCTGCCACATGGACCTCATCGGTCAGCGCCACCAGATCGGTCTGCACCGAGTCAGCTGCGATCAACAGATTACTATCGTAGCTGCTGTCTCCCACATCCGCGATGCCGAAGCGGATGTCATTTACCTCGCCGGGATTGACATACATGGTCAACGTCATGGTGATGGTCAGGCCGTCCATCTCGGTGTTGAAATCATCACCGGTGTTATCAAGGTAGAGATTTTCATTGATCGAGGCACTGACATTGCCCGGATTTGCGGCGCCACCGCCGACGTCCATTTCGACCACCGAGCCATTGACCCACACAGCCACCACATCCTGATAGATCGAGCCCTGATATTCCGGGAACTCTTCGGAGGAAAACACAAACTCCACGGTCATGACCGAAGCGTCGGGAATAAAGCTCACATCCAGGTAGGAGGCGTCATAGGTTCTGGCACCGGCCGCAGCATTGAAATCCGAGTTGTTGTTTTCGCCACTGGTATTGCGCGAGGTGTCAGTCGCCCGGTTGGGATCACCGCTAGAGTTGGTGTAGCTGCTGGCCCGTCCCGTTGACAGGATCACGCCGCTATCCCCGGGGGTGGCGCCGGGGGCCAGGGCGTCCCCGTTTGAATAGATCGCCGATGATCGGCTGTCGCCGCTGTAATCAGCACTGACCACGGTGACACCGTCGCCAAAAATCGTTTCGGCCATCTCGGTCGCAGACGCACCTGTATCGTATCCCAGCTCTGATGCTGTCGCCATTTGCCTTGCTCCAATCCTCAATTGGAGAGACAACTCACCCGTCACGCCACAGCGAAAGATCCGCTGCGCTGCCTGGACCTTTTTGGCCCTTTATATATTGGCAAAATCCACATTTTTGTGGTTCCGCTCGCTGGTGACCTGCCTCTGGTCTTTTTTATTAACTGTTCTTTACCACGCATTTTTACGAGGTGTCAGCTAGTAAGTTTCCCCAAGATCAGGGCGCAGCTTTTGCGCCACAAGGCCCCAGACAGGCCGCGACGGCGTTGGGCTGCGCCTTACAGCGTGATCTGGCTCTGTTTGCACGGGCTCCAAAAGCGCGTTAAATCACTCAAAACCTAATTTTGGGCGTGCCCCCGTACGCCGCACAGGAGCACCCACATGGCCCCCATCGACCCGGTTCGTCTGACTGCGGATTTGATCCGCTGCCCCTCTGTAACCCCTGTAGAAGGTGGCGCGCTGCAGATGTTGCAAGAGCTGCTGTCGCAAGCTGGGTTTACCTGCACAAGGGTGGATCGTGGTGGCATTTCCAACCTCTTTGCCCGCTGGGGGGACAAGGGCCATGGGCGCAGCTTTGGCTTTAATGGCCATACCGATGTGGTGCCCCTGGGGGATGAGACCGCCTGGACCATGCCCCCCTTTGGCGCTGAGATAAAAGACGGGGTGATGTATGGCCGGGGGGCAACCGACATGAAATCTGGCGTTGCGGCCTTTGCCGCCGCTGCCATTGATTTTGTCACCGACACCCCACCCGACGGCGCGGTGATCCTGACCATCACCGGCGATGAGGAAGGCGATGCCATCGACGGCACCACTGCCTTGCTCGACCATATGGCGGCAACGGGGGAAAAGATGGACGTCTGTCTGGTTGGTGAACCCACCTGCCCCACAACCATGGGCGAGATGATCAAGGTCGGCCGCCGCGGTTCGATGTCCGCCTGGTTCACCGTGACCGGCAAACAGGGGCACTCCGCCTATCCCCACCGTGCCAATAACCCGCTCAACGCCATGGCGCGGCTGATGGACCGCCTGGCCAGCCACCAATTGGACCAGGGCACCGATCATTTTGATGCCTCGACCCTGGCGGTTGTGACCATCGACACCGGCAACCCTGCGACCAATGTGATCCCGGCCCAAAGCCGCGCAACGGTGAACATCCGCTTCAACGACAGCCACAGTGGCGCCAGTCTCAGCAGCTGGTTGCAGACCGAGGTGGACCGGGTCACGGCAGAATTTGGCGTCTCAATCGAGATGAAGATAAAAATCTCCGGTGAGAGCTTTCTCACCCCGCCCGGTGCTCTTTCGGATCTGGTTGCAGGTGCCGTGGAGGCCGAGACGGGGATCAAACCCGAGCTGTCGACCACCGGCGGCACCTCGGATGCGCGCTTTGTCAAACATCACTGCCCAGTGGTTGAGTTTGGCCTGGTCGGAAAGACGATGCATCAGGTTGATGAATGTGTGCCGGTTGAACAGATCACCCAGCTGAAATCCATCTATGCCCGCATCCTGAAAGACTATTTTGCATGAGCATCACAATCGCCGAGACCCGGGATTTTGCCACCTGCCTTGCCCTGCGCCACACCGTTTTTGTCAAAGAACAAGGCGTGCCAATCGCGGAAGAACAGGACGCGTTTGACGCAGTCGCAACCCATCTGTTGGCACAGGACGGCAGCGCCCCGGTTGGCACCGCACGCATCCTGTTTCAGGGCGATGTGGCAAAGGTCGGTCGGGTCTGTGTGCTGCAAAGCGCCCGTGGCACTGGCCTCGGGGCGGATATTATCCGCGCAGCCATCGAAATTGCGCAAAAAACACCCGGCATCGCCCGCGTCAAACTCGGCGCCCAGATCCACGCGCTGGGGTTCTACACAAAGCTCGGCTTTCAGGCCTTTGGACCCATCTATGATGATGCTGGCATTGATCACCGCGATATGGTGTTGGAGCTGGCGTGAGGCCGGTTCTAATCATCATGGTGAAAGAGCCACGCCCCGGCCGGGTCAAAACCCGGCTTGGGCGTGACATTGGCAAGATTGCCGCCACCTGGTGGTTTCGCCATCAATCTGCCCGGCTGATCCGCCGCTTGCGAGATCCCCGCTGGGAGCTCGTTCTGGCCGTTGCGCCAGATCTGGCCGTCACCTCGCGCGTCTGGCCTGGCGATTTGGCCCGTCAGCCGCAGGGGCGGGGGGATCTGGGACAGCGCATGGGGGCAATGCTGCGCAAATTTGGCCCCGGACCGGTCTGCCTGATTGGCGCCGATATCCCCGGCGTGACCCGCGCCCATATTGCCCGCGCCTTTGCCGCGCTCGGGGGGCATGACGCAGTCTTTGGCCCCGCACTGGATGGCGGCTATTGGCTGGTCGGGGCCAAACACCCCAAACGCCTGCCCCGCAGCCTGTTTCGCAATGTGCGCTGGTCCAGCGAACAGGCGCTGGCGGACAGCTTGCGCAGTCTGCCCGGCTATCGCATTGCGCTCACTGATCAGCTTAGGGATGTCGACACTGCGGCGGATCTGCCCGACCACCGATAGCAGAGTTGCATCTGACGCAGCGCTTTTGCCCATGACCTCTCCTCCCAGCCATGCTAGGCGGGGTATATGACCCGTATTCCCTCCAAGGCCGAGATCCTCGATTGGATCAGCGCCCACCCGACCCAGACATCGAAACGCGACATTGCCAAGGCTTTTGGCATCAAGGGCGCCGACCGGATTGATCTCAAGCGCCTGCTGAAGGAGCTGGAGGCCGAAGGGCATTTGCAAAAACGCAACAAAACCTATCGCGACCCCGAGCAATTGCCCCCGGTGACGGTGCTGCTGGTCAAGGCGCCGGACGAGAATGGCGATCTTTATGCCCAGCCGCTGGAGTGGCACGGCGAAGGGGTCGAACCGATCGTGCTGGTGGTAACCACCCCCGCAGGCCCTGCCCTGGGACAGGGTGACCGCATTCTGGCCCGGTTGAGCAAGGTAGATGGATCCGATCACCACTACGAGGCCCGCATCATCCGCCGCATTGGCGTGAACCCCAAACGGGTTATCGGCATCTTCCGCAAGGGCGCCGAGGGCGGCCGCATTGTACCGATTGAAAAGTCCTCTTCTAATGAATGGATCGTGCTTGAGGACGCCATGCAGGGCGCCCGTGATGGTGAGCTGGTCGAGGCCGAGCAGGCTGGCCCCAAGGGCCGCATGGGCCTGCCCCGCGCCCGCGTGATCAACCGGCTGGGCGATCCCTCTGCCCCCAAGGCGGTGTCGCTGATTGCCATTCATCAGCATGGTATTCCCGATGATTTTCCCAATGCGGTGGTGGCCGAAGCAGATGCCGCCAAACCCATGGGGCTATCGGGGCGCGAAGATCTGCGCGACATGCCGCTGATCACCATCGACCCGGCCGATGCCCGCGACCACGATGACGCCTGCTACGCCGAAGCGGATACCGATCCTCAGAACCCCGGTGGCCATATCATCTGGGTCGCCATCGCCGATGTTGCCGCCTATGTCAAAACCGGCGGCGAGCTGGATCGTGAGGCGCGCAAGCGCGGCAATTCCTCTTATTTCCCGGACCGCGTGGTGCCGATGCTGCCTGACCGTCTGTCGGGCGATCTGTGCTCGCTGCACGAGGGCGTACCGCGCCCCTGTCTGGCAGTGCGCATGCAAATCGACGCCGAGGGCAACAAGATTTCGCACCGCTTTGTGCGCGGGCTGATGCGGTCTGCTGCCTCGCTGCATTACGCCGAGGTCCAGGACGCCATGGATGGCCAGGTGACGGAGCGCACCGAGCGCTTTTTGGAGCCGGTGATCAAACCACTTTATGCCGCCTACACAGCGCTGAAAAAGGCCCGTGCCCGGCGCGAGCCGCTGGATCTGGACCTGCCTGAACGCAAAATTGTGCTGAACGACAATGGTCAGGTCACCTCGGTGGCCTTTCGTGACCGGTTGGACGCGCATAAGCTGATTGAGGAATTCATGATCCTCGCAAATGTGGCCGCCGCCGAGACCCTGATCAAAAAGCGTTCGCCACTGCTGTTCCGGGTGCACGAAGAACCGGCCCCGGAAAAGCTGGAGTCCCTGCGGGAAACGGCCATGGCTGCGGGCTTTCCGCTGGCCAAGGGCCAGGTCTTGCAGACCAAGCACCTGAATGCCTTGCTCAATGGCGCAGCGGGCACCGATGACGCCGAGCTGATCAATATCTCGACCCTGCGGTCGATGCAGCAAGCCTATTACACACCTGAAAACTTTGGCCATTTTGGCCTGGCCCTGCGCAACTACGCACATTTCACCTCGCCCATTCGGCGCTACGCTGACCTGATTGTGCATCGCTCGCTGATCTCCGCCCATGGCTGGGGAGACGATGGCCTGCAACCGGCAGAGATCGACCGCCTGGAAGAAACCGCCACTCATATTTCCGAAACCGAACGCCGCTCGATGATTGCCGAACGCGACACCACCGACCGCTATCTGGCAGCTTATCTGTCGGAACGGGTGGGCAGTGAGTTCACCGGCCGGATCAGCGGTATCGCCCGCTTTGGTGCCTTTGTGAAAATGGATGAGACCGGCGCCGATGGCCTGGTGCCGGTGCGCACCATTGGGCGGGAGTTTTTCCACTTTGACGCCGAGGCCGGCACCTTGATGGGGGCCGATACCGGGTTCACCATCTCGATTGGCCAGCGCGTCACCGTTCGCCTGACACAGGCGGCGCCAGTCACTGGCGGGCTGGAGCTGGAACTGTTGTCAATCGAGGAGGAAGCCCTGCCCAGAGGCGGCTATGCTGGCGGGGGCGGAAAGGGCGGCGGTCGTCGACGCAGCCCCGCAGGACATACCGCAAAACGCAAAAGCAGCAGGTCCAAACACAAGGCGGCAAAGGTCAAACGCAAGGTAGACCGCAAACGCCGCTGACCCTGGGACGCTGACCTTGGGACGCGCTATTTTGCTGCCGTCTTTTTGCGCAGCCGATAGGTCAGGGCCTGTTCGATCAGCCAACCATGGCGCAGCGGATCTATCTCTGTGACCTGATCAAACAGAACTGCGCGGGTTCCATCCACCCGATCCCACATCGGATAGGCTGTCAGATACTCGGGTATCAGGCGGCTTTGGCAATGCACAAACAGGGCAAACCCTGCGGATTTTGGCACGCCCAGGCGGAGTGTTGTTCCGGCCTTGGTCTGCGGTGTCAGATAGGCCGGTTGGCCCCAGCGCAGCGTTTCTTCGATCTGCCCAATCTCTGGCCGACCCCGAGCGATGTCAAAAATCATGTCGCGCAACAGCAAGAGCCCCTCACGGGCGGTCTCGTCCGGCAGGCGATATGCCGCTTCGACTTCTGGGCTTGAAAAGGGGTATTTCATCATCTCAGTGCGCGTGTTGGATCTGTTTGATCAGCATAGGCGCTTTGGCCCAAGTCACGAAACCCCAATAAAAAAGGAGGCCCAAGAACGCTGGGGCCTCCTTAATAATATTGTGTGATTTACCGCGTTTAGCTTGGGCTCATGCCCCGCAGACGTTCCGAACGTCGCCGCAGCATTTCCACGGTTGCAAGCAACACGATAGAGATCGCGACCAGGATCGTCGCCACCGCCAAAATGGTGGGGGAGATCTGCTCACGCAGGCCGATGAACATCTGCCAGGGCAGGGTTTTCTGACCAGCCGAGCCGACAAAGAGAACCACCACGACCTCGTCAAATGAGGTGATGAAGGCAAACAGGCCGCCAGAGATCACACCAGGCAAGATCAAAGGCATCTGAATGCGGAAGAAAGTAGTCACCGGATCCGCACCCATATTTGCCGCCGCACGGGTCAGCGATCGGTCAAAACCCACCAGCGTTGCCGTCACGGTGATGATCACAAAGGGAATACCCAAGGCCGCGTGGGCCAAAACCACCCCGAGATATGTCCCCTGCAGGCCAATACGGCTGTAGAAGAAATACATGCCCGCAGCGGAAATGATCAGCGGTACGATCATTGGCGAAATCAGAATCGCCATGATGGCCCGACGGAACGGCACATGGGGTTGGCTGAGGCCGATCGCCGCCAAGGTTCCGAAAGTCACAGAGACAAGCGTAGCCATGGGGGCAATCTTCAGCGAGTTCCACATCGCGCTTTGCCAAGAATCGTTGCCAAAGAAATCGCGATAGTGTTTCAGCGAAAACCCTTCAGGATCCAGCCGCAGCATTTCCGGCGTGAAGGTAAAGAAGTCCTGCGCGTTAAAGCTCAGCGGGATGATCACCACGATCGGAGCAATCAGAAAGAAGAAGATAAGCCCGCAGATTACCCGGAAGGAATAGTACCAGGCCCGTTGGCCAGTGGTCGCATATGGAGGAAGTGCACTCATTGTCGGTTACCCCAGCTTCACGTTGTCGATGCCGACAATCTTGTCATAGACCCAGTACAGCAGCAGCACCACCGCCAGAAGGATCGCGCCCAGTGCCGCGCCCAGACCCCAGTTGCCCGATGTCGAGATATGATAGGCAATCAGGTTGGAGATGAAGGTCCCTTTGGTACCACCCACCAGGGCAGGCGTGATGTAGTAGCCAACCGCCAGGATGAAGACGAGGATCGATCCCGCGCCAATGCCCGGAATGGACTGAGGGAAATAAACCCGCCAGAAGGCTGTCCAGTTGGTGGCGCCCAGCGATTTGGCCGCCCGCAGATAGGTGGGCTGGATTGTCTGCATCACCGAATACATCGGCAGGATCATAAAGGGCAGTAGGATATGGGTCATCGCAATGATGGTACCCAACTCGTTGTTGATCAACACAAGTCGATTGTCATCACCAACCAGCCCTATCCAGACCAGCACGTCATTGATGACGCCTTGCTGTTGCAACAGGATTTTCCAGGATGATGTCCGTACCAGCAGCGAGGTCCAGAATGGCAGCAGCACCAGGATCAGCAACATGTTGGCATTGCGGGTGGTGATATTGGCCAGCAGCCAAGCAACCGGATAGCCCAGCATAATGCAGCTGAAGGTGATGATCAGCGACATCCGCATGGTTCGGATCAACATGGTGTTGTAAATGCGTTCTGTCTCGGGACGGATCTCGGCACCATCAGCGCCCAGTTTCATGTCTACCGCATTGAGGAAATACCCCACGGTATGGGTCCCGGAATATGTCTTGATGGTGCGCCACAGCTCGATATCAGCCCAGCCATCGTTGAGTTCGATCAGGCGTTCCTTGTAGGGGCCTTCGTTTTCAACATCCCATTTTCTGATCTTGCGGCCGGATTTACGAAACACCGAGGACAGGCCTGGGTTCTCGTAGTTCAGGCGCTTTGCCACTTTTGTGTGCACCTTGATCTCTGCCGCGGCCTTTAGATCCACCGCCAGCGCGGCAAAAACCGCCTCGTCTGGCAATTCCGATGAGGCGGGATCCCAGGATTCGAGCGCTGTCACCGTTTTGGGTAGGATTTCCTGAACGATTCGGTTGTCTACCGAACGGTACAGCATATCGCCAACAGGCAGGATGAAGGTCACAAGGATAAACAGGAGCAGCGGTGCAATCAGCATCAAAGCCCTGAGCTTCTGCAGCCGCAGTGCCTTCGCGAGGCTACGCTTTAGCGGCGTGCCATCAGCGGCCAGCACAGGGCCATTTTGGGTGGTGTCACTCATGGTGGGGATCCCCGTCGGGTCTTTTTTGATTGGTGGAGAAAGGGCCCAGACAATGCCGGGCCCTTTCCCGTTATCACAACGAGGTCAGATTATTGGAGCAACCAGGCCTGGAATTTTGCGTCCAGATCATCACGGTTGTCTGCCCACCACTCATAGTCATAGGTGTGCACATTGCCAGAGTTGGCAGGATCTGTTGGCATGTGAGGCGCCATTTCGATGCCCAGCACTGCGTGCTTACCAACCAGCGGTGCCGAGGAGGCACGTGCAGGACCGTAAGAGATATACGCCGCCTGATCAGCAAGACGCTGAGTGTCGGTGGCGAACTTCAGGAAGTCCATTGCGCGGGCTTTGCGGTCCGCTGGCAGACCGGCGGGAACGATCCAGCCGTCCAGGTCAAAGGACTGCATGTCCCAGAGCATACCAATTGGCTGATCCTGCTCGGCAATCGCCGAGAACAGACGACCGTTGTAGGTCGAGCCCATGATCACTTCGCCATCGGCCAACAGCTGTGGTGTTTCCGCACCAGCAGACCACCAGACAACGCTGTCCTTGATGGTGTCGAGCTTGGCCAGGGCCTGTGTTACACCTTCGTCGGTGCCCAGAACGTCATAGATGTCGTCCTTGGCAACGCCGTCGCAGTACAGAGCCCATTCCATGTTGTCGATTGGGCGCTTCTGCAGCGAGCGTTTGCCTGGGAATTTTGCCAGGTCAAAGATGTCGCAAACAGAGGTAGGTGCCTCGGCGCCAACCAGGTCGGTGCGGTAGCCAAAGGTGGTCGAATAAACGATCTGAGGCACAAAGCAGTCAGAAACCAGCAGGTCGCCAAAGTCTTCCGAGGCAGGTGTGCCATCGGGAGCGGCGGCCAGGTCTGCGTCGTGGTCCAGCTCTGCAGCGAGACCTTCGTCACACAGGCGCATGGCGTCAGACGCAACAACGTCGACCAGATCCCAGGTCACATTGCCGGCTTCGTTCATGGCGCGCAGCTTGGCAACCGCTTCAGCCGAGCTTTCGTCCCAGACGGCGCTAACGCCATCGTTTGCCGCCAGGTAGGGCTCAACATAGGCTTTGTTCTGGCTGTCCTGATAGGCACCGCCCCAGGATACCAGGGTCAGTTCGTTTGCCATGTCTTCGGCAAAGGCCGCCGGCGCGATCAGCGCCGTGGTCATAGCCAATGCTGACAGTTTTGTCATCTTCATGAGAAGTCACTCCTTGTTGAATTTCGTTCGTTAATATTTACCCTCCCGGTCATACTCGCCGGGAGTTGTGCTTGTGTACGGTATGGATCAGGCGTCCAAGGCGTGGCAGTCGTCGGGCAACCAGCCAATTTCGATCTGCTGACCGGGTTTAAGACGGACCTGATCAGGCGCATTCCGTGTCTTGATCACAAATTCATCGTTGCCTGCAACGCGCAGTCGGGTGCGAAAGATGTCACCCATGTAGATGAATTCAAGCACTTCTGCCTTCAGGGTATGAACCCCTTCGGCAAGACGATCCTTGTTGTATTCAACGCGCTCTGGGCGAATCGAAACACGCGTCCGCTCGCCCGGCTTGCTGACGTTGACGGGCCGACAGTCGATCAGCTCACCACCGTCCAGCTGCACCAGCGCGACACCGTTGTTGATCTCTTTGACGGTGCCTTCGAGCGTGTTGTTTTCACCGATGAACTGCGCAACAAAGCTGTTCTGCGGTTCTTCATACAGCTTGTCTGGCGGCGCCAACTGCTGAATGCGGCCATCTTCAAACACCGCAACCCGGTCCGACATCGTCAGGGCTTCGGTCTGGTCATGGGTCACATAGACCACAGTAATGCCCAGGCGGTGCGCCAGGTGGGTGATTTCAAACTGCATCTTTTCCCGCAGCTGTTTGTCCAGCGCGCCAAGCGGTTCATCCATCAAAACCAGCTCGGGCTCAAACACCAGCGCCCGCGCCAGGGCGATACGCTGCTGCTGTCCACCAGAAAGCTGCGAAGGACGACGGCCACCAAAGCTGCCCATTTCCACCATATCCAACGCGCGCTTTACCTTTTCCTCACGCTCGGATTTGCCCATCTTGCGGACTTCCAGCGGGAAGGAGAGGTTTTCGGCAATGGTCATGTGCGGGAACAGGGCATAATTCTGAAACACCATGCCGATGCCACGTTTATGCGGCGGGATGTTGTTGATCGAGGTGCCACCAAGGCGAATATCGCCATGGGTTGCCGTCTCAAATCCAGCCAACATCATCAAGCAGGTGGTTTTACCGGAACCCGAGGGGCCCAACATGGTGAGGAACTCACCTCTGGGCATAATGAGGTTCAGGTCTTTTACGACAAGATTTTCACCATCGTAGCTCTTTTGCACGCGTTCGAATTCTACGAACGCGTCAGTATTAGACGCATCAGCCAAAGCAGGCTCCCCGTTTTTTATAATCGGCAGATTGGTTCTGCGCTTCTGACGTGATGTAAGCATACCCTTGCCGGGGGATGCAACCGCATCATCCATTAATAATTATCAGACCAGCTTAGGCCGCAACGATAGACACTTTGGACTCACAGCGCCCCCCAACGACAGATTTGCGACAGATTTGTGCAGTTTCCGCTAACACTGGGGAACTCTTGTTCACCATAAACAAAAAGGCCTCGCACCTGATGGGGTGCAAGGCCTGGGGTGCTTTGGCCAGGTTGTTCTTTGCCGCGCAGGGTCAGGCGCTGTGCAGCAGATCCTTTTCCTGCAGAATTGCATAACACTCATCCAGCGAGCTCCGGGCCCGCGCGATCAGGACATCAATCTCCTCAGGGGTGATCACCAGTGGTGGTGAAATAATCATCCGATCGCCCACATGCCGCATAACGAGGTTATTGGCAAAGCAGCGCTCGCGGCAGATAAACCCGACAGTTCCCGCCTCGGTCGCAAAGCCCGCCCGGCTGTCTTTGTTCGGAACCAGGGCAATCGACCCCATCATGCCGACGATCTTGGCTTCGCCTACCAGCGGGTGATCTGCCAGCGCTTCCCATTTCTCTTTCAGATAGGGCGCCGCAACATCCTGAACATGACCAACGACATTCTCTTCTTCGAGAATACGCAGGTTTTCCAGCGCCACAGCCGAGGCCACGGGATGGCCGGAATAGGTATAGCCATGGTTAAACTCATCCGAGCCAATGACCGCTGCAACCTCATCGCTGACAATTGAGCCGCCGATGGGCGCATAGCCGGACGACAATCCCTTGGCGATGGTCATGATATCCGGACGAATTCCCATGGTTTGCGAGCCAAACCAATTGCCGGTGCGACCAAACCCACAGATCACCTCATCCGCGATCAGCAGGATTTCATATTTGTCGCAGATGCGCTGGATCTCAGGCCAATAGGTGGCAGGCGGCACGATAACACCGCCAGCGCCCTGGACAGGTTCAGCGATAAAGGCGGCAACCCGATCTTCGCCCAGTTCCAGAATCGCGGCTTCCAGCTCCTGCGCCCGTGCCAAACCAAAATCATCCTCGGAGGTGTCGCCACCTTCGGCCCACCAATGGGGCTGGTTGATGTGATGAATATCCGGGATCGGCAGCCCGCCCTGCGCGTGCATCCCGCTCATACCGCCCAGCGAGCCACTGCCCACAGAAGAGCCGTGATAGGCATTATGGCGACTGATAATGACCGATTTTGTTGGCTTACCCTTCAGCGCCCAATAGTGCCGCACCATACGGATATTGGTGTCGTTTGCCTCAGATCCTGAACCCGCAAAAAACACGTGGTTCAAATCACCTGGTGCCAGCTCAGCAATTTTGGCGGCCAATGCAATCACCGGCACATGGGTGGTTTGGAAAAAGGTGTTGTAATAGGGCAGTTCCCGCATCTGGCGCGCAGCCACATCGGCCAGCTCATCGCGGCCATAGCCAATGTTGACACACCACAGGCCCGCCATGGCGTCTAGGATCTCATTTCCCTCACTATCGGTCAGGGTAACACCCGTCGCACGGGTAATGATGCGGCTGCCCTTTTCGGCCAATTCGCCGTTGGCGGTAAAGGGGTGCATATGGTGGGCAGCATCCAAAGCCTGCAATTCGGCCGTGGGCATGTGATTGGTGATCGCGTTCATCAGGCAGACTCCGTCAATGAGAGATTGGCCCTAGAATATGATCAAATTTCTCCTTGTCAATCGAATCAGTTGGCGCTGACCAGCCCCTGACTCACTTGTTCCATGCCCTGTTCGACGTCTTTTTCCATCGCCAGCGCCACTTTTTCTGCCTCCCCCCGACGCATGGCCTCAATGATGTCCTTATGGCGGTCCGGGAAACTCTGGGTTCCAAAGCGACCGCAGACCACCCGCAGCGAAGGACCAAAGCGCAGCCACAGCCGGTCTGCCAAATCCGACATGATCGGCGCGTCGGCGCAGGCATAGAGTTCGGAATGGAAGCTGTAGTTCTGCACCAAATAGCCGGTGACATCCCCCGCAGAAATCGCCTGATCCAGGGCGGTATCAATGGCTTCCAAACGGGCGATCTGATCGGCAGATATGCGCAGAGCAGCCCGGCGTGCAAGCTCTGACTCTATTGTTTTTCTTACAAAAATCAGCTCATCTATATCCTCAGACCGCAGCAAGGGCACCGAGACCCGGCGGTTGCCCTGAAACATCAAAGCCCCATCGGAAATCAACCGCCGAATGGCCTCACGTACCGGGGTCATGCCCGCCCCCAATGACTCGGTCAGCCCCTGGATGGTGACCGCCTGCCCTGGGGCCAGCTCGCCAAAGAGAATTTGCGCGCGCATCTTTTGATAGACGGTCTCATGGGCGGGCAGTTTTGGCCTATCATCCGGGGCGGCCTGGTCTGCGTGAGATGCTAATTTGGTCACCGACACTTGCGATTATCCTCCTAAATTTTGAGCAGCTTGCACGAAGTTCTGCCCGGTGGAAACATAAACAGTATTGCCGAATGAGGTAAAACTTGATCAAATCTAGTTCAGCCGGGCTCACACCGGTACCCACAGGGAGATTTCCATGACACTCAAAATGCTCACAACCACCACCGCCGTCGCCTTGCTCGGCTCGGTCGCCATGGCAGACGAAGTACGCGTCTACAACTGGTCCGACTATATTGATGAAGCACTGCTGGAAAAGTTCGAGACTGAAACCGGTATCGAACTGATCTACGATGTCTTTGACAGCAATGAACTGCTGGAAACCAAAATGCTGGCCGGTGGATCTGGGTATGACGTTGTGGTGCCCAGTGGCACATTCCTGCAGCGTCAGATTATCGCCGGGTCTTTCCAAAAGCTGGACATGTCCAAGCTGCCTAACCACAAGAACATGTGGGATGTCGTGGAAACCCGCACCGAACAATATGACCCGGACAATGCCTATTCCATCAACTACATGTGGGGCACCACCGGCATCGGCGTAAACATCGGCAAAGTCAAAGAACTGCTGGGCGACGATGCGCCGATCAACTCGCTTGAGCTGGTCTTTAACCCCGCCAATATGGAAAAGCTGAGCGAATGCGGCGTGCACTTCCTGGATGCGCCTGCTGAAATGATCCCGGCCGCGCTGAAATACATCGGCGAAGACCCCAACAGCCATGACCCCGAGGTGCTGGCCAAGGCCGAAGCCGTCTTCATGGGCATTCGCCCCTATATCCAGAAATTCCACTCGTCCGAGTATATCAATGGTCTGGCGAACGGCGATATCTGCGTTGCTGTTGGCTGGTCCGGGGACGTGCTGCAGGCCCGCGATCGCGCTGCTGAGGCCGACAATGGCGTCGAAATCGCCTATCATGCAGCCGTCGAGGGCGCGCAGATGTGGTTTGACCAGATGGCCATCCCAGTTGATGCACCAAACCCGGATGCGGCGCATGCCTTCCTGAACTTCATCATGGATCCGCAGAATATGGCGGCCGCATCGAACTATGTGTATTACGCCAACGGCAACATGGCCTCGCAAGAGTTCCTGGCTGAAGACGTGGTCGGCGATCCGGCGATCTACCCCGATGCGGATACACTGGCCAACCTCTTCACCACCACCCCCTATGCCCCCAAGGTACAGCGTGTGGTGACCCGCATGTGGACCAAAATCAAATCAGGCACCTGATCTCAGACGCTTGATCCGGCGGGGCGCCCAGCGCGCCCTGCCATTGCCTAATTGCGACAAACCTCTGATAACGTGGCTTGCAGTCCGCGTTTTCAGAAATTGCGGGGGACGCAGCTTGACCATTCCTGTATTCGAACCCTGGAACGATCCAGAGGCCAAGCCTTTGATCCAGTTTCAGAACGTCACAAAACGATTTGGTGATTTCACGGCGATCGACGACCTGACCATCGGCATCTATGAGAAAGAGTTCTTTGCGCTTTTGGGCCCATCGGGCTGCGGCAAGACCACCATGATGCGGATGCTTGCCGGGTTTGAAACCCCCTCTGAGGGAAAGATCTTTCTGGCCGGTCAAGACATGGCGCCGGTGCCTCCGAACAAGCGCGCCACCAATATGATGTTTCAGTCCTACGCGCTGTTCCCGCATCTGAGCATCTGGGAAAACATCGCCTTTGGCCTGAAGCGCGAAGGCATGGCCAAGCCCGAGATCAGCAACCGAGTGGACGAAATGCTGCGCCTGACCCGGCTGGAGAAATTTGCCAGCCGCAAGCCGCACCAAATATCGGGTGGTCAGCGTCAGCGGGTTGCTCTGGCACGCTCACTTGCCAAAAAGCCCAAGCTTCTGCTGCTGGATGAACCCCTGGGTGCGCTAGACAAAAAGCTGCGTCAGGACACCCAGTTTGAGCTGATGGACATTCAGGAAAAGACCGGCACCACCTTTGTCATTGTGACCCATGACCAGGAAGAGGCGATGACCGTCGCCAGCCGCGTCGCGGTAATGGACAACGGCAGGATCATCCAGGTCGCGACCCCGGACCGTATCTATGAAACGCCCAATTCGGTCTATGTTGCTGATTTCATCGGCGAGGTGAACATCATCGGCGGGACCGCCACCCCAAATGGCGAAGACAGCTATTCAATGGCCTGGAAGGACGGGCAAGCGCCCCTGAATGTCAAATCGCCAAACCCTTTCTCCGACGGTCAGCCCTGTCATCTGGCGATACGCCCAGAGAAAGTCACCATTACTTCTGACAAACCCACTGATGTCGATAATGCGGTGGAGGGAAAGATCCTCGATATCGCGTATCTCGGCAATATCTCCACCTATCATGTCGAACTGCCCTCTGGCGCGGTGATCAAGGCGCAAAGCGCCAACACCCGCCGCATTTCACGTCGTGCTTTCACTTGGGAAGACACTGTCTGGCTGTCCTGGACCGCCACGGCAGGCGTTCTGTTGGCTGAATAATGCGCCGCTTTACCCTGATCGCTGTCCCGTATCTCTGGCTCTTGGCGCTGTTTTTGGTGCCCTTTGTCATCGTGTTTAAGATCTCGCTTTCCGATGTGGCCCTGGCCCGTCCGCCCTATACGCCGCATTTTGACTGGGCGACCGGAATTTGGGCCTTCCTGTCAGAGCTGGATTTTGAAAACTTCGCCTGGTTGACCCAGGATGATCTCTACTGGAAAGCCTATCTCAGCTCGCTGAAGATCGCCCTGATCTCGACCACGCTGACGCTCTTGGTTGGCTATCCGATGGCCTATGCCATGGCACGCGCGCCCGAAGAATGGCGTGCAACCCTGATGATGTTGGTGATTCTGCCGTTCTGGACCAGCTTTCTGATCCGGGTTTATGCCTGGATGGGCATCCTGTCGAACGAAGGCTTTCTCAATCAGTTCTTGCTGTGGACCGGGGTGATTTCCGAACCGCTCACCATCCTCAACACCAATACCGCCGTCTATATCGGTATCGTTTACACCTATCTGCCGTTTATGATCCTGCCGATCTATGCCGCCCTTGAACGGCTGGACGAATCGCTGATTGAGGCCGCCGAGGATCTGGGCTGTTCGCGCCTGTCGGCCTTTTGGCTGGTGACTATCCCGCTGTCGAAAAACGGCATCATCGCCGGCTGTTTTCTGGTCTTCATCCCGGTGCTGGGCGAATTCGTCATTCCATCGCTGCTGGGCGGATCTGACACGCTGATGATCGGTAAGGTCCTGTGGGAAGAGTTCTTCTCCAACCGCGACTGGCCCGTGGCATCTGCAGTGGCAGTTGTGCTGTTGCTGCTCTTGATCATTCCCATTGTGCTGTTCCAGCGCAATCAGCAAAAACAGCAGGAGGCCGAACAATGAAACGCATGAGCTGGTTCAATACGGTCTCGCTGACGCTTGGCTTTGCCTTCCTCTATGTGCCGATGCTGATTCTGGTGATCTACAGTTTCAACGAAAGCAAACTTGTCACCGTCTGGGCGGGGTTCTCGACCAAATGGTACGGCGAGTTGATGCAGAACGAAGCCTTTCTCAACGCCGCATGGGTGACGATCAAAGTCGCGGTGGTCTCGTCAACAATCGCAACGGTTCTGGGCACCATGGCCGCCTATGTTCTGGTGCGTGGGGGACGGTTTATGGGGCGCACCCTGTTTTCAGGGATGATCTACGCGCCCCTGGTGATGCCCGAAGTCATCACCGGCCTATCGCTGCTTTTGCTGTTCATCGGCATTGGGTTGGATCGCGGTGTGCTGACCATCGTGCTGGCCCATACGACATTTTCCATGTGCTATGTCTCAGTGGTGGTCTCTTCACGGCTGGTGACCTTTGACAGGTCGCTGGAAGAGGCGGCGCTGGATCTGGGCTGTTCCCCCGTCGAGGCCTTTCGCCTGGTCACCTTGCCAATTATCGCGCCTGCGGTGGTGTCAGGCTGGCTCCTGGCCTTTACCCTGTCGCTGGACGATCTGGTTATCGCCTCCTTCACCTCGGGACCTGCGGCCACAACCCTGCCGATCAAGATCTACTCGGCGGTGCGCCTTGGGGTGTCTCCTGAGATCAATGCGCTTTCGACCCTGATGATCGCGATTGTCACCATCGGCGTCCTTACCGCCTCGCTGGTCAACAAACGCCAGATCGTACGGCAAAAGCGCGATGAAAATGCCGCGGAGCGCAGCTGATGCGGCGGATCTTTTCCGCCTATGCCTATGGTCCCGGCCCCCGCGAAAATTGCTGGTGGGATGAGACCATAGCCGCCCCTCTCTGGCCTCAGCAGGCCGGAGAGATGCAGGTTGACGTTGCAGTCATCGGTGGTGGCTTTACCGGAATGTCAGCTGCGCTGCATCTGGCAGAAAGTGGCGCCCGCGTTGCGGTTCTGGAGGCGGAAACCCCCGGCTGGGGCGCCTCCGGGCGCAACGGCGGCTTTTGTTGCCTGGGCGGTACCATGCTGTCGGGCAGCGCCATGCAGCGCAAGTTCGGCGATGAAGCCACCAGAACCTATATGGAGGCAGAGCTGGCCGCAATTGATCTGGTACGCGGCCTGCTGGACCGCCACGGGATCGCAGCAGACACCCATTCCAAGGGGGAAACCCGGATGGCGCACAGCCCGCGCGCCATGGCTGCCCTGCGTCGCGAAGCCGAGGAAATCACCGCGGCGGGCGGCACCGCGCATCTTCTGGAACAAGACGCGCTCGCAGATCAGGGTCTGAACGGAACCTTCTTTGGCGCCCTGACAGCACCTGTTGGGTTTGGCCTCAACCCGCGCAAGTATCTCTTTGGCATTGCCCGCGCCGCTGAAAACGCAGGTGCCAGTCTTTTCCAAAACAGCCCCGTAACCCACCTGGCGTCCGCGTCCGACGGGCATCTCCTAACCACCCCTGGTGGGCAAGTTCGCGCCAAACAAGTGATCATTGCCACCAATGGATACTCTTGGGACGGTCTGCCAAAGTGGCTGTCAGGTCGGTATCTGCCCGCACAATCAAGCGTCATGGTCACCCGCCCTTTGACGGATGACGAGTTGCAGGCACAGGGTTGGTTCAGCGATCAGATGGCCTATGACACCCGCAACCTGCTGCACTATTTCCGCCTGATGCCGGACCGGAGGTTCCTGTTTGGTATGCGCGGCGGGCTGTTTGCCTCGCCCCGTGCAGAGGCCTCTATTCGCCGACTTCTGCGCAAGCATTTTGACACCATGTTTCCGGCCTGGCGTGGCGTAGAAGGCACCCATTTCTGGTCCGGGATGGTCTGCATGTCGCGTAACCTTGTGCCCTTTGTTGGGCCGGTTCCCGATACTCCGGGGATGTTTGCGGGGCTGTGCTATCACGGCAATGGCGTCGCCATGGGCAGCTATGCCGGGCGGTTGCTGGCGGATCTGGTACAGGGCCGCGCGCCTGATCTGCCCTATTCGCCGGTGATGCAGGGCATGGCCCGGTTTCCCTTTGGCCCAGCCCGCCGCATCGTCATGCCACCAGCCTATGCTCTGTTGGGAATGCAGGATTGATCCATGGCTGCCCGTTCCAGCTCAAAGGCGTGCTGGTCCACCGGATTTCCATCGGCGCAGCGCCACAGGCAATACGCCGCCATACGCCAGTGAAACCAAGGCTTTAACGACAGGTAGCGCCCCACGACCGCTGTATCAGGATAGGCCGCAAGAAAGGCCTCCTCTTCAGCCGGTGACAGCGCAGCGCCCCGGTACAGCACCTGCATGGCTGGTGACAAAAACAGCGCCAGATCCTCGCTTGGGTCGCCCATTTGCGGGCATTGCCAGTCGATCAGGGTCAGCGTGCCATCATGCGCCAATAGGTTTCCCGGCACCGGATCCCCGTGGATCAGCGACAGCAGCGGCAAAGGTGGCACCTGACCGATGGGGCGCAGTGCCCGCAGCTCTGCCACACGATCGGGGTCTGCGGTGCACCGGTTGAGAATCGCATCCCCCTGCGCCTCCAGCGCGGCGCTGCCATTGACGCCGCGCGGCAAGCCGCTGAATTCAGGTTGGTCATGCAACCGACCCAAAAGCTGGGCAACATGGCCGCTGTCGCGCTGCCAGGGCGCTCCGGTGATGTGACCATAGATCAGCCAATCATGGCCTTCAAAGCGCCCCGCCCCCAACAGGACAGGCACCATGCCAGTCCCGGCAAGAGCCACAAGCGCGGCGGCTTCCCGAGCGGGATCATTGGCAAACAGCGGATTGTCATGCTGACGCTGATAGAGCTTTACCACCCTGTCGCCACAGCGCCAGACCCGGTTAGAGCGCCCCCCCTGCAACGGCAAGGGCGCAGCGACATCTAGCCCCTGCGCCGTGAGCGATCGAAAAAACCGCTGGTCAAAATCTATATCCAGGCCTTGCAGGGCATCACACTCCGGTCGGTGCCCCGTTTAACCGCAGGGCACCCTCTCTAGACCTCGCGACGCCCGCTGAATCAAGCCTCTTCTGGCGCAGGTGTTTCTGCGCTTGGATCCCGCAACGCGGTCACAGAGGTTGCCAGAATCGCAAACCCGGTCTCGTTGATCAAGACCACGTCACTGCCTGCAAGTTGGGTTTCCTGAACGGTGGTGTAAACTTCCGCCATCTCTGACAGGACAACCTCACCATCCACCGAGCTCTCAACGATAAAGGTATAGTCCCCGGCCGGGGCCATATCACCGCTGAAATCGGTTCCATCCCAATCATAGGGCTCCGCGCTCACCGGCAGCTCAATGCGGTTGACCTCGTCACCATCGGCATTTCGCACCACCAGCGTGACTTCATCCGCTGCGGCTGCAGGGTTGGGCGACACATTGACCGGGTTGACGCCATCAAAACTCGCCGCCGTGGCTGCGCGCACTTGCATGCCCACCCAGCCGGTCAGCGCCGCCATATTGCCCAGTCCCAACTGCTCCAGCGCCGAGCCAAGGTTGTCATTGGTCAGAACCTGCTGTTCAACCATCGAGAATTCCGCCAGCTGTGAGGCGTATTCCGTGTTGTCCATCGGCTCTGTCGGATCCTGATATTTGGCCTGCGCCGTCAACAGCTTGATGAAGGTGTCAAAATCAGATGTCAGGTTGGTACCGCCACCAGCGGCGGAACTGTTTGTTGTTGCGGTGTTATAGTTGTTGCCGGAAACTTCGGTTGTCATCAGTTAGACCCTCATGTCCACGCCGGCATTTCCCAGCCGGAGATGTTGTACCTGTTTTTCTGCAAGCTCAGTTGCAGACAGGTCGTCCATTTCAGTTGTTCCGGATCTGCCCGGTCCGGATTTGCTATCGCCTTCGCTACTGGTGTGACCACCCGAGGCGCCACCACCGTTGAATTCGAAGGAAACCGTTTCAAAGCCCATTTTTCGGAACTCATCCGCCAACTCGTTGATATGGCGGCGCATCAGGTCGCCGGTTTCAGCACGCTCGGTCTGGATGACCACGGTAATGCCGGTTTCGCTGGTGGAGACCCGCATCTTGACCCGACCCAGTTCCTCTGGGTTCAGCGCCACATCAACGTTGCGCTCCCCCTTGGCAACAAAAGCCTGGGCCAGCTGCGCCGCAACCAGGCGTGGGGTTTCAGGTCGATGCACAGTTCCGGGCTGAAAAACGGCTTCGGTCAATAGCTGTGACAGGCCCGGCAAATTCGACGGGGTTTCAAAGCTCAGCAGTGGCGAATCGGCACTCTGCCCGCCCTTAGCTGCGGCATCCCCGGCAAGCATCTGGGCCGTAAAGGCCTGTTGAACAGCGCTGATCTGCACAGCTGCGGCTGTCGGTTTGGTGGCTGGAGTGGCACTCGCATTTCCGGATACCACGGCCTGCGCTTCACGTGATTCGCGTGCGCGGCCTTCTGCGCGGCGGCCCGGTTCAGTGGGAGCTGCGGTGCGGGTTTGCCCCGCAACGGCTGCCAGAACCTCACCGGAGCTCGCGGATTTTCCAGTTGTTTCCCGCTGCGAAGTCTCGGCTTTGGTCTCTGCGGCGGGCTCATCCACCTGCGCGGCCTTGGCCTCATTCACCCCGGCGGTTTGTGGCATAGGTGTCGATTTGCCGGTGGTGGTACGCGAATCGCCTGGACGAAGAGCACCATCCTGAGACCGGGCACCAGCCAGTACAGTGGATGCGACCTCTGGCGTATCACTCTGCGCCTGGTCCGGTTTTGCAGCCTGACCCGCGTCCACAGCATCGGCTGGGCTTTGGGTCTGTGCCGCTACCGCCTGGGTGGAGCTTTTCTGTGCGGCAGTCGATGTCTGTGCTGTCGTCGCAGCAGCCAGGCCGGCGGCGGCTGGCTGAGCAGACGTGCGGCTAACATTTACCGCCTCGCCCTCAACAGCCTCAGTCATCGATTCGGGAGCGGCCTCTGCCAGTGTCACCTGCGCGGTGACATCATCGCCTTCACCACCCGCGATAGCGGCCGCTGCATTGCTAACAGGCGCATTGGCAACAGGTGCAGTCTTGCCGGTCTTTCCAGCCATCTCAGGATCTGCTGAGGCGCTTGCAGTGGTTGGTTTCAGGTCAGCGTCTTGGCGCAGGCCCAAAGGCGGCACCTCTGCCCCCTGCGCCGCGCTCTCTGTTTCACCAGCCACCATTGCAGTCTCAGCTTCAGTGTCACCGTCTGTTGCATCAGCCTCGGTGTCACCGTCTGTTGCATCAGCCTCAGAGCCCTCTGCAGCAGCGCCTTCGGTAAATTCTTCAGTTTGCTGGGGAATATTGCCTTCGATCGCGTCCGAATCTACAGCGGTTTCGGCGGTTTTCACCCCGTCTTTGGGGTCAGGTGCATCCGCGCTCTCAGCTGCAGTTGATTTACCGGCATTGGAGCCGTTCTGGTCAACTGCTTTGGATCGCTCTTTTGCTTCCCGCTGCTCTTCTGCCTTCTCCGCCCGAACCGAGCGATCTCTTTCCGCCGCCGATCTCGTCTCTTGCTGTCTGGCACGATCGTCCAGGTGGTCGGAAAAGCTGCGATTTGCTTGCTGCCGCTGCGGGCCTTCTGCCGCCTTGGCGCCAACTGGGTCTGCAGCGCCTGAGCGCACCTGACCAAAGAGTAGATTTGTAAGCATTAGGATTCCAGACGTTCTATCTCGATATCCCCAGCTTTAGGCCAAAGGAGTTACGGTAATTTTAACCGCTCTTGGGGCAGTCTGTAAAAAATCAAGCAAATCTGAATTAAACCTAGAGACGAGGTGCAGAATGCCCAATCTAACAACAGTTCATCCGGCGCCCCCACCGCCGCCCAAGCTTCAGGCGGCATCACAGGATGCTGCGATTCGCGATGCTGCAAAACAGCTAGAAGCTTCTTTTCTTACAGAAATGCTGAAATCTGCCGGGCTTGGAAAAAGCCGCGAAGGACTTGGCGGTGGCGGCGAGGGCGAAGATCAGTTCAGCAGTTTTCTGATCCGCGCCCAGGCCGAACAAATTACCGAAGCCGGCGGCATTGGCCTCGCCGAATCGCTGTATCACGCAATGAAGGATTCCTCGAATGACTGATCTAAACGCACAACTGACTCACCAGACTCCTCAAAGCCTTATTGATGAGCTGGACGAAATTCTGGACCAGGAACGCAGCGCCCTGGTGCGCGGTGAACTGAACCAGATCCAGGAACTGTTGACCCGCAAAGAAACAATCATCGCGCAGCTCAATGAGATCGGCACACTCGAACGCGCGGACCTCGCGCAAGTGCAGACAAAGGTCTCGCGAAACCAGGAGCTGCTCAACAGTGCCATGGAAGGCATCCGCAGTGTCGCTACACGTATGGCTGAGCTGCGCCGGGTCAAAAAGGGACTTGATGTATATGACCGCGCCGGGCGCAAGGAAAGCTATGGCACCATAACGGGTCAACGTCTGGAGAAACGCAGCTAAGCCAGGCGAGCTAAGTCGCGCCAGGGTTTAGTAAAATTCTACGGATTGTAGATTTCGGCATTAGCACTCCCTTAGCACCTTTCGCGGCAATGTCTCCTTGCATCTCATAACTGAGGTGGCGCGAAAGCCGGCAGGCTGAACGCATTGTCAGAAAGACGCCAAAACGCCCTTCGGGGCAGGGAAAACTACTGAGACCAAAGTGTCTCACTCGCTAAAGGAATAAAGCTATGACCAGCATTCTGACAAACAATGGCGCAATGGTTGCTCTGCAGACGTTGTCCTCCATCAACAGCGACCTGACAGATACTCAGAACCAGATCTCTACTGGTAAAGAAGTCGGCGCCGCCAAAGACAACTCTGCCATCTGGGCGATTTCCAAGGTTATGGAATCGGACGTTGCAGGTTTTGAAGCCGTATCCGACTCGCTGTCGCTGGGTGAATCCACTGTTGCTGTTGCAACTGCAGGCGCCGAGCAGATCACCGAACTTCTGAAAGAGATGAAGGAAAAAGTTGTTGCGGCAACTGGTGAAAACGTTGATCACACCAAACTCGAAGCTGACGTGGACGAGCTGAAAAACCAGATTACTTCGGTAATTGGCGCGTCTCAGTTCAACGGCGCCAACCTGCTGAACACCGCCGGTGGCGACATCACTGTTCTGTCTTCGCTGGACCGTGATGCATCTGGTGCTGTGACCGCCTCCAACATCACCGTCGATTCGGTTGATTTTGAAGCCGGCCTCACCCTGTCATCCGTTGACATGACTGATGCGACAACTGCTGAAGCCTCGATTGACGACATCGAAGCCCTGATCCAGGCTGCCGTTGATGGCGCTGCGGCTCTGGGTGCCTCGGCTGCACGTATCGAGCGTCAGAACGAGTTTGTCACCAAAGTGACCGACGCCATGAAGTCCGGCATTGGTTCGCTTGTCGACACCAACATGGAAGAAGCATCCGCCCGACTGAAAGCTCTGCAGACACAGCAGCAACTTGGTGTTCAGGCGCTGTCCATTGCCAACTCGGCTCCGGAAACTCTACAGCAGCTGTTCCGTTAACAGACCTAACCCAGGGCGTGTCTTTCACGCCCTGGGTCCCTTCTCAGAGAATCTGAAGAAATAATACGTTAGGAAAACACGTGAACGCACTTCTGAAAGCGAAGAGTGCCTATACCGCGGCGAATGCCTCGACCAAGACAACCACAGATCATGAGTATGATATCGTTGCTCGTGCGACCCAAAATTTACTTGCCGCCCACAAGACCGCTAGTACGAAAAAGGGCGCCGAAGGCTTTGCTGTATTAGCCGAGGCACTGCATAAAAATCGCAAGATGTGGACCATCTTCGCAGTTGATCTTGCTGCAAAAGAGAACCAATTGCCGCAAGATGTTAAAGAGAATCTGTTTTACCTAGCCGAGTTCACCCGCCAACACACCAGCAAGGTCCTATCGCGTAAAGCGAATGTGAGAGCGCTGATTGAAGTCAACATGGCCGTCCTGCGCGGCCTCCGTAGCGGAGCAACCTAAATATGAGTGGACTTGTTCTTAAACTTGCCCCTAAAGAGCGGGTTTTGGTAAATGGTGCTGTCATCGAAAATGGTGACCGACGGAGCCGTCTGTCTATCGTTACCCCGGATGCCAATATCCTGCGCCTACGGGATGCCATCCATCCCGAAAACGCCAATACACCTGTCCGCCGCGTGTGCTATGCAGCGCAGCTGGTTCTGACCGGCGATAGTGACCCAGAAGAAGATCGTCTGCCTATGCTGCGTCGGATCGAAGAGCTGAGCCAGGTCTTTGTCGACGCCGATAGCCGCTCGGCCCTGGCCGAAGCAACAGAAGCCCTGTTGGAAGACAATCATTACAGGTGTCTGAAGTCCCTGCGCACTTTGCTGCCACGGGAAGAACGCTTGATGGCGATCCGTCCGTCATGAGCTTTGCACCCACCATCCCTTCGACCGGATTGACTGGTTGGGCCTTTTTGCAGTCTACCTACGACCGCCAGTTTGAGCACTTCAACAAGGACCCGGTCCTGGAGCGCGACAACGAGTACTTCATGGAAAACATCAAAAAGGTCAAAACCGCAGAGGATCTGGTTTCTGACTATCGCCTGCTGGAAGTGGCCTTGAATGCATTTGGTCTCGCCAGTGAGATCAATTCAAAGGCGATGATTCAGAAAGTGCTTGAAGATGGGAGCGAAGCGGATGATGCCTTGGCCAACAAGCTAGGCGACGACCGCTGGATCGACTTCACAAATGCATTCAAGTTTGGCCCCGGCCTCGCTCCCGTGACCGGCCTGACCTACAAAATGCAGGAAGTCGCCGACAAAAATGTGGTGCAGTCTTTTGAAGACGCGGTTGGGCAGCAGGACGTTTCCATGCAGATCGCTCTTTATGCTGAACGGGAACTGGTGGATCTGGTCACCTTCGATGACGAAGGCGAAGAACTGTCAATCACCGGACAATGGCTCAACATCATTGGTCAGCCGCAGCTTCAAACCATGATGCAGACCGCACTTGGATTGCCAAGTGATCTGGCACTGCTTGATATCGACCAGCAGGTCGGCATCATGCAGGACGCTGCAAAAAAACGGTTTGGGTCTGACGATCTCACCATGTTTTCGGATCCGGAACAGTTGGAAAAACTGGTCAATACCTATCTGGCACGGACCGAACTGAACGCTTACTCAGGCGCCGCATCCTCTGGAGCCCTGGCGCTTTCGCTGCTGCAAGCCTGAGCAAAGCCTCCAAAACCGATAGGTCAAACTGAAATGAGGGCGATCCAGGTAGACTGGAACACGCCCTTTTTTCTATTTCCGCCGTTTCTTTCTGTTTTCAGCCCGTTTTGGCCGACATGATGCTCAATAATGCAGGGCTGTGCGCCCGCATAAAGGGCAAAAAGCTGTTCAACTTCTTGCCCTTTCGACATCAGCTCCCCTCTAGGGACCTGCCCCTAGCGCCCTCTGGTGGCGCGGCGCAGCATCAGCTGCAGGCGGTTAAAGCTGTTGGAAATCCCGCTAGGATCTTCTTTGCCAAAAAAGGCATCCAGTTCCGGCCAGATCTTCACCGCCTGATCCAAAACTGCATCATTGCCTTCGGAATACAGGCCCGCGCGGATCATCACTTCGGATTGCTCATAAGATCCCAGGAATTTGCGGACCTCCAGAATGGCAGCGTTCTCTTCTTCTGTTGCCGCCGCTGGCAAACTCCGCGAGACCGAGCGCGAGACATCAACCGCCGGGAACCGTCCGCGCTCGGCGATCTCCCGGTTGAGCACGATATGCCCGTCCAGAACACCACGCAGGATATCCGCGATGGGTTCATCCATGTCAGAGCCCGCCACCAGAACGCTGAACACCGCCGTGATGTCGCCCTGGCCATTAGCGCCAGGACCAGCCCGTTCGCAGAGCCCGGTGATCAGAGGCGTGACAGAGGGCGGGTAGCCGCGCAACGATGGGGCCTCGCCCGAAGCCGCGGAAATCTCCCGGTGGGCCTCGGCAAAACGCGTCACCGAGTCGGCCATGAACAGGACGTTTTTACCCTGATCGCGGAAATGTTCAGCGATGGTCATAGCAGCCCAGGCACTGCGACGGCGCACCAGCGCCGACTGATCAGAGGTGGCAGCCACAACAACCGCCCGTTTCATGCCTTCTGGCCCCAGAACCTCTTCGACAAAGTGATTCACTTCGCGTCCACGTTCGCCAATCAGCGCCATGACCACGACATCGGCCTGCATAAATTGCGCCATTTTTGCGAGCAAAGTCGATTTACCAACACCAGAGCCCGCAAAAAGACCAATACGCTGGCCCTGTACGATGGGGAGAATCGTATTGAACACCGACAGCCCGGTCTCCAAACGCGCCCCCATATGACGCCGTCCTGCCGCTTTTGGAGGCGGCGCCATCAGATCCCGCGCCTGTTCTCCGCGCAGCATGGGCCTGCCATCCAGGGGTTCGCCAAAGGGATCAATCACCCGGCCGATCCAGTTATCACCCGGGGCAAATGCTGGCGCCGGGCGCAGCATCACACGATCGTTCATCGCGACGCGATCTGGCGCACGATCAGGTAACATACTGATTTTACTATCACTAATCTTCAGGACTTCGCCGTGCAATTCATCACCCGGCCCCCGCACAAGCACCAGGCGATCGCCGATTCGCGCTTCGCGTTCCAGGCCGGATATTTCGATTTCTCCCCCGGAAATTCCGCTGACGCGCCCCATGGAAGTTGCCAATTTCTTACTGGCGATTTGTTCGGTCAAAGCTTTCAGCTCTGGAATCATGGCCTGAGGCCTCCAACTAGTTCCTGAAACAATTTCTAAAGGAATCAGGGTTAAGCCTTGATTGAAATTGATCGAGGGAGAAGCCCCGGTGTTCACCGAACTGAACGTTTTTAAAATTGCATATTCGATGGCCAGCCACGCAGGTAAGCGTCAGGCGCTGGTGGCGGAAAACATCGCCAATGCGGATACGCCTGGATATCACGCCAAGGATATCAAACCTTTTAAAGAGGTCTATGCCGCCGGGCCGCGCCCGGGCGATATGGTGGCCTCACGCGGCTCGCATCTGAATGGCATCAACGGCTCCAACATGAATTGGGCCGTGACCACGTCGCCCAGCGGCGCCGACCCCAACGACAACTCCGTCTCGCTTGAGACCGAAATCCTTAATGGGGTTGAGGTCAAGCGCCAGCATAGCCGGGCGCTTGCCATCTATAAATCATCAATGAACATTCTGCGCACCAGTTTGGGGCGCTAAAGGGGAACATGAGCCATGAGTGAATTTTCCAATTCCCTGAGTGTGACCGCCAGCGGCCTGAAAGCACAGGCGACCCGGCTGCGTCACGTCTCTGAAAACATCTCCAACGCCGACACCCCTGGGTATCGCCGCAAGAGCGTGCCTTTTGAGGCAGCGCGCGATCTGGAGAACGATGTGGAACGGGTCAAGACTGGTCGCGTCGTCCTCGATCGCAGTGACCTGGAAAATGTCTATGACCCTTCGCATCCCCTGGCGGATGAAAGCGGTCACTACGAGGGATCGAACGTAGATCTGATGATCGAGATCGCCGACGCCCGCGAGGCGCAACGCAGCTATGACGCAAACCTGAAAATGTTCGAACAAACCCGTGGAATGTCAGCTTCGCTGATGGACCTTCTGAGAAAATAATCTAACACCCGAGGAGATCCAGAATGGATATTCGCTCTATCACTGCCGCCGCTGGTGGCTATGCTGCCGCCCGTCCCGCCACCAAAGCGGACCCGGAATTTGCTGGCCCCAGCCCCACCGATCAGCTGCGCTCAAGCTTTGCCAATTTTGCCAACACCATGCAGGTTGGTGAACAGACCGCCGTTCAGTCAATGACTGGCGGTGGTGATCCCCACGCGCTGGTTCAGGCTCTGGCCCAGACCGAGCTGGCGGTTGAGACCGCAGTGACCGTGCGCAACAAGGTGGTCGAAGCTTATCAAGAAATCCTGCGGATGCCGGTCTAAGCCAATGATGAGCGAAGGCCAATTCTACGATACCCTACGACAGGCTCTTTGGGCCGGGGTCACCATGTCATCGCCGATCCTGGCGGTGGCCCTGGTCGTCGGTCTCGCCATTGGCCTGTTTCAGGCTCTGACATCCGTACAGGAAATGACCCTCACCTTTGTCCCCAAACTGGCGGCGATTGTCGTCGTGTTCTGGATGTCCATGGGGTTCATGACTCAAACACTCGTGGCCTTTTTTAACGGCCATATCATTCCTTTGATCGCAGGAGTTTCTTGATGGGAAACGTAGGCTACGCAACCCTCTCCCGGCAGACCGGTTTGATGCGCGAAATGCGTGTGGTGGCGAATAACATCGCAAACGCTGCCACCACGGGCTACCGCTCTGAAGGGCTGATTTTTTCCGAATTTGTCCAATCCTCTCCGGGCCAGCAATCCCTATCGATGGCGCGAGCGAATATTTTCAACACCTCCATGGAACAGGGCCAGCTGACCCAGACCGGGGGCTCCTTTGATTTTGCAATCGAGGGCGACGCCTATTTCATGATCGAAACCCCGCTTGGGGAACGGCTGACCCGCTCAGGCGCTTTTTCTCCCAATGCGGCCGGCGATCTGGTGACCATGGACGGCCACAAGGTTCTGGATGCAGGCCGCGCGCCGGTCTTTATTCCGGGCACCGCTGAATCCATTCACGTCGGGGCCGATGGCACCATTACCGCCGATGGTAATACCGTCGGTCAGATTGGCCTGTTCCAGCCAGACGAAGAAACCACCTTGATGCGCGAGGATGGCGTGATGTTCCGCGCCGAGGGCGAAATTGTAGAGTCCGAAACCGCCAAAGTGGTGCAGGGATTTCTGGAGGGATCCAACGTCAATGCCATCACCCAGGTGAGCCGAATGATTGAAATCCAGCGCGCCTATGAAATGGGCCAAAGTTTTCTGGAAACAGAAGACCAGCGCATCCGCAACGCCATTGAAAAACTGATCAAGTCATAGGAGACCACCCATGCGTGCCCTAAAAATCGCCGCAACAGGTATGAGCGCGCAGCAGCTGCGTGTTGAAACCATCGCGAACAACTTGGCCAACATGAACACCACGGCCTACAATCCACGCCGCGCCGAATTTGCCGATCTGCACTACCAGCAAGTCACCCGTGCCGGCACCGTGAATGCCTCTGATGGGACCATCCTGCCCACCGGTGTTCAGGTGGGTCTGGGTGTTCGTCCCGCCGCCATTTCCGTGCATCTGCAACAGGGTGCCCCGGAACAGACAGGCAATGATCTGGATGTTGCCATCGAGGGTAAGGGCTACCTGGAAGTCACCCTGCCGTCGGGTCAAAGCGGCTATACCCGCGATGGCTCGCTGAAACGCTCGGCCGAGGGGCTGATTGTCACCTCTGACGGCTATACGGTAGCCCCGGATGTGACCGTTCCTGACGACGCAATCAGCATCTCGATCAATGGCTCCGGCGAAGTCTACGCCTATTTTGAAGAGACCGCCGAAGGCCAGCTTCTGGGCCAGTTCAACCTTGCCAGCTTTACCAACCCCAAGGGTCTGGAAGCCATTGGCAGCAATCTCTTTTCCGAAACCGAGGCCTCAGGCGCTCCAAATGTATCAACCGCCGGCGAAAACGGACTTGGCACCTTCCGCCAGGGCTATCTCGAAGGCAGCTCTGTCGATTCAGTCCGCGAAGTCACCGAGTTGATCGAGGCACAGCGTGGCTATGAAATGAACTCCAAAGTCATCTCTGCAGTCGATCAGATGATGTCTGCGACGACACAGATCCGCTAATGAAACACATTCTCGCCCTTCTCATCGCCCTGACAGCTCAGACCGCCTGGGCCGAAATTCTGGTGCCCCTACGGACCATTCGGGCCAAAGAGATCATCCTTGCCACCGATCTGACCTTCAAACCGGTCAATGTGGCTGGGGCATTGTCAGATGCAAACGAAGTGGTGGGAATGGAAGCACGTGTGCCGCTTTATCCTGGTCGCCCCATGCGGCCCAGCGATATCGGCCCACCCGCCATCGTCGACCGAAACGACCTTGTCACACTCGCCTTTCGCCGCAATGGGCTGACCATCATGGCAGAGGGCCGCGCCCTGGGACGAGGATCCGAAGGGGAATGGATCAAGGTTATGAACTTGGCATCACGGAGCACCGTGACCGGGCGTGTAAACGCAGACGGGTCAGTAGAGGTAAAATAATGAACACGAAATCAATTGCCACCAAACTTGCGCTGACTGGTCTGGTCTTGCTGGGGGCCTGTGGCCGCATGGATCATCTTGGCAAACCACCAACCCTGTCCGAAACCACCGAGTCGCCGGAACATGTTGCCATGCTGTGGCAGGGGCTACCGACAGAGGTCCAGAACCAGCGCGCGGTGGATGGAGCTTCTTTGTGGAGCGGCTCGCAAAACTCGCTGTTGGGGGATCGTCGTGCCGTGAACCGCGGCGACATCCTGACTGTTGTCATTGAATTCGACGAAGAGGCCGAAATTTCCAACGGCACCAGCCGCTCGCGCTCTAGCGCAGAAAGCATGGGGGTTCCGCAGCTCTTTGGCCTGCCGCAGCGCATTGATGGCAAACTTCCCGAAGGTGCCTCGATGGCAAACGCCGTTGATCTGACCGGGGCCAGCAGCTCCAAGGGCAACGGATCGGTAAAGCGCAACGAAAAGCTGGAAATGCGTGTTGCTGCAACCGTGGTCGATGTGCTGCCCAATGGGGTGCTAGCTATCAGCGGCAAACAGGAGGTTCGGGTCAACTTCGAACTGCGTGAGCTTTTGGTCTCGGGCTATGTGCGTCCCCAAGATATCAGCCGTCAGAACCAGATCACCTATGACAAAATCGCCTCGGCGCGGATCTCATATGGTGGCCGTGGTCAGATCACCGATGTGCAACAACCGCGATACGGCCAGCAAGTGCTGGACGCGATCCTACCATTCTGAGGTGACACATGATCGCTAAATTACTTCCTGTCATATTGCTGATTGTCGGCACTGCTGCTGGGATTGGGGCCGGTATCATGCTGGCCCCCTCCCCAGAGCCCAAGGCGGAACAGGCCGCAGGCGACATGGGCGATGACATTGATCACGCTGATGGCGAAGAGGCTGAGCACGCCCAAGAGGCTGGCGAAGATGGGCTGGGGCCGGATCCAAACCGGGAATACATCAAGATCGACAACCAGTTTGTTATCCCGGTGGTGGAGCGCGAAAACCTGTCTTCTCTGGTGGTCATCGCGCTCAGCCTTGAGGTCAAAACCGGCATGAGTGACAAGGTCCACCTCTATGAGCCCAAGCTGCGCGATGCCTTCCTGCAGGTGCTGTTTGATCATGCCAATATGGGCGGCTTTCGTGGTGCCTTTACCCGCTCAGATGTTCTCAACCCGCTGCGCACCGCCCTACGGGAGGCCGCACAACGGGAGTTGGGCAAGGGCGTCTATGATGTATTGATCGTGGAAATCTCGCGCCAGGACGTCTAGGAACTGACTGAAAATTCCAAATGCTCCAGCGGGCCTGCTCTCTCCAGCGGGCCCGTTTCAACATGTATGGGGTATGCGCCCGGTCGGCAGCGCGCGCGGCCTGCACACTCCGAATAGGGCCAACCCTAAAGCGGCAGGCTGTGACTGCTGCGGCAGGGGCGGGAGCCCCCCCTGCCTCTTCTTAGCGCTGTTACTTAGCGGCCTTTCCAGACCGGGTCGCGTTTCTCGGCAAAGGCACGGGCACCTTCCAGCTGATCCTCACTGGAATAAAGCACATCCACCGCGCGCAACTGGCGCTGGGTGATATGGTTCATCGCATCCTGGAATTTGCAATCTTCCGCGTCGCGCACCACCTCTTTGATCGCCGCATAGACCAGCGGCGGCCCAGAGGCGAGCAGGCGTGCCAGCTCCCAGGCGCGATCCATCAACTGGTCGCCGGGCACAATCTCGTTCACCAGCCCCCAGCGGTTGGCTTCTTCGGCGTCAAACCAGCGCCCGGTGAGCAAAAGCTCCATGGCAATATGATAGGGAATGCGTTTGGGCAGCTTGATCGACGCCGCATCGGCCACGGTGCCTGAGCGGATTTCGGGCAGGGCAAATGTTGCGTGATCTGCGGCCAGGATCATATCGGCCGAAATGGCCAGCTCCAATCCACCGCCACAGGCGATGCCGTTCACCGCAGCAATCACTGGCTTGTTCATGTCGCGCAATTCTTGCAAGCCGCCAAAACCGCCGACACCATAATCGCCATCGACCGCATCACCATCAGCCGCCGCCTTTAGGTCCCAGCCGGGGCAAAAGAACTTGTCGCCGCCACCCGTCAGGATCGCCACCCGCAAATCCGGATCATCGCGAAAATCGCGAAACACCTCGCCCATCACCTTGCTGGTGGCCAAATCAATGGCATTGGCCTTGGGCCGGTCCAGCGTGACTTCCAGAATGGCGCCGTCGCGCCGGGTTTTTACCGGTCCATCCGTCATGTCCTGTCCACTCATCTCATCATATCCTTTCGTCGCATCAGCGCATCTGCCGCCACCGCATCCTCGGGCGTACACAGCAGCGGGTTGATTTCAATTTCTTCCAGACCTTCGGCCTCGGCCAGCACATAGTCCTGCACCGATCGCACCGCGCGTAAAATGGCACCGCGATCCGCGGCTGGTTTGCCGCGATAGCCTGCCAGTATTTTTGCGATCTTCAAGCCATCGAGGGCCGCATCAATTGCCGCATCACTGGCGGGCAGCAAAAGCGAGCACCTGTCTTGCAGGATCTCAGTCAAAGTGCCGCCCGCCGCCAGTGTCAGAACAAAGCCATGCGCCGGGTCTTTCACCACCCCGATCAGCAGTTCTGCCACGGTGCCGCCAACCATTTCCTCAACCAAGAACCGCTCTGTCGGCATCGCAGCTGCCGCCGCGCTGACGTCGCCGCCACAATTTAACCCCAGCACCACCGCGCCGGCTTCGGTTTTATGGGCAACCCCTTCGCCTTTCAGCACCACCGGATAGCCAATATCCGCCGCTGCCGCCCGCGCCATGCCGGGAGATTTGGCGCGGATGGATTTGGGAACCCGCAGGCCATACTGCGCCAAGCGAAACTTGGCTTCCGCCTCAGAGACCAGACTAGGCTCTACCACCGTGGTCGGCAGTAACACAGGCTCTGCGATCTCTGGTTCTGGCGCAGCGGAGGCCGCACAGGCCACCAGGGCCTCGCGCAGCCCACAAAAGGGCACCACGCCAGCTGCCATCAGCTGGTCGGAGACCGCCTCAGGCAACAGTTCCGGCAGGGTGGCCACCAGCGCAACATTTGCCCCTGTGGCCTGACGCGCGCCAATGGCGGCCTCAATGGCACAGTCCCAGTCACCGGCAGAGCAGCGATCGGGGCGCGGAAAATCAACGATCAGCAGGGTCATCGCCAGGGAGGGATCCATCATCGCAGACCAGGCCCGCGTCATCGCCGGCGTGTCGCGCCAGATATAGGTGTGGTAGTCCAGCGGATTGGCCAGCGCCACCATCGGCCCCAGGGCCGCACGCAGGTCGGCTGTCTGGGTGTCATTCAAAGGCGGAAACACCACCGGAAGATCATGCGCGGTATCGGCAGCAAGGCTTGCCTCGCCTCCCGAACAGCTGATCGATCCCAACCGGTTGTTGGCCAATGGCCCTGTCACATGCAGCAGTTTCAGCGTTTCCAGAAACGCTGGCAGATCGTCAAGCCGCGCAATCCCCAGACGCGAAAGCAAAGCCTGAGCCCCCGCATCACCACCCGCAAGTGAGGCCGTATGCGAAATGGTCGCCGCCTGTGCCTCAACGGATTTGCCCACCTTAAGCGCGATAATTGGCTTGCCCAAGGCGCGCGCCTTGGCTGCCAGTGCCTCAAAGGCGCGCAGATCGCCAAAGCCTTCGATATGCAGGCCCAGCGCGGTGACGCGATCATCGTCCAGCAGCGCCTCTCCGATGGCGGCAATGCCGGATTGCGCCTGATTGCCCGCCGCCACCACATAGGCGATGGGCAGGCCCCGGGTCTGCATGGTCAGATTGATGGCAATGTTGGAGCTTTGGGTGATCAGAGCCACGCCCCTCTCTACCCGCGCTCCACCGTGTTGGTCCGGCCACAACAGGGCACCATCCAGGTAATTGATAAAGCCATAGCAATTGGGCCCGAGGAAAGGCATCTCCCCCGCCGCTTGCAACAGCTGCGCCTGAAGATCTGCGCCCTCAGCATCCTCGGCCTGGGCCTCCAGGAAGCCAGAGGCAAAGCACACCGCACCGCCCGCATCCCGCGCCGCCAGGTCCCGTACCACCTCAATTGTGGCAAAGCGGTTTACCCCGACAAAGGTAGCATCCGGCGCCTGCGGCAGACTGGCGACATCCCGATAGACCGGCAGGCCTGCCAGCTCTTCTGCCTTCGGGTGAAGCGGCCAGATCTCGCCGTCGAACCCCATCTTCTGACACTGTTCAATCACCAGACGGCACCAGGCTCCACCGCCCACAACGGCGATGGTTTTGGGCCTAAACAGCCTGTTTAGAGACTTCATTTCGATTTATTCATCCCTTGTGGCCCGGTCCAGATGGCCAAGGTCCTGTTGCGGGTTGATCCGGTCGCGCACGCGGGTCTTCAGCTCTTTCACATCGGGAAATCCGCCGTCGCGCTTGCGCTCCCAGATCAGCTCTTCATTGAGCGCGATCTCAAAGATGCCTCCTACCTCCCCCGGCACCAGGGTCACTGCCGCCAATTGATCCTGGAAGGTCGACAGGAGTTCCTGCGCCATCCAGGCGGCGCGCAGCATCCAGTTGCAGCCGATACAATAGGTGATGGTGATCTTGGGCTTCAAAGGAGAGGTCGTTGGCATGGTTCATCAGGCTCCGTGGGCGCGTAACATTTCACGGCTGATGATATGCCGTTGGATCTCGCTCGTCCCCTCCCAAATGCGCTCAACTCGGGCATCGCGCCAAATGCGTTCCAGCGGCAGCTCATCCATCAGGCCCATGCCGCCATGGATCTGGATTGCCTCATCCGCAACCATGGCCAGCATCTCGGTCGCTTTCAGCTTGGCCATCGACATGTCAGTCTCGGTGACCGTGCCCTGATCAAATTTCCAACCGGCTTCCCAGGTCAGCAAATTTGCCGCCTTCAGCTCCAGCGCCATATCGGCCAACTTAAAGGAGACCCCCTGAAATTTACCGATCTGCTGGCCAAATTGTTTGCGTTCAGCGGCATATTCAACCGAGTGTTGCAAGGCGCGATCAGCGCGACCCAGGCAGGTTGCCGCCACCTGCAAACGGGTCGCCCCCAGCCAGGTGTTGGCCACGTCAAAGCCCTTGTCGACCTCACCCAGGATGGCTGAGGATGGCAGGCGACAGTCGTCAAACTCCAACACAGCATTGGTATAGCCCCGGTGCGAAACATTGCCGTAGCCATCGCGCACCGCAAATCCCGGTGTGCCCTTGTCGACAAAGAAGGCGGTGATCTTTTTCTTTGGCCCGCGCGGGGTGTCTTCGACACCCGTCGCCATAAAGCAGATGGCAAAATCCGCGATATCGGCGTGGCTGATAAAATGTTTGGTGCCGTTCAGGATCCAGTCATCGCCATCTTTGCGCGCCGTGGCCTTCATGCCGCGCAGGTCAGAGCCCGCGTCCGGCTCCGTCATGGCAAGACAATCCCATTTTTCGCCCTTCATGCAGGGGAACAGGTATTTCTCTTTCTGCTCTTCGGTGCCGGCCAGTAGAATATTTGACGGGCGCGCGACCCCGGTCCAGTGCAGCGCATAGTTGGCGCGGCCCAGCTCCTTTTCATACATCAGCCAGCTGAGCGTATCGAGCCCGGCGCCGCCCACCTCTTCGGGCATATTTGCGGCATAAAGCCCTGCCGCCATCGCCTTTGCCTGGATGTCCTTGATGACATCCATGTCCAGATGCCCAGAGCGTTCGACTTCCTGCTCGTGGGGGTAAAGCTCGTTCTCCACAAAGGCACGAGTCGTCTCGACGATCATTGCCTGCTCTTCTGTCATGCCAAACTGCATCGCGCGCATCCTTCTCTTTGACTTGCCCAACAGTCTAGCGCTGAGCTAGGGATACTTCATGCAAAGATGGAAAAAATCATGCAGAGTTGGGTAAAAGAAGACGCCGCAGCGCAGCAGGTTGATTTGCTGTTGTTTGATGATTTTTCCGGCCATTGCCTTGCCAATACGGTCGAACCTTTGCGCGCGGCCAATACATTGGCGGGGCGGCAGATCTATGCCTGGCGGTTTCTCACCCTGGAAGGTACGCCCGTCACCTCCTCCGCCGGGATGGAGGTGAACCCCCATGACCAGCTGGCCAAGTGTCGCGGCGACATGTTGATTGCCATGCCCTCGTATCGCTATCGCCCGCTGGCAACGGAGGCGGCGAAAAAGTCTTTGCGCGCGGCTGCAGGTCGCTACGAGGTGATGGCAGGCTTTGATGCCGGGGCCTGGCTTTTGGCCGCAGCCGGCCTGCTTGATGGACGCCGCGCCACCATTCACTGGGAGGAACTGGCAGGCTTTGCCGAGGATTTCCCCCAGATCGATGCCCAGCGCCTACGCCATGTGCAGGACGGCAATCGCATCACCTGTACCGGGGCCTTGGCGGCCTTTGACCTGATGATGGATCTCATCGGTCAGGCCCATGGGCAGGCCCTGCGGCTGGAGGTCGCCGCCCTGTTCATGAGCCCCGAAGTCACCGAGGCAGAGCCTGCCCCTCTCGCCATAGGCTCTGCGCGCAGCCGCTCTGTCGCCAGGGCCTTGGCGCTGATGCAAGCCAATATCGAGGCCCCACTTTCGGTGATGGAAATCGCCCGCCAGATTGGCCGTAACCGCAAAGATCTGGAACAGCGCATGAAGGCACAACTGGGGGCCACCCCGCAGGCAATCTACCGGCATCTGCGCCTTATACAGGCTCGAAAGCTTGTATTAGAGACTGACTTGTCCATCGCAGAGATCGCCCTGCGCAGCGGCTATGAAGACCCCAGCGCCATGACCCGCGCCTATCGCGCCGAATTTGGCGTCCCCCCGCGCCAGATGCGCAACAGCACGGGGTGACACGATCTGGTGGCTTAGCCAGAGGCCTTAACAAGGGCCTGATAGCGGTCTGGAAACGGCTCTAGCTGGCGTAGGTCGAGCCTTCACCATCCAGGATCAGTTTGATCTCGCGCAGGTGTGCCTCGGCCTGGGAGGGGTAGTCCTCCAGCTCGCGCGCGGTTTTCTCGGCGATCTCATCCGACAACAGGCGCAGGGGCTGCCCGGTCTGCAAGGCCCGAATATAGGTCTCGGCGGCGCGTTCAAAATAATAGAGCCTATTAAGGGTATCCGCCGGGTCAGAGCCGATCACCAGCACCCCGTGGTTGCCCATGATCATCACCTTCTGTTTGGGATCGGTCAGCATCGCCGCACAACGCGCGCCTTCGTCCTCAAAGGCCAAACCGCCATAACCATCGTCGATGACATAGCGGTTGAAAAAGGTGGCGGTGTTTTGATCAATCGGCGGCAGGCTGCTATCGGCCAAAGAGGCCAGAACCGTGGCAAAAATCGAATGCACATGCATCACGCAACGCGCCTGCGGACAGAGGCGATGGATCGAGCCATGCAGCCCCCAGGCGGTGGGATCCGGCGCACCGGGTTTGGTCATGGTTTCGGGGTCATTGGCGTCCAGCAGCAACAGGTTTGATGCGGTAATCCGGGCAAAATGCATCTGATTGGCATTCATCAAAAACTGGCTGCCGTCTGCGTTCACCGCCAGGCTGAAATGATTGGCGACACCTTCGTGCATATTAAGCCGCTCCACCCAGCGAAAGCTCGCCGCCATGTCCACGCGTTCCTGCCAATGGTCCATATTGGGGCGCAATTCTGCAACGCTCATTTTGATGCTCCTGAAACAATTTCTGATTGCCCAGAACCTGTGCCGCAGAGGTCTGTTTGACCAGCGAAAAAAATGGCACCTTGCCATTAGCTGAGCTTATGCCAAACTTATGCAATGAAAACCTCCCTGCCCCCGCTCGGCTGGCTACGGACCTTCGAGGCCGCAGCCCGGCATCTGTCCTTTACCGGCGCCGCCAATGATCTGAACATGACCCAAAGCGCGGTCAGTCAGCAGATCAAGGGGCTGGAGTCACATCTGGGCAAAACCCTGTTTCATCGCCGCCCCCGCGCCCTGGAGCTGACCCCAACCGGCACCACCTATCTGCCAGTGGTGCGCGAGGCCTTTCGCACCCTGACCAATGGCACCCGCGCCATTTCCGGATCACAAAAGAATGTGGTGCAGGTGCAGTGCAATATGTCCTTTGCGGTGCAATGGCTGTCGCCCCGGCTGGGCAGGTTTTACGATGCGCACCCGGATGTTTTGCTGAACATCTCTACCGAAATCTGGGAACCCCGCGACATGGCCGAAGGCGCCGATGTCGAGATCCGCTTTTCCCTGGGGCTGGCGGATACGGTGCGGGGTGAGCTGTTGCACCGCGATCATTACTATCCGGTCTGCGCCCCGGACTATGCGGTGACCCTGACAGAGCTGCATCAGCACCGACTGTTTGACTGTTCCAATCTGATGGCAAATTTCCCCGCCTGGGCCGAGGATCAGGGCCTGCCTTGGCCCAACCCACCGGTGAGCTATGCCACCACCTATATGGCCTGCCTGCCCGCAGTGGCTGCGGGGGCCGGCCTGGGGCTGGCCCATGACATCCTGGTCAGCGACCTGATCCTGCAGGGGCAGCTGATTGCCCCGTTTGACCACCGCGCCCCGGTGCCAGAGGCCTACTATCTCCTGCTTTCCCCCCAGGCAGAACACGCCCCGGGCGCCCAGGCTTTTGCCAACTGGCTGCGGGCCGAGATGGCGCAGGACCACTGCGGCGGTAAGGTCTGGCCAAAGGCGTTCAAGCGCACACCCCAAGCCCACCCAGACAATTAGCACCCGCCCTGCGATCTCATCCGGGAGAGCTGTCACAAAACACCCTCTTGTCCTGCCTATAGGTGTTTCTAGGCCAAGCACAGATCCCAGGGCTTGCACTTACGCGCGCAATCAGAACAATTGGCACATGACAGATAAAGCATTCCCCAGCTGGCCCGATATCGCCCCAGACCTGATCCATGTCGCCGCAGGCCGCGCGCCTGCCGATACGGTCATTCGTCAGGGCAAATGGGTCAATGTCCACACCCGCGAGGTGCTGGACAATCACGACATTGCCATCAAATCCGGTCGTATCGCCTATGTTGGCCCCGATGCCAGCTATTGCACCGGGCCGGATACCCAGGTGATCGAAGCACAGGGACGCTATATGATTCCCGGCCTCTGTGATGCCCATATGCATATCGAATCCGGCATGTTGACCCCGGCGGAATTTGCCCGCGCGGTAATCCCCCATGGCACCACCTCGATGTTCACCGACCCCCATGAGATCGCCAATGTTCTGGGGCTTGAGGGCGTGCGGCTGATGCATGACGAGGCGTTGCTACAGCCCGTCAATATCTTCACCCAGATGCCCTCCTGTGCGCCCTCGGCGCCGGGGCTGGAAACCACCGGGTTTGAAATCACTGCCGAAGACGTCGCCGAAGCCATGCACTGGCCCGGTATTATTGGCCTCGGAGAGATGATGAACTTCCCCGGTGTGGCCAATGCCGACCCCAAGATGCTGGCCGAAATCGCCGCCACCCAGCGGGCAGGTAAAACCGTTGGCGGGCATTATGCCTCGCCGGATCTGGGGCGGGACTTTGCCGCCTATGTCGCCGGTGGCCCGGCGGATGACCACGAGGGCACCTGCGAAGCAGACGCCATCGCCCGAATGCGCCAGGGTATGCGCGCCATGGTGCGGCTGGGGTCTGCCTGGTACGACGTTGAGGCACAGATCACCGCCATCACCGAAAAAGGCCTGGATCCACGCAACTTTATCCTCTGCACCGATGATTGCCACTCTGGCACGCTGGTGAATGACGGCCACATGAACCGGGTGGTGCGCCATGCCATTGCCTGCGGCTGTGATCCGCTGATCGCGCTGCAGATGGCAACGATCAACACCGCCACTCATTTTGGGCTGGAGCGCGATATCGGCTCGATAACGCCGGGACGGCGCGCCGATGTGATCCTCACCTCGGATCTGACCGAGCTGCCGATCGAGCTGGTCATAGCACGCGGGCAGATCGTCGCTGAATCAGGCTCTATTACGGTGGATTGTCCGCATCTTGACTGGCCTGACAGCGCCCGTGGCACCATCCATCTGGGCCATGTTCTGACGGCAAAAGATTTTGAAATCCAGGCCCCCGAGGGTGCCAATGCCGTCACCGCCAATGTCATTGGCATGGTGGAAAACCAGGCCCCAACCAAGGCGCTGAAGGCCGAGCTGCCGGTGCATGACGGGCTGGTAGAGGCCACCATGGCCGCCGAGGGCGAGACCTGCCAGATCGCATTGGTAGAGCGCCATCAGGCCACTGGCGGCGTCACCAATGCCTTTGTTTCGGGCTTTGGCTATCAGGGCAAAATGGCCATGGCCTCCACCGTGGCCCATGACAGCCACCACATGATTGTGGTGGGCACCGACCGGGACCAGATGGAGCTGGCCGCCAATCGCCTGGCCGAGGTCGGCGGCGGTGTCACCATCTTCCGCGATGGCGCAGAGCTGGCCCTGGTCGAGCTGCCCATTGCAGGGCTGATGTCCGACAGCCCCGCCACCGAGGTTGCCGCCAAGGCGCAAAAACTGGGCGAAGCGATGGAGGCCTGCGGCTGCTCGCTCAACAACGCCTATATGCAGCACTCCTTGCTGGCTCTGGTGGTGATCCCTGAACTCAGGATCTCGGACCTTGGGCTGGTGGACGTGCGCACCTTTGAAATGATCCCCGTGATTGAGCCGCTCACATGACGCCCGCCACACCGATCACCCAGATCAAACAGCCCCAGGCCCCCGCCCCCGAGAGCTTTTCCGACGCCAGCGCCGCCGTGGCCCGGCTGGAAGAGCTTTACGCTCAGGCCACCACATTCCTATGTGATGAGTTTATTGCCAGCATGGCGACAGGGACAAAAGGCACCCAGCGCATTCGCGCCTTTTATCCCGAGATCCGCTTTACCACCTCCAGCTTTGCCCAGGTGGACAGCCGCCTCAGCTTTGGCCATGTTTCGGCGCCGGGCACCTATGCCACCACGGTGACGCGGCCGGATCTGTTTCGCCACTATCTGACCCAGCAAATCGCCCTGCTGATCAAAAACCACGGTCAACCCGTCACCATTGGCGCCTCAACCACCGCAATCCCGGTGCATTTTGCCGTTGGTTCCCGACCTGATCTTACCGTACCGCAGGACGGCGCTGCCGGGTTCACCCTGCGCGATATCTTTGATGTCCCGGATCTGGCCACCACCAATGACGATATCGTCAATGGCACCTACCAACCCGAAGACGGCATCGGCCCACTGTCGCTGTTTACCGCGCAACGTATTGACTACTCGTTGGCGCGGCTGTCTCATTACACCGCCACCGCACCTGAGCATTTCCAGAACCACGTTCTGTTTACCAACTATCAGTTCTATGTGGCCGAGTTCGAGGCCTACGCCCGCGCCCAACTGGCGGATCCGACCTCCGGCTACACCAGCTTTGTCAGCACCGGCAATCACGAGATCACCGCCCCAGAGGCAGAGATCCCTGCGATCGCCAAGCTGCCGCAGATGCCGACCTACCATCTGAAACGCGCTGACGGCAAAGGCATCACCCTGGTCAATATCGGTGTCGGACCGTCAAACGCCAAAACCGCCACCGACCATATAGCGGTGCTGCGCCCACATGCCTGGATGATGGTTGGCCACTGTGCCGGCCTGCGCAATACCCAGGCGCTGGGGGATTTTGTGCTGGCCCATGCTTACCTGCGCGAAGATCACGTGCTGGACGATGACCTGCCGGTCTGGACGCCGATTCCAGCCCTGGCAGAAATCCAGATCGCTTTGGAACAGGCCGTGGCCGAAGTCACCAAATTTGAGGGCTATGATCTGAAGCGGATCATGCGCACCGGCACCGTCGCCACCATCGACAACCGCAATTGGGAATTGCGCGACCAATCCGGCCCGGTGCAGCGGCTCAGCCAGTCCCGCGCCATCGCCCTGGATATGGAAAGCGCCACCATCGCCGCCAATGGCTATCGCTTTCGCGTCCCCTACGGCACCCTGCTCTGTGTGTCCGACAAACCACTGCATGGGGAGCTGAAGCTGCCAGGCATGGCCTCTGACTTTTATCAAACACAGGTTGCGCGTCATTTGCAGATCGGCATAAAGGCGATGGAACAGCTCAGATCGATGCCGCTGGAACGGTTGCACAGCCGAAAACTGCGCTCCTTTGACGAAACCGCCTTCCTTTAGGCCGAGTTTTCCACTGTTTTCTGCAAAAAACCGCTGGTTTCTATAGTCTTTTGTTCCACAACGCGTTGTGTTCCTACACAACATAACGATAATGTTGCGCGATGAGGCCCCACAGTTCGGGCAGTTTTAAGGAGATCTGAGAATGTCCAAACCGATGACAAAAACCCAGCTTGTTGCCGCTCTGGCTGAGGAAATGGGCGAAGATAAAAAGACCGCAGGCGTTGCTCTTGAAGCCGTCTGTGCCTTGATCACGCGCGAAGTTTCCGAAGGCGGTGCTGTCACTCTGCCTGGCGTCGGCAAAATCTATTGCCGCGAGCGCCCCGAGCGCGAAGTGCGCAACCCTGCCACAGGCGAAAAGTTCATGAAGGAAGCGGACAAGGTTGTGAAAATGACCATTGCCAAAGCCCTGAAAGACAGCGTCAACGGCGAAGCCTAATCTAGGAATTTCCGGATTACTGCTATCGAGATCGGGTCGCCTTTGGCGGCCCTTTTTTCATGCCTGCCCCTAGCGTGCCTGCCCTTTTCACGCCTCCCCGTCATGCGCGGGCTGGATCCGGATGCCAATCGCGTGAGCGCACATCGAATGGGCATTCCCAGTAGGTACTTGCCTTGCTAAAGACCTGAAGACACCACCAGCCCTCTGGAGACATCGTTATGGATCTACGCGCAGTTGCCATGGGGCTCACCTTTGCCCTCATGTGGTCTTCGGCTTTCACCTCCGCCCGGATCATCGTGATGGATGCCTCGCCGCTGTTTTCTCTGGCGGTGCGGTTTTTGATTTCAGGATTGATCGGCGTCGGAATTGCCCTGGCTCTGGGACAGACCTGGCGGCTGACCCGCAGCCAGTGGCGGGCCACCATGATCTTTGGTCTCTGCCAGAATGCGCTGTATTTGGGGCTGAACTTTGTCGCCATGCAGTGGATCGAAGCCTCCCTCGCGGCCATTATCGCCTCCACCATGCCGCTCTGTGTGGCGCTGGCCTCCTGGCTGATCTTTGGCGACCGGATCAGACCACTGGGCCTTCTTGGCCTGATGGCGGGGGTGGCCGGTGTGGCGCTGATCATGGGCACCCGGATCAATGCCGGGGTTGATCTCTTTGGCCTTATCCTCTGCTTTGTCGGGGTCGCGGCCTTGACCGTAGCCACCCTGGCCCTGCGCGGCGCCACCTCTGGCGGCAACTTCATGATGGTTGTCGGCCTGCAGATGTTGATTGGATCCGCCATTCTGTTTGTCGCCGCCCCACTGAGCGAAGATATCTTTGTACACCCGACCCTCCGGTTGGGGCTGGCATTTGCCTATACCACCGTTGTTCCCGGCCTGATGGCGACCTTTATCTGGGTGCTGTTGCTCAACCGGATTGGCGCCATTCGCGCTGCCACCTTTCACTTTCTCAACCCGGTTTTTGGCGTCGCGGTTGCCAGCCTGCTGCTGGGGGAGCACCTGGGCCTGCTTGACCTGATCGGTGTCGCGGTGGTGACCTTAGGCATTCTGGCCGTGCAGCTGTCCCGGCAGGCCGCCCCCAAGTAACCCGCAGTTTCCCGCACACAGAGCCGCGAGCCGGGTGAAATGCTCTTTGCATTTTGCCCGCGACACCCCATCTTTGCCACAATAGCGAACAGAGCGGCCCTAGGCACAAGACCGCAACAAGTCGGAGACCTGCATGACCAAATATACCAAAGACCCCACCGCCATCGCCGCCCTCTCGGAAGAGGAATTCTACGTTACCCAGAACGCGGGCACCGAACGCCCCGGCACCGGCAAGCTGCTCGCCAACAAAGAGGTTGGTATCTATGTCGATATCGTCTCGGGCGAGCCGCTGTTTGCATCCGGGGACAAATACGATTCCGGCTGCGGCTGGCCCAGCTTTACCAAACCGATCGAACCCGCCTATGTCAGCGAGCTGGAAGACCGGACCCTTGGCATGATCCGCACCGAAGTGCGCTCCACCCATGGCGACAGTCACCTGGGCCATGTCTTCCCCGACGGGCCAGTCGAACACGGTGGCCTGCGCTACTGCATCAACTCTGCCTCGTTACGGTTTATTCCACTGGCTGAAATGGAGGCCGAAGGCTATGCAGACTACATCAATCAAGTGGAGGTAAAAGCATGAGCGAACGCGCTGTACTCGCTGGGGGCTGTTTCTGGGGCATGCAGGATCTGATCCGCAAGCGCAAAGGTGTGCTGGAAACCCGTGTCGGCTACACTGGCGGCGATGTGGCCAATGCCACCTATAAAAACCACGGTACCCATGCCGAAGGCATCGAGATCCTGTTTGATCCCAGCCAGACCTCCTACCGCGAGCTGCTGGAGTTCTTCTTTCAGATCCATGACCCCACCACGCAAAACCGTCAGGGCAATGATCTCGGGCTAAGCTATCGCTCGGCAATTTATTATGTCGATGAGGCGCAAAAAGCCGTGGCGCTGGACACCATCGCCGATGTCGAAGCCTGCGGGCTTTGGCCCGGCAAGGTGGTGACAGAAGTCGAACCCGTCAGCGATTTTTGGGAGGCCGAGCCCGAGCACCAGGACTATCTGGAACGCCGCCCGGATGGCTACACCTGCCATTTTGCCCGCCCCGACTGGGTGCTGCCCAAACGCAGCGCAGCAGCACAATAACCCAAGTTAGAGCCAAAATTGAACCAAGACCCGCGCCATTCTGGGGCGGGTCTTTTGGTTTCCCCCGCGCTTAACCCTTGGCCACACGGGGGCGGCCACTGGCTTCGACCGTCAGCATCGCCTCGACAAAGACCTCACGCGCCTCGACCTCAGCCATGCGAATATCGCGGGTGACATGGATATGGATATCCTCCGCCCCCGCCGCTTCGGCAGCGGCGCGGGCCTGATCCCCCAGGGCTTGCTCAAGCACCTGCAGGGCCTCCTGTGAGGCTGAAAAATCCTGCGGCGCGCTGTCCAGATGAACCCGAAACTTGCCCTCAGCCGGCGCGGTTACGCTGCCACTGCGTCGCATGGTGATACGGCCCACCACAGCACCAATGGCATTGGCCACCCCGGCGTGTTCCGGCAACAGCATTCGGCATTTCAGCCGCTCTCCAACCGCCGGGTAATAGCACGGCGCCGAGGCCCCCAGCCCCACCACATCAGAATTTACCGCCAGGTCCAACGACAGAATCCCACGATGCGAGACCAGCCCCCGCTGGGTGAGAACATGCCGCGCCAGATCCGCGGGCGGCAAAGGAAAATCCGCAGCCTCCTCGGCAAAAGCAGACTCTAACAGGGTCAAAGAGGTCTGTTCCGTGAGCTGATCCACAATCATCCGCGCCAGGGTTTCCGCATCCGGCGCCAGCCCCTCTCCACTGCCAACCCGCCGCCGGGCGAACAGGGTAAGGGCCTTTTCAGCGGCCTCGGCATCCCAGGCCTGAACCCAGCCCAATACATGGCTGGCATCCGATGGGGTAACGCCCGCAACCTGCACCAAACCGCGATCCAGCAGGCGGCTTAGCGCGCCCTGTTCCATCCGGGTCCGCAGAATAGCGCCCAAAGGGTGCACTTGGGTGCCAATGCGCCCCAAAAGGGCCTGTTCGCGCTCCCCCAGACCGACAGCAGGCAGGCCAATCACAGCACGCACAAATCGGCCGTCATATTCCCCTACCACTGGCGCATTGAGTTGCTTGTCCAGCGCCGCATGCACCACCTCAGGGGCCTCTGCCGCGATCAAAGACACCGGCACTACTCGGCGCGGGCCCAGCGTCACCCCGCCCTGCAGTCCACTAGACTGCAGGTGCACCTGGCTGTCACCGCCCAGACCAGTGGTGCGCATGGCCACTGCCTCGACCATGGTGCGAAAGTCACCCACCCGCGCACCCGCCGGATCAATCGCCGGCTTGCCGTCGCGGATCAGGGCCACATCCGTGGTGGTGCCACCGATATCGCTGACCAGGGCATTCTCTACCCCGGTCATCCAGCGCGCCCCGACGATGGAGGCCGCAGGCCCGCTGAGAATAGTCTCGATCGGGCGTTCGCGGGCCTGCGCTGCCGACATCAGGGCGCCATCGCCACGCACCACCATCATCGGAGCCGTCACCCCAAGCTCCACCAGCACATCCTGCGCCCGGCCAATCAACCGGTCGATCATCCCAATAAGCCGCGCATTCAGCACCGCAGTCACCGCCCGTTTGGGGCCGTTCAGCTTTGCCGACAGCTGGTGCGAGCAGGTAACTGGCGCCTGGGTCATCTCTGCGATGATACGCGCCACCTCCAGCTCATGCGCCGGGTTCCGGGTGGCAAATACAGAGGCCACGGCGAACCCCGAAACCCCCGCCGAATCTGTCTCTAAAAAGGCGCGCAGTGCATCTACATCCAGGGCGCATGCCTCGGCCCCGGCATGATTATGCCCCCCGGCAAGGATCAATGCGGGATCGCCCTTCAAGGCATCCCGCAGCCCGTGGCGATCCAGGTCGGCCCCGCTAAATCCCACGTAGATCAACGCCACCCGGCCACCCTGGCCTTCGACCAGAGCATTGGTTGCCAGCGTGGTCGACAGCGCCGCCATCGACACCTCTGCTGCCGCACAGCCAGATTGCTCGAGAACCGCCCGAATGGCGCCACCAACCCCGATGGCAAGATCCGCTCGCGTGGTCAGTGATTTGGCGCTGGCAATCACCTCTTTCTCGTCACGGATCAAAACCGCATCCGTGTAGGTTCCGCCTGTATCCACCCCCAGAAGCACCGTCATTTCAATCGTCTCCAAGCCGTTCGCTCAACTGGTCTAACGCCTATTTGAGACAGGTCCATCCTGTTTGCGTCATGACAGCCGCTGAACCGCCCATCGTGCCGCATCGGCCACCGTTGCATCCGGATCCTGGGTCAACCCCTCTGCCACGCTGCGCAGGGCCGGCAGATCAGAATTGCCAATGGCATACAGCACATTGCGCACAAACCGGTCTCGCCCCACCCGTTTGATCGGTGAACCGGCAAAAAATGTCCGAAACCCTGCATCATCCAATACCGCCAGCTCTGCCAGCTTTGGCGCCTCCAGCTCGGCGCGGGCGGCATAGCGCAGATCACTGGCGGCAACGGCAAATTTATTCCATGGGCAGGCCGACAGACAGTCATCACAGCCATAGATCCGATTGCCCAGCTTGCTGCGCAACTCCTCGTCAATTGGACCTTTGTGCTCAATCGTCAGATAAGAAATGCACCGCCGCGCATCCATCTGATAGGGCGCGGTAAAGGCCTCTGTCGGACAGGCCGTCAAACAAGAGGTGCAGGATCCGCAGCGGTCCACTTCAGCTGGATCTGCTGGCAGATCCAGCGTGGTAAAAACAGAGCCTAAAAAAGCCCAATTTCCCCAGTCTCGGCTCACCAGGTTAGTATGCTTGCCCTGCCACCCAAGCCCCGCCGCTTGCCCTAAAGGCTTTTCCGGCACCGGAGCCGTATCAACAAAGACCTTAACCTGTGCCACCTCATCCTGGGCCTTGGCCTCTTCAATCAGCCAACGCGCCAAACGCTTCAGCCGCTTTTTGACCAGATCATGATAGTCCTTGTTGCGGGCATAGACCGAAACCGCGCCTCGGTCGGCACAGCCAACCACCGCCATCGGGTCTTCTTCCGGGGTGTAGCTCTCTGCCAGCATGATGACCGAGCGCGCCTCCGGCCACAGCACACTTGGATCGCCGCGCCAATGGCTGCGCTCTGCCATCCAACCCATCTGCCCATGATAGCCCTTGTCGAGAAACTGCTGCAGCCGATCTGGCACCAGTGGCACATCCCAGGGGCGACAGATCTTGCAGGCGACAAACCCTTCAGCAAGGGCCTGCGCCACCAATCGCGCCTTCAGATCAGCACCGTGTTTCATTTGGCCAATAATATCCTCGGGGGTGAATTGCCTACGCCAACAGGCAAAAGGGGGCAGACAGCCTCCTTACTGTGCCAGCCGCTGCAGCAAAACGCCAGTCTCTCAGAAATCGAGATCGGCGTAATGGGCGGGCGGACGAAAGCCCGAAATCTGATCCGCCAGAATGGACCGAAAAGCCGGACGGGATTTGATCTTGGCATACCAGTCCTTGACCACAGCCGAGCGGTTCCAATCCACATCCGAGATATAGTCCAATGACGACAGATGCGCCGCAGCGGCAAAATCTGCCAGGCTCATCTGATCCCCTGCCAGCCAGCGCCGATGGTCCAGCAGCCAGGTCATATAGTCGAGATGGTATTTGATCGCCTTGGCCCCGGCCTTGACGTTCTTGCTGTCCGGGTAGCCTTCACCGGTGACCTTCTTGTTGACCCGCTCATAGAGCAGCTTGGAGGTCACTTCCGAATGAAATTTATCGTCAAACCAGCTGACGATGCGGCGCACCTCATAACGGCCATCCGGGTCACTGGGCATCAGCGAAGGTGTCGGCCGCGTTTCTTCCAGATACTCGCAGATGGCAGCACTCTCGGACATCATTTTGCCATCCAGACGGATGACCGGCACCTTGCCCGCCGGGTTGCGGCGCAAAAAGTCCGGGTCTGCTTCCCAGTACCGCTCTTCAACCAACTCTACTTCGATCTTCTTCTCCGCCAGGGATAGACGGATTTTCCGACAAAACGGGGAAAGCGGGACATGATAGAGACGTGCCATATGGTCTTTTGGAACTCCGGGTCGGACTGCGAGGGACTGATCCAGCAATGCCCTGTGCGCGGCAAAACTTCAATGCTCGAAACAGCCCGCACGCCCATCTGCGCGGATGGTGGCCGCTCCATCTCGAATTTTTGCGGCCCGCCGTTTGAGATTCTGGCTCGGCCGCGCCGCAGAACGTTGTTTTGGATTTGGCAAAACCGCAGCGATCAACGCCGCCTGACGCGCGTTCAATTCATCTGGACCAACTCCAAAATAGTGCCGCGCCGCCGCCTCCGCACCAAAAATGCCTTCATCCATCTCCGCCACATTCAAATAGACTTCCAGAATGCGCCGCTTGCTCCAGATCGCTTCCACCACGGGTGTCAGCAGGGTTTCCAGCGCCTTGCGCCCCCAACTGCGCCCCTGCCATAGAAAGACGTTTTTCACCACCTGCTGCGACAAGGTAGAGCCGCCACGCTGGCCGCCCTCGGCAAGGGCAGCGCGAATCGCCCGCACATCAATGCCCCAGTGCTGACAAAACCGCGCATCCTCTGCCGCCACAACCGACCGCGCCAAAACCGGAGCCATGTCCTCCAGGGGTACCCATTCCTGGTCGACATCGCCAAGACGGCGCTTTTCGCTCCAGATTGTATGGGTGGTTGGTGGGTTCACCACCGAAAACAGCGTGACCAAAAGCACCGCCCCTAGGGCAAATGCAAACACCCCCCGCAGGATCCACCGCCGAAACCAGCGCAGAGGCTGCGCCAAACGGGCTTTGATCCAGGATTGGCCTGATTTGTTCTTTTTGGTCTTTTTCGCTGCCTTTGCCATGTCTCTCTATAAGATAGCCAAGCCCCCAAAACCAACCAAGAATCGCGGCGCGTTCTTGTGGGCTCCGCCGCGAGGAAGCGCAGCCCAAAAACAAAAAGCCCCGCAAGCGACCAGCTTGCGGGACAATTTTGTAACAGCAGATCTGTCTGGGCTTATTCAGCCGGAACCGCTGATTGTTCCAGGCTCAAAGGATGCGCCAGCTTGTCCAGCATCTCGGTTGGGCAGACCTGCAGGAAGTTGCCCTTCTCCAGATCCCAATTCTGCAGGATCTCTGCTGCTTTGCCGCTTCCGGTCTCTTCCAGATGCCGCTCGATCAACGTTTTCAGCTGGCTTTCCCAATGCGCCACAGTCACCGCACAGGTTACCAGACCTTCCATATTCATCATGGTCTGTGCCTTGCCTTCTGGATCATAGAGATAGGCCATGCCACCGGTCATACCAGCGCCAAAGTTGGCGCCGATCGAGCCCAAAATCACTGCTACACCACCGGTCATGTATTCACAGCCGCAAGCGCCACAGCCCTCGATCACCACCGACGCACCGGAGTTGCGCACCCCAAAGCGTTCACCGGCACGGCCCGCCGCAAAAAGATACCCATCGGTGGCACCATAAAGAACGGTATTGCCGACAATGGTATTCTCGCTGGCCGTCAGCGGCGAAGACATCGGCGGGCGCACCACAATGGTCCCCCCTGACAGGCCTTTGCCAACATAGTCGTTTGCATCACCAGAGACTTCCAGCTTCAGCCCCGGTGCCGCAAAGGCCCCCAGCGACTGCCCGGCAGAGCCCTGCAGTTTCACCGTCAGGTGATCCGGCTGGAAGGCATTGCGCATGCCAAAGTTGCGCACGATATGGCTCGAGGTGCGGGTACCCACGGAACGATGGGTGTTCTGCACCGCATAGGACAGCTGCATCTTTTCGCCATCCTGCAAGAAACGCGCCGCATCGCGGACAATTTCGCTGTCCAGCGTATCCGGCACCGCGTTGCGCTCCTTATCGCGATTGTAGACGATATCAGCCGCGCCATCGACAGTGATCAGCAGCGGGTTCAGGTCGAGGTCATCGAGGTGGGCCGAGCCACGCGACACCTGCGCCAGCAGATCCGCACGACCGATGATGTCATCCAAACTGCGCGCGCCGATAGAGGCGAGAATTTCCCGCACCTCCTGCGCATAGAAGGTGATCAGATTGACAACCTTATCCGCATTGCCGGTGAACTTGCCCCGCAGTGCTTCATCCTGGGTACAGACACCCACAGGACAGGTGTTGGATTGGCACTGACGCACCATGATGCAGCCCATGGCAATCAGCGCCGCGGTGCCAATGCCGTATTCCTCGGCGCCCAGCATCGCCGCCATAACGATGTCGCGCCCGGTGCGCAGGCCACCATCGGTCCGCAGGGTGACGCGTTCACGCAGGTTGTTCATCGCCAGCACCTGATGCGCCTCGGTGAGGCCCATTTCCCAGGGCAGACCCGCGTATTTGATCGAGGTCGCAGGCGAGGCCCCGGTACCGCCATTGTGGCCCGAGATCAGGATGATGTCGGCCTTGGCCTTGGCCACGCCAGCCGCGATGGTGCCGACCCCGGAAGAGGCCACCAGTTTCACGGTCACCTTGCAGCGCGGGTTGATCTGTTTCAGATCGTAAATCAGCTGCGCCAGATCCTCGATCGAATAGATATCGTGGTGCGGCGGTGGTGAGATCAGGGTCACACCCTTGGTCGAGTGGCGCAGACGGGCAATCAGATCGGTGACCTTCATCCCTGGCAACTGGCCACCCTCACCGGGCTTGGCCCCCTGGGCCACCTTGATCTCCAGCTCTTCGCACTGGTTCAGATATTCAGCAGTGACGCCAAAGCGCCCCGAGGCCACCTGTTTGATCTTGGCAGACGGGTTGTCGCCATTGGGCTCCGGTACAAAATGCGCCGGATCTTCGCCGCCTTCGCCCGAATCGGACTTGGCGCCGATGCGGTTCATCGCAACATTCAGGGTCTTGTGGGCCTCAGGCGACAGGGCGCCCAAGGACATGCCCGGCGTGACAAACCGTTTGCGGATCGAGGTGATGCTTTCCACCTCTTCAATCGGCACGGCTTTGCCCATGGGCTTGATGTCCAAGAGATCACGCAAATGGATTGGCGGGTTGCTTTGCATCTTTGCGGAATACTGCTTCCACATCTCAAACGAGGCACGGTTGCAGGCCATTTGCAGCATATGCATCGAGCTTGCTTCCCAGGCATGTGTCTCGCTCGACTTGCGGGCCTTGTAGAACCCACCGATGGGCAGGATGTTTTCTGCACCCTTCCAGCCCTTAGCATGAATCTCCTCAGCCTTGACCTGAATACCGCTGACACCGATGCCGGAAATCCGGCTGGTCATACCAGGGAAGAACTCAGCACACATAGCACGGGACAGGCCAACGGCCTCAAAGTTCAGACCACCGCGATAGGAGGAGATCACCGAGATACCCATCTTCGCCATGATCTTGAGCAGACCCTGGTCGATGGCATCGCGGTAGCGCGCCACGTTTTCAGTCAGAGTACCATCCAGCAATCCGCGCTCGATGCGATCCGCCAGCGAATCCTCGGCCAGATAGGCGTTCACCACGGTGGCGCCACAGCCAATGAGCACGGCAAAGTAATGGGGATCGACACATTCCGCCGCCCGCACATTGAGCGAGCAGAAGGTGCGCAGCCCCTTGCGGGTCAGATGCGAATGCACCGCAGAGGTCGCCAGGATCATCGGCATCGCCACACGGGTTGCATCCGAGAACTGATCGGTCAGCACCAAGTGACCAGCCCCCGAGCGCACCGCGTCTTCGGCCTCGGCGCGGATACGGTCCAGGGCCTTGCTCAGCGATCCTTCGGCGGGATCAAAGGAGCAGTCGATCTCGACCAGGGGCGCGTTGAACTGATCAGCCAGTTTGTCCCACTGGGCATTGCCGACAAAGGGGCTTTCCAGCACCACAATTTCGGTCTGACTGCTGTCTTCATCCAGCACGTTCTTGAGATTGCCAAAGCGGGTCTTCAGCGACATCACCCGGAATTCCCGCAAGCTGTCGATGGGCGGGTTGGTCACCTGGCTAAAGTTCTGGCGGAAGAAATGCGACAGTGGACGGTACTGTTTGGACAGCACAGCCGAGGGCGTGTCATCCCCCATCGAGGCCAAGGTCTCTTTGCCATCTTCGGCCATCGGAGACAGGATCTGCTCCAGCTCTTCGATGGTATAGCCAGCGGCCACCTGACGGCGACGCAGTTCATCACCGCTAAAGATCGGCACCTCGGTCACAGTGGCAAGGGTGGAATCCACATCGTTGATCTTGCTTACCCAGTCACCAAAGGGCAGCGCCGCAGAGAGTTTATTCTTGATCGCGGTATCGTGGTAGAGCTTGCCCTTCTTCATATCCACAGCCAGCATCTGGCCGGGGCCAAGCGCGCCTTTTTCCACCACCGATGCTTCGTCGATTGGCACCATGCCCGCCTCGGAACCGGCAATCAGCAGGCCATCACCGGTCACCACATAGCGCATTGGGCGCAGACCGTTCCGGTCCAGGCCAGCGCAGACCCAGCGACCATCGGTCATCGCCAGGGCAGCAGGGCCATCCCAGGGCTCCATCACCGAGTTGCAGTAGGAATACATGTCGCGCCAGGCCTGTGGCAGCTCGACCGCCTGTTTCGACCAGCTTTCGGGCACCAGCATAGTTTTGGCCATCGGCGCAGAGCGACCGGCGCGCACCAGAACCTCGAACACGCCGTCCAAAGCCGCCGAATCAGAAGCACCGCCTGCGATGATCGGTTTGATGTCTTCGGCGTGGTCGCCAAAAGTGGCGCTGGCCATGCGGATTTCATGGCTCTTCATCCAGTTGACGTTGCCCTTCAGGGTGTTGATCTCGCCGTTATGGGCCAGCATGCGGAAAGGCTGCGCCAACCACCACTGCGGGAAGGTATTGGTAGAATAGCGCTGGTGATAAATCGCAAAGGAGCTCTCGAAACGCTCATCCATCAGGTCGGGGTAGAAGACCGCAACCTGTTCAGCCAGCATCATGCCTTTGTAGATGATCGAGCGACAAGACAGCGACGCCAGATAAAGCTCGCCGATGCCTGCTGCGGCGGCGGCCTTTTCGATGCGGCGACGGATCACATAAAGCTCGCGCTCGAATGTATCCTCGTCCACCCCCTTGGAGTTCGAGATCAGAATCTGTTCGATCTCGGGGCGGGTGGCGTTAGCTTTTTCGCCCAGGCAGGTCACATCAACGGGCACATGACGCCAGCCATAGATGTAATAGCCCATACGCAGCACTTCGGTTTCAACGATGGTCCGGCAGGTTTCCTGGGCACCAAAATTTGTGCGTGGCAGAAAGACCTGACCAACCGCCATCAGCTGATCTTCGCGGGGCTCATGACCGGTACGTCTGATTTGATCATAAAAGAAGGGAGCCGGGATCTGCACGTGGATCCCAGCGCCGTCGCCGGTTTTCCCGTCGGCATCAACGGCGCCACGGTGCCAGATCGCTTTCAGCGCATCAATACCAGCTTCAACCACACTGCGGCTGGCCTTGCCTTCAACGGCAACCACCAGGCCCACACCACAGGAGGAATGTTCTTCTTCCTCAGTATAAAGACCATTGTCGGCCATCCACTTGCGCTTGGTTTCCTCGGCGCGGACCCAGTCAGCATCAAATTTGGTCATGAGGTTCTCCGATCAATTAGTGGCATAGCTTGTCGCAAGCTGGGCATGTGTTGCCCGATTGTTGTTAAGGTCTTCAGCGCGCTCTCCCAGCCTTCGTGGTAGGGCGCTGATTTTCTGCATCAGACTGCGCATTCTCGTTCGATCATTCATCCAGGCTGCATCGACAATCGGATACAACACACCTGCCTCTCGTAGAGGATCGATGACATCATGGCTGCTACGATCGGCCAGGAAATGGTCAATTTGGGCCCCCTGAGCAAAGGCCTGCCAGTGCAGGCTATCCTCTGCATTCCAGCGGCCATGCAACAGGGTATACTGTATCTGAGACCCCAAGGTCTCATTCAGTGAGGGGCGGGAAAACTCGGGGATCCGTGCACGGGCCTCAGCCCAGCGAAGATCGGTGGGAAAGGTCTCCGGGCGCGGGCAATACTGCGGTGCAAAGGCCAGGGCACAATCGGCTCCGATCTCGGCCGCATAGGACATTGCACCATAGCCGCCCATGGAAACGCCGACTGTCATCAACCGTGTCAGCCGGTGGCGCGCGACATACTCAGAAATCGCCCGCAGAACCGCCGATGAGAAATCGCGCCCCTGAAACCACCCCTGACGACGGTCGGTCACAAATATACAATGGCGCGCGCCCTGGTTTGAAGCACTGGCTGCAAATTCCAGCAGGCCGCGCTTCGCCGCATTGGCGTGATAGCTGGTGAAAACCACAATCCCACCGCCTTCTACACCGTCTTCGCGGCCCGCAAGCGCGCGAATATCCGCCCCAGCCTCATCACAGAGGCTGCGTGACTTCAGGCGAAACATTGCCTGACGGAGTGATTTGCGGATCCCGATTTTCATAGTCAGTCAGCAAAGATCACAGTGACCTAGCTATCCCCTTCTTCTTCTGCTGCCGCCCGAAAGGCTTTCATTACATCTGCTTCGGTCATTTGCCGTTGGTTTCCAGCAAAGGCGTAGCCTTCGGGTTTCTTGTCGATAAAAAACTCCAGGTCGAGCGTGGTCCCGCCTGCATTGTCAAAGAGGCCAGCCGCCATATTGGTTTGGCCGTGGAGCTCACCGGGGACCGTCATCCGATACCAAAGCATCGAACCGCACTCAGAACAAAAGGCGCGCTCTGCCCAGTCTGATGAGACAAAGGTCTTTACCGGCCCCAAAGCAGCATAGCCAGAGGCCGCCGGGATGGTCATCAGAGCCGAACTGGTCCAGCGGCGGCACATGTCGCAGTGACAGGCACGCAAGGTATTTTGCGCCGGTGTCATCGAGACAGTGACGGCGCCGCACATGCAATTGCCCTTCAATTCACTCATGACCCATGGCTCCCTTGCGGTGGCTTTTCCAGGTTACTCGGCCGCAACCTGTGCAGCAGCACTGTTGAAACGCTCAACCAGAGCATCAGCGCAGTCGCGGCCGTCCTTGATGGCCCAGACCACCAGCGAGGCACCGCGCACGATGTCACCAATGGCATAGACGCCGTCCAGATCGGTGGCTCCGGTGCGGAACGCGGCCTTGACTGTGCCCCAGCGGGTCACCGGCAGGTCGGGCTGACCCCAAAGAGTGGGCAGGTCTTCGGGTTCAAAGCCCAGCGCCTTGATCACCAGATCGGCCTCTTCGACGTAGTCCGCGCCCTCGATCACTTCAGGAGCCTGACGGCCCGTTGCATCGGGCTGGCCCAGGCGCATCTTTTGCACCATGACACCAGCAACCTTGCCACTGTCATCGGTAAAGCCCTTGGGCGCGGTCAGCCATTCAAACTGTACGCCTTCTTCTTCGGCGTTCTGGGTTTCACGCTGCGAGCCGGGCATATTGGCGCGGTCACGACGGTACAGACATTTGACCGAGGTCGCGCCCTGACGGATCGAGGTCCGCAGGCAGTCCATCGCGGTGTCACCACCGCCGATAACCACAACCTTTTTGCCCTTTGCGTTCAGGGTGCCGTTTTCAAACTCTGCAACAGTATCGCCAAAATTCGAGGCCCGGTTGGCTGCGGTCAGGAAATCAATCGCTTTGACGATGCCAGTGGCCCCCGAGCCCGGCGTTTCCAGATCGCGGGATTTGTACACGCCTGTGGCGATGATCACGGCGTCATGTTTGGCGCGAATCTCATCAAAGGTGATGTCGGTGCCGATGTTGCAGTTCATCACAAAGGTGACGCCGCCATCCGCCAGCAGCTGGTTGCGGCGCATCACCACGTCTTTTTCCAGCTTGAAGCCGGGAATACCATAGGTGAGCAAGCCACCCGCGCGGTCGTAGCGGTCATACACAGTCACCTGGATGCCAGCCTTGCGCAGCATGTCCGCTGCCGCCAGACCACCAGGGCCGGCACCGATGATGCCAACGCTTTCGCTGCGCTCCTGCGCTGGGGCGTTGGCTTTGACCCAGCCTTTGTCCCAGGCAGTATCGGTGATGTATTTCTCAACAGCGCCAATGGTGACGGTGCCATGGCCGGACTGTTCAATCACACAGTTGCCTTCGCACAGCCGGTCCTGCGGGCAGATGCGACCGCAGATCTCGGGGAAGGTATTGGTGGCCTGGGAGGTCTGATACGCCTCTTCCAGACGGCCAGTAGCGGTCAGACGCAGCCAGTCAGGAATATTGTTGTGCAACGGGCAATGAGACTGGCAATAGGGCACACCACACTGGCTGCAGCGACTGGCCTGCTCTTCTGCCTTGGCCGCAGCGTACTCCGAATAGATCTCGTCAAAGTCTTCGCGACGGGTGTCAGCGGCACGCTTTTGCGGCATATCGCGATCAATCTTCACGAATTTGAGCATCGGTTGCTTGGCCATGGGCGAACTCCCTAGTTTAGCTGGCTGCGACAGGCCCGAATAAGAGCGCTGCGGTATATTGGTCAACAATGCTGACCTAAAATGACCAGCTTCTACCCCTGATACTGCTTATCGCCGGAATGTACAGTAATTTTGAGTCCGATTCGGTCCTAAAAGCTCCCTTCCCTATCCAACAGCAAGATTTATACAGAGACATGCTACCCCGGCCCTGCCCCGACTCAGCCAGGGAACCTCAGTCCAGGACTTTATTTTATGCCATTTTTACAGCTTGTACTTGTCGCGCTGATCCAGGGGATTACCGAATTTCTCCCGGTTTCCTCCTCCGGCCACCTGATTCTCCTGCCTGGATTGACCGGCTATTCAGATCAGGGCCAGGTGATCGATGTCGCCGTCCACCTCGGCACTCTGGCGGCGGTGGTGATCTTTTTTTGGCGCGATGTGCGCATGGGTCTGGTTGGACTGACCCGCCTTGCCTGCGGGCGGGCCGATACCGAAGGGGCCCGGCTGGCCCTGGGATTGATCATCGCCACCATCCCCACGGTACTGTTTGGTGCTTTCCTGCATTTTTCCGGTCTCAGCGACGCGCTGCGTTCACCAGCGGTGATTGGCTGGACAATGCTGGTCTTTGGCATCGTGCTGTATATCGCCGATCAAAAAGGCCGCGAGCAAAAGATCGCCAGTGACTGGGGAATACGGGATGCGCTGATCATGGGGCTTTGGCAGATGATCGCGCTCATCCCAGGCACCTCGCGCTCTGGTATAACCATCACCGGTGCGCGTCAGCTGGGCTACAAACGTGAAGATGGCGCCCGCATCGCCATGCTGATGTCAATTCCCACCATTATCGCCTCGGGCGTGCTGCTGGGCACAGAAGTGGCGCTAGAGGCCAATATGGCGCTGATCCGCGACGCGGGCATTGCAGCGCTTCTGGCGATGCTCTCGGCGCTGGCAGCGCTGAGCCTGATGATGCGGCTGCTGCGCTCGGTCAGCTTTACCCCCTATGTCATCTACCGGGTGATTCTGGGCCTGGTTCTGCTCGGCTATGCTTACGGAGCCTAGGGGCTGACCCCTATTCATGGGCACATGGCAAAAGTAAAAGGGCGCTGGATTTCTCTGACGCATTCCGCCCAGTGGGACATTGACACAACCAAGCCTGTCGCTACAACGCATTAATCTATTGATTTACAATACTTTTTAGCGCAGCCCGAACTGCATCAGCCGAAAGAAGTGCGAGAAAAAAGTCTCGCAGATATCTGGCAGCCACCCGCCACCAAAAAAACGAGCCCTTCTGACTCTTTTTCCTTCTGGTTCAGAATAGAGGGCCAATATTCTTGTCCAGCAAGCTTGACTGTCCTCTCCAGCGGACACGCGGAGATTTCCACATCGTGAGCCTCCTAATCCCGCGAGAAATCTGTTCTTTGGTCAGAAAAGTGACTCAAGGCGGAACCGCGAAAAACGAGGTTCCGAATGGCAAGTTTGGCGACTTGCAACTTCAAGCTCTCCCAGCTCTATCCAGGCGCGGGCGAATACCACCTCAACACTTGCGCCAACCCGGACTGCTCCAACTTTGGGCAAACCTTACGGACTCTGCAGAGCGACGGAAGACCTGGGAAGAAAAACGCCTAGATCTCACGGCAGACCAGATGGAGGTGGTCGCCAAGCACGGTCCAAGCGCTTACAAGCTCTCGGTAGCGGGCAAGAAGCAACGACGGGTCAGTTGCGCGTTCCAGTATCAGCGGGCCCCTCATGTATGGGCCGACCAGCGAACTGTGCGTTGCCAGGGGCACACCGTCGAGGGAAAGGTCTGCAACAGCGCGTTCTCCATCAAATCCCCGGCGCATCTCGATGAGGAGGTTGCCCACCTCCGCAATCACAACGGCATGCCGGATGGTCCAGGTTGTGGCGCCTGTGGCACCCGCTTCCTTGCCGCTCCGGAGGAATTCTCGCTGAACGGCGCACATCAGCGGACGCGGGACAGCAGCCACCGGCAAGACGATCGGTTTCTCCCGGATCTACGATCGTATCGCCTGGTTGGAAGGCGTGTTTCTCGCCTATGGGTGTCTGCGCCGACGCAAGCGAGCGGAGAACTCGACAAGGTCGTCGGGTTCCCGATCCTGCCGCGACATCTGCGTCGTGAGGTGAAGAACATCCCGTTCGACGGCCTACTCGATACCGATGTCCGCGGGGAACTGGCGCCGCGGGTCTACAAAGCCCCCCTGCAACCGGCGAGCACCTTAATGAACTCGCTCCGAGAACGCCTCAGCCTGGCGGACAGAGCTGGCAGCGGGGGAGCACGGATCGGAGGATCGTATGTTCTGGGAGCAATCTTCAATCCTGTGATGCTAATCTCGATCATCAACATCTTCCGGATCAACTACAACTTCTCCGAGTCCAGGGTCTATACGCCACCATACGAAGAAATCGACGACTTCACGAAGGCAGGAAAGCTGATACCGCGCGCCCGCCGTTCGCCGCAGCAGCGCATGCCGACAATGCGCCACGGTATGGATGCGCGCAAGCTCCGGAAGGGCGGGGGCGATGATGTGCCTGATCTCTACTGCGTGCTCTATCGGCCCTGGCTTTTTGCCGACACAAAGGTAGGCGCCAAGCTGGACCGATCGTGGAAACCTCCTGCGACCGAGGCAACTGCCCCACCAACAGACCACTCGGAATACAGATTCCAAGAGACGGAAGTCGCGCCGTTTCCTGAGATCATGGGTAGTCAGCCCGACTTACCGTCCGAAGAGGAGAGGACGACGGGCTGGACCTGACCCTGCAATAGCCCATCATCTTGTAAGAGTCTCATCTCCCGCCACAAGAAATGGCCGCGACGGTTCTCATCACGGCCACTTTTTTCGAGCCAGTTCTTACGATCTTTGTCCCACTGAGCGGAATGAGTCAGGATTTCTCCGCGCCCTTTAGTCATTCCGCTACCGATGGTTTTGGTATCAGCCGCTCAAGATCAGGCATCGCCCTTTAAGTTGCGCGCCGAGGCGGTCATCTCATCATACTGACCCGAGGGACGGAACTTCCACAGATAGCTGGGCAGGATCGGCCCCATCCGTTCTGGCGTGATCCCCAGATCGGCAAAGCCCCTGGCGCCCTCAGAAACCACATTGTCAGTGCCCAGGGTTTTCAGCTGATCCCGGCTCAGAACTTTGTTTTCGATCAGTTGCAGACTAATCGCTTGCAGCATGTCAAAGCCAAAGGCCAGCGGCCAGACCGCAAAACCAGGCAGCGAGACAATCACACGACGCCGCAGGATCACATCACACATCTGACGCATCAGCGCGGCAAAGCTCTTTACCTCTGGGCCGCCCAATTCATAGGTGCCGGGCGCGGCTTCCCCCAGGATCCCCTTGACTGCAGCGCGGGCCACATCGTCGACATAGACCGGCTGGAACAGGGTCTTGCCCTTGGCAATCGGCAGGATCGGCGACAGGCTCGCCATGCCTGCAAAGCGATTGAAAAATTCATCTTCGGTGCCAAAGATAACCGAAGGGCGCAGGATCACTGCATTGGGGAAGTGGCTGCGGACAGCCTCTTCGCCCTGCGCCTTGGTGCGGGCATAGTCGCTGTCGCCTTCTGCATCCGCCCCCAGCGCCGAGACATGTACCAGCTGACCAATGTCTTGGTCATGGGCAATCCGCGCCACCCGCGCAGCACCGTCAACCTGCACCGCTTCAAAGCTGTTTTTGCCATGGGCATTGAGAACACCAACGCAGTTTACCACTGCATCCGCCCCCTGCATCGCCGCAGCCACAGAGGCATCGTCACGGATGTTACACAGAACCGGCTCAACCTGGCCCGGCACGCCGTAGGGTTTGACATGCATGGCTTCATTGGGTCTGCGTACGGCAACCCGTACCCGCCAGCCCTCTTTTGCCATGCGGCGCGCGATATAGCGGCCGACAAAACCAGACCCGCCATAAATCGTGACCAGTTTGGACATCTCTTGGCTCCTGCAAATAGCTATGGCTCCGATCTACCGTTCCTGCGCTTTTCAAACAAGGCGCAAAACGCGAAGCCACAGGTACAATGGGGCCAGAAACTGCATTTGACGTTAACAAAAATGCCCTGAGATCCAGTTTCCTCTGTCACACATTCCAAACTAGCAATAAGTTCAGCAAAATACCGCGCAACAGACTTAAACATGTAATTAAAATACCTATTTACGATAGCCGAGGACGACTCCGATGGAAGCCAACGCCTGCAAAACTCTGGTGCTTCGCAGCCTTGAAAGTGATCGAATGGACCTCGACACTTTCATCCCTGCTTTTTATCAGCGCTTCTTTGAGGTTTGCCCCGAGGCCCGCGCCATTTTCCCAACCGACACTGCACGACTTGAGGCAAAGATACTCGCTTCTCTGACCCATCTGGCCGAAGCCCTGGAGAGTACCGAGAGACTGGATGGCATTCTCATCAAGCTGGGTAATATGCATCGCAAAATGGAAATTTCCGATGCGCATTTTGGCCAATTCATTTCCAGCTTCACCAGCACGCTTGCCGCGATCCTGGGGTCCGAGTGGAGCCAGGATACCGAAGAAGCCTGGACACAATTTCTAAGATTTGTCGCCAAAAGAATGAGCTTCTTTGCAGCCTCAGAACCTGCAGGCGAAGTGTTCTGATACCCTGACCAGACCAGTGCACAGATGTGGGACATTCAGGCCGTGACAGAGTTTTTGCAAAAATGTCAAAAATCCGTTTGACGCCCCCGACGCTGCAGCCTATACGCCCCTCACGACACCTGCCCAGGTGGCGGAATTGGTAGACGCGCTAGCTTCAGGTGCTAGTATTGGCAACGATGTGGAGGTTCGAGTCCTCTCCTGGGCACCACGCTTTTCTCCCTTTCTGGAAAACTTCCCCCCCATGCTCCAGCAGGGAGGCGTGCAAGGTAAATCGCCCCCAAACCCATCACGCCGAACGGCATGCCTGTGTCGGCTTAACCTCCCCTTCAGGCCAGGCCCTTAGAGTCAGGCTGCGGGCGTGCTCGCCCCTGAGGTATGTCCGTTTCCGCCGACCTTATAGTAGACCTGAATGGGGAGGAGCCGGTAGCGCCGCAAAAATGCACGCTCCAACAGGGGGTAACGGCAGCCTGGGAGTTGAGTTCGCGCCGTATTGCCCTTATTTCGAATTCATCGGCGCATCGCGTCAAAGACTGACCCAAACGACGACCCAGACTGCGACCAGGATGAGACCCGCCACGGGTCCGCTACCGGCAAAGGATTTCTGCATTGGCCAATCACCTGTATCAAAACGACCTGCCCGATGATCTACAACTCGGCCCGGTGGTGGCGATTGACTGCGAAACCATGGGGTTGAACCCTCATCGAGATCGGCTCTGCGTCATTCAATTGTCAGACGGCGATGGCAATGCCCATATTGTGCAGGTTGCCAAAGGGCAAACCGAGGCGCCCAATCTATGCGCCATGCTGGAAGACCCAGACACGCTCAAGCTGTTCCACTTTGGCCGCTTTGACATTGCCGCCATGTATCATGCCTTTGGCGCCCTTACCGCGCCGGTCTATTGCACCAAGATCGCAAGCCGCCTGGTGCGCACCTATACGGATCGCCATGGGTTGAAGAACCTGACCCATGAGCTGATCGGTGTGGATATCTCCAAACAGCAACAGATGAGTGACTGGGGCGCAAAGGTGTTGTCGGATGCGCAGTTGGACTACGCGGCCTCGGATGTGTTGTACCTGCATCGCCTGCGCGAAGCCCTGAACAAGAGGCTGGAACGCGAAGGACGCATGGAAATGGCCCAGGCTTGTTTTGACTTTTTGCCGATGCGTGCCAAACTTGACCTGGCCGGTTGGCCCGAAACAGATATTTTTGCGCACTCATGACCGCTTCTGAAAAACTCCTCGCCACCGCCCGTCAGGTGGCCACAGACGAGGCCCGCGCCCTGGAGGCCCTGGCCGATAGCTTTGATGAGCGCTTTGTTGAAGCCGCCAATCTGGTTCTGGCGGCAACCGGGCGTATCATCATCAGCGGCATTGGCAAATCCGGCCATATCGGACGCAAGATTGCGGCCACCCTGGCCAGCACCGGCACCCCTGCCTATTTTGTTCATCCCGCCGAGGCCAGCCATGGCGACCTGGGCATGTTGTCCAAGGGCGATGTGGTGATCGCGATCTCCAACTCCGGCGAAGCGCCGGAACTGGCAAACCTGCTGGCCTTTACCCGCCGGTTCGATATCCCGCTGATCGGCCTCTCCAGCAAACCCGACAGCACCCTGATGACCCAAGCCGATGTGCAGCTGCAGATCCCCGCCATGGGCGAGGCCTGTGGCTATGGAATTGTGCCGTCGAATTCGACCACATTGACCCTGGCCATGGGCGACGCCCTGGCCATTGCCATTATGAAACACCGCGACTTTCGCCCCGAGAATTTTCGCGACTTCCACCCCGGCGGCAAACTTGGCGCCCAGCTCAGCAAGGTCTCCGACCTGATGCACGGCGGTGACGCCCTGCCAGTTGTGGCCGCTGCGACGCCAATGTCAGACGCCCTGATCGAGATCAGCCAAAAGGGATTTGGCGTTTCTGGCGTGACCGATGCGGAGGGCAATCTGCTGGGCATTATCACCGACGGTGACCTGCGGCGCCATATGGACGGACTGCTGCAAAAACAGGCCGACGCTGTTATGACCAAAGACCCAACAACCATTGCGCCGGAGGCCCTTGCGGCGGAGGCCGTGGCCATCATGAACCAGCGCAAAATCACCTGCCTGTTTGTGGTGGATCCAGCCAAGGGACACCGCGCCGAGGGGCTGTTGCACATCCATGACTGTCTGCGCGCTGGTCTCGGATAGGAGCAGGCACCCCGGTCATGGATCAGTATTCCCGCATGGTAAGCTATCTCAAGGTGTTTCTGCCGCTGGCAGCCCTTGCCTTGTTGTCGACCCTGTTTCTCATCTCGCCCGGATCTGACACCGAGACGGTTATTCCCTTTGCCGACCGGGAAATAGAAGAACGCCTGCGTGGCCAACAGGTCACCGCTCCGTTTTTTTCCGGTTCAACGGCCCAAGGGGATGAAATCTGGGTGACCGCTGAAATAGCCAGCGCCAGCGCGGATCAGCCAGTGATTGCCAATGCGCTCAGGGCGGAAATCCGCATGGTCGCTGGCGGGCAAATCACCCTGACCTCGGATCGTGGCACTGTGCACCCCGATCAGGATCTCGCGCGCTTTGTCGGCAATGTCGAAATCACCACAACCGACGGTATGGTGGTTGAAACAGAGGTGTTGAAAACCCAGCTGAGCAAGGTGCACGCCGAAAGCCCAGGTGCCATTCGCGCCACCGGGGATTTGGGAGATTTAACCGCCGGACATATGGAGATCAGTTCAGAAACTGTCGGTGGCCCGGTGCATCTGCTCTTCACCAATAGCGTCAAGCTGGTGTACGCTCCTCAAAAATTGGAAAGATAAATTGTGACTCATTTGCGTGCCCTCTTCATTGTCCTGATCTCCACGCTGTGGTTTACCCTGCCCGCAACCGCGCAGAATGTGGCCTTTGGTGCGGTCAAGGCAGACCCTTCATTACCGGTTGAGGTCACCTCCGATAACCTGGCCGTCAACCAGGCTGATGGCTCGGCTGAATTCACTGGCAGCGTGTTGATTGTACAGGGGGTAATGCGGCTGGCGGGCGATCGGGTGCTGGTGATTTACAAAACCGACGCCGATGGCAAGCGCGCCATCGAACGGCTCGAAGCCACCGGAAACGTCATCTTGGTGAGCGGCCCGGATGCCGCAGAAGCCCAGCGGGCAGAATACACCATCGACTCAGGCACCATCGTCATGAGCGGAAATGTCCTGCTGAACCAAAGCGCGGGTACTCTGGCGTCACAGCGGATGGTGGTCAACCTCACCACCGGGACCGCCAGCATGTCCGGGCGGGTCAAAACCATCCTGAACCCAAGCTCAGGTACGAGCGAAAACAACTGATGTCCCCAGCTCCTGATCTCACACTGACCGAAGGCTCTTCGGGTCTGCATATCGAAAAGATACGCAAAAGCTACAGCAAGAAAGTCGTCATCCGCGACGTCTCGATCTCCTTGGATCGCGGTGAGGTGGTGGCGCTGTTGGGGCCAAACGGGTCTGGTAAAACCACCAGCTTTTACGCCATTGCCGGGCTGATTTTCCCAGAGGCCGGCACCGTCACCATTGACGGGCAAAATGTCACCTCACTGCCGATGTATCGACGCGCCCGGCTGGGCATTGGCTATCTGCCGCAGGAGATGTCGATCTTTCGCGGCCTTTCAGTCGAAGACAACATCATGGCGGTGCTGGACATTGCGGTAAAACACAGCCACCGCCGCCGCGAACGCCTGGAAGAGCTGCTGTCGGATTTTTCTATCGAGCACCTGCGCCGTGCGCCTGCATTGGCGCTGTCGGGCGGTGAACGTCGCCGGGTTGAAATCGCCCGCTGTCTGGCGGCCGATCCAAAATACCTGTTGCTGGATGAGCCCTTTGCCGGTGTGGACCCTATTTCGGTTGGCGATATCCGCCATCTGGTTGCGGATCTGAAGAAGCGCGGAATTGGCGTTTTGATCACCGACCACAATGTGCGCGAGACACTGGAAATCGTGGACCGCGCCTATATCCTGCATGACGGTCAGGTTCTGATGTCCGGCAGCCCTGCCGAAGTTGTCGAGAATGAGAACGTGCGCCGCGTCTATCTGGGCGACAATTTTCGCATATCTTAACTATTTGGCAGTCACTGGTTTCATTGAGCTGGCTGCAAAAACTTGCCTCAAATCCAGAGTTTTTTCGCCAGCCATTTTTTGCCAAGCAATGGGGTTAGCGACCATCAATTTGCCGCAACTCCATTGACTCTCTGCCCAGATTATCATCGAATTGAGACATGGCAAAAGTGCAGTATGAGGTAGTCCGACGCGTGGCCTTGGCAACAAGACCCGGAGGGTTGCAATCCTGTGCCCAGCCTAATCCCCCGACCCAGAACTGACGACACCCCTGCGGGCCCGGCCCGGAGGGTGTTTTGGGTGGAAATTTGTGAAGGAGATCACATGCGTTACAAAATCACCGGTAAACAGATCGACATTGGCGAAGCCCTGCAGACCCATGTTCAGACCGAGCTGGGGACTGTCGTCTCGAAATATGCAGAACGCCCAACAGACGCAAATGTCGTCTTTTCCAAGTCTGCACATGAATATGTTTGCGAAGCCACTATCCACCTTTCAACCGGTCTGACCGCGCAGGCAAAGGCGCATGCCACTGAAATTTATTCAGCTTTTGAGGCCTGCTGCGAAAAGATGGAAAAACAGCTGCGCCGCTACAAGCGCCGATTGAAAGATCACCATCGCGATCGCAGCGAACCGGTTGAAATTCTCGGCGGCAGCTCGTATATCCTCGCCTCTGATAACGCGGAAACCGTAGCCGAACCTGAAACGCTGCAGCCAATCATCGTTGCCGAGATGGAGACCAGGATTCAATCCCTCTCTGTTGGTGAAGCCGTGATGCAGATGGAGCTTGCAGGCGCCCCGGTGCTGGTGTTCCGCAATGAAAGCAAAAACGGGGTGAACGTGGTATATCGCCGGGAAGATGGCAACATTGGTTGGATCGACCCAACGGCATAGGCTGTAGCAAAGCCGAACCACGGCATCTGAACGGAGCAGGTCACTATGCAGATTTCAAGCATCCTTAAGCCGGGCGCAGTCCGGGTTATTGGCGCCGTATCCAGCAAGAAACGCCTGTTTCAGGAGGTCGCCGAGGTGGCGCAGTCCGCCTATGGGCTGTCCGCCCAGTCAACGGTTGAGGCTCTCTTAGACCGGGAGAGCCTTGGCCCCACAGGGGTTGGTCACGGCGTCGCCCTGCCCCATGCTCGGCTCAACGGGCTTGATATGGTGCGCGGTGTGTTTTTGATTCTGGAAAAACCCCTGGATTTTGATTCCGTTGATCGCCAACCCGTGGATATTGCCTTTTCTCTCTTTGCCCCCGAAGACGCCGGGGTAGAGCATCTGAAGGCCCTGGCCCTGGTGTCACGCACCCTGCGGGAGCAAAGCTTTTGCACCAAACTGCGCGCCAATCCCGACCCGGCAACGCTGTTTACCATCCTGACTGAAGCACAATCGGTACAAGCCGCCTAAGGTCACGGCAGTCCGGCGTTTTTTTTCCAAAACCTCTCGGATATTGAGCGTCAGCGATTTGTACCGCCCCAAACGCTCCCGCCCGTCAGGAGATCTTTTTCAAAGATCTCTTCCCGTTGGGCCCGGCGTGCCACCTCCGATGGAGGTTGCACGCGTCGCCTAGGGCTACAGCCTGGTCAGGCAGCCAGCGCATGGGACCTGGGGCGATCTGCGCACCCCTCTCTGGATGCCCTGTCAGACCACCACCAATCATGTCACCTATCCTCCGCTGGTACACGGTACAGCGCCGCCCCAGGCGGCGCCACGCCCAAGGCCGTTTTGGTGTTTTGCCCTACAAAACACCAACGGGCGCGGGAGCCCCCCTTTGCCAGCGCCACTCCTGTAGAGTTTTCTCACCCAGAGGCTGCGTCACCCAAAAGGACAGATCCTGCATGTTTGAACAGAGAGACATTCGTCTTTGATTTGGAGCAGACCCTAGGGCGCGCGCCACGGAGCAAAACCAAACATCACGTAGTCACGTTGATACAGAGAAGACACCTGTTTCTCCAGCGCCGCATCCCAGATATCCCCTAGGCGATAGGGGTAATCCTCAGGCGCAGGCGTCGGCCGACCCGGTGTTGTACGGCCCAGTTTCTGCGCCAGAGCAGGCAGGGCCTCGGCCAACTCTTCCTCGCGCAACACCAGATCTGGCGCGCCAAGCTCTGCCAGTCCGGACAGGGCCAGCGATTGGCTGGCCCATTCCGCATCCACCCGCACCGAGGTTTGTCCCGCCAGATTGGCCTGCAAAAAGGTCAAAAACTGAGAGAAAGCCGCATAGTGATCTGCCTTGCTATAGCTGTCATCCGGGCCATCCTTGGGTAGCGGCAGCTTAAACTGCCGTCTCAGTGTCTCGCGAATGCTGCCATAGCTGCTGCCGCCTTTTTGCAAAATCCTGCGACAGAACACGGAATGCACCCGCGCTGCCGGATGCCGCAAGACGGTAAAGCTGCGAAACCCCGGGTTTCCCCGCTTCCACTGGCGCAGCTGTTTCTGGTTCATTTTTTGGATCAAACCCTCGGGCGTCACATTGTCGAGCCCGGCCATCCAGGCCATCACTTCCGTCTCAGGTCCGCCCCTGATGGGCAGATACAGCAGCGGTGTCACCACCCCAGCCACATAACCCGGCACCGACGGCCCCCTGCGGGGTTCAAAATTGGGGGTGCGGCTCAGGTTGAAACGGTCCATCTCCGCCAGCGCCTCTGCCATCACGCCTGGGTTCTCCACCTTTGACACAACCGGCGCCGGATTTTGCCGTTTCAGACTATCATCCAAAGCCTCAAGCTGGGAGCCTACACCCAGCCAGCGCGCCAGGCCGTTCATCACCTCAAGGTTCTGAAGATCCTCATAGGCCAGGTAAAAGCCCGTCTGTCCGGATTTCTGCAGCCGGTTCAGCAGGGTGATCTGAAAATCCTGCAACGCCTCTACATGTTGGGCAAATTCAACACCATCAAACTGCGCCAAGGCCTCTTTGCGACGTTTCACATTGGTCAGTTTCCACTGACCCGTGGCCTTGGCAATCTTCCAGGAGACATAGCTGTCCAACGGATTTCGGGTCAGGATTACCTTGGCGCAGCGCGGATCCTCCAGCGCCACATCCAAAACCCGTGGGTCATGGTCGTGAAAGTAGCGAAACCCCCCCAATACCCCCGCTTCGGACTTGATCTGAGAGATCAGACAACCGGGGTTGTCTTCGCGCATGTCCTGGGTGATCCCCAGAATATTGTCCTTGTTGGGATAGCCAATGAAATGTGGGTTAAACGCCTCGCCATGGCAGGTTACCCCATCAAAGGCGTTGAGATTGGCTTCCAGAAAATTGGACCCCGTCCGCATTTCGGCAAAGACAATGAAATAGTCAAAAGAAGCTGTCATATTCTATTTACGCACCAGATAGGGTTTTCTGGGAGGTTTTGGCATGTTTACCGGCCCTTGCTCCACCGAGAAATCCCCCATCAGATAGGGGTGCATCCCCTGGTTCTTTAGATTTTGCAGGAACTGACCAAAACCATCAAGGTTGACCATCGTCGGGGCCTCGCTCAAATGCCGGGGTAACTGCGGGCCCAGTTCATCAAGAATGGTTTGCAAAGGCTCCATCGGCGCCTCGATGAATTCGGCCATCGTCCAGATCCGCACCCGTGCCTTGGTTTGCTGATCGCGCAGCAGGTTCAGATATTTGGCCTCAAGCTGCTGCAGCCGGGCCGCCTCGCGGCGCAGATCGGTAAAATTCTGATTCGAGCGGAACAGTGGAATCGCCCAGGCGCCGCTAATGACCGAGATCTGCGCATTTTGATCGCGCGCCAGTACCTTGCAGATCTTCTGGTTGTCCCCAGGACCAAACTGAAAACACTGACGCTCGCCACGGGTGTTCCAGATCAGATTGGTCAAAAAGCTCTGCACGTTGTAGTCGCGGGTGTTGGCATTGTCGGTCAAAGCGCCATTGATCATCGCGCCGCCCCCGGCCAGCTCGGCCCGCTCTGGGGCAAAGAGATGGCCATGCACCCTTGCCCCAGTGATCCGCGACAACCAGCTCTCAAAATCTTCAAACAGCTCTGAAAAGCCCTGAAACACCGAATAGGGATTTGAGGTGACGCTATTGACCGACCAGCGCCCGGGAAAGCGGCTTTGCATATACAGCCCCGGACGGCCACGGGTCCGCCGCTCCACCGCCTTGGCAAAAATGCGGTCGATTTTTCCGGGGTTGGGTTCGGTTTTTTTCATCGCCCCGGCGCTATCGGTTAGAAATGTCTGATACAGCCGGTCCGCTTTTGGCCAGATTTTGCGCGCAACAAAACAATCCGAGCGTCGCAACAGCTGCAAATGGTCATCATAAAAGATATGCGGCTTGCCCTGAAAATCGAACTTCGACAGCGTCAGTGAGCGGCTTTCGATATTGGTGGAGTATTGCCGCGCCAAAGTCTGATAATAGCTCTCGTCCGGGATCCAGACTTTTCGAAAATAGGCGTCATAGGTTGGCCGCTCGGGGTCTTCCAGGATGGCTGACAGGGTTTGACGCGTCAGGCACCACCATTGGCTGCCCATATGCGGCACCAGCCCCGCCGGAATGCGACGGCGCATGCCGAGGCGTCGTTGCAGATCCACATAGCGGTCAAACAGATAGCGGTGTTTTTTCCAGGAAAAGGGAAAGCGCAGGGTAAAGCGTTCAAAGTCCAACCCGCCAACGATCCAGGGCACATCCGCCGTGGTGGCGCTTTCGATAAAATCGGTACGCGGACGGGCGGCCAGATAGTCTACCAGTTCCTCAACCGGGCGCAGTGGCAGGCAGGATCCGGAGGACAAATAGACATGACGCACCACTGGAAACTCTTGCAGCATCAGCGCCGAGGCCGATTGCGACGCTGCAACAATGCCCCAGGTGCCCCATTCGCAACGATGCCTTTTGCAAAACTTGATCAGCGGATCCTTCGCCAGGCTTTGGCGGAATTTGCGAAAGACGGCCCCATCAACATTCTTGTCCACATGCAACACCACCGGGCAGCCGCTGGCCGTCCAATGGCGCGCCACCTGAGCAGCACGGTCCAGTGCGGTATGCACCAGCATGACAATGCCAACGGCGCTCATGCCCAGTTCCCTTTGGACATCAACCCCAGGATCTCCAGCTGGCGCCAGTTGATGTATTTCTCGCTCCATTTGCACCAAAGCTCGGGCTGCTGCTCCAAACCTTCGGCATAGGCCTTGTATTCGCGCGAATTGGCGTAATGCTCGCTGCGTGCCAGCTCCTCTGCCGCCTTGGCCCCCAGGGTATCTAGAAACTTGGTATGCAGCAGCGCGCCACTGGCCTTTTCACCGCCGTCTGTTTCATAGACCTGGTTCAACCCGCGCGGCAGCAAGGAATGGGTTGAGCTGACATAGGCATAGCGGCGATCCCACTTCACCAGCGGCGTCTTGTTCAGCGCCGGCGCCCGTTTTGGTTCATCCGCAAAAAACACCCGCGCCCGCGGCCCGCCCTGGATCCAGAGATTGCCATACATCAGGTTCTTGCTGATGGTGTAATTACCACTGTCGAACCAATTGGCGATCTCCAGCGGGTTTTGACCGGCCTGATAGGGCACATCGCCCAAACGTCCCTTGGGATAGGTATCAATCAGCATCGCTGAAAAGCTGCGGATTGCCGAATTGTCCAACCAATCCGTGAGGGCCTGAATGGGGCGGGTATCGCAGAAGGGGTAGATAAAGAACTCATCCGGGTCGACCACCAACACCCAATGCCCATGGGCATATTTGCGCTTGAGATAATTCATCCAGTCGACCCCAAAATGGGAGCGCCGATAACTGGCATGGGTCTGCCACAAGGACACATCGCCCATGCCGCTCAGATACTGCGTGGTGTCATCATCCGAGCCGTTGTCGACAAAGAGAAAGTGATTCACCCCCAGTTTGCGATAATATTCGAGAAAGTAAGGCAGCCGGATCTGTTCATTGCGCATGGTTGAGACCAGCAAAACATCGTCACGTTGAATGGTGCCGGTATTGTCCTGCAGACAGGTCAGCTCACCCGACTTGCGCACGGCCCGGACCAGCCAGCGCTTGCGCCGAACGCGCATACGGTAAGAATCCCAAAGCCCCACAACAACTCCATGCCCATTTTGCAGAATGCCCCGTGGCAGACGCCGCAGCTAAATTCAGGTGTCAATTTCGGCGGTGAATTGATCCCTGCCTTAACGGTTAATATGTCATGGAAAAACACTACTAACAACGGATTTAGAAACAGTTATGGGCCAACTTGGCCGCAGAAAACCGTTAAATTTCCCGGGCACCTGTCGCCGCTCAGGTCTTTACCAGCGCAGTTCTGGCATCAAGCCTAAAGCACAAAGCTGCGCAGGCCCCTTATATTTCTGCGCATGCTCCTGCCAAAGATCAGGCGCCGTGCTGAGGTCGTCATAGTAATGATCAAAGGCCTGCGGGGTGTGAAAATGCTGTTGGCGCCGCTTTTCGGTTGCTGATTTGGAAACAATCTCGGGCAGGAATTTGGTGTGCAGCAATACCCCGGCGGGCTCTGTGCCGCCCGGCCCGGCGTATAGACGGTTCAAATCAGGGGGCAATAGCGAATGGGTTGAATTCACATAAGCATAGCGCCGGTTCCACTTCACCAGCGGGATCTTGTTCAAGGTGGGGGAGCGCTCTGGTTCGGTGGCAAAAAACACCCGCTCACGCGCGCCGCCCTGCAGCCAGAGATTGCCCATGGGCGGTTGCCGTATCGCCCGGTAAGGGCCGGCATCAAACCAGTTCAGCACCTCAAGCGGATCCTGCCCCGGCGCATAGGGCTGACCGCCAAGCGCCCCTTTGGGGTAAAGGTCCAGCATCATGGCCCCAAACCCCGGCAGGCCCTGATGATCCAGGCGCGCGGTCAAATCGCACAGATCATGTCGCTCTATGCCATCATAGACCAGCAGCTCATCGGCATCGACCGTCAGGCACCAGTGACCATGGCCGTAGCGCATCTGCAGCCAGGTGCTCCAGTCCAGGCCAAAGCGTGCCTCTCTATAGCCCGCCGACGATTGCCACAGCGACACATCTGGCTGATCTCTCAAATAGTCTGCACTGCCATCCGTGCTGCCATTATCGACCACCAGAAAATGCGCCACCCCAAGCGCGCGGTAATAGTCCAGAAAATAGGGTAGCCGCGTGCTTTCATTGCGCAACACCACAAAAGCCAGCAGATCGCCCTCGGTAATCTGGTCACTGCGGTCCGCCAGCTTGCGCAGCTGGTGACGCGCGCGCAGTGACCGCCACAACAGCCGCCGCCGCTTCAGGCGCAACCGATACCGTTGTCGCCAGTTCGGCGGCAAAAGAGCGGGTGCACCGGTAGATTTCACATCAGGCCTCGTAATGACCCGCCTGATGCCATTTCCAGGCATCAGCGATCATGGTGTCGAGGTCAGAGCGCGTTGGCTCCCAGCCCAGATCGGTGATGGCGCGGGTCGACCCCGAAACCAGTTTGGTGCAATCTCCGGCCCGGCGCGGGCCAGTATTGCAGGGCACCGGCCGCCCGGTAACAGCCGCGCCCCGGTCCATGACCTCGCGCACCGAAAACCCGCTGCCAGTGCCCAGGTTGAACACCTGGCTGCCCTTGTCTTCTTCCAGCCATTTCAGGCCCAGAACATGGGCGTCCACCAAATCACAGACATGCACATAGTCCCGAATGCAGGTGCCATCGGGGGTGTCGTAATCGGTGCCGAAAATGGTCAGGGCATCGCGTTTGCCATCAATGGCATCCAGCACCAGTGGCACCAGATGGGTTTCGGGGCGGTGGAACTCGCCCACTTCGGCTTCTGGGTCCGCGCCTGCCACGTTAAAATAGCGGAAAATCACCGAGCGCAGCCCGTCAGAGGCGCCAAAGTCCTTGAGAATATCCTCAACCGCGCGCTTTGAGGCGCCATAGGCGTTCAGCGGCAACTGTGGGGTATTTTCGTCGAGCACCACGTTGTCATGCTCTCCATAGGTGGCGCAGGTGGAGGAAAACACAAAGTCCAGACATCCCGCCGCCACGGCGGCCTCAATCAGATTAAGCGACCCGCCGGTATTGTTGGCCCAATAACGTCCCGGCTCGCTCATCGCTTCGCCAACCTGGCTCAGCGCCGCAAAGTGCATAACCGCCACTGGCTTATACTTGGCAAAGACCTCATCCAGCCGAGCACGATCCTGTAAATCCCCCTGCTCAAAGGGGCCAAATTTCACCGCATCCTTCCAGCCGGTCACAAGATTATCAAAGGTCACAGGGCTATAGCCCGCCGCCTTGAGCGCCTTGCAGGCATGTGATCCGATATATCCGGCACCGCCGGTCACAAGAACAGTCTTCACGTCAATATTGCCTTTTCAAAGGTCCCAAACGTCAAAGCCCCCCACCCGGCAGGGCCATGGTCGATTTACTCGGCGGCCTGGTCCATCTGGGTGACCTTGTGGAGGTGCTGCATCAGATCGTCCCGCAGTTCTGGGCGCGACAGGGCAAATGAGACCGTTGCCTGCAAGAAACCCGCCTTGGAACCGCAGTCAAAGCGTTCGCCCTCAAAGCGGAAGCCATGGGTCGGCACCTGGGCGGCGATATCCTCGGCAATGGCATCGGTGAGCTGGATCTCACCGCCGGCGCCCGATTTCATCTTGTTGAGATTGCGCAGCACCGAAGGCGCCAGGATGTAGCGGCCGATCACCGCCAGGTTCGAGGGCGCCTCGGCCGGTTTGGGCTTTTCGACCATGCCACGGGCGGCAACCACCGCGCCGGAAGTCTCGGCCCCGGCGCAGGGATCCAGAACCCCATAAGAGGCGGTCTGCGCGGGGGAAACCTCCATGGTGGCGACCATATTGCCACCAATGTCAGCATAGGCATCGACCATCTGCTGCAGGCAGGGTTTTTCTGCGGCAATAACATCATCGGGCAGGATCACCGCGAAGGGTTCATTGGCGATCAGACGGCGGGCGCACCAAACCGCATGGCCCAGACCCAGGGCCTTGTGCTGGCGCAGATAGGCAATGGCGCCGCTGTCCATACAGGTGTTCTTGAGGATCTCCAGCAGATCATCCTTGCCTTTTTTGCGCAGCTCCTGTTCCAGCACCGGGGCGTGATCAAAGTAATCCTCCAGAGCGCCCTTACCGCGGGAGGTGACAAAGATGAATTCCTTGATGCCCGCCGCGCGGGCCTCGTCGATGGCGTATTGCACTAGGGGGCGATCCACCAGGGTCATGATTTCCTTGGGCACCGATTTGGTAGCGGGCAGGAACCGGGTGCCAAGACCCGCAACCGGGAATATCGCTTTTGTCACTTTTTTACGCATCAAATTTCTCACTCATCTACGTCTAAGGCGAACTTGTCTGCAAAAGGCAGTCACCTGGACTTTTAGTTCGTTAGCCAGTCACCCCTTAGGGGCAGGCATGGGCGCAGCCGACCCAAATGCATCAAATAGCGATGCTCCCACACGGAGTATTATAACTACAAATTGGGTAATTTTCATGACGTGGCTCAACTCCGCACTTGAGATCTGTCGAATAAAGACTGCGTCGCATAGGGGAATTTGCCTAATTATTGCCCATTTTCACCATCATTGCCTCAATACGCGCCACATCTTCGGGGTTATTCAGCTCCCAGAATTCCCGGCCACGTGCCTCTACCTGAACGCAAAGTATCTTGCGGTTGTTTTCCAGAAACCGCAGTTGCTCCAAGCCCTCTAGCTGCTCCAGCGGACCAACTGGCCAGCTTGGGTAGTCAGCCAGCGCATCAGGCCGATAAGCATACACCCCAACATGATGATAAACAGGCGTTGGCGCCGCGCCCTCAAAGTGCTCGGCGCAGAAGGGAATAACCTCTTTAGAAAAATAGAGCCCGCTGTGATCGCGGCCAAAAACCGCTGTGGTGCCGCCAACGCGCCCCGCTGCGCGATCGGCCAGCAGACTGTTGAGCGTCTCTCCATCGCATTGCAGCACCGGTGTTGCCAGCCCCATGTCGGGGGCGGCACGCAGCCCCGCCACCAGATCCTCGATGAACCAATGGGGCGTCAAAGGCGCGTCTCCCTGCAGGTTCACCACCACCTCATAGCCGCCGCCCAGCGCCGCATGGGCCTCGGCGCAGCGTTCGGTACCATTGGCACAGCTCTGCGAGGTCATCACAACTTCGGCGCCAAACCCTCGGGCTGCTGTCTGGATACGATCATCATCAGTCGCCACAACCACCCGATCAACCCCCTGCACGGCACAGGCCGCGCGCCAGGAGCGTTCAATCAAGGTGTGCTTATCTCCATTGGCGCCGGTCAGTTCGACAAGCGGTTTGCCGGGGTAACGGCTGGAGGCATAGCGGGCGGGAATAACGATCAGAACAGACATCAAGCTTCTTTCAACTCAACATCAGGTGCATGGGCAATAAAGAAGGGGTTGGCATAGTCTTCCTTGCCATAGAGCAGCGGCGAATGATCGTCAAAGCGGACCACTTTGCCACCGGCTCCAGACAGCACCGCATGGCCGGCTGCGGTGTCCCATTCCATAGTGCGACCAACGCGGGGGTAGATGTCCGCCTCGCCAGTAGCCACCAGACAGAATTTCAACGAAGAACCTGCGCTTTTGCTGTCCTTGACGGCGTATTTATTGATGTAGTCCTCGGTCGCTTGGTCCCGGTGTGATTTGGAGGCCACAACCATCAGCGCTGCATTGTCGCTTTTGGCAACCCGGATGGGGCGCGTCTCGCCCATCACAGCCGGATCAAAGGCGCCAGTTTCTTCCACAGCGGACCCATCCGCCAGAGTAAAGAACATGCGATTCTTGGCGGGAGCATAGACCACACCGCGGGTGGGCATGCCCTTCTCAACCAGAGCGATATTCACGGTGAAATCGCCGCGCCGGTGAATGAATTCTTTGGTTCCGTCCAGGGGATCCACGATCAGGAAGGTATCACCGCGTGCCTTGTGCGATTCGGATTGCTCTTCGGTGACCAGCATCACGTCAGGAAATGCACCGCGCAGCCCCGCCGAGATCAGAGCATCCGCAGCCTCATCCGCAGCCGTTACCGGGCTGTCATCAGACTTTACCTTCACCTCGAACTCATCGGAGTTGTAGATTTCCATGATCTTGTTGCCGGCTTCGATCGCCAGGCGGCGGATCACTGGAATAAGCTCTTCGTAGGTCACACACGCGCTCCTTGCTCGAAAGGGTTAATTGAAAATTTGCCTCCGCCCCCTTATGCTGACTCGCAGGTGGATCATCAAGAAGTCCCTTGGAATATCGGTCAGCTTTTTTGGCCCCCATACAGATCGCAGGCAAAATGTTTCAGATCCGTCCAAAAACGACAGGAATTTTCAGCGCCATCTCACTCTTTGAGGTGGTGTTTCATTCTGTCGTGCGCAGTGTCCGTTCAAAACACAATAATGCGCTCATCGCTTTGGGAATGAATATTATGCAGGCGGTGATGTTTGTCGCTGTCTTCTACTTTATGTTCTCGGTGCTGGGGATGCGCGGGTCTGCTATTCGGGGCGACTTCCTGCTCTATGTGATGTCGGGTATCTTTCTGTTCCTGACCCATACCAAAACCGTTGGTGCCGTTGCCGGCGCCGAAGGCCCTGCCAGCCCGATGATGCAACACGCACCAATGAATACAATGGTGGCGATTCTCTCGGCAGCGCTTGGCTCGCTTTACATCCAGACGGTGTCGCTGTTTCTGATCCTGTTTGTCTACCATGTGGCCTTTACCCCGCTGGAGATCGAACAGCCCATTCAGGCCTACGGCATGATCTTGCTGTCCTGGGTCACCGGGGCCGCTGTTGGCTTGGTGTTTCTGGTACTGAAACCCTGGGCGCCTGGCGTAGTGGGCATCATGACCACCATCTATCAACGTGCCAATATGATCGCTTCGGGCAAGATGTTCCTGGCCAATACCCTGCCCAGTTTCATGTTGGCGATGTTTGACTGGAACCCGCTGTTTCACTGTATTGATCAGGCGCGGGGCTTTGTTTTTATCAACTACAACCCCCATTACAGCAACTGGGAATACGCCGCTTGGGTGGCGCTGATCCTGGTTGTGATTGGCCTGATGGGAGAGTTCTATACCCGTCGGCATGTCTCGATCAGCTGGAGCGCGCGGCGATGAGGCAAAGTCTGGCTGCCGTCCTCTTTGGATTGACCTGCCTGGCTTTTCCCGTCGCAGCGCAAGATCTCCCGGCGCTGTTTCACGTCGTCGGTGTGGCTGATAATGACGTTCTGAACATACGCTCAACTGCATCCGCAAAATCGCAGATCATTGGCTTCTTCGCTCCCGCTGAAGATCAAATCGAGGTCATAACCCAAGATGAGACCGGAAACTGGGGGCTGGTGAATGTTGGTGAAACCTCAGGCTGGGTCTCCATGCGTTTTCTCACCGCTTCACAACCAAACAATCACGGCCCCAGCTGTTTTGGCACCGAACCGTTCTGGTCAGCCCGTGCCCTCTCGCAATATCAAGGCCGAACGCTGACCTTTTCGCTGCTCGGAGGTCCAAAAGAGACGGTTCCGCTGATCGAGCGTCGCTCGCGCAACAATCAAACGCGCGAAAGCGGCAGCTTCACTGGGCAGTCGCTTTCCGGCCACTACGTAATCTCACGTCAGGTCTGTTCAGACGGGATGTCGGACAGGGTGTTTGGCCTGACGGCCGATTTCTTGATCAACCAGAATGGTGAATGGGTTCAGTACTCGGGTTGTTGCTCGCTAAGTTCTAACTAGGTTACCACCCGCAGGGTCAGGTTTATGCGCCCGCCCTTGGGCAGCAGTCGCGATGATTGGAACCGGATCCGGTCCACCCCGTGATAGGCAAGCCGCGCCGCGCCACCCATCACCACCACATCGCCAGAATTGAGCCAGATACTATCCGTTTTGCCGCCGCGCCGGGTGTCACCCATCCGAAACAGCCCATCGTCCCCCAGGCTGACCGACACCACGGGAAAAGAAAAATCCGCCTCATCCTTGTCCTGGTGCAGCCCCATCTTGGCATCCGGGCCAAAATAATTCAGCAGACAGGACTCCGGTTGCCGCTGCAAACCCGTAACCCCATGCCAAAGCTCCAGCAGCCTGTCAGGGATCGCAGGCCAGCCCATGCCCTTGGGGTGATTTTCGACGTAGCGATAGCCGGTCTCATCCGCAATCCAGCCGAATTTCCCTGCCGATGTCATACGCACCGACAATTTTCTTCCCCCCGGCGCGGTAGGAGAGAACAGCGGGGCAGTCCGTAAAATCGGGCGCAGGACCTCAATCAGGGCGCGCTGAGAGGCGAGATCCAGATAGCCCTTGTGGATTTCAAACCCACGCAATCGCAACAAGCTCATGCCGATTATTCCATTCTTAACTACATCACATGCAAAAAAGCGCACTGAATCGCATTTCTCGGTGCGTTCTGGCGCTTGCAGGGTCAATTTCTGCTCCCTATATACGCCGTGACGCAGTGAGGTGCAGACCCCGCTGCAACAAAATCGGGGCCTGGATGCCACAACGGGTTCAGGCCGCGGGTAATCGCCTTAGTAAGTAAAGGGATCAAAATGAGCAAAGTTATCGGGATTGACCTCGGAACCACCAACTCTTGTATTGCTATCATGGATGGCTCGCAGCCGCGCGTTATTGAAAACGCCGAAGGCGCACGCACCACACCATCGATCGTCGCCTTCACCGACGACGAGCGTCTGGTTGGTCAGGCCGCCAAACGCCAGGCCGTCACCAACCCGGACAACACCGTCTTTGGCGTCAAGCGCCTGATCGGTCGCCGGTTTGACGATGCAGACCTCGCAAAAGACAAAAAGAACCTGCCGTTTGAATTGATCAGCGGTGGCAATGGCGATGCATGGGTCAAAGCCAAGGATGAGAAATACTCTCCTTCGCAGATCTCCGCCTTCATCCTCGGCAAGATGAAAGAAACCGCAGAATCCTACCTGGGCGAAGACGTAACCCAGGCGGTGATCACGGTTCCTGCCTATTTCAACGACGCCCAGCGTCAGGCCACCAAAGACGCCGGCAAAATTGCTGGCCTCGAAGTGCTGCGCATCATCAACGAGCCAACAGCCGCCGCGCTGGCCTATGGTCTCGACAAGGAAGAAACCCAGACTATCGCGGTTTATGACCTTGGTGGTGGTACCTTCGACGTGACCATCCTGGAAATCGACGACGGCTTGTTCGAAGTAAAATCGACCAACGGCGACACCTTCCTCGGCGGTGAAGACTTTGACATGCGCATCGTCAACTACCTGGCGGGTGAGTTCAAAAAAGAACACGGCGTTGATCTGACCAAAGACAAAATGGCCCTGCAGCGTCTGAAAGAAGCCGCTGAAAAAGCCAAGATCGAACTGTCGTCTTCCAGCCAGACAGAAATCAACCAGCCATTCATCTCGATGGATCCCTCCTCGGGTCAGCCGCTGCACATGGTTATGAAACTGACCCGTGCCAAGCTGGAATCGCTGGTCAACGACCTGATCAAAGCCTCGATGAAGCCCTGCGCTGCCGCTCTGAAAGACGCTGGCCTGTCGGCCTCTGACATCGACGAGGTTGTTCTGGTTGGTGGTATGACCCGGATGCCAAAAGTGATCGAAGAGGTCACCAAATTCTTTGGCAAAGAGCCCCACAAGGGTGTGAACCCTGACGAAGTGGTTGCCATGGGTGCCGCCATTCAGGCCGGCGTTCTGCAGGGCGATGTCAAAGACGTTGTTCTGCTCGACGTGACGCCTCTGTCGCTGGGTATCGAAACCCTGGGCGGTGTTTTCACCCGCCTGATCGACCGCAACACCACCATCCCGACCAAAAAGTCTCAGGTCTTCTCGACCGCCGAAGACAACCAGTCGGCTGTGACCATCCGGGTTTTCCAGGGTGAGCGCGAAATGGCGGCGGACAACAAGATGCTGGGTCAATTCAACCTCGAAGAGATCCCACCAGCGCCCCGTGGCCTGCCACAGATCGAAGTGACCTTTGACATCGACGCCAACGGCATCGTTTCGGTTTCGGCCAAAGACAAAGGCACCGGCAAAGAGCAGGTTATCACCATCCAGGCTTCTGGTGGCCTGTCCGATGCCGACATCGACCAGATGGTCAAGGACGCGGAAGACAACGCCGAGGCGGACAAAGAGCGTCGCGAGCTGATCGAAGCGCGGAACCAGGCCGAAAGCCTGATCCACTCGACCGAAAAGCACGTCGAAGAGCATGGCGACAAGGTGGATCCCTCCACTGTCGAAGCCATCGAGCTGGCTCTGGCCGCGCTGCGGGATGATCTGGAAGGGGACGACGCCAGCGCCGAAAAGATCAAGGCAGGCGTCCAGAACGTCACCGAGGCCTCCATGCGTCTGGGCGAAGCCATCTACAAGGCTGCTCAGGAAGACGCGGGCGATGAGCCTTCTGCCGCTGACGACAGTGCCGCTCCCGGTGACGACGACATTGTCGACGCCGAATTCGAAGATCTGGACGGCGACAAGCGCTAAGGTCTGAACTACTTGGCCGCAACGGGCCGGTCCGACCACGGACCGGCTCGTTGTCGTTGAGGCAGCAGGGGTAAACCGATGTCGAAACGCGATTATTACGATATTCTCGGTGTGGCCAAAGGCGCCAGCGCTGATGAAATCAAAAAAGGCTTTCGCAAGAAGGCCAAAGAGCTGCACCCGGACAGCAACAGCGATAACCCGGATGCAGAAGCACAGTTCAAAGAGGCCAACGAGGCCTATGACGTCCTGAAAAACGCCGAGAAGAAGGCCGCATATGACCGCTTTGGTCATGCTGCCTTTGAAAACGGCATGGGCAGCGGCGGCGGTCGTGGACCCGGCGGTCCCGGTGGCGGCAACGGGGACTTCTCCTCGGCCTTCTCCGATGTCTTTGATGATCTGTTTGGGGACTTCATGGGCGGCCGTGGTCAGGCCGGCGGTGGGCGTCAGCGCGCCTCTCGTGGGGCTGATCTGCGCTACAATCTGCGCGTCTCTCTGGAAGAGGCCTTCTCTGGGCTGCACAAGACCATCAAGGTGCCCACGTCGGTCTCTTGTACCTCTTGTGACGGCTCCGGTGCTGAAGGTGGCGTAGAGCCCACCACCTGCCCTACCTGTTCCGGTATGGGCAAGGTGCGCGCGCAACAGGGCTTCTTTACCGTGGAACGCAGCTGCCCGACCTGTTCCGGTCTGGGCCAGATCATCAAGAACCCGTGTAAAACCTGCCACGGTCATGGCCGGATCGAAAAGGACCGCTCTCTGTCGGTGAACATCCCCGCAGGCGTGGAAACCGGCACCCGCATTCGCCTGGCTGGCGAAGGCGAAGCTGGCTTGCGTGGTGGTCCTCCGGGTGATCTCTACATCTTTGTCGAGGTCTCCGCCCATGATCTGTTCGAGCGCGACGGCAACAATCTCTATTGCCGGGTGCCCGTCTCCATGGCCAAGGCCGCGCTTGGGGGCGCCATCGAGGTGCCCACCATCGACGGTGGCCGGGGCCGCGTGCAGATCCCCGAGGGCAGCCAGTCTGGCCGCCAGATGCGTCTGCGCAGCAAGGGCATGCCCGCCCTGCGTGGCGGCGGCGTTGGCGACATGTTCATCGAACTGGCGGTGGAAACACCCGTCAGCCTGACCGCTCGCCAAAAGGAAATCCTGCGCGAATTCGAGGACCTGTCGGAAGACACCACCAACCCCGAATCCCGCAGCTTCTTTTCCTCGGTCAAGGGCTTCTGGGACGGTATGAAAGGGTGATGTGAGCCTCGCTCACCCCCTCAAAACCAAAACATCACCATTAAAAGCGCTCCTTTGGGGGCGCTTTTCTTTTGCGGCCGGCCTTTCACCGCCTAGCCTTGAACCCGCTCCAGACCAGCAGCAGAGGGCTCCAGATGGCACATGGCAAGGCAGGCAGCACTGGCACCCTGCCGCTGTTCGCAAACGAGGCTCTGACGACGCAGGAGGCCCCGGCTCCAGCGCCACTAACGGCCGGGCGCCTGCCCTCTTACATTAAGGACCACCGCATACGCCTACGGCAACGGTTCCGCGAAGGCGGGGCTGCTGCGATGCCGGACTATGAGCTGCTGGAGCTGGTTCTGTTTCGCGCCCTGCCGCGCCAGGATGTGAAACCGATGGCGCATCAGCTGCTGAAACAGTTTGGCGACTTTGCCCGCGTTGTCAGCGCCCGGCCGGAACGGCTGGCCCAGGTCAAAGGTGTCGGCGAGGCACTGATCACTGACCTCAAGGTGCTGGAGGCCGCTGCCCAGCGTATGGCCCGCGCCCGGGTGATGCAGCGGCAGGTGATTTCCAGCTGGGACGCTTTGCTGGACTATTGCCACACCGCTATGGCTCACCGCAGTACGGAACATTTCCGAGTGCTGTTTCTGGATCGCAAAAACTGTCTGATCGCGGATGAGGAACAGGCCCGCGGCACCGTTGATCATGTGCCGGTCTACCCCCGTGAGGTGGCCAAGCGGGCGCTGGACCTGAACGCCAGCGCGCTCATTTTAGTGCACAACCATCCTTCTGGCGATCCGACGCCCTCTGCCAGTGACATCGACATGACCGAGCGAATCAATCAGGCGCTCACTCCGCTGGGGATCACCCTGCATGACCATCTGATCATTGGCAGTAATGCTGAACTCAGTTTCCGTGCAGAAGGTCTGTTGTTGTAACCGCCACGGTGGCCAGGGGCGCCAACTGCGCCGCGTCAGCGGCGCCGGGCCCAAAGCGCTTTGTCTCATCGTGATGAGGCCAAAAGCTGCGGGAGAGCCCCCCTTTGGCGGCGCAACACAGCGGCTTGGCAACAGGGCAAGCGGGCCTTGGGTTATTGCACCCAGACCTCGACCCGGCGGTTGACCTGGCGGCCCCAGCCACTGTCATCGCAGGCCATGGGCAGCGCCTCACCAAAGGCATCCACCTGCACCGACACCCGCGCGACGCTGCCTGGCTCCGCCGTGGCCAGCACCGCATCACGCACGCTCTCCGCCCGCTTCAACGCAATACTCCGGTTGCCGGCCGCCGCTCCGTCCCCATCGGAGAACCCTACAAAATTAAGCACCTTACCGTCGTAAAGCCCGGTTTCCAGCGCCCGGGCCAATTGTTCCACGTTGCTGCGAGACTGCGCATCCGGGCGGGCAGAGCCTGCTTCGAAGCGAAAAGAGGTGGTCAGACGGCGAAACCCGGTCAATCTGCGCACCAGCCGTTGCAATTCTGCCAGTTCTACCTCGGGTCCGGCCGCCAAGATCGCATTGCTCAACCGATCCCCTTGGGCGTTCATCGAAATATGCTCAGGCGCCTGATCGACAAATCCGGCCCGTCTGATCACGATCTGCGCTCCTGGGCCACGCACATAGGCAAGAAAGTCCCGCGCGACCTTGGCCAGACGGCGTTGCGGCAGATATAAAAACATCGGCGCCGTCAGCGGGTAGTCTTCGGTTTTGATCCCGCGCCGATTGGCCCGAAGCGAAAACCCGCAGCCCCCTGTCAGGGTCAACATCCGGGTGGAGCCGACGTTGGAAAAACTGCTGATGCCAATTGCAAAGGGATCGGTCGCAACCCTCCGCACCAGGGCCGCGCCGCGCTCGTGATACCGCAGATCCTGCGTCAGCTGCACCCCTGACGCGGCCAAAACCCGATCTGCAAAGCCCTGGGTCAATCCAGAGTTCGCCAGGGGCATATGCACGGAAATCGGCGCATCCGGTCCACCCAGCGTCTGCCAATTGGTAATTGCACCGGAAAACACTGCCGCCAGATCCGGGATCGATATCCGCGTGACCGGGTTCTCGGGCGAGACCACCGGTACCATGGCATCCAGCGCCACAATCCGGCTGCGTTGAGCCACCGTCATATCCCCCAGCCCAGCGGCACGGGCCAGTGTTTGTTCCGTGGGGCGCATTTCACGCAGGGCCATCACGATATCGGCCTGTTGTGCGATCAAATCGGCAAAGCCCACATCGGTGGTGCTGACCAGAAAGGAAAACCGCGCCACAGGACGCCCCGCACGCTGGACCAAAAGATATTCGAAATTGCCGTCAGGCAGGGATTCGCGTTGGGTTTTATAGCCATTGCGCAGGGCAAAACCTTCGATCAAGGCCGGCAAAAGAACCTCTGCCATCTGCGCTGAACCGGACAGGGTAACCTCGGCGACAAAATCCGACAGGCTGGGACAGCCTGGCCCTTCGCAACTGACCCCTGATCCATCAAGCGTCAACTCTCCAAACTTGGTTTCGACCCGATAGAATTCTCCATCGAATCCCAAAAGATTGCCGCTGATCTCAACCACGCCATCGGGGGACGACAGGGTGACATCCTGCGCCCGTCCACTGTGCGCAGTGACAAAAAGGAGAAGTGCGGCGCAAACCGCCGCACGAAAATTGACCATGTGAAGTCCTGAATTAGCTGCAGATTATCTTGCAGCGATTTTCAGGTTTTCTACCAGATTATTCAACACCAGAAAATCACCAGTTGCCGTGCAATCTGGCATGTTGAGAACCAGATCCCGCGTTTGAACCCGTCCGGCGACAACCCGCAGGCTCTGCGCTGCGATTTCGCGGCCACAATTTATTTCGGTGATCTCTGCCTCGATACTGATTTCGATGACACCCGCTTGTGCGGCGGGCGCGCCCGTATCTCTTTGAAAGCTATAAATCTCTGCCAGGCGCGGCACCAGTTGAGCGGCATCGCCTAGCTGAACCATCTTGCCAGCGGAGGCCTGATTTGGATCAGCCCCATGCCAGACGTGACCGTTTTCGCCGTATTGCGCCCCGAACTCGCGGGCATGTATTTCGAACCCGCTGTTGCCGCTCCATTGCACCACAACCCGGTCGACCTCTGCCATATCCGGCACCGCCACCTGCACAACCGCACCCACAGTCGCCGGGTCTGCATCCGTCGTAAGACTGGCAGGCTCAACAATAAAAGTGGCCATGCTGGACAGCGCTGGGATCACCAGATCCAGCTGCCCGTCCGGTCCAAGTGTTTCTGTGACCATCATGCCCTGATGGTGCAGGGTAATCCGTTCATTTCCCCGGCAAGGCGCGGCGATTTTCAGCGCCACCAAGGCGCCAGGAAGAGCGGTAGCACCTGCCGTCACACCGCAGGCTGCAACCGGCAACTGACGGCCCCTAGTGGGTTGATCCGAAGCAGTGGTTTCATCTTCATCCGCAAGATCAGGGTTCGCAGATGTCAGGGTAATTTTTTCGATGGAAATCGGTTTGGCCAACGCCGGTTCCTGCGGCAACTGCTGTCCAGCCAGATCAGAATCGCCGCCCGAACCCGCAGGCGCAACGGTGGAAGGCTGCATAAAGAAGCCAATCCCCAAGGCACAGGCCGCCGTGGCCGCGCTGATCAGAAGTATGCGTTTGTTCAGCATTTCAACTCTCCAACGCCCGATCAATAAACCTAATTCGGGCCTTTAGATCTGACCCGCAAAAGGAGGCCGGTTTATGGCCACCCGTTGATATGATTTGGGCATTTACCCTCAGTTTGACCAAATAGGGCGCAGCGATCTGCCACGCCGTTTTGGTGAACTCGGGATTAGAGCTAGCCAAAAAGAATTAACCCCGACCAAAGGCCGGGGCTATTTATGATTAGTTTATGATGTATCACAACGGGCCGTACTGCGGCACGTTTATAAGGACAGGGTCAGGTCAGACGTCCGTGGCAATGTTTGAACTTTTTACCCGATCCGCAGGGACATTTGTCATTGCGCGACGGGTTGCCCCAGGTTGAGGGATCATCCTCAACAAATCCGGGCGCCGCATCCTCTGGGTTGGCTTCTGGCGTTGCAGCAGCCCCACCCAACGCCATTTGCTGCATGGCAGCCTGACGTGCGGCCATTTCAGCCAACATCTTCTGCTGCTCTTCATCGGTCATTGGACGCACCCGGCTCAGCTGCTGGGTCACATCTTCGCGCAGGGAATCGAGCATGGTTTCAAACAGCTGGAAGCTCTCGTTTTTATACTCGTTCAGCGGATCACGCTGTGCGTAGCCGCGGAAGCTCACGACCGAGCGCAAATGTTCCAGCGTCAACAGATGTTCACGCCATTTGGCATCAATGGTCTGCAGCAGCACCTGTTTTTCGATGTTGCGCATGCTTTCCGGACCAAAGGCTGTGGTCTTTTCCTGCATCATCTGGTCAGCGGCTTCGGCCAGGCGTTCCGACATCTGCTCATCGTCGACGCCCTCTTCGGCGGCCCAGTCAGCTACCGGCGCATCCATGCTCAGCTTTTCCAAAACAGCAGCATGCAGGCCCTCAATGTCCCACTGCTCGGCATAGGTTTTGGGCGGCATATAGGTGTCGATCAACTCTTCGATCACTTCATGGCGCATATCGCCGACGATTTCAGACAGGTCTTCGGCTGCCATGATTTCACGACGCTGACCAAAGATCACCTTACGCTGGTCATTCATCACATCGTCAAATTTGAGCACGTTCTTACGCATGTCAAAGTTACGACCCTCGACCTTGGCCTGGGCGCGTTCCAGCGATTTGTTCACCCAGGGGTGAATGATCGCTTCACCTTCCTTCATGCCAAGGCTCGACAGAACCTTATCCAGCCGCTCAGAGCCAAAGATCCGCATCAGATCGTCTTCGAGACTGAGATAGAAACAGGTGCGCCCTGGATCCCCCTGGCGACCAGAACGGCCGCGCAGCTGATTGTCGATCCGGCGGCTTTCGTGACGTTCAGAGGCCATCACACAAAGGCCACCCGCCTCCAGAACCTTTTTCTTTTCTTCGGCGTGCTTAGCTTCTTCCTCAGCCCGCAGAGCGACAGGATCCGCATCCGGGTTGGCCTCAAGCGCCGCCATCACGATCATATCGACATTGCCGCCCAGCTGAATATCAGTCCCCCGGCCCGCCATATTGGTGGCGATGGTCACCGCGTTGAGCCGACCCGCATCCGCAACGATCTGGGCTTCCTGCTCGTGGTGACGGGCGTTCAGCACGTTATGTTTGATGCCCTCTTTCTGCAGCATCATGCTCAGCAGTTCGGACTTCTCGATTGAGGTGGTCCCCAACAACACCGGCTGGCCTTTGGCATGGGCGGTCTTTGTCTCATCCACCATGGCCTGGAACTTTTCAGCCGCCGTGCGGTAGACCCGGTCGTCCTCGTCCACCCGTGCGATGGGTTTGTTTGTCGGCACTTCAACCACGCCCAGACCGTAGATTTCGGCAAATTCCTCGGCTTCGGTCAGGGCTGTGCCGGTCATGCCGGACAGCTTGTCATAAAGGCGGAAGTAGTTCTGGAAGGTGACAGAGGCCAGCGTGGTGTTCTCCGGCTGGATATTGACCTCTTCCTTGGCCTCGATCGCCTGATGCAGCCCCTCAGAAAGACGGCGCCCCGCCATCATCCGTCCGGTGAATTCATCAATCAGCACCACCTCGCCATCGCGCACGATGTAATCCTTGTCCCGCTGGAACAACTTATGTGCCCGCAGAGCCGAATTCACATGGTGCACCACGGTGGTGCTTTCAGGGTCATACAATGAGGCCTCTGCCTCCAGCAGGCCGTGCTCGCGCAGGGTCTGTTCGAGAAAGTCATTGCCTTCCTCGGTGAAGGTTACACCACGGGTTTTTTCATCAATTTCGTAGTGTTCTTCCGACAAAAGAGGGATCATCTTGTCGATGGTAATATAGAGCTCCGAACGATCTTCTGCCGGGCCAGAGATAATCAGCGGTGTCCGCGCTTCGTCGATCAGGATCGAGTCGACCTCATCCACGATGGCAAAGTTGTGCTGCTTTTGGAAAACTTGATCCAGGCTGGGCTTCATGTTGTCGCGCAGATAGTCAAAGCCAAGTTCGTTATTGGTGGCATAGGTGACATCGCAACCATAGGCCGCCATCTTTTCTTCATCAGGCTGCCCCGACCAGATCACACCTGTTGTCATGCCAAGCGCATCAAAGACCTTGCTCATCCATTCGGAGTCACGTTTGGCCAGATATTCGTTCACCGTCACCACATGCACGCCACGTCCGGTCAGCGCATTCAGATAGGCCGGGAGGGTCGCCACAAGGGTTTTCCCCTCGCCGGTCTTCATCTCGGAGATGTTCCCCTGATGCAGGAAGATCCCGCCCATCAGCTGGGTATCAAAGGCCCGCAAGCCCAGGGCCCGGCGTGCACCTTCGCGCGCATTGGCAAAGGCCTCGGGCAACAGCGCATCCAGTGACTCGCCCTCCAGAGCCCGCTTGCGCAGCTCAACGGTTTTGTCTTTGAGACCCTCGTCGCTGAGTTTCTCGAACGTGTCTTCCAGCGCATTGATTTGAGCAACCAATGGCCGTGTCGCCTTGATTTTACGGTCATTCGGTGTCCCGAAAACCTTTTTGGCGAGTGTTCCGATACCCAGCATGTGTTCTCCAACGATCCTCTTGGTGGCCCTGATGTCAGGCAGGCTTGCCCGTCGTGGTCGCAACCCATAAACAATAGTGGAAACGACGGTCCGGCCCCGGGCCTCTTTTGGGATGTAAGGGGCAGGAAAATAAGTGTCAACGCCGCGCCCCTTTGCGGCCCGGGAATAGGAAGAATTCAATGCGTAAAGGTCTCACTTTTTTGCAAGGTACAGCAGTGGCTCTATTTATGGCCCTGCCCCTGCCTGCATTGGCCGCGCCACATGCCAATACCGTGATTGCAACCGTCAACGGCGAAGAGATCACGCTGGGTCACATGATCATGGCCCGCGACAGTCTGCCAGAGCAGTACAAGCAATTGCCGGATGATGTGCTGTATAATGCCATCCTTGATCAGCTGGTGCAGCAAACCGCGCTAAAGCAGGAGCTGCACGGCGGTGTGCCCCAGTATGTACAACTGGCGGTTGAAAACGAACAACGCGCCCTGCTGGCCGCCAATGTCATCGAAACCGTGATGAACTCCGCGAGCAATGAAGAGGCTCTGCGTCAGGCCTATGAGGATAGATACTCGGATGGCGACGGCGGTGACGAATTCAACGCCGCGCATATTCTGGTTGAAACCCAGGAAGACGCGCTAGAGATCAAATCCGAGCTGGATACCGGAGCCGATTTTTCCATCATGGCGAAAGAACGCTCGACCGGACCCTCCGGCCCCAATGGCGGCGATCTGGGCTGGTTTACCAAGGGACGCATGGTGCCCGAATTCGAACAGGCCGTGCTGGAGCTGCGGGCCGGGGAAATCTCTGATCCCGTAGAGACCCAGTTTGGCTGGCACCTGATCCTGCTCAAAGAGCGGCGCAAGACCGCTGCCCCCGCCTTTGAAGAGGTCCGCGAAGCGCTTCAACAGGAACTGCAGAGTGCCGCTGTCGAGGCCCGCGTCAGCGATCTGACCGCTGCAGCAATCATAGAACGTCCTGAAATTGACGATCTCGACCCCGCGATTTTGCGCGATCTGAGCCTGGTAAGGAACTAGTTATGGGCGATAGCCTCCCCCGTTCGCCTTTGGCGCCCTCTTCCTTTCCGCAACTGCCCGTGATTAAAGGCCTGCGTCTTTGCGCTGGGGCCGCCGGGGTGAAATACCAGGGCCGCAACGATGTGATGCTGGCGGTGATGGATCCCGGCACCACGGTTGCCGGCACCTTCACCCGCTCCAAAACCCGTTCGGCGCCGGTACGCGATTGTCAGGCAAAACTTGGCGGTGACAGTTCTGCCGGAGCTGCCATTCTGGTAAATTCTGGCAATTCCAACGCCTTTACCGGCCATTACGGTCAAACCTCGGTGGCAGAGATCTGTGCCGCAGTGGCTGACATCACCGGCCTGCCCGAGGCGCGTATCTTTACCGCCTCCACCGGTGTCATTGGCGAGCCCCTGCCCCATGACCGCATCATCGCCCAGATCAAAGATCTGAACGATGGCCTGGACGCGACGGCGCTGGAAGCCGCTGCAGAGGCGATCATGACCACCGACACCTTTGCAAAGGGGGCCTCGGCCGAGGTGACCATTGGTGGTGAAACCGTATCGATTGCCGGTATCGCCAAAGGCTCCGGTATGATCGCACCGGATATGGCCACCATGCTGGTTTATATCTTCACCGATGCACAGCTGCCGCAAGCCACCCTACAGGCCGAGCTCAGCCGTCTTTGTGACCGCAGTTTCAACTGCATCACTGTGGACAGTGACACCTCCACCTCGGACAGTCTGATGCTCTGTGCTACCGGTGCTTCCGGGGTTGATGTCTCTGACAGTGCTGAATTTTCCCAGGCGCTGGAAGCCGTGATGCTGGACCTGTCGCACCAGGTGGTGCGCGACGGCGAAGGCGCGACCAAATTTGTCGAGATCCAGATCACCGGTGCGGTGTCGGATGCCGAAGCAAAGATCCACGGGCTTTCCATTGCCAACTCACCGCTGGTGAAAACCGCAATTGCCGGCGAAGATCCCAATTGGGGTCGGGTGGTGATGGCCATCGGCAAATCCGGGGCCGAAGCTGACAGAGACCTGCTGTCGATCTCCTTTGGTGATGTTCTGGTGGCCGAAAAGGGCTGGGTTTCCCCCAATTACCGCGAAGAAGACGGCGCTGCCCAGATGACCCGCGATGAGATCACCATCAAGGTGGACCTGGGCCTGGGGGATGGAACCTGCACTGTCTGGACCTGCGATTTGACCCATCAATACATCACCATCAATGCGGATTACCGATCATGAAAACCGTTCTGGTGTCCGCTGTCGCGCTGATTGATATTGAGGGGCGGGTGCTGCTGGCACAGCGCCCCGAGGGCAAATCCATGGCCGGTCTGTGGGAGTTTCCCGGCGGCAAGATCGAAACCGGCGAAACACCCGAAGCAGCCCTGATACGCGAATTGCAGGAGGAACTGGGCATCGACACCTGGTCTTCCTGCCTGGCACCGCTGACCTTTGCCAGCCACAGCTATGAGACCTTTCACCTGCTGATGCCGCTGTTTGCCTGTCGCAAGTGGGACGGCATTCCACAGGCCCGCGAGGGGCAAACCCTAAAATGGGTCCGTCCGCAGGATTTGCGCAGCTACCCCATGCCTGCCGCAGACATCCCGCTGATCCCCATTTTGCGCGACTGGCTGTAAACTGGCGCTAGAACCCAAAGCAAACAGGGCCTCTGCATCATCGCGTGCGGCCCTGTTTATGCGCTCCCTGCAGCCTGTTTTGCACTAAACAGGACCATCATGTGGGCCTTCATGCCAAGCGACCAGAAAATAACCGTTAAATGCCTGAAGTTTTCTAAAAATGATTCGCACCGCGAATCACCAGAAACCTTTTGTTAACTATTTTGTCAGAAATTGGGCAGAACATTAACAAACCCACTCAAAATAGCGTTTATTCAAGGTCAACACAGACGACCAGAGGATCTCAAAACGGCTCTATGTTCTCCCCAGGACGCCAACAAGAGATCCTCGGCAGGTTCATACAGGCAGTACCTATCGTGCAGTGCAGCTATAAGATCCTCAAGGATCATCACTTATCGCGCTGCTCTCGAAAGACCACCACTCACTCACAGAACCGGGGCAGCCATTGGCTGCCCCATCTGCGTTTTGACCTGGTTGCACGGGCGCACCGACATCCACAAAAACGAAGGCAGACAAAAACCAGTCTGCAAAAGAAAAAGCCCCGGCTGAACTGCCAGGGCTTTCTGTGTCTTAACTGATCAGGGATCAATCAAAGCGATTAGTCGAGGTTACGCTCAACTTCTTGACGCTCAAAGATCTCGATAACGTCATCAGCGCGGATATCTTCGTAGTTCTCAAAGGCCATGCCGCATTCCTGACCAGACTGCACTTCAGCAACCTCGTCCTTGAAACGCTTCAGGGTCTTCAGAGTGCCTTCGTGGATAACCACGTTGTCACGCAGCAGACGCACACCAGCAGACCGGCGAGCAACGCCTTCGGTAACCAGACAGCCGGCGACCTTGCCAACGTTGGAGACCTTAAAGACATCTTTGATCTGCGCGTAACCAATAAAGGTCTCTTTGATCTCGGCGCTGAGCAGACCAGAAGCGGCCTTTTTCACGTCGTCGACCAGATCGTAGATCACCGAATAATAGCGGATCTCAACGCCTTTTTGGTTGGCAGTGTTCCGCGCCGAGGTATTGGCCCGAACGTTAAAGCCCATGACAGGGGCGCCGGAGGCTTCGGCCAGGGCGATATCCGTCTCGGTGATGGCGCCAACGCCAGAGTGCAGAACCCGTACGCGAACTTCCTCGTTGCCGATCTTGTCCATCGCCTGAACGATGGCTTCGGCAGAGCCCTGCACGTCAGCTTTGACCAGAATGGGCAGCTCAGAGACGGTTTCGTCGTCCTTGGCCTTCTGCATCAACTGTTCCAGGGTTGTCGCAGCACCAGCAGCAGCGCGCTGGTCCTTGGCAGCCTGGGCGCGGTATTCAGCGATCTCACGGGCCTGTGCCTCGGTGTCGGTCACGTTCAACACGTCACCCGCTTCGGGTGTCCCATTGAGACCCAGAACCTCGACAGGAACCGAAGGACCGGCTTCCTGCACCCGCTCACCCTTGTCGTTGATCAGAGCACGGACCTTACCGTATTGCTCACCCACAACAAAGATATCACCCTGGCGCAGAGTACCGTTCTGAACCAGAACAGTGGCGACTGGGCCGCGGCCCACGTCCAGCTGAGCCTCGATCACGGCACCCTGGGCGGCACGATCGGGGTTGGCTTTCAGTTCCAGAATTTCGGACTGCAGCGCGATGGCTTCCAGAAGTTGATCCAGGCCCTGTCCCGTATGGGCAGACACCTCAACGTCCTGAACATCACCGGACATGGCTTCAACGATGACTTCGTGCTGCAACAAGTCTGTGCGCACCTTCATCGGATCCGCAGCGGGCTTGTCACATTTGTTGATCGCAACAATCATCGGTACTTCGGCTGCCTTGGCATGCGCAATAGCTTCGATGGTCTGCGGCATCACCGCGTCATCTGCAGCCACAACCAGAACCACGATATCCGTAACCTGCGCGCCGCGCGACCGCATCGAGGTAAAGGCAGCGTGACCCGGCGTATCAAGGAAGCTCAGCACGGTGCCGCTTTCGGTGGTGACCTGATAGGCACCGATGTGCTGGGTGATGCCACCGGCCTCACCGGCCACAACGCGGGCGTTGCGGATGGCGTCTAGGATCGAGGTTTTACCGTGGTCAACGTGACCCATGATGGTGATCACAGGAGGACGCGACTTCAGGTCTTCTTCTTTATCTTTCACTTCGTTGATCACATCTTCGACGTCAGACGCCGAAACGCGGACAACCTTGTGGCCGAATTCTTCGATGATCAATTCCGCTGTATCGGCGTCGATGGTCTGGTTCTGTGTGACCATCATACCCATCTGCATCAGCGATTTCACAACCGCACCAACACGTTCTGACATCCGGTTTGCCAACTCAGAAACCAGGATCGCCTCGGGCAGCTGCACTTCGCGCAAAACCTTTTCGCGCTCGACCGTGCCACCCATCGCTTTTTGACGGGCGCGCTCTTGCTTACGCTTCATCGAGGCCATGGACCGGTGACGGTTGCCCGCCCCCCCTGTGGCCTGACCCAGTGTCAGCTTGCCGGAACGACGGTTGTCGTCGCCAGTACGCGCCTTGGCGCTGCGTCCACGCTCTTCACGTTCACGATCAGATTTGCGCGGTGTCTGCGCAGGCGCTGGCTTTGAGGCAGGGTTGTTGCGTGGCGCGGCGGCGCCAGCCCCAGCCGCAGGGGCTGCGGCCTTGGCTGCGGGCTCGGCAGAGCGTTTTGCAGCTTCTGCAGCCTCGCGCTTTTTGCGCTCTTCTTCTTCGGCCTTTTGACGGGCCTTTTCTTCCGCTTCGCGCTGTTCGCGTTCCTTGGCCTCAGCCTCGGCACGGCGACGGGCGCGTTCTTCCTCGCGGGCTTTTTCTTCCGCTTCGCGCTTGGCCGCGTCTTCAACTTCGCGGGCCTTTGCAGCCTGCAACGCCTTCAGGCGGCGGCTCATCTCTGCATCGGTAATCCCGGCAGGCCGACGCGAACCGTCGGTTGCAGGCGCGGCATTGCCGCCCTTGTTGCCACCCGGCTTGGGCACCACAACGCGTTTGCGTTTGGTTTCCACCACGACATTCTTGGTCCGCCCGTGGCTAAAGCTCTGTTTTACATTCCCAGGCCGGGAACCGCCGCCACGCAGACCCAAGGTCTTTTTGCCGTCACTATCGCTCATAAAGCTCTTTATCCTTCTGTGCGGCCGCTGCCGCCCACCATTTCACGCAAACCCTGCAACCGTTGCGCCTCGTCTACAACACGTTTGCTGAGTCCACCAGAGGCGAGCGCCGCATGTATCATAGTTTGACGCCCAAATGCCATCCCCAGCTCATCCGCAGTGAGACATCCAATGAAACTTCCCCGATGCGGGGTACTCAATTTCGATTTGCCGCGCCCTGATCCATCACTTGCCTGAATCAGAACTGTGGCATGCTCTTTACCTAGCCAATCCTTGACTTTTTCATATCCACCAACAGCCTGGCCAGATTTACGCGCCAGGCTCAGCAGATCAACCAACCGGCGTAGCGTCTGGCGCTCCACCTCATCTGCCAGACTATCCGGCAGCGTCACCGGAGCCTTGAATCCACGAGCAAAGAGTTTCTTCTTTACCGCCAGATCCAGCGCTTCGCGACTGGCTGTCACATAAACCCCACGTCCCGGCAGCTTGCCAAAGACATCGGGCACCACCTGAGACTCAGGCCCCATCACAAACCGAATCAGACCCTGCTTTGGCTGAGTCTCACCGGTCGCAATACATTTGCGTTCCGGACCATCGTCGTGATTTTTACTGGCGCCTGCGCGACCCATGCTGTCTCTCTCCTATCCGGAAACCCGAGGCTTACGCCTCGGCTTCCTCTTCGTCACCTTCGACGAGATCTTCTGCACCATCCTCGGCACCGATCAGATCATCAGGATCCACCCAGCCCAGCATGACACGCGCGGTCATGACCAGGTCCTGTGCCTCTTCCAGGCTCATGCCAAAGGGCTCCAGAATGCCGTCATCCTTGATCCGCTCACCGTTGTCGTTGGTCCAGCCACCGGCAAGTTCCCAATCGGCACAGGTTGCAAAATCTTCCAGCGTCTTGATGTCGTCCTTGGCCAGGGCTTCGATCATGACCGGGGTCAGACCATCAAACTGGATCAGGCTGTCCTCGGCGCCCAGCGCGCGGGCCGCATCAATTGCTGCTTTTGCCTTGGCTTCCAAGTAGTCGCGGGCACGGGCCTGCAATTCCTCGGCGGTGCCTTCGTCAACACCGTCAATAACCGTCAGCTCGTCGAGCTCAACATAGGCAACTTCTTCCAGGTTGGTGAACCCTTCGGAAACCAGCAGCTGAGCAAAGAATTCGTCCAGATCCAGCGTTTCCATGAACAGGCCAGTGCGCGCTTCGAATTCCTTCTGGCGGCGGGCCGATTCTTCTTCTTCGGTCATGATGTCGATATCAAGCCCGGTCAGCTGCGAAGCCAGACGCACGTTCTGACCCCGGCGACCGATCGCCAGGCTCAGCTGCTCTTCGGGCACCACAACTTCGATCTTGCCGGCTTCTTCGTCCAGAACAACCTTGGAGACCTCGGCAGGCTGCAGCGCGTTCACCAGGAAGGTGGGCTGATCATCATTCCATGGAATGATGTCGATCTTCTCACCCTGCAGTTCGTTGACAACAGCCTGAACCCGGCTGCCGCGCATACCCACACAGGCACCAACCGGATCAATCGAACCATCGTTAGAGATCACAGCGATTTTTGCGCGCGAACCGGGATCCCGGGCTACAGCTTTGATCTGGATAATGCCGTCATAGATTTCCGGAACTTCCATCTTAAACAATTCGGCCATGAATTCTGGCGCGGTCCGGCTCAGGAAGATCTGCGGGCCACGGGGCTCGCGGCGCACGTCCTTAATGTAGCAGCGGATACGGTCATTGGGGCGATAGCTCTCGCGGCCAATTTTCTCGTTGCGACGCAGGATGCCTTCGCCCGCGCCCACATCGACGATAACATTGCCGTATTCTTCGCGTTTGACCAGCGCATTGATAATGGTGCCGGCACGATCCTGGAATTCTTCGAACTGGCGGTCCCGCTCTGCTTCGCGCACCCGCTGCAGAATAACCTGCTTGGCCGATTGCGCCGCGATGCGGCCCATTTCCACTGGGGGAACTTCTTCTACGAAGGTATCCCCGACTTTGGGATCTTCCATATACTGTTTGGCCTGCTCGACGGTGAATTCAGCCTGGTAGTTTTCCAGCGCCTCATCCTCAACAACCGAGCGCACACGGGTAAAGGTCGCCTTGCCGGTCTTGCGGTCGATCGACACGCGGATATCCATCTCGCTGCCGTAGCGGCTCTTGGCGGCACGGGCGAGGCTCTCTTCCATCGCGTCAACCACCAAACCGGGGTCGATCATCTTTTCGCGTGCCACAGCTTCGGCAGTTTGCAACAGCTCTAGCTGGTTTGCAGAGGTGATAGCCATTACTTGTTCTCCTCTTCGGACCCTTCGGCCTCGATCTCGTCGAATGCGTCTTCGTTTAATGTGCCGGCAGCTTTGCGCTGACGCAGCATTTCCGTGATCAGATCATCGGTCAGAACCAGTTTGGCATCCGAGAGCCAATCAAATTTCAGACCAATGGTAACAGTCTTGCCCTGATCTTCGATGTTGATCAGGACCTCATCCCCTTCGGTGCCCGCCAGCTCACCCTTAAAGCGGCGGCGCCCACCAACCAGCTCATCGGTTTCCAGCTTGGCCTCGTAGCCTTCAAACATATCAAAGTCTTTCAGCCGGGTCAGCGGCCGATCGATGCCGGGGCTGGAGACCTCCAGCGTATAGGTATCAAGGATCGGATCCTCAACATCCAGCGTGGCGCTCACCGCGCTGGAAACGATAGCACAGTCATCCACCTCGATGCCGCCTTCAGGCTTGTCAGCCATGATTTGCAGCGTCGTGGTTTTGCCGGACATCAGGCGAATGCGCACCAGCTCGTAGCCGAGATCCTCGATCACAGGGACAAGGATTTCGGCCAGGCGGCGGTCAATCGCGGCTTTGGCAATCAGGTCGTTGGTCATTAAGCTTCCCACAATCGGGTTGGCCACAATCAGGTTGGGCGGTGGATTCAGCATCCCGAAGGACACAAAAAAACGGGCGCGCGGCCCGTTGAACTAATCCGGAGGTGTCTTGAACCAGAGCTCAACACGCCGCTGTTGAAAAGCCATATACGCCCCTTGTTACGAATCTGCAAGCCTTCTGTTGCCAAGGCCAGGGTTGCAGCGGGTCAGCCCAAAACCAGGCCTCTTTCAGCGGCCCTGCCAAGCGCAACGGCAGCTCAGGTCACAGCCGCCACCAGCGTTCGGCGATACGGCCATCGTCCAGCGCGGATTGCTGCCCCACCACGCGGGGAATGCCCACATCTGATCGGGTCGCCAAGGCCATGTCCTCAGCCGAAGGGTGATAGAGAAAGCCACCGCGTTTCAACAATTCGGCTGGCTGCGGCAGGGCTGCCACATCGACAAAGCCATCGCGCAGGGCCTCAGCCCGGACAGCGGCGTCGGGAATGACAATCACCTCCAGGCTATCAACCCAACCGGCCTGACCGTCCTTGTAGTGCCCCGCCACCTTGGTGGCGCGAAAATGCCGCCCGTCCTGGGCGCGTTCAACCTGGTAACAGCCGCTGCCCACCAATTGTGCCAGGGGCACATCGACCGCCCCCTGTGGCGCGATCACATGGTCCGGGCCTGCCAACAGATAGGGCAGATGCGGATTGGGCTGGGCCAGTTGAATTTCAACCCGGTACAGATCCAGCGCGGTCACCGACATCTGGTCAACCATCTGGTCAGCCCCCGCTACAGAACGCCCCTGCAGCGAAGCCACAACATCTGCAGCCTGCAGCGGCGTGCCATCGTGAAACGACACATCCTGGCGCAGATCAAACCGCCAGACCTGTGCGGCGTCACGGCTTTCCCAGGCGGAGGCCAGTTCCGCCCGCAGCAGCCCATCCGGGGCAATCTCGGTCAAACAATCCAGCACCGCCCCACGGGCCACCAGATCCAGCAGGCCGCTTTCCCGCGGCAAGGCCAGACGTAATGCGCCGCCTGCCCGCGGTGAGGCCGCAAGCGAGGTGCCAGTCGCCGCCAGCAAAGCGGCAGCGGCACCAGAGGTAAAAAGGGCGCGGCGGTCGATACGGGTCAAGGCAGCAGTTCCTCGGCAATGCGGTCCATGGCCAGCACCAGCTCTGCGCTGATTCCCGGCTCTGACAAAGCATGCCCTGCATTGCGCACCATGATCAATTCCGCATTTGGCCACAGCTCATTCAGTTTCCAGGCCGACACAGGCGGGCAGATCATATCATAGCGCCCCTGCACAATGGTGCCGGGAATATGTGAAATGCGGCCCATATTGGCCAGGATTTGCCCATCAAAATCGAGAAAACCGCGATGGGTGAAATAATGATTCTCCAGCCGGGCAAAGGCACGGGCATAGTCGCCGGGGCCCTCAATCGAGGTGCCGTTGGAATGGATCGACGCCAGCGCATTTTCCCAGGCCGACCAGCTGCGGCCAAGCCGGACCTCTTCGCTGCGGTTGCCTGAAAACAGCCGTTTGTTATAGGCCGCGATCAAATCACCGCGCTCAGCCTCGGGGATAGGGGCGACAAATTTGGCCCAGGGCTCTGGCCAAAACCGCCCAGCGCCGCCGCCGTAAAACCAGTCCAGCTCGGCAGCGGTCATCAAAAACACCCCGCGCAGTATGATCTGCATCACCCGTTCCGGGTGGGTTTGTGCATAGATCAGCGACAAGGTGGCACCCCAGCTACCGCCAAAGACCAGCCAGGTTTCAATCTGCAGCTGCCTGCGGATCTCCTCCATGTCGGAAACCAAATGCCAGGTGGTGTTATCCTCGCAGGAGGCATGGGGCTGCGACCGTCCACAGCCGCGCTGATCGAACAGGATAATCCGGTAGACCATGGGATCAAAATAGCGCCGCATCGCTGGGCTGCTGCCACCACCAGGGCCGCCATGGCAGACCACCACCGGGATCCCCCGCGGGTTCCCCGATTGCTCCACATACACTTTGTGGCCCTGTCCTACCTCCAGCATCCGCTGGTCAAAAGTATCAACCGGAGGATAAAGATAATGCACTGCGCGCTTTTGATCCGAGAATTTGTCCATTACTGACCTAGATGACATCATAGCGTACAAAAGAACATACGGAGACAGGAATGCAAGCGCCTCAATCCACGGTCGACCCGGCAGAAATCGCAAAGTTTGAGGCGATGGCAGCCGAATGGTGGGATCCCAATGGCAAATTCAAGCCGTTGCACATGCTGAACCCCTGCCGTCTGGACTATATCACCAGCCAGATTGCCGGAGAATTTGACCGCGATCTGACTCAGCCAGAACCGTTCAAAGGGCTGCGCCTGCTGGATATTGGCTGCGGCGGCGGCCTGCTGTGTGAACCCATGGCGCGTCTTGGCGCCGAGGTCACCGGCGCCGATGCGGCAGCGGGCAATCTGCCGGTGGCGCGACTGCATGCGGAACAGACCGGCCTCACCATCGACTATCGCCATACCACCGCCGAAGACATGGCCGCCGCAGGGGAACAGTTTGATGTGGTTTTGAACATGGAGGTGGTCGAGCATGTGGCAGACCCTCTGAGCTATCTCACCGCCACCCGTCAGCTGCTGAAACCCGGCGGGTTGGAGATCTGTTCAACCATCAACCGCAATCCCAAAAGCTATGCCATGGCCATTTTTGGCGCTGAGGTGGTGATGCGTTGGCTGCCGCGTGGCACCCATGAATGGCATAAATTCATCACCCCGGACGAGCTGGTGGAGCTGCTGCAAAAGGCCGGGCTGACACCGGTAGACCGCAGGGATTTGTGTTTAATCCGATAAGCTGGAAATGGTCGATCTCGGATCGGGACCTGTCGGTCAACTATGTTACCGCCAGCATAAAAGAGCGCTAAGGCGCAGAACCCCTCCCCCGGGACACCTTGATGATGCGACCCACCTATCCTTTTGGATAGGTGAGTCGTAATCTTTTGCCACCTTTGGAAATCGGCTCAAAACAAATAAGGTAATTATGACTTACCTTTTAGGGCTTGTTCTTTTATGGCCCGTTTCAAAGTCCGTTTCACAGCGCTCAGTCTGGCCAGCATATGGCCACCAGACCGAAGCGCCCAGTTGAACCCATATGCCAAAGCGCATTATTGCTTTGGTTCTGCCACCACTCACATCTCGACAGTGGGTTCAGTTGGACACAAAGGGATGCCTGACCCAAACTGACATAGTTTGGCACTGGCATCCCTTTTTCAATTTGCAGTCCAAATTGTCGGAAAAGAATTAGGCTGTGGATTCCAGTTTTGCCCGCAGCTCACGCAGAATCGGCAGCGTCGCGCGGACACGGTCGCCACCAAGATCATTCACCACCTCGGAAATCAGCGGCACAATGCTGGCCAGGGCTGCGTCACGAGCCTGTCGCCCTGCTGGGCTGATCGCCACCATCTTGCGCCGGGCATCATCCCAATCCGGGCGGATATGGATATAGCCCGCCACTTCCAGCTTGTTCAGCGTATTGGTCATGGCGCCGCGCGTGACGTGAAAGGCCTTGGCCAATTGCGCCGGAGAACGTTCGACCCCGGTGCGAGTCAGGTGATTGAGAACAGAGAAATGCGACAGTTCCATTCCCTTGGGTAAGGCTTTGCTAAGACGCGAACGCGCCAGCTGGTCCGCCATCAAGATCTCGCTAAACAGCGAGACCGCCAGGGAATGGGATTCTTCCATCAGGGTCCGTTAAACTCTCGATCATGGGTCAGCGCAGGGACACGCCTGCGTGCTTCTGCCACTTTTCCCATATCAAGATCAACGTAACTTATCCCCGCAGCCCTGCCCGCATCCGACAGAATTTCACCCCAGGGGGCAACCACTAAGGAATGGCCGTAGGTTTTTCGCACTGCGCCCCTGCTGGTTTTATGGGTCCCCGTCTGCGCTGCGGCCAGCACGTAACACCCGGTCTCAATCGCGCGGGCCTGCAGCAATGCGTGCCAATGGGCCGCACCTGTAACCGGCGAAAAGGCCGCCGGGGCGATTAGAATTTCAGCTCCTGCCTGGGCCAGGGCCCGGTGCAGATGTGGAAAGCGCAGATCATAACAGATGGTCAGCCCCAAACTACCAAAGGGGGTCTTGGCCACAACAGCGCGGTTGCCTGGCCGGTAGCCATCGGATTCCCGAAAGGTCTCTTCCGGGGTGACCTCGACATCAAACATATGGATCTTGTCATAGCGCGCGGTGATCTCCCCCTGTGGGGAAATCAAAAACTGCCGATTGGCAAAGCGGCCATCGCCGTCATGGGTTTTGACCCCAAATGAGCCCAGCGACAGCCAGATGTTATGGTCAGCGGCACTGGCACACAGGGCAGCAAGCGTCGGGTCGTCTTCTTCAAGACACAGAACCTCTTGCTGATGCGCCCGGCTTAGGGAAACGCAATTGCTCACCTCTGGGGTGAGAACAAACCCGGCGCCGTTTTCAACCGCCTCAGCGATCAGACGCTGAAGCAGGTCAAGGTTTTCACTGGGAGAGTCGCTCGATGTGATCTGCAACAGGGCGGCGCGCATCAGGGGTCCCTTCCGGTACTATTATCTAGGGTTCAGGCGGCGAGCAGTGGATCCAGCTTGCCTGCTTGCTCCAGCGCATAGAGCTCATCACAGCCGCCCACATGGGTATCGCCAATAAAGATCTGCGGCACGGTATAGCCGCCATTGGCGCGCTGGATCATCTCCTGCTTACGGCTCGGGTTGGTCAACACGTTGACCTCGGAAAATTCCACGCCTTTCTGGTTCAGCAGGCGTTTGGCCGCGTGGCAAAAACCACAAAGTGGCGAGGTGTAGATTTCGACCGATTTCATGCGGGTCTCCATTTGTCAGGTTGTCTTGGTTCTGAGCCATATGGGCCCGCATTGCAATCATTGCCAGTCACAGCACGCCCGGATCACGCCCGTGTGACCCGCGCCAGCACCGCAACCCGCACATCTGCCGCCCCGGCAGCACGGCAGGCATCGGCGCAGGCCGTCAGGGTGGCGCCCGAGGTCATGACATCGTCCACCAGTAAAACCACCCGCCCCTGCATCAAAGTGCGATGCCGAGGATGCGCCACAATGGCCTGGCTCAGCGCCGAAAACCGCTGCGCCCGGGTTTTGCCCTCCAGGCTGGGGGTCACTTTTACCCGCTTTAACATATCCGGCCAGTGATCCAGCCGCGCCTGGCGCGACAGGTGTTCAGCCAAAAGGGCAGACTGATTATACCGCCGTTTCAACAGCCGTGACCAATGCAGCGGCACCGGACACACCAAAGGATTGTCGCGTAGCAAGGGCGCCGCGGCCCGTTCGATCCAGCTCGCGGCTGGCGCAGCAAGATCGGTGCGATCGCCATGTTTCAAGGCCATTACCAGATTGCGCGCCTTGTCCTTATACAGCATCGCCGCCCGGCCCTGGCTCCAGGGGCGGGCCATCGACATACATTCATCGCAGTCCAGGCGGTGCCCGTCCTCATCACCCGGCAATGGCACACCGCAGCCCTCGCAGACCGTGCCACTGATGAAGTGAGCCTCCCCCCAACAGGTGCCACACAGGCCAAAGTCCTGCTCAACCAATTCATCACAACCCAGACATTTTGGGGGATAAACAAGCGAAACAGCGGTTTGAAACTGCGCGCGCAACATCTAAATAGCCCCCATGACGCAAGCACCCAAATCACAGCCAGAGCTGTTTGACCGCCAAGCATTGGCAATCCATCGCACCCGCCACCAGCCTGAGGCATTGTTCCTTCACGAGCTGGCACGGGATGAGGTTGAAGATCGCTTAACATTGGTTAACAGGACCTTTACAAAACCTGCGATTGTTTCACCTTTTGCTAATATTTGGCGAAATAGCTTCCCAGAGGCCCGGATTGTGCCCGATGAGGAGGTGCTGGACCTTACTCCCGGCGCCCATGATCTGGTGATTCACGCGATGAGCCTGCATTGGGCCAATGATCCGGTTGGGCAGCTGATTCAATGTAGGCGTGCCCTTGCCGAGGATGGGCTGCTGCTAGCTGTGATGCTGGGTGGGCGCACCCTACACGAGCTGCGTAGCGCCCTGGCCGAGGCTGAAACCCGTGTGACCGGCGGGCTGTCGCCGCGTATTGCCCCCATGGGGGAGGTTCGTGATCTCGGCGGCCTGCTGCAACGGGCCGGATTTTCCTTGCCGGTTGCAGATGTCGTTCCCCTGACAGCGCAATACCGTGACAGTCTGCACCTGATGCAAGAGCTGCGCGCCATGGGTGAGGCCAATGCATTGAACCAGCGCCTGAAACACCCCAGCCCCCGCGCTCTGTTCGCCGAGACCGAGGCGATCTACCGGGAGCATTTCGCCCTGGACAACGGCAAGCTGCCCGCCACATTCGAGCTGGTCTGCCTTACCGGCTGGTCGCCGTCTGAGACCCAGCAGAAACCCCTGCGCCCCGGCTCTGCCAAAATGCGCCTATCAGAGGCGCTGAAAGTGCCAGAGACAAAATTGCCCAAATAGGCCCGCAACCGCGCCAATAAGAAAAACAAATCACTGCGCCAATATGATCCAATTGGCCTTTGGCACCGTAACGTCATAGATTATGGCCAAGTGTGACCCACGCCATGGTTTCCACAAGCAACGCTTTGCCGCAAATACAGGACCACCACCCCTATGTTGGATTCTTCCGCTCCCGCCACCTGCCCCGCCCACGCGCCAGCAGATCATCCAAAGATCAAAGGCGAAAAGGTCGGCATCCTGCTGGCAAACCTCGGCACTCCGGATGATTACAGCTATTGGCCGATGCGCCGCTATCTGGGCGAATTCCTGTCAGACAAGCGTGTGATCGACTACCCATCCTGGAAATGGCAGCCGCTGTTGCAATTGATCATCCTGACCAAACGGCCATTTTCCTCGGGCGCGGCTTATAAATCGATCTGGAATCACGACAAGGGCGAAAGCCCGCTGATGACCATCACCAAAGACCAGACAGCCAAGATGTCTGGGGTGATGTCCCAGCGGTATGGCGATCAGGTCATGGTCGATTACTGCATGCGCTATGGCAACCCGTCGACGAAATCCAAAGTCCGCGCCATGGTTGAGGCCGGCTGCCAAAAGATCCTGTTTGTGCCGCTCTACCCGCATTATGCCGGCGCCACATCCGGCACTGCCAATGACCAGTTCTTTCGCGCCCTGATGGAGGAAACCTGGCAACCGGCTGCGCGCACGATTCAACCCTATTTTGACCAACCCTCCTATATTGAGGCCCTGGCCCGCTCGGTGGAAGAGGCCTATGGTAAGGCCGACAAACGTCCCGACATTCTGGTGGTCTCCTACCATGGCATGCCAAAACGCTATCTGATGCAGGGGGATCCCTACCACTGTCAGTGTCAGAAAACCACGCGACTGCTGCGCGAGCGGCTCGGATGGGACGACACGCAGATCACCACCACGTTTCAATCGGTCTTTGGCCCAGAGGAATGGCTGAAACCCTATACCGTCGATCACGTTGCTACCCTGGCCAAAGAAGGCAAGAAAAACATCGCGGTAATGGCCCCGGCCTTTTCCGCCGACTGCATCGAGACCCTGGAAGAAATCAACGAAGAGATCAAAGAGAGCTTTGAAGAGGCCGGCGGCGAGGACTTCCTCTATATCCCCTGCCTCAACGATGATGACGACCATATCGCGGCGCTCGCCGGCGTCATCGAGAATAATCTCAAAGGTTGGCTGGACTAATCTCCCCTCCCTGGTCCAAATAGGATCCAATATTGGACTGCCAGTTTTCGGCAGACGGGGAGACGATTATAATGAACCTACAGCACTGGGCTGATGCCCTGAATTCCCATTGGGGCATCACCGCAGATCTGCGCCGCTTGGACGGCGAATATGATCTCAACTTCATGGCTACAGACACAGAGGGCACCGGCTATATTCTCAAGGCCATGCGCCCCGGCTGCGAGGCCTGGCTGGTCGAGATGCAGGTGCAGGCCTTTCAACATATCGCCACCCGCAGCCCGGATCTGCCCTGCCCACGGGTTATCCCTGCCGCTGACGGTGCTGCCATGTTGTCGCTGCCGGACGCAGAGGGCGCTGCGCGGTTGTGCTGGGTGCTCGAATGCCTGCCCGGCAAATGCTACGCCAATGCCGCCCCCAAAACCCTGTCGTTGATCCATGAGGTCGGCGCGGTGCTGGGCGGCGCAGGCAAGGCTCTGGCCGATTTCCAGCACCTCGGATTGCAGCGCGATTTCAAATGGGACCTGATGCGCGCCGGCTGGGTAGGCTCTGAAATCGACTCCATTGCGGAGCCCGCCAGACAGAGCCTTATTCGGGAGATCGACACTGAGTTTGCCAAGTTAGAGCCTGTTTTGGCGACCCTCCCCAAGCAGGCCATCCACAATGATGCCAATGATTACAACATCATGGTCACCGGTGAGCTGACCGCGCCACGCCAGGTTTCAGGCCTGATTGATCTGGGCGATATATGCGCCGCGCCGCGTGTCTGTGACCTGGCGATTGCCGCCGCCTATATCGTGCTGGATCACGCAGATCCCGAGGCGGCGCTGGCCGCATTGGTGGCAGGCTATCACAGCGCCTATCCGCTGACCCCGCAGGAAGTTGATCTGGTCTATCCGTTGCTGCGGATGCGACTGGCAGTCAGCGTGGTGAATTCGACCCTGATGGCGGCGGAAAACCCCGATGACCCCTATGTGACCATTTCCCAGGCCCCCGCCTGGCGCTTTCTCGAAGGGGTGGGCATCCACCCCGGATTGCTGTCGGCGCGGCTGCGGGCCGCCTGCGACATGCCAGTCGTGGATGGTGCCGATCGTGTCATGCAATGGATCAAGTCTGAGCGCGGCAATTTTGCCAACATCATGGGCGAAGACCTGTCTGATGCCCCCATGGGCTCGCTCTCGGTGGAAAACTCCACCTGGCCGCAGAACCCATTCCACATGCCCCTGACAGAGGCCGCGCGGGTTGGGGAAGAATTCGAAGATGGCGGCAAGATCTGGCTGGGGTATTACCACGAGCCACGGCTGATCTACGCCGAACCCGCCTTTCGCAAAGGGCCCTACAAGGCCAGCAACCGGCGCACTGTACATCTGGCAGTGGACGCCTTTGCCCCGGCTGGCACGCCTATGTTTGCGCCCCTGGCCGGCGAGGTCTTTGTGGTGGAAAACCGCACCGGGCATCTTGATTATGGCGGGGTGATCATCCTGCGCCATGTGACCCCGGCGGGAGATCCGTTTTACACGCTTTACGGCCATCTCAACCCCGAATGCTGCTCCCGGCTCAAGGTTGGCGACCAAATTGAGCAAGGCGCCGCGTTCTGCCGCCTGGGCGATGCCAGCATGAATGGTGGCTGGGCGCCACATGTGCATTTCCAGCTGGCGCTGACCACCCAAGGGATCGAGGCCGACTGGCCCGGCGTTGGTGACCCGGACGAGATGTATCTGTGGCGGGCCCTCTGCCCCAATCCGGCGGCGCTACTGAACCTGCCAGATGACAAGTGTCGCTATGAACCCACCAGCAAGGAGGCGATTCAACAGGGTCGCAAGGATCATTTTGGCGGCAATCTCAGCCTCACCTATGCTGATCCGGTGATGCTGGTGCGCGGCTGGAAACACCATCTTTTTGATGAATGGGGGCGCCCCTACCTGGACGCCTATAACAACGTACCCCACGTCGGCCACGCCCATCCCCGCATTCAGGCCATAGCGGCGGACCAGCTGAAACGGATGAACTCCAACACCCGCTACCTGCACCCGGCGCAAACCGCCTTTGCCGATAAGATCCTGTCCAAGCTTCCGGACCATTTGGAGGTGTGCTTTTTTGTCAATTCCGGCAGTGAAGCCAACGAGCTGGCTCTGCGATTGGCCCGCGCCCATACTGGTGCCAAAGGCATGGTCACGCCAGATCACGGCTATCACGGCAACACCACCGGGGCGATTGACGTCTCTGCCTATAAATTCAACGCCAAGGGCGGCATTGGCAAATCTGATTGGGTCGAGCTTGTCGAAGTTGCGGATGACTATCGTGGCAGCTATCGCCGCGATGATCCTAACCGGGCGCAGAAGTTTGCCGATCTGGTAGATCCCGCCATTGCCGCGTTGCAACAGCGCGGCAATGGAATCGCCGGCTTTATCGCTGAGACCTTTCCCTCGGTTGGGGGCCAGATCATCCCCCCCAAGGGCTACCTGCCAGCGGTCTATGACAAGATCCGCGCCGCGGGGGGCATTTGTATCGCTGATGAGGTTCAGACCGGATTGGGCCGTCTGGGAGAGTATTATTTTGGCTTTGAACACCAGGGCGCCAGCCCTGATATCGTGGTCATGGGCAAACCCATTGGCAATGGCCATCCCATTGGCGTGCTGGTCACCACCCGCGCCATCGCCGACAGCTTTGCCAAGGGGCCTGAGTTCTTTTCGACCTTTGGCGGCTCAACACTGTCCTGTCGCATGGGCAAAGAGGTTCTGGACATCGTGGATGACGAAGCCCTGCAGCAGAACGCCCGCATGATGGGCGCAGGACTGATCACGGGCCTCACGGCATTGCAGGACAAACACGCCAGCATTGGTGATGTGCGCGGCATGGGGCTGTTTCTGGGGGTAGAGCTGATCACAGAGGATGGGTCTGAGGCGACGCAGATCTGTTCCTATGTGAAAAACCGCATGCGGGACCATCGTATTCTGATCGGCAGCGAAGGGCCAAAGGACAACATCCTCAAGATCCGCCCGCCTTTGACCATTGATAGTGAAGGGGTCGAGATGATTCTGGCCGCTTTGGACAGCATTTTGTCCGAGGTCGCGCAGTCCTAGAAACCGGACTTGGGGCTGTTTCCGTGCTGTTCGGCACGGGCAGCCTCAGCACGCCCAGACAGCAAGCGCACAATAAAAAAGGCGGTGATAAATCACCGCCTTTTTAAAGTCGTATGCACAGCAATTAGCTGCTTGCAACAGCAGCGCCAACCAGGACGAGCAGCAGCAGTGGCAGCAGGATGCCGCTGGAAGAGCTGGTTGCAGCTTCTTCGATTACTACGGGCTCAACGATTGGCTCAGCCAGGTTGCCAGCAGAAGCGGTGGATGCAGCGGCGGTCAGTGCGGCTGCGAGTACAAGTTTGTTCATGTTAACCTCCAGAATTAGCGCAGACCCAAAAATGGCCTACGCACCCAAGACTTACCTCGTGATTTTTTCTAACCAGTAAAGCCCCAAGATTGCAATTGCTTGTTGGTGTTTTCCAGCTTTCGAAACGCTGCATGTCGTCAAATAAGCAACACTTGCGTACCCACTTTCGCCATCTCAAACAGCTCGGCGATATGCTCGTTATAGAGCCCGATACAGCCATTGGAAGATCTGCGGCCAATCTTGCGCGTGTCGTGGGTTCCGTGGATCCGATAGTACTTCCAACCCAGGTATAAAGCATGTGTTCCCAATGGGTTATCAGGACCGGGGGGAATGTAGGCGGGCCACTCCGGATTGCGCTTACGCATATTCGGTGTCGGCGCCCAGCCGGGCCCGTCTACTTTACGGGTGATTGACGTTCGCCCCCGACGGGTCAGATCGTTCGACAGCGGGACAGATGAGGGGAAAAGTCTGTAGTTATTCCCATCTTCAGACCAGTAGTGCAAAGCGCGGCTGTCGATATCCACAAGAATCGCTCCCTTGCGCAGATGATCAAAGTACGGCTGCCAGCGTTTTGCCCGAAAAGCAGAGATATTTCGCTTTACCGGCGGTTCTGGTTCGGGCGGCGGGCGCAATGGGTCAAAGGCTTGTTCTTCCTCAGGTTCTGGCGCCACTTGGGACAAGGCAGGTGAGGCTATCATGGCTGCAGTTCCAGCAAGGAACTGCCGACGGGAACCGCCATTGAAAAAGGATCGTGTCATCTGAAATTTCCTGCTCATTATAATCCAGGCTGCCCACCATAGTATGGCCTGAAAGCCGCAGTCGCAAATCAAACCATGAAATATCTGGGCAGATTGGTGCAGGCCTGTTTGCGCAGCGACTGCTTGATAGGCTAAGTGCTTGGACGAATGATAGAGCGAGACTTGTGATGAAGCGTGTATTTTTATTTCTGATGGCCGCCACTCTGGCGCTGGCAGCGGCCTGCACGCCGACGACTGAAAACGGAAGCGGCGGCAAGGCTTACCGCATCCGAAACGCCGACAAGGTTCAGCTGCGGATGCTGGATTCGGTCAATGCGCTACGCCAGGCTGCGGCCGCACCAGCGATACAGCTTAACGCGCAGCTCAATGCTGCTGCTGCAACCCATTCGCGTGACATGTCGGTGCAAAACCGACCCTGGCACTTTGGCTCGGATGGATCCTCCCCCTTGGACCGGGTTGCGCGGACTGGATATACTGGCTCAGTTCTGGGTGAAAACATCTCTGAAACCTATGAAAATGAGCTTCAGACGCTCACCGCCTGGATGGAAGAGGCAAGCACCCGCGCGGTCATTTTGGACCCCAAGGCAACCCAGATGGGCTTTTCCTGGTTCCAGGAATCCAATGGCAAGATCTGGTGGACGCTGGTGACGGCCAACTAGGCCAGGAATCACCACAACAGAACAGCAAAAAGGGGCCACCAGGGCCCCTTCTTTTTTGGATGAATACAGGTGTTCTGCGCGGAACTATGCCCGCAACGCGATAGGTGTGCCGTCTCGGACCATGGCATAGATCTCTTCGATTTCTTGGTTGCGCACTGCGATACAGCCTGCTGTCCAGTCAGACACCCGCGCGGCCCGCTTGCGCTCTTTTTCGCTGTTGGGCTCACCGTGAATAAAGATCTCACCACCGGGGCGTTTGCCCAGCGACTGAGCATAGGCGCGATCGGCTGCGTTTGGATAAGAGATACCAAGCGACAGATGGAACGCGCTGTTGGGGTTGCGCCGGTCAATGCGATACAGTCCTTCGGGGGTTTTGCCATCGCCTTCGACTTGCTTGTGACCAAGCGGCGCAAACCCGAGGTCCATCTTATATTCCCGCAGGATTCCTTCGCCGTTCAACAAATAGACCTTGCGGGCGCCCTTGTTGACCACAACGCTGGTCACCTCTGGCCCGTGATAGGTCTTGAAACGGCTCACGTAATTGCTTCTGCCGCAGCCCGCCACTGCCAGGCTGGCAACTGCACTTAATCCAAATGCGCGTCTGTCCATGTGTTTTTCCTGTACCGCCTGCTCGTCTTTTTAGCGCCATACTCCGAATCGGCAAAATATCAAAATCACAACTTGCTGTCTGGTTGCTCGCCAGGCACGGTTTCGGCGGATTTCACCGCCGCAAGCTGCCCCTCGATTGCCTTCAGGCGTTCCAGGACTTCGTCACGGTAGGCATCTGTCCGCTCCCCTTCTTCGGCTGAGTGCGCATCCTGCATCGAGTTCACAATCAGACCAACCAGCAGGTTCACCACCGCAAATGTTGTCACCATGATAAAGGGCACAAAGAACGCCCAGGCATGGGGATAGACCTCCATCACCGGCCGCACGATCCCCATGGACCAGCTTTCCAGCGTCATGATCTGAAACAGCGAATATCCCGATTGCCCCAGGGTACCAAACCACTGCGGAAAGCTGGCGCCAAACAGTTTGGTCGCCATAACCGAGCCAATGTAGAAGATGATCGCCATCAGCAGAAAAACCGAGCCCATGCCCGGTAGGGCGGTGACAAACCCCTCAACCACCCGGCGCAGGCTGGGGGCGACAGAAATCACCCGCAACACCCGCAGGATTCGCAGGGCGCGCAGCACTGAAAACCCCTGTGCACCAGGAACCAGGGCAACACCAACAATCACAAAATCAAACAGGCTCCAGCCGCTCAGGAAAAATTTGAAGCGCCGCACGATCAGCTTGAGCAGGATTTCGACGATAAAGACACCCAGGCAAATCTTGTCGATCAGATGGATCAGTTCACCGGCCCGCGCCATCGCCACTTGCGAGGTTTCCAACCCCAGGGTCACCGCATTGACCATGATCACCGCCATGATGAAGCGGGTAAATCGGGTGTCTTCCAAAAGTCCGTTCAGGCGATCAATCACAGTCATCAGAATCTATCCGGCTCTGCTCATCAGGGTAAAATTGCATCAATCATCCAGCGTAAAGCTGGCAACAACTTCGGTATGGGCTGACCATCTGAACTGGTCAACAACCTGCACCCAGTTGAGCTTATAGCCGGCTGCCACCAGGGTCTTGGCATCACGGGCAAAGGTCACCGGGTTGCAGGAAACATAGGCGATCACCGGTATCCGCGATTCGGCCAACTGCGCCACCTGGGCCTCGGCCCCGGCGCGGGGCGGGTCAATCACTGCCGCCTCAAAAAAGGCGCCAAAGGGTTTCAGGTCTTCGGGCAGCAGCGGATTGCGGAACAGATCCCGCACTTCGGCGGTGAGCTTTTTCAACCCCTTGCCCTGACGCCAGCCCAAATTCAGCGCCTCGATCATCGCGGGCTCGCTTTCCAGCGCCAAAACTTCGGCATGGGCCGCCAGGGGCAGCGAAAAGGTGCCGCAGCCCGCAAAGAAATCAACGATGCGCTTGGCGCCTTTGGTGATCTCCAGAACGCCAGCCAGCAACGCGGCTTCGCCGTCACGGGTCGCCTGCAGAAAGGAGCCCGGCGGCGGACAGACCCGCGCGGTGCCAAAGGCTTGCAAGGGCGGTTGTTCCATCGCCACCTGCTCATCCTCCCAAGTCAGACGCGCAACCCCGTGCTGCCCGGCCAGTTCAGCAAGCGCGCTGCGCAGGGTGCTGTCCAATGGTTTGCCATCCCGCACCAATACGTCCAGCCCGGTTTCAGAAGTGGTGAGCGTCACAGAAAGCGGTGTCTTGCGGCTGGCGCCAGTCATCGCCAGGGCCTCGGCCAGGGGGATGGCAGCGATCAAATCCGGGTCCAGCAACTGGCAATCCGGGATCGGCGTGATCACCCCAGAGGCCCGCCCGTGAAACCCGGCCATGGCCCCCTTTTTGGTACGCCGCACCGCCAGAGTAGCGCGGCGTCGCGTCTGCGCGGGCGAGGTATGGATGGGGCGCAATGTTGTCTCCACCCCCTGGGCCGCCAGTGCTTTTTCCACAATTCCCAGCTTCCAATCGGCAACAAACCCATCGCTGGCGTGCTGCAGCTGGCAGCCACCGCAGGATTTGTAGTGGCGGCAGGGCGCCTGAATACGGTGCTCGGACGGGGTCTCGATACGGATATCGGTCAATTGTGACCCCTCTTGCACGCCGCTCACCTGCTCGTCTGGCAGGGTGCGGGGGGCAAAAAGCGGGCCATGGGCGACTCCGTCACCTTGGTGGCCGAGTCGAAGGATGGTTGCTGTGGTTCTGGCTACATCTGTCATTCAGGCTAGATAGCGACTGCGGCCTAATGAAAAAAGGACAAAACCCGACAATCGCAGAGAAAGCCGGGTTTTATGTGTGCAGGCCGCAGTTTTGGCAAAATCACTCGGCGGCGGCGCTGTCCTCCGCATCGGTGCAGATAAAGCCACCCGACTGGCGCGCCCAAAACTGCGCATAGAGCCCGCCCAAATCCAGCAATTCCCTATGGCTGCCAATCTCGGCAATCTGCCCCTGTTCCATCACGATGATCCGGTCCATTTCGCTCAATGTTGACAGGCGATGCGCGATGGCCAGCACCGTCTTGCCCTGCATCACCCGTTCCAATGCGGCCTGGATCAGCGCCTCTACCTCGGAATCCAGCGCCGAGGTGGCCTCATCCATGATCAGAATCGGAGCGTCCTTCAGAATCGCCCGCGCCAGAGCAATCCGCTGCCGCTGCCCGCCTGACAGTTTGACCCCCCGTTCGCCAAGAAAGGCATCATAACCCTGACGTCCCTGCCCGTCTTCGAGATCGAGAATGAACTCATGCGCCTCGGCCTGTTTTGCCGCTGCGATCAGTTCTGCCTCGCTGGCATCGGGCCGACCATACAGGATGTTATCCCGCGCCGACCGATTGAACATCGCGGTTTCCTGAGTGACCATGCCAATCTGACCGCGCAGGGAATCCTGCGTCACCCCGGCAATATCCTGCCCGTCGATCAGAATCTTGCCACCTTCCCCGTCATAGAGCCGCAACAGCAGAGACACGAGGGTAGACTTCCCCGCCCCCGAGGCGCCAACAATGCCCAGTTTTTCACCCGGTTTGATGGCCAGCGAGATATTGCGGATGCCGCCCATATCGCGGCCATAGGCAAAGGCGACATCATCAAAGCTGATCGCCCCTTCGCTGACCAGCAACGGCTCTGCAGTTTCTATATCTTCGACCCGATCAGGGCGGGACAGGGTCTTCATGCCGTTTTCGATCTCCCCCACATTCGAGTAGATCGCCATCAGGGTGAAACTGACCCAGCCGGTCATCTGGGCGATACGGATCGAGACAGCTCCGGCGGCGACAATATCGCCCTCGCTGGCCATACCGTTGCGCCACAACAGCAGGGTGGCGCCGATCAAAAGCACCGGCAAAAGCCCCGCAAGGGTCATCAAGCAAAACCGGAAACTGGCGGCTAGATAGCCAAAGTCCAGTGCGGTATCGCGGAATTTCGCCATCGCATCCTGGGCGCTGCGTTCCTCATGGGTGGCATGGGCGAACAGCTTAACCGTCTTGATATTGGTAATGCTGTCTACCACCTGCCCAGACACCATCGCCCGCGCCCCTGCGCGTTTGCCCGACCGCTGGCGCACCCGCGGCAGGAACCAGCGGATCAGGGCAAAATATCCCACCAGCCAGAGCAAAAACAACAGGGTTATGCGGCTATCAATCGCCCCAAGCAGCGCCAGCGAGCCCAGCAATGAAGCCAGGGCAAAGGCCACCACATTGATCATCTCGGTCGCAACCGAGGTCACCGCCGAAGCCGTTTGCATCTGCTTTTGCGCAATGCGTCCCGCAAAATCATCGTCAAAGAACCGCACCGACTGGCCCAGTGTCCAGCGGTTAAGCCGCGACAACACCAACGGGTTCACATTCGGCTGTACAATGATGGCATTAGACGCCGCAGAAAGCCCAAAAAGCACTGGCCGCACCAGCATGAAAAAGCCCAGCGCCCCCAGGATCACCAGGATATTGCCGCTGCTGAAAAACGCATCCGGCCCGCTGGCCAGGGCGGTGTCGATCACCAGTCCCAGGAAAAAGGCGGTTCCCGCCTCCATGGCGCCGGCAAAGGCAGAAATCGCCGCCGCCAGAAAAAGCATCGGCCAGGCTCCGGCCAGCACCCAGCGCAGGAACCCCCCCAGTTGTTGTGGCGGTGGTCCCTTGGCCGGTTGGAAGGCGTCGATCAGATTGCCTAGTTTCATTCAGCTGCCTCGATATTCAAAAATCCGCCGGACTGACGCGCCCAGAACTGGGCATAAAGCCCTTGAGCCTGCAACAGCTCCTCGTGGCAACCTTGCTCTGCGATCTTCCCGTCATCCAGTACCAGAATGCGGTCCATCTGTGCGATGGTGGACAGCCGATGTGCAATGGCAATCACCGTCTTGCCCTCCATCATCCCATAAAGAGTCTCTTGGATGGCGGCTTCGACCTCGGAATCCAGCGCCGAGGTGGCCTCATCCAGCAGCAGGATCGGCGCATCCTTCAGGATCACCCGCGCCAGAGTGATCCGTTGACGCTGGCCACCAGAAAGCTTGACGCCGCGCTCGCCCACATGGGCCTCATAGCCACGCCGCCCCTGCGGGTCCTCCAGATCCAGAATAAACTCATGTGCCTGCGCCTGTTTGGCTGCTGACAGGATCTGCTCCTCCCTGGCATCCGGGCGCCCATAGAGCAGGTTATCGCGCACCGAGCGATGCAGCAGGGCGCTGTCTTGCTGCACCATACCGATATTGCTGCGCAGACTGTCCTGGGTGATGCTGGCGATATCCTGACCATCAATCAGGATCTGCCCTGCATCCGGATCGTAAAACCGCAACAGCAGCTTGACCAAGGTCGATTTTCCGGCCCCCGAACGCCCCACCAGACCAATTTTTTCACCCGGCTTGATGGTCAGGTTCAACTGATCCAACCCGCCAGCCTCGCGGCCATAGTGATGCGACAGATCTTTTAGCGCCACCTCGCCCTGGCTCAGACGCAGGGGTGCGGCATTGGCGACATCCACCAGATCAATGGGCTGGGCGATTGTCTCCATGCCCTCGGCCACCACACCAAGCTGCCGAAAGAACGAAGTCAGCGCCCACATGATCCAGCCGGTCATGGCGTTCAGCCGCAGGGTCAGCGCCGTTGCAGCCGCCACCACCCCGGCAGAGGCAGACCCGATCATCCACAGATGCAGCGCCCAGCCGACAACCCCAACAATCAGCAACCCGTTCAAGCCCACCAGAACCCCGTCCATCACGGTGAAGATGCGCATTTCCTGCTGAAAGGTCTCGCGGGTCTTTTCAATCGCGTCTTTGGCATAGGAAAGTTCCCGGTCATCATGGGCGAACATCTTGACCGAATGGATATTCGAATAGCTGTCCACCACCCGGCCCGTCACGGTGGACCGCGCATCCGAGGCCGCCTGGCTGGCCGGTCCCACCCGCTGAATCGTCCAGCGCACCAGAACCCCATAAAGCACAAACCAGATCAGCAACGGCAGCATCAGTCGCGGGTCTGCCACCGTCAGCATGATTGCCGCGCCCACCAGATAGGCCAGCGAAAAGGTAATCGCGTCAAAGACCTGAAACACCACCTCGCCCGCTGCAGGCGGCGTTTGCATGATGCGGTTGGCAATCCGGCCGGCAAAATCATTCTCAAACCAGGACACCGACTGGCGCAGCACATGTTTATGGGCCCGCCAACGGATCAAGGTGCCAAAGTTCGGCAAAATGGCGTTGTTGAGCAGCAAGACATCCGCCAGCTGCAGCAACGGGCGCAACACCAGGATGAACAGCGCCACCAGGATGAGCTCGCTGCCATAGCTCTGCCAGACCTGCTCTGGTGGGTTGGACAGCAGATCAACCACCCGCCCCATGTAGTAGATCAGACCAATTTCGATTGCGGCCACCACCACCGACATGCAGGCAGTCAGGATAAACACAGCTTTGAACGGCTGCGAATAGGCCTTCAGAAAGGGCCAAAGCCGGGTCGGCGGTTGATCCGTTTCCGGATAGTCGCAATAGGGGTCGATAAGGTTTTCAAAAAAACGAAACATGACAGTGTGCTCCAGTTACTTGAGCAAATAGGGAATGCAAAAATGCAGACAAGAGGCGTGACCGTGCCCCCCTTCAAACGGGTGGTACGGCGTTAGCTAAACCAGATCCCGTAGTACATTCGCATTCCTCCCGGCATGATTGTTTTGGCTAAGGCAGAAATAGTCATAAATTCCATCGTCTGTCACCCTCAGATTTTTGGCCCGCATGGCAAAGCCCGGTGTCTGTGGCGTTATTTCAACTGTTGCAGCAGCTCTGCACGGTCCAAAGCAAAGCCCGACGCGATCCAGGCTTGCTCGAGCTGTTTCAGGGCTGTGCCCAGCGCCGCACCCGAAAGATCAGGCATCAGATCAGCTGCGACAATCGGAAAGATCGCTTCGGCACCACGCGCCAAATCAGTCTCTAATTCAGGCAAAATGGGCTGTTCCAACAGTGCTGCCCGCAACAGGCAGGCACTGTGGGCCAGATCCCGCCCCAGCCGGTAGCTCAGCTCGGTCGCCGTGGCAGAGGCGCTGACGGCATCGCGCAGCTGCACCAGCTGGCGGGCCTCTGCCTTGCTCAATCGCAAATGCCCCTGCATCTCAGCGCCGCCCAGCGCTGCCAGGCGCCGCACCGGATCAACCTGTGCACCGGCCTCCAAATGAATGAGCGGTGCCAGCGCCCGGTCATCTGCGCCCGGCAGAATTTGCCCCAACACACCGATCTGGCGCATCACTGCAATCGCCGGGGCTGGGTCGGGCGCACCGAGAAGTTTCAACAGCTCAGCCGTGACACGTTCCAGCGATAGCTGCGACAGCCCCTCAAGATTGGCAGCAATCGCGGCCAGAGCATCCGGGTCAAACCCGGCGTGGGTGTCGCCATACCAGGCGTGAAACCTGAAATAGCGCAGGGTGCGCAGGTAGTCTTCGCGAATGCGGTGTTCAGCGGTGCCAATAAACCGCACCCGGCGCGCTTTCAGATCTGCCATACCCCCCAGCGGATCGACAACTGTGCCATCGGGGCGCGCATAGATCGCATTCATGGTGAAATCGCGGCGCGCGGCATCCTCGGCGATCTCTTTGGAAAAGGCCACCACAGCGCGACGGCCATCCGTTGCAACATCTTTGCGAAACGTCGTCACCTCGTGGGGGATCTGGTTTTGCACCAGCGTCACCGTGCCATGGTCAATCCCGGTTGGAATCGCCTTGATTCCTGCGGCTTTGGCCAGGGCCACGACCTCATCTGGGGTGGCATCAGTGGCAATATCAATGTCGGAAACCGGCACGCCCATCAGGGCATTGCGCACACAGCCACCAACAAATAGGGCTGCCGCCCCCCGTTCGGTCCCCTCTGCGGTCAAAGCCGCACAAACAGCTTGGGTTGCTGGATCCGTCAGCCAAGGCTGCCCCCCCAATAGGGTCATTGCTGCAATGCCCCGGCAAGATTACGCAGCATCCGCGCTGTGGCGCCCCAGATATAATAGGGGCCAAAGGGCACCGTGTAATAATGCCGTCGGGTGCCCCGCCAACTGCGTGAGGTCACGATATAATTGTGCGGGTCCAGCACATGGCTGAGTGGCACGGAAAAGACCTCGGCCACTTCCCCGGCTTCGGGGCGAATATCAAAGGGCTCATGCAGCAATGCCACCACGGGGGTCACCTGAAAGCTGGTGACGGTCTCGTGGCTGGGCAAAAGGCCGATGACCTCCGGCAGGTCTTTGGGTAGACCAATCTCCTCCCAGGCCTCGCGCAGGGCGGCGGCAGTGACATCGACATCACCCTCATCCACCTTCCCACCGGGAAAGGCGATCTGGCCAGGGTGGTGTTTCAACGCCGAGGATCGTTTTGTCAGGATAACCCGTGGCGCGTCTTCCACCAGCGAGATCGCCACCAGAACCCCGGCTGGGCGCAGCCTGCGTTCTGGTGGAAGGGCGAGATCAGGGTTGAGATCAAAATCCGAAGATCCCGCCCCCTGATCCGCCAGCACGGCTTTCAGACTGCGCCGCAGCTCACTCATCGGTAGCAGTTTCCGCTTCAAAGCCAACCGTTTTTGGGTCCAGATCATAATGCGCACTGCAGAACTGACAGTCGGCTGTTACCCGGCCGTCATCCGTGGTCATGGTGGCAATATCCTTGGCCGAGTAGATCGACAGGCTTTGACGGACGCGATCCTCGGAACAGGTGCAGCCAAAATGGACCGCCTGCGCATCATAGACCCGTGGTTCTTCCTCGTGGAACAGGCGCAAAAGCAGCTCGGTTGGGGTCACTGAGGGGCCAATCAGCTCCAGCTCTTCGACGGTGTTCAGCAGGGTGTTGACGCGATTCCAGTTTTCCTCAGCCTCGCCTTCGACCAGATCCGCAGCCCGGAGCGTGGCTCCGCTGCCCTCTGCATCGGCGGCCACAAAAGGCGAAGCCTTTGGCATATGCTGCATCATCACGCCACCGGCGCGCCAATGTTCGGCAACACCGGGGCTGGAGGATTTCCCATAGGTGAGGGTAAAGGTCGTCGGCAGCTGCTCGGACTGAGCAAAATAGGCTCCAGCACAGGCAGCCAGCGATTCGCCATCCAGCGCGGCAATCCCCTGGTAGGGTTTGGTATCTTCGCCCTGGTTGATCATCACGGCAAAATAGCCTTCTCCCACCTGATCAAACGGCGCGGAATCGGTCAGACGCTCTGCATCAAAGCTGGCATAGGCACGAATGCGGGCCGGTTCGCCTTCGCTCGCCGGGGCGTAATAATCGGTGGCGATCATCCGCACCGGGCCCTTGGACTGAATCTGCAGCGACAGTTTCCAGCGCAGCTTGATCGTTTGCCCGATCATCGCGGTCAGCAGTGCCATTTCAGCCACCAGGGCCTCGACTTGGGGCGGATAGTTATGTTGTTTCAAAATGCCATCAAGCGCGGAATCAAGCCGCACCACACGGCCCCGCATATCAGATGCATCAAGCTGAAAAGGCAGGACGGTATCGTCCCATGCGATTTTTGATCCAAGAGTCATGTTTGATCCAACGGTCATGGGGGTTTCATTAGGAGCCGATGATTGGCATATCGAGCCTATATAGGGTTTTCCACGATAGAGTGAAGGGGGCGCAGATGATCAGACGGTTTGGCGCGGTGCCACGGCATAATCAGCGGTATCAGATGCGCCCCGGAGCCTATGCAATATTGCCGCGAAATGGGCGGTTTTTGCTGACCTGCCAGATGGACCCGCATCCCGACATCCAGCTGCCCGGCGGCGGTATCGATCCTGGAGAGTCACCCCTGCCCGCTCTGCACCGCGAAGTCTATGAAGAAACCGGCTGGTCCATTGCTGCACCTCAAAGGCTCGGAGCATTTCGGCGCTACACTTTCATGCCGGAATACGATCTCTGGGCAGAAAAACTGTGCCACATCTACCTGGCGCGCCCTCTGCGCAAACTGGGGCCGCCGACAGAATCCCAGCATGAGGCGGTTTGGATGTCGCCAGAGGAGGCGATTCAACGCCTGGGAAATGACGGTGATCGCCATTTTGCCACTCTGTTCCGCAACCGCAGCCAAGCCAAAACACAGCCCAAATGCTCCCGCCCCTTTTTGAAGGGCTAACGCCAATCAACAGGGTTGGGCCGGGCAGCACGCCTTAGCGTGCTGCGGTTGGCGAGCTTTTCTCAGGGGAGCAAGACACATTTTCCTGTTTTCACGTTTGCCTGTCTTCAAAAGCTCAAACCGACGCGCCACCGCAGACCGCTTTAGCGGTCTGCCGGGCCCAACAAGAGCGGATTATCTTTGATAATCTGACGATTGGCGGGAGCTCCCCCTGGGCTTGAACAGAGGAATACCGCTGATCTGAAGACCTCAGGGGCCCTCATATTCAAACAGGGTTGCGGACACATCGTCCTCTAGCCCGTATTCCTGCGACAGGATCTGAGTGAGGTTCCAGTACAGATCATCCAGGAATTCCTTGCCGCTCTGACGCGAATCGCATTTGCTGATCAGGTCCAGCAGGCCTTCAACCTCGAGCATCTCGCCGTTCTCCAGCCGCGCTTCGGTAAAGCCATCAGAATAGAGCAACAACCGGTCACCCTTTTCCAGAACCACTTCTTCCTGGCTATAACTGATATCCGGCACCAAACCGATTGGAACGCCACCTTTGCCCAAAAATTCGGTGCTGCCATCCCGTCGTAACAGCAAGGGATGCGGATGCCCCGCCTGCACCATCTTCAGCACACCGCTGCGCAGATCTACGATACAATAGGCCATGGTGAAGTATTCTTCGATGCCGGTATCCGCAATCAGGCGTGCGTTCAGCAAGCGGGCAACCTCATCCGGTTGACGCAACGCGTAGAACCGTTTGAACCGCTGCTCCATACCGACATTCTGATCAAAATAGGTCGAAGACAGATAGCCCCCCAGACGGGCTGTCATCATCGCCGAGGTAATCCCGTGGCCGGACACATCAATCGAATAGAAGCCGATCCGATTCACCCCTGGGCAGAACATGCCAACCAAATCGCCACCGATATGGCCACAGGGTTTGAGCAAAAGGCTCACGGTAGAAGACCCAAACTCCTTTGAGAGTTCGGGCACCAGAGATTCCTGTATCTTGCGGGCCTGAATGAGATCTTGGTCGATGGCATCGTAGACGCTCTGCAGCTCATCCAGAGTGTCAGAAACGATTCGGTTCTTTTCTGACAGCTCTCGCTGCATTTTCAGGATACGTTCCCCTGCCGAAATCCGCGCCCGCAGCTCATCCGAGCTCACCGGCTTGGTCAGGAAATCATCTGCCCCGGCATCCAGACCTTCGGCCACCTCATTCTTTTCACTTTTGGAGGTCAGCAGAATGAAATAGGCATAGTTGTCTTTGGATTGTTCGCGAAAGGCCTGGCAAAATTCTAGGCCATTCATCCCCGGCATCATCCAATCGCTGAGAATCAAATCAGGCGGATCTTGTCGGCAAATCTCCATTGCTGCGGCTCCGCTTTCGGCCTCAACAACATCGAATCCCCATTTCTGCAAAGAGGCAACCAGAATGCGGCGCTGCAAACGGCTGTCGTCGACCACCAACACACGGTTGATAGACCCGCTCATAGCGTGTTCCTCGTTGTCCAGTGAACTGTCCGGCAGCACCCTCGGTACCTCTTACAAAATGATCGCGGTCTTCTATCTGCTGTCACTATCAGGGCAGACCTTTAATAGGATATGAATATTGAAAATTGTCTCTCGCCCCCTTTTTCACCTTAAATTTACTACATACAAACTAGCTGTCTCTCTCAAACTGAAGGCAAATAGGAACACGCAATGATAGATTGGCCTCGGGTAAACGAGCTGAAAGACGAGATCGGTCAAGATGATTTCGGCGAAGTTGTGGAACTTTTTCTGGAAGAAGTCGAAGAAATTATCAAAAAACTTCGTGACGATGATCGCAGCCAGCTTGAACAGGACCTGCATTTTCTCAAGGGCTGCGCCCTAAATCTCGGGTTTGACAGCTTTTCAAAGCTCTGCCTGCAAGGTGAACGTCAGGCTGCTGAAGGTCAGGCCAGCGAAGTCGATCTGCCGGCGATTCTTGATATGTTTGAAGCTTCAAAACACAGCTTTCTCACGGAACTTCCCAATCAAGGCTAGTTTACATCACTCCGGTGTTTGACGTTTGTCACTTTAATTTCATCAAATTTTACAAAAATCTAACGCCCTTTCTTTGATCTGCGGACTGTGACTTGGGTTGGCCTCTTGCGGCCAGCCTGCCGCCCTGCTGGCGGCCCCGGTTGTGGCGACCAGACGACGCCCTGTCGACCGGCATCACCAAGCCTCCCCCTCAGCGCCATCCTTCAAATCAGAAACTGAGCCAGAGTCTCATCATTGGTGATATCTGTGTAGGACATACCCGCGTCATCCAGCCGTGCTAAAAAGTCCGTAAAGTTTTCTGGTCGTTTGGTTTCGATCCCAATCAGGACCGAGCCAAAATTGCGGGCCGACTTTTTCAAATATTCAAATCGGGCAATATCATCCTCAGGCCCCAGAATGCCCAGAAACTCTTTTAATGCGCCGGGTCGCTGTGGCAACCGCAGTAAAAAGTATTTTTTCACGCCAGAGTAACGCTGCGCCCGTTCTTTGACCTCGGGCAGGCGCTCAAAATCAAAATTCCCGCCAGAGGTAACGCAAACAACCGTCTTGCCCCGAATCCAGGTCCGCAGATCGCCCAGTGCTTCGATGGCCAAGGCTCCGGCTGGTTCCAAGACGATTCCCTCGACGTTCAGCATTTCGACCATGGTGGTGCAAACCCGGTCTTCAGGCAGCGCGATCACATCTGGCAAAGCCACATGTTTCAGCACCTCAAAAGGGCGCTCGCCCAGCCGCCCCACCGCTGCGCCATCAACAAAGGTATCCACCTTGTCCAAGGACACCGGCCGTCCAGCTGTCAGCGCCGCGCGCAGGCAGGCACCGCCCGCAGGTTCCACAAAAAGACTATGAACCCGGTCGCCAAACCAGCTGGTCACCCCGGCGGACATACCGCCGCCGCCCACCGGCAAAATCACATGATCAGGCACCCCGCCCAACTGCGCCTCCATCTCTACTGCGATGGAGCTTTGGCCTTCGATCACATCTGGATCGTCAAAGGGCGACAAGAAATGCCCGCCTTCACGGGCGCACCACTGCTGCGCTGCCGTCAAGGTGTCGTCAAAATAGTCACCGACCAAATGGATCTCGACATTGTCACCACCAAACATCCGGGTTTTCTGGATCTTTTGCTGCGGTGTGGTCACCGGCATAAAGATCACGCCTTTGACGGCCATGTGTTTGCACATGAAGGCGACGCCCTGTGCGTGATTGCCGGCTGAAGCACAGACAAACAGCTCCTTGCCAGGTTGCTTGCGCATGGCATTAAAGGCACCGCGGATTTTGTAAGACCGGACCGGGCTCAGATCCTCACGCTTGAGGTAAATTTCCGCCCCGAAGCGCTCGGACAGGTGGACATTCTTTTGCAGCGGCGTGGGCGGAAACACATCGCGCATCGCCGCCTCGGCCGCACGGGCCTGGGTCATAAAATCGGTCATATCTCTTGATTGGCGCAACCCCGCCCCCAAGGCAAGGGGGCAGGATCAAAGCATACCGAAGAATACCAATCCGGGCTTTGTCAGATCGGGCGGCCTTCGATGTAGTGACCATAAAGTGTGGTGAGGATGCTGACATTGACCAAAGACATGACCAACAACACTGCATAGAGAACAATCGGCCCAATGATTGGCACCAACACAAACAGAGCCGCCATGATGTTCAGCAACAGTTGAAACAATAAACCAATAAGAATAAGCCCAACAATGGTCCAGGTTTCGCCCGTGGTTGCCTCCCATGCTTCTTTGATCTTCAGGGACTTACCAATGGCCGCAGCAGGAAGCACCGGCAACAGGCGGTACAGCCCAACCACAGCAGAAAGCACCAGAATAATGGCAAAGACACCTGCTAGAACTGGTGACATCGCACTTAAGCCAAACATCACAATCGCCGCAGGTATCATCGCGATCATCATCAAGATCCCGAGCATTAGAGCATGCCCGATGTAAGAGAGAATGCGATCAAACCGAAACGGCGGAACCCATCCCTGCGGGTATTCTTCCAGCAGCACAAAGCGGTGCCAGGAGGTCACGATCCACAACATCATGATCATCACAAACACCCAGGTGGCGAAGAAAACCATCCAACTATTGGCAATCAACAGCCCCAAAGCCTGCTCATCCTGAAGGACAGAAACAGACACTCCGATATATGAAAGCGCGGCAAAGACACCGACAAAAGCAATCACCACAGGCACCAGCCCAATCTGCAGGGCTTGTTTCAGGTTGCGAAACACCATCCCAAAGGAATGGGCAAAAATCGACCAAGACTTCATCTAAATTCTCTCCATCACAATACTGCGCTTTATGTCGCACGCTATGCGAGTGCGCAATACAGGAAAAGGCCAGTAAACCTTGCCCTCACGTTCGAAACCCGCTATCGCCCAGTCGATCTGACTGAGAGGAAATTCTATGTCCGCGCCCAAGAAAGTTGTGCTGGCCTATTCCGGTGGCCTTGATACCTCAATCATCCTGAAATGGCTGCAGACCGAATATGGCTGCGAAGTTGTTACCTTCACCGCCGATCTCGGCCAGGGTGAAGAGCTGGAGCCCGCCCGCCAAAAGGCTGAGCTGCTCGGCATCAAGCCGGAAAACATCTACATTGAGGACGTCCGCGAAGAGTTCGTGCGCGATTTTGTCTTCCCGATGTTCCGCGCCAATGCCGTCTATGAGGGTCTCTATCTGCTGGGCACCTCAATCGCGCGTCCGCTGATCTCCAAACGTCTGGTTGAGATCGCCGAAGCCACCGGCGCTGATGCCGTGGCCCATGGCGCCACCGGCAAGGGCAACGACCAGGTGCGTTTTGAGCTGGCCGCCTATGCGCTGAACCCCGACATCAAGGTGATAGCACCCTGGCGTGAATGGGATCTGACCTCGCGCACCCGCCTGCTGGAGTTCGCTGAGCAAAACCAGATCCCCGTCGCCAAGGACAAGCGCGGTGAAGCGCCTTTCTCGGTTGACGCCAACCTGCTGCACACCTCTTCTGAGGGCAAAGTTCTGGAAGATCCCGCCGTCATGGCGCCCGACTACGTCTACCAGCGCACCGTTCACCCCGAAGATGCGCCAAATGAGCCCGAGTTCATCGAAGTCGGCTTTGAAAAGGGCGATGCTGTCTCGATCAATGGTGAGGCCATGTCGCCCGCCACCATCCTGACCAAGCTGAATGAATACGGCGGCAAGCACGGCTGCGGCCGTCTCGACCTGGTTGAGGGTCGCTTTGTTGGCATGAAGTCGCGCGGCATCTATGAAACCCCCGGCGGCACCCTGCTGCTGGAGGCGCACCGCGGCATCGAGAGCATCACCATGGACCGTGGCGCCATGCACCTCAAAGACGAGCTGATGCCAAAATACGCCGAGCTGATCTACAACGGCTTCTGGTACAGCCCCGAGCGTGAGATGCTGCAAGCCGCCATCGACGCCAGCCAGACCCATGTCACCGGCACTGTGCGTCTCAAACTCTACAAAGGCTCCGCCACCTGCGTTGGCCGCTGGTCGGACCACACGCTCTACTCCGAAGCCCATGTGACCTTTGAAGAAGATGCCGGCGCCTATGATCAGACCGATGCAGCGGGCTTTATCCAGCTCAATGCACTACGTCTTAAACTACTGGCCGCCCGCGATCGTCGCTTGAAAAAGTAAGTGGCTTTACACACTGAGCTTTTGAAGGGGCCGCACCAATTGGTGTGGCCCTTTCTTACAACAATTATATGGCAAGATCAGCAATGCCCATGATGGCAGCCGTGATTGGCTGTCCACCCACCCCCTAAGCCGCGACCGCATCCGAAATATTGATAGTTTCAAAGAGCGTCTGGCGCAGTAGTTCTGCATCCGCTAGGGTCTGGAAAATATCGGCGCAGACGGAGTTTGGGATGACTGATCAAGAGGATGACCTCTTTGAAGATGATTTCGCGGAAGAGCTGGAGATGTTTGTCGAAGCCCAGGACACTGTCTGGGCAGATGTCTTGGCAGAGCTGAAATCCGGCAAGAAAACCGGCCATTGGATGTGGTTCGTCTTTCCGCAGCTGGCGGAACTTGGCCAGTCCCATATGGCGCAACTTTACGGCATCGAAGACCTGTCAGAAGCCACTGCTTTTCTAGGCCATGACGTCCTGCGTGCCCGACTGATCGAAGTTTCCGAGCTGATGCTCACACATCAGGGTCAGGACCCTGCAGCAATTCTGGGCACCACAGACGCCAAAAAACTACGTTCCAGCATGACGCTTTTTGCCGCCACCCCTGGCGCACCCGATGTCTTCGCCGAGGTCCTCGCCACATTCTTTGCAGCCACCCCCTGCGACGTGACCCTCGAAGCGATCGCCTAAACATGCTCTAATTTGCGCGTCCTGCCACTTCACCGGTTGCTTTCCCCATCGTCAAGGTTGCGGGCGAAGCTGCGCTCGCTTAGCCCTTTGGTGACAGTCTCATGAGGTAATCCGATGGCGCTACACGACATTGCACAAGGTATATCCAAAGAGCTTCAGGGCAAAAGTTTTGCAGGCTCCTTGAAGTTTGATTGTGGCAGCGACGGCGTGATTATTCTGGCAGATGGCACCGCATCAACCACCGACCGTGACACGGATTGCACCATTAAACTCTCTCAGGACAATCTGGTAAAACTGCTGACCGGAAAATTAAACCCAATGACCGGTGTGATGATGGGTAAGCTCAAAATCTCCGGCGATATGGCCACGGCGATGAAGCTGGGTAAGCTGATCGGCTGAGCTTTCATCTTACCCTAAATACCTTGGGGGGAGCGCCTTTGGCGCGGGGGGCAAAGCCCCCCACTCCTGCCCTGGTCAGATCTTTTGCGCTTTCATTGCCTCATAATAGGGCATGGCCGCCTCCAACACCGGACGTAAATGCTCCGGCACCTCTGGCAAAGGGCCTTCCCGCCCGGCAAACCCGGATGAGTTCCACACCGCACCATACCAAACCGGCGCCCATACGCCATCGTTGGGATGTCCGCCCGGGGGCCAACGCAGCATTTTGGACGAAAACGGCAGACCAAGCCTGTCGCAAAGCTGTTCCAACTTGGTCTCTGGGTCGTCGCGGATATCGTGGCTGTCGACGACCACCGGGTCCTGGCCCCAGCTTCGGCACAGTTCAAACAGCTCTGCCTGCTGGCGGAAACCAATATCATCCAGCGTCGGGTTTTCCCGTTTCGCCGCATATGAGGCAATCACCCGCGCCGGATGACGGATCAGGAACACATTGGTCACCTGCCGCATCCAGTCACGCGGCACCCCGTCAATCATGTGCTGGGTCATGTGTTTTTGATAAAAATAGGGCTTTGCGGCCGGCACCGGCCCTACCAGCGCCTGTGCAACCTCGATGGCCTCTTGTGATTGGCTCTCCAGGATCTCTTCCCGCATGGGATGCTGCAAACCCGTCAGGGCCAGATAGGCCGCATAAAAGGGTTCATCCACCACCGCACAATCGCCGCGATTGCCAAAGGCATACATCATTGCCGTAGACAGGTTGCGCGGGCCAGACCACATGGCAATTCGCATCAGGCGCACTCCGCTTCGATCATCGCTTTATAAAGCCCCCGAATACGTTCGGTGACCGGCCCCATTTCACCACTGCCAATCTGGCGCCCGTCAATATCTCCAACTGGTGTCTGAGCGCCAAAGGTCCCCGTTAGAAAGGCCTCATCGGCCCCATAGGTATCCACCAAGGAATAGTTTCGCTCAAACACCGGGATGTCATTGGCGCGGCACAGGTCGATGACCTTTTGCCGGGTGATGCCATTCATGCAGTAATCGCCAGTCGAAGTCCAAACCGCGCCCCTGCGCACGATGAAAAAGTTACAGGCGTTGGTAGTGTTCACAAAGCCATTCACATCCAGCATCAACCCCTCGTCAGCGCCAGCCTTTTCGGCGGCGATACAGGCGAGGATGCAGTTCAGTTTGGAATGAGAGTTGAGTTTTGGATCCTGGGTCATCGGCAGCCCCCGCAGATGCGGTACCGTGGCCAGTCGAATGGGACGCGGCAGATTGGGCTTGGAGTGCTCCATAATGATCACCATGGTTGGCCCCTGCTGCGACAGCGATGGATGCTGGAAGGGGCGGGTTTTTACCCCGCGGGTGATCATCAGACGCGCATGGGCATCCGTGGTCATTTCATTGGCCTTTTGCGTGTCTAACACGGCCTGTTTGACGCCATCTCGGTCCAGACCAATATCCAGATCAATTGCCTTTGCCGCCTCGAACAACCGATCGAGATGTTCGTCGATAAAGGCCCAGGTTCCATTATACAGGCGCAGCCCTTCCCAGACGCCATCCCCCAGCATAAAGCCACTGTCATAGACACTCACCGTGGCCTGCGCCTTGGGCACAATTTTGCCGTTCAGATAGATCAGGATCTCTTCATTACGCTGGTCTTCTGTCGCCTGATGAGTGCTCATCTTCTCTGATTTGTTCGGGATGTCTTGCATTGGGGGGCTCCTTTTCCGGCACGCTAGAAGGATTGGATCCAATTTCCAAGCGGTAACTTGCGCTCACCTCCCCGTGACATTTGATGACACAGGGTTGAGCCAAACCCAAAGCCTCGGCAGTTTGGTCAAAACGGAGGTCAACATGCAGATTTTCAAAACCCTTAAACCCGTCGCCCTTACTGTATTTATGCTTCTCGCCCTCGTGTTGCGCGGCCAAGAGGCCGAGGCCCAAACCCAAGAGACGCTCACCCTTGCTGGGGGGTGTTTCTGGTGTGTGGAAAGCGATTTTGAATCAGTGCCAGGGGTGGTTGACGCCATTTCAGGCTACACCGGGGGGCACACAGTGAACCCGACCTACAGCGAGGTTGGTAAGGGAAACACGGGCCATTTTGAGGCGGTTGAAATTCGGTTTGACCCCAGCCGTGTCAGCCGTGCTGATCTTCTGGATATGTTTTTCCGCTCCATTGATCCCACCGATGCAGGCGGCCAGTTTTGTGATCGTGGAGAGACCTACCGTACCGCTGTTTTTGTCTCTAACCCAGGCGAAAAGGCCCTTGCTGAAAAAGCACTGGCCAAGGCTGAGGCGGAGCTGGGACAAAAGATTGTCACGCCAATTCTGAATGCCGACACCTTTTACCGCGCCGAAGACTACCACCAAGATTACTACAAGGGCAGCAAGTTGATCTTTACCCGGTTTGGGCCCAAACGTCAGGCTGCAGCGTATAAACGCTACCGTCAGGCCTGTGGCCGCGACGCACGTGTGCTGCAACTGTGGGGGAACGCCGCGCCCTTTGCGCAAGATCACTAAGGAAACGAAACTCGGGACACAGAACGCGGGCAGCCCCCTCTTGCGCTTTACGTAATTCACCCCTGGGAGATTTTTGCCCAAATGAACCCCAGCAGATAATTAAAAGCGGGCGCTTTGCACCTCTTTGAGATCAGGAATGACATCTGCAGTGCCGTGCCGTGTGACCATCAGCGCCGCTGCCCGCGCCGCAAGGGACATTGCTTGTGGCATCGGCAAGCCCCGGTCCAAGGCCGACAGCACATAGCCCGTAAAGGTATCACCGGCCCCTGTAGTATCGACCGGTGTAACCGGCAAAGCCGCCACATCCAAAGCCTGACCAGAACTGGCACTGTAATGGCGCGCACCCTGGGCGCCAAGGGTGACAATAACGTCAGTAACGCCCAACGCATCCGCAGACTGGCCCGTCACCTGTTGCAATTGCTCGGCCTCAACCTGGTTCAGAAACAACAGATCCAGGTAGGGCAGAACCTGGCGCACGGCCTGGGCGTCAAAAGGCGCGGCGGCATAGGCCACCCTGAGCCCCAATTCCCGGGCCATTTTTGCGGCTTCCGCCTGCATATTGGTTTCGTTTTGCAGCACCAGGATATCGCCGGCATTGGCGGTGCTAAGTGCCTGACCAATCTGATCTTCTGAAATGGCCCGATTGGCACCGGGATAAAGAATGATCTGATTCTCACCGGCCTGATCCACCGCGATGATGGCGTGGCCTGTGGGCAAATCCAGCGTCGCAATCGAGCGGGTATCAACGCCATATTCCATCAGACGCGCCACCGCCCAATCCCCTTCGGGGCCAACAGCGCCGATGTGATGCACGACTGAGCCGGCGCGGGCGGCAGCGACCGACATATTGGCCCCCTTGCCGCCCAGGAACTGGTCCAATCCACTTGCCGCCAGGGTTTCACCGGCGACTGGCAGATGCGACATGGTGTAAACCATATCCGCATTGATTGAGCCCAGATTCCAGATTGCCATGGCTTTACCCGATGTTGCAGGCAGCCAGGACCGCCATGTTCAGCACGTCATTGGCGGTGGAGGTGGTGGAACAGATCTGGATTGATTTATCGACCCCAGACAGGATTGGCCCCACAACCGTTGCGCCCCCCATTTCCTGCATCAGCTTGACCGAGATCGAAGCCGAGTGCCGCGCTGGTACGATAAGAATATTCGCCGGTCCAGTCAGACGCTGGAAGGGGTAGGCCTCTTGTGCGGCGGCATTAAGCGCCACATCGACGGTCATTTCGCCTTCATACTCAAAATCCACGCCGCGTTTGTCCAGTACGGCCGGCGCGAGGTGCATTTTCTCTGCCCGCTCCGAGACCGGATAGCCAAAGGTAGAGAAGCTGACAAAGGCCACCCGAGGATCAAGCCCCATGTGGCGGGCAACGCCAGCAGCGCGCTCGGCAATATTGGCGAGATCGTTTTCATCCGGCCATTCATGCACCAAGGTATCGCCAATCAACACGATGCGCCCCTTGTGCAACAGCGCAGTTACGCCAGCGGCGCCATGGGCATTATCGGCATCAAACACATGGTTGATCTGGTCCAAAATATGCGCCGATTTGCGGGTCGCCCCAGTCACCAAACCATCGCCATGACCATGGGCCAGCATCAGGGCCGAGAAGACATGGCGATCACGCCCCACCAGGCGATGCACGTCCTTGCGGTCAAAACCTTTGCGCTGCAGGCGTTTGTAGAGAAAGTCCTTATAGACATCAAAATGCGTGGTATTGGCAGCATTGACGATTTCAAGCTCACGCACGGCATCGGCGAGCCCTGCAACTTCCAGCTTTTGTTTCACGTCCTCCGAGCGCCCCACGACCAGTGCCTTGCCAAAGCCAGAGCGCTGGTAGTTGACAGCAGCGCGCAGGACCCGTGGGTCATCGCCCTCGGCAAAGATCATCCGGCTTTGCGCTGACCGTGCCCGCGCATTCAACCCGCGCAGGATCGAGGCGGTTGGATCCATACGACCTTTGAGACCAATCTCATAGGCTTCCATATCAATGATGGGACGGCGCGCGGCACCGGTATCCATGCCGGCCTTGGCAACGGCAGGGGGGATACGGTGAATCAAGCGCGGGTCAAATGGGGTGGGAATGATGTAATCGCGACCAAAGGTCAGCGATTTGCCATAGGCCAGCGCCACCTCGTCCGGCACGTCTTCGCGCGCCAGGGCCGCCAGAGCATGGGCGCAGGCAATTTTCATCTCGTCGTTGATGGCGCGGGCATGGATGTCCAGCGCGCCACGGAAGAGATAAGGAAAGCCAAGCACGTTATTGACCTGGTTGGGGTAATCCGAACGTCCCGTCGCGACGATTGCGTCAACGCGCACCTCATGGGCCTCTTCCGGGGTGATTTCCGGATCGGGGTTTGCCATGGCAAAAATCACCGGATTGTCGGCCATGGATTTCACCATGTCCTGGGTCACAGCCCCCTTGACCGAAACACCAAGGAACACATCTGCACCCTCCATCGCCTGTTCCAGCGAGCGCAGTTCAGTAGTGACGGCATGGGCCGATTTCCACTGGTTCATGCCTTCGGTCCGGCCCTGATAGATCACACCTTTGGTATCGCAGACGATGCAGTTTTCGTGCCGCGCGCCCATGCGTTTCAGCAGTTCGATACAGGCAATGCCCGCCGCCCCTGCGCCATTCAGCACGATGCGTACGTCTTCGATCTTTTTCCCCGAAATATGCAAGGCATTGATCAGACCCGCGGCGCAGATCACGGCGGTGCCGTGCTGGTCATCGTGGAAAACCGGGATATCCATCTCTTCCTTGAGCTTTTGCTCAATGATGAAACACTCCGGCGCCTTGATGTCCTCCAGGTTGATGCCACCAAAGGTCGGCCCCATCAGACGCACTGCTTCGATGAACTTGTCCGGATCTTCGGTGTCCAGCTCGATATCAATCGAGTTCACATCGGCAAAGCGTTTGAAGAGAACGGATTTCCCTTCCATCACCGGTTTAGATCCTAATGCACCAAGATTGCCCAGACCCAGGACCGCCGTCCCGTTAGAGATAACCGCCACAAGGTTGCCCTTGTTGGTATAATCATAAGCGGTTTCGGGGTTGGCAGCGATGGCTTCGCAGGGGACCGCAACACCGGGTGAATAGGCAAGCGACAGATCGCGCTGTGTCGTCATCGGGACGGTGGCGTTGATCTCCCATTTGCCGGGGGTTGGATCCAAGTGAAAGGCCAGAGCCTCTTCGTCGGTGATCTTTGCTTTGGGCATGGGGTTTCAGCGTCCTCTCCTAGTCGCGCCCAGTCATAGCTCAGCCTTTCGCCCCCCTCAATCCGCCGCAGCAATATTTTCCTGCGGCGGTTTCACCTAAAATGCCGATAAAATGTGGAGGTATTCGCCACATTTCTGCCACATTTTTGCCAGCTCAGCGCTCCAATTCCTAACCAAGATCTTAACAGGTAAACCCAAGCTTAAAGCGGCTTCCTCAGTTTGCGCCAAGCAACTCACGTCAGAATGACCTATAGCCCCCCGTGGTTTCAGGGGCAAATTTCTTGGCTAAGCGTTTAGTGTAAAAGGAAAAGTATATGACGAGTATTCAGTTTAACTCTGGCTCCTCGACGGCGCTGCAGCTTTTGGGCGGCGCGGTTCAGGAAAAAGAGCAAGCCCAGGAAGAAGTCTCTACCGGTAAGAAAATCAATTCAGCAAAGGACCAGGCTGCGCTCTGGGCGATTACTCAAGTGATGGAAAGCGATACAAGCGCCTATGCCGCAGTCTCTGACACACTGTCCTTGAACGAAGCGACCACATCTGTTGCCGCCTTAGGTGCGGAGCAAGCCACCGAGATTCTGACAGAAATGAAAGAACTGGCGATCCTTGGAACCTCTGGTCTGGTGGATTTTGCCAAACTAGAAGAGCAAATGGTCCAAAAGACAGAACAGTTGAACAATGTGATCTCTTCCACCCAGTTCAACGGCGTCAATCTGCTGAAGACGGATATTGACGGCACCGGCAATACATCTTTGACGGTTCCAGAGGCCGTGTCACGCGACGGATCCTCAGCGCTCGCCGGGTTGGCCAGCTTTTCTGTCGACAGTCTCGATTTTGAAGGCAGCGCCGATTTCGATATCAACAGCCGTACCGCGATCACCGACAGTGCTTCGGCCCTGACCGCTCTGGGTGAGATCGAGGGGTTCTTCAACTTTGCCAGCGAAGGCGCTGCCAGGATGGGGGCCGCCACCAGTCGTATAACCAGTCAGAATGAATTCATTGGTAAACTGGCGGATGCCACGCGAGCCGGCACCAGTGCACTTCGGGATGCAAACATCGAAGATGCCGCCGCCAGGCTAAAATCTGCAAGCGTCGCGGTCCAGCTGGGCCAAACCTCGCTTGCCATCGCCAATGCCTCGCCCCAGACCCTGCTGGCGATCTCCTGATCCGTTTCAGACCTAGCACAACTCCTCCAGCGGCCTTGTCCCGGCGTGTCTCTTCTCACCGCCGGGACATCTCGTTCTGATTTTGGTTTTCCTTCCCCGGCCCCCACTGTAGACATCCTGCATTCACCACCGGGAGAGCAGGAATGTCAGTTACGCCCATGATGGCACAATACCTCGACATCAAGGCACAGTATCCAGATGCGCTGCTGTTTTACCGGATGGGCGACTTCTACGAGATGTTCTTTGACGATGCGGTCAACGCCGCTGAAGCCCTGGATATCGCGCTGACCAAACGGGGCAAGCACGATGGCGAAGACATCCCCATGTGTGGGGTGCCTTTCCACGCCGCCGAGGGGTATCTGCTCACCCTGATCCGCAAGGGCTTTCGCGTTGCTGTGGGTGAACAGCTGGAAACACCAGCCGAAGCCAAAAAACGCGGTGGCAAATCGGTGGTCAAACGCGACGTGGTGCGGCTTGTCACCCCCGGCACCCTGACAGAGGACTCGCTGCTCGAGGCCCGCCGCCATAACTTTCTCGTCTCCTATTCCGAACTGCGGGATGAATCCGCCCTGGCCTGGGCCGATATTTCAACCGGTGCCTTTCACGTCATGCCCATCAGCCAAGTGCGCCTTTCGCCTGAACTGGCCCGTTTGGCGCCCTCAGAGCTGATTGTGGCAGATGGTCCCACTTATGAAGCAACCGCACCCCTGGCCGAGGAATACAAAATCCCCGTGACTCCGCTGGGAAAGGCAAGCTTTGACAGCACCGCAGCGGAAAAGAGGATCTGCAGCCTGTTCGGCGTCAGCGCGCTTGATGGGTTTGGTAGCTTCAACCGCGCTGAAATCTCGGCCATGGGAGCCCTGATCGACTATCTGGAGATCACCCAAAAAGGCAAACTGCCACTGCTGCAACAGCCGGTGCAGGAAGCCGAAGACCGTGTAGTGCAGATTGACGCCTCCACCCGCGCCAGCCTGGAACTGACACGGTCGCTCTCTGGCGCCCGGGCCGGCTCTCTGCTCTCGGTTGTGGATCGCACTGTTACCCCCGGCGGCGCCCGGCTGCTGGAACAGCGCCTTTCCAGCCCCTCGCGAAACCTGGACGTGATCAATGCCCGGCTTGCGGCGCTCGACTTTGCGGTAGACCACGATCAGCTTTGCGAAGACCTGCGCGATGCCCTGCGCAAAACCCCGGACCTGGACCGCGCCCTGTCGCGGCTGGCCCTGGAACGTGGCGGCCCGCGGGATCTCGCTGCCATCCGCAACGGCCTGGCCCAGGCCAACGCCATCGCTGACAGAAACGCCAGCGAAGACCTGCCACCGCTGGTCAGCGCCGCCACGACGGATCTCACCGGATTTGAGGCTCTGTTGGATCTGCTGGAGGCCGCCCTGGTGGCTGAGCCACCGCTTTTGGCCCGCGACGGCGGCTTTATCGCCGCCGGCTATGATGAAGACCTGGATGAGGCCCGCACCCTGCGCGACGAGGGTCGCTCGATTATTGCTGGCATGCAGCAGGAATATGCCGCCCATACCGGCATCACCTCGCTGAAAATCAAACACAACAATGTGCTGGGCTATTTCATTGAAACCACAGCCACCCATGCGGAAAAAATGCTCTCTGCGCCGCTGTCGGAAAAATACATCCACCGCCAAACCACCGCCAATCAGGTGCGGTTCACCACGGTTGAACTCAGCGAGATTGAGACCCGGATCCTGAACTCAGGAAACCGCGCGTTAGAGATCGAAAAGCGGCTCTATTCCGCACTTTCGACTGCCATCATGGACCAGGCTGCGCGCCTGAACGGTGCCGCGCGCGGCCTGGCAGAGCTCGATCTGCTGACCGCTCTGGCGGATCTGGCGCGCGGCGAAAACTGGGCGCGGCCCCGCGTCGACGCCTCCCGTGCCTTTGCCATCACCGGCGGGCGTCACCCGGTTGTGGAACGCGCCCTGCGACAACAGGGCGGCGATACCTTTGTGGCCAATGATTGTGATCTCTCGGCCTCCAACGGCGCCGCTGTCTGGCTTTTGACCGGTCCCAATATGGCGGGCAAATCGACCTTCCTGCGGCAAAACGCACTGATTGCTCTCCTGGCTCAGATGGGCAGCTACGTACCAGCGGAAACCGCCCATATCGGTCTGGTCAGCCAGCTGTTCAGTCGGGTTGGAGCCTCAGATGATCTGGCGCGGGGCCGCTCTACCTTTATGGTGGAAATGGTAGAAACCGCCGCCATCCTCAACCAGGCGGACGACCGTGCTCTGGTCATCCTCGACGAAATCGGCCGCGGCACCGCCACCTATGACGGGCTCTCCATCGCCTGGGCGACGCTGGAACACCTCCACGCGGTGAACCAATCCCGTGCCCTCTTTGCCACCCATTACCACGAATTGACCCAGCTCTCGACCACGCTGTCCGGCGTCGAAAATGCCACGGTCTCGGTCAAGGAATGGGAAGGCGAGGTAATCTTCCTGCACGAGGTCAAAAAGGGCGCCGCAGATCGCTCCTACGGGGTGCAGGTGGCGCAACTGGCCGGCCTGCCACCCAGCGTGGTGGCCCGCGCCCGCGATGTGCTGGACCTGTTGGAACAAGGCAGCCGCGAAGGCGCAGGAGCAAAGATAAAGATCGATGATCTGCCCCTCTTTGCCGCTGCCCCGCCTCCACAACCAAAACCTGCCGCTGGTCCCTCCCCTGTTGACCAGCTGCTCAGCGACATTCACCCGGATGAGCTTTCCCCACGTGAAGCCCTCGAGGCGCTTTACCGCCTAAAAGAAGCAAGCAAATAACCAGAAAATGAAAAGAGCGGCTGCCGATTGGGCGCCGCTCTTTCATCTTACCAAAAATACCTGCGCCGCAGGCACGGGTCCCCACGGACCCGTTCCGCTACAGCTGCCAGCATCAGGCCGGAGTGGAGGACACACCAACCTGGGCCGGCCGCAACAACCGGTCATGCAGCATAAAGCCCTCAGCCGAGACCTGAATGATATCGCCAGCCTTGGTGCCAGGCACCGGAGCCTCAAACATCGCTTCATGCACCTGCGGGTCAAAACGATCGCCAACCTGGGGTGACACAACCCGCACCCCGTGTTTTTCAAACACACCAACAAGCGCGCGCATGGTCAGCTCAACACCCTCGATAAGCGCCGCAGAAACTTCTTTCTGCTCATCCGTGGCGGATTCAACCGCGCGCTTCAGGTTGTCAAACACCGGCAGCATATCACGCGACAGTTTTGAGCCGCCATATTGCTCCGCTTCGCGACGGGCCTTGTCACCGCGTTTGCGGGAGTTTTCGGCATCCGCCAGCGCACGCATAAACCGGTCTTTATACTCGTCCCGTTCTGCCCGCAGCTCATCCAACTCAATTGCAGCATCGTCCATTTCAGCCATTTCCGCCGCCAGCTCTTCCGCTTCGACATTTTCGATGTCGTCCAAAAAATCGTCGTTTCTGGGCTCTGCCATTTTTTCAACCTCTAGCTCCGGTCAGAAAGCAATTTCCCAACCAGTTGCGCCGTGTAATCCACAATCGGCACAATCCGTCCGTAATTCAGGCGAGTCGGGCCAATCACCCCAACCGCGCCAATGATCTTTCGATCCGAGTTCATATAGGGAGAGACCACCAAAGAGGAACCCGAAAGTGAAAAAAGTTTGTTCTCTGAACCGATAAAAATGCGCACACCTTCACCGTCCTCGGTCAGTTCAAGAAATTCAGCAATATCTTGCTTGCGCTCCAGGTCATCAAACAGGCTGCGAATAAGATCGAGCTCCTTTGGCACTCCACCACCCTCGCCCAATAGATTCGCCCGTCCCCGCACGATCAAACGGGCCTGTTCATTGCCGTCGTCTTCCCAGGCGGCCAGCCCGCTTTCGATCATGTCCTGCGCCAGAACATCAATTTCCTGCCGCCGCGCATCAATCTCTTTCTGCATGTCGCGCCGCACACCGCTCAGGGTGCGCCCTTCAATCAGCGCGTTGAGAAAATTTGCCGCCTCGCGCATTGAACTGGGGGTTTGACCCGGTGGTGGGGTGAACAGGCGGTTTTCCACATGACCGTCGGAGAACACCAAAACCACCAGCGCTCGATCCTGTGCCAGCGACACAAATTCGATATGGCGGATTTCACTTTCCTGTTTCGGCGTCAGCACCAGGGACGCACCCTGAGTCACCCCGGACAGGGCCGCGCCCACCCGATCCAACATGCCACCAACATCTCCGGCGTTCTTGCCTAAAGTGGCATCAATCTTTTCCCGGTCATGGGCCTTCAGATCCTCGACCTCCAGCAAGCCATCGACAAACATCCGCAGCCCGCGTTGAGTGGGAATGCGGCCGGCGCTGACATGGGGGCTGTCCAGCAATCCAAGATACTCCAGATCCTGCATCACGTTGCGCACCGTCGCCGCGCTGACCTTCTCATTGAGAGATCGCGTCAAGGTACGGCTGCCAACCGGTTCGCCACTTTCAAGATAGCTTTCAACAACCACCCGGAATACCTCCCGGGAGCGATCATTCATGTCACTCAGTATCTCTTTGGCATCTGTCATCTGTAATTTTTCGATCATTTCTGGCTGGAGAACACCCTGTTTGCCAATTTGCATTAAAGAGCGATCAGGGAAAAGGTCAATCATGCTTGCATCCCCGCACTCCCGGCGGCTATCGGATGGGCAGCAAAAAGAAGGATAGCCCATGCGCCCCTCAAAGAGAGACCTAAATGAAATGCGCGCCGTGTCGATCGAGACCGGCTTTACCAAACATGCCGAAGGATCCTGCCTGATCAAGATGGGTGATACGCATGTGCTGTGCACCGCCAGCCTGGAACCACGGGTGCCACCCTTCATCAAAGGCTCCGGTCTGGGCTGGGTCACTGCGGAATACGGCATGCTGCCTCGCGCCACCAATACCCGCATGCGTCGCGAAGCCGCGTCAGGCAAACAGGGTGGCCGCACCGTTGAAATCCAGCGCCTGATTGGCCGCGCCCTGCGCGCCGGCGTTGACCGGGTGGCCCTGGGTGAGCGCCAGATCACCATCGACTGCGACGTCTTGCAGGCCGACGGTGGCACCCGCTGCGCCGCGATCACCGGTGGCTGGGTCGCCCTGCGTCTGGCGGTAAATAAGCTGATGAAAGCCGGTGACGTAAAAATTGATCCGCTGATGGATCCTGTCTCGGCAATTTCCTGCGGAATCTATGCCGGCCAGCCGGTGCTTGATCTGGACTACCCAGAAGATTCTGAGGCCGGCGTTGACGGCAACTTTATCATGACTGGTTCTGGTAAACTGATCGAAGTGCAGATGTCTGCCGAGGGCTCAATCTTTTCCCGCGATCAGATGAACCAGCTGATGGATCTGGCCGAAAAAGGCACCTCCGAGCTGGCAGCCCTGCAAAAGGCAGCCTGCGCATGAGCCGCAAGTTTGAAGGCGACCAAATTCTGGTCGCCACTCACAACGCAGGCAAGCTGCAGGAGATCACCGAGATCCTTGCGCCCTTTGGCGTCAAGGTTATCGGCGCAGCCGAGATGAACCTGCCGGAACCGGAAGAAACCGAAGACACCTTTGTCGGCAATGCCCGGATCAAGGCACATGCGGCAGCACAGGCTACCGGCCTCCCTGCCCTGTCCGACGACAGCGGCATCACCATTGATGCGCTGGATGGCGCCCCCGGTGTCTATACCGCCGATTGGGCCGAAACCGGCAATGGGCGTGATTTTATGATGGCGATGACTCGCGCCAATGATGAAATCACCGCAAAAGGCCCCGATGCTCCGCGCAGCGCCCAATTCTGCTGTACTCTGGTTCTGGCATGGCCCGATGGCCATGATGAAGTATTCGAAGGCGTCATGGCCGGCGATCTGGTCTGGCCCATTCGCGGTGAAGCTGGGTTTGGTTATGACCCGATGTTCATGCCCGAGGGCTATGACGTGACCTGCGCCCAAATGGACAAGGCCGAAAAGAACCGTATCAGCCACCGTGGCCGCGCGGTCAGCGCCTTTATCAAAGGCTGTTTTAGTGGATGATTGGCGACATGGGGGCTTTGGCCTATATGTACATTGGCCCTTTTGTCAGGCCAAATGCCCCTATTGCGACTTCAACAGTCATGTCACCGCAAATATAGACCAGAAACTATGGGTTAGAGCCTACCTGAGTGAGCTCAAAAGAGTCTCACAGGGGATGGAGGGCCGGGTTCTTAACTCTATCTTCTTTGGCGGTGGCACCCCCTCGCTGATGAAGCCTGAAACCGTCGCCGCCGTGATTGAAGGCGCACGTGAAATATGGCCCTTTGCCAATGACATCGAGATCACTCTTGAAGCCAATCCAGGCTCTGTTGAGGCAGGACGTTTTGCCGGCTATCGCGACGGCGGCGTCAACCGTATCTCGATGGGCATTCAAGCGCTCAACAATGAGGACCTGCGCCGCCTTGGGCGTATCCATTCCGTGGAGGAGGCCCGCGCCGCCTTTGACATTGCCCGCACCTGTTTTGACCGGGTCAGCTTTGACCTGATCTATGCGCGTCAGGGACAGGACCTGGCCCATTGGCAGCGCGAACTTTCCCAAGCCTTGAATATGGCGATTGACCATCTGTCGCTCTATCAGCTCACCATCGAAGAAGGCACCGCCTTTGGCGATCGCTACGCCCGTGGCAAACTGCGCGACCTGCCCACAGATGACACGGCAGCTGACATGTACCAGGCCACACAAGAAATCTGTTCCGCCCATGGCATGCCCGCCTATGAGATCTCCAACCACGCCCGCCCTGGTGAGGAATCCCGTCACAACCAGATCTATTGGCGTTATGGCGACTACCTCGGCATTGGTCCGGGGGCCCATGGCCGCGTCACACGCAACGGCCAGCGCTATGCCACCGAAACCCATCGTGCCCCTGGCGCCTGGCTGAAAGCGGTGGCCGATGGCTCCGGGGAGAGCCTGTGCCAAGCCCTACCCCGTGAAGATACCGCAATTGAGTACATGATGATGTCGATGCGCCTTGCCGAAGGCATGAACATCCCGCGCTATACGGCACTGTCGGGTCAGGCCCTGCCACAGGACCGCGTTGACGACCTTGTTAATCTTGGCATGGTAACTACATCGGATCAGGTAATTCGCGCGACAGATCAGGGCCGCGCAGTCCTGAATGCGGTACTTCGGGAACTTCTGGTTGATTGACCTAATTGAAGTTGGATTAGACAGATGAGATTTCTCTATGCCGCGCTTGGGTTACTGTCACTGGGTCTGGCCGTCATAGGTATCGTGCTGCCGCTTCTGCCCACCGTGCCTTTTCTTCTGCTGGCGGCCTTCTTCTTTGCCAACTCATCCGAACGCCTGCATTCCTGGTTGATCAACCACCGCACATTTGGCCCCCTGATCCTGGATTGGAATGAACGTGGCGCCATTCGTCCAGCCGCAAAAAAGGCGGCAACCGTTTCGATTGCCGCCGTTCTGTTGCTATCTCTTATATTGGGAGCCCCCTCCCATGTGGTGCTCATCCAGGTTGTCGTCTTGACAGCAGTCCTGACCTTTATCTGGACCCGCCCTGGCGCCTGACTATTTGCTCAGGATGTTACAAATCTCATCCAGCTGATCGAGCGTCTCATAGCTAATGGTGACAGATCCGCTTTCGCCACCTGCCTTGTGATCAATCGACACCTTCATCCGTAGAATGGCAGAAAGATCGCCCTCTAACGCCTTGGTATCTGCATCCTTATCTGTTGACCGTGGCGACCTGCGCGGAGCCGCAGAAGCCTGAAGCCCGGCGGCATCCTTTTTCACCAAAGCTTCCGTAGCCCGGACCGACAACCCGCCTTTGACAATTTTACTCGCCAGTTCAGAGGCATTGTCCGAGGTGATCAAAGCCCGCGCATGGCCCGCTGACAGTTTACGGTCATTGACCAGGGCGCGCACGTCCTCTGGCAGGTGCAGCAGCCTGACCAAATTGGCAATATGGCTCCGGCTCTTCCCCAACGCCTCTGCCATGCGTTCCTGCGTATGCCCAAAGCGTTCCATCAGCTGTTTATAGCTCTGGGCTTCTTCCATTGCATTCAGATCAGAGCGCTGGATGTTTTCAATGATGGCAACTTCCATCATCTCGACATCGGAATAGTCCCGAATGAGAACCGGAACTTCGTGCAGCTGCGCTGCCTGGGCCGCGCGCCAGCGCCGCTCACCCGCAACAATTTCATACATGTCGCCATCCCGAGGTCGCACGATCAGGGGCTGCAGGACCCCCTTTTCCTTGATCGACGCCGTTAGATCATCAAGATCCTCTTGCAGGAATTGACGGCGCGGCTGATCAGGGTTGGCAATCACCTTCTCGATCGGGACCAGAACCTCTGCGTTTCGTGCGGCCTGCACTTCTGTGCTCACCGGCTCGGAATTCACATCCGCCATCAAGGCAGACAGGCCACGGCCCAATCCGCGGGGTTTGTTTCTTTTCTCTGACATTTTCTACTCCGCTCTCAAGCCGCGACTGTTTGGTTATTCGATATCAACTCTTGCGCCAAAGCACGGTACGCCTTTGCCCCTAGGGAGTTGCTATCATAGTTGAGCACTGGCAAAGCATAGGACGGGGCCTCGCTGACCCTCACATTGCGCGGGATTTTTGTTTGAAAAACCAGATCGCCCAGATTGTCTCGCGCATCCTGTTCAACCTGCTGCGACAAGTTATTGCGACGGTCGAACATCGTCAAAACAACCCCTTCAATCCGAAGATCAGGGTTGGCCGATTGCCGGACTTCCCGAATTGTGAGCAGCAGTTGCGATACACCTTCCAGGGCAAAAAATTCACTCTGCAAGGGGATCAGCACCGAATGGGATGCAACCATCGCATTGACGGTCAACAGGTTAAGAGAAGGCGGACAGTCGATCAGCACATAATCCCAATCGTATTCGTCCATCGCCGTTTGCCGCAACGCATCATGCAGCAAGAAGCTACGCTTTTCATTGGCAAAAAGCTCAATATCAGCGGAACTAAGGTCAACAGTCGCAGGAATCACGCAAAGGTCTTCGATTTCTGTAGTACGAATCACTTCATTTAGTGGGGCGTCATCAACCAACAGATCATATGTAGTGGCATCTCGATCCGCACTCTCGATGCCCAAGCCGGTGGAAGCATTCCCCTGGGGGTCCAGATCCACCACCAACACTCGCAGTCCTGTCTCAACCAAAGCGGCCGCGAGGTTGATTGCTGTTGTTGTCTTACCCACCCCGCCCTTTTGATTTGCAACCGCGATAATTCGAGGCCCCTCCGGGCGGGATAAATCAGGCACGAGCGACTCCCTTGATCTTAAGAATAACTGCTTCAGTCTCAGTCAAACTTGTAATTGGTTCAACGTCGAATCGCCATCGCTGAGCTGCCTTATCCACTTCTTTTTTCCAGTTCACCCCTTTGGGGAACACAGCTGTACCGTCAACAGCCAGGTGGCGTTGGGAAAATTCAAGAAGAGCATCTAGATCAGCAACCGCTCGCGCGGACAGTATGTCTGCATTCTGCTGCACAGCCTGTTCAATTCGCTCGGTCAATACAGAAATTGAAACTCCACATTCCCGCGCTGCAGTTCGCAGAAAAGCCGATTTTCGCTGATCGCTTTCGATCAACGTAACCTTGGTTTTAGGTGAGCGTTCTGCGGCCATGATGGCGACAACAATTCCCGGGAACCCGCCGCCGCTGCCGATATCCACCCAGCTCTGACCTGCATCTTCTACGCAGGTGAAGACCTGTACCGAATCTACGATATGCCTCTGCCAGAGATCTGTTAGGCTGCTTTTGGAGACCAGATTTATTCGCGGGTTCCACTTTAGCAAAACCTCCTCGAATTTTTCTAACCGCTCTATTGTTTCACGTGAAACATTCAACTGATCTAACAGAGCTCTCTCGCTCATCCAAGTTTCTCCTGTGAACGCATATTCTTACGCAACCGCGCCAACACCAGAGCCAGCCCTGCTGGCGTCATCCCATTGATACGACTGGCCTTTGCCAAGGTTTCAGGTCTCGCGACGGTCAGTTTCAGTTGTAACTCCGCCGAAAGACCTTCGATAGCTGTATAATCAAAATCATCTGGGATCACATGGCCTTCGTCACGCTTGACCGCTGCGATCTCTTTCTCCTGACGCGCGATATAGTGCACATATAGCGCGTCTCTCTCCAATTGCCGCATTGTCTCGACATCTGTATCAGCGAAATCTGGCAGCAAAGGGATGAGATCTTCAAACCCCACATCAGGGAAAGCGAGAATTTCAAAACCTGTTCTCTTGTTCCCGTCCTGATTGACGTAAATCCCCGCTGCCGAAATCTGCTTTGGTGTGAATACAGCAGCTTCCAGACCGTTTCGGGTGGTTTCCAGACGGTCCAGCTTTTCCGAAAAGGCTATCCTTCTCTCTTCAGAGATGCACCCTGCCTCTATCGCAAGAGGTGTTAGCCTTTGATCCGCATTATCCGCGCGCAGGGATAGACGGAATTCAGCCCGCGAGGTAAACATTCGGTAGGGTTCTATAACGCCATGCGTGGTAAGATCATCAACCATGACACCAATGTAGCTGTTGGACCGGCCAAACATTACCGGCTCTTCATCCCGACATTTAGCGGCAGCACTAAGGCCAGCAACCAAACCTTGCGCAGCTGCTTCCTCATATCCTGTAGTGCCGTTGATCTGCCCCGCTAGATATAAACCTGGAACATCTTTAAGCGATAGATCCAAGGAGAGCGCCCGTGGATCAATATAGTCATATTCGATCGCATACCCGGGCTGCAGAATTTCGGCCTTTTCCAAACCGACAATTGAACGAACGTAATCCGACTGTACATCCACTGGTAGGCTTGTCGAAATTCCGTTTGGATAGACGGTGTGATCCGTCGCCCCCTCGGGTTCCAAGAAAATCTGATGCGAGGTCTTATCTGCAAATCGGACAATTTTGTCCTCGATTGAAGGGCAGTACCTGGGACCAACACCATCAATATGCCCGCCATACATGGCTGATCGAGAAAGGTTCTTCCGAATAATGTCGTGGGTTTTTTCATTGGTGTGCGTAATGCCGCAGATAACCTGTTTGGCCGACAACGCCTTAGTCATAAAGGAGAAGAAGGTGGGATCCTCATCTCCTGGCTGTCCTTCGAGTATATCCCAGTTGATCGTGCGCCCATCCAGGCGCGGTGGCGTGCCGGTCTTTAGTCGACCCATCGGCAGTTCAAAGCTGTCCAACCGTTCTGCCAGTTTTACGGAAGGTCGATCCCCCATTCGGCCACCAGGCTTTGACACATCGCCAATATGGATCACCCCCCGTAGGAATGTACCAGTCGTTAGGATTACGAACCTGCTGTGAATTTCACTTCCATCTGACAGGACCACGCCGCCCACTGTAGCGCCCCGCATCAAAAAATCTGTCGCTTCCCCCTCGATGATCTCAAGGTTTTCTTGGGATTCTGTTCTTTTGAGCATTTCACGACGATAGATACCGCGGTCAGATTGCGCACGGGGGCCTTGAACAGCAGGGCCTTTGCGGCGGTTGAGCAGTCTAAACTGAATACCGGCAAGATCAGCTACTTGCCCCATTACGCCATCCATCGCGTCAATTTCGCGAACAAGGTGGCCTTTACCCAGGCCACCGATGGCCGGGTTGCAAGACATCACCCCAATACCATCGCGTGTTAATGTGATGAGGGCTGTACGCGCGCCCATGCGCGCCGAAGCATGGGTTGCCTCGCTTCCTGCGTGACCTCCACCAATGACGACGACATCAAAATCTGAATGTTTCACGTGAAACACTCCCTATTTTCCAAGACAGAAACTTGAGAAAATCTCATCAAGGAGATTCTCGACGCCAACACGACCCACAAGCATTTCAAGGGATCGAACGGCAGACCGTATATCTTCAGCGGCAATTTCATAGAACTCCGATCCCCGTTGCAAAACAAGTTGAGCTTCGGTCAAGCTGTGCATTGCGGCAAGCATCATCTCACGGTGACGAGTCCGGGTGGCAACGCCAACCTGAGTGGAGCGATCTTTCAATGTATCAGAGATATGGGAAACCAGGCGATCTACGCCCTGCCCTGTCTTCCCGGAAATGGCGCTATCCGAGTCCTGCCGCATATCAGCCTTGGGCTGAAGACGGATATCCCCAGGCTTCATTTTCAAATCAATCGCTTCATCCGGTTCTACCAGAAAAACACGAAGATCTGCCTGTTCAGCGCGTTTGCGGGCAAGCTCAATTCCGATGCCTTCAACGTGATCGTCAGTATCTCTGAGGCCGGCAGTATCCAGAAGTGTCACCGGTAACCCGCCAAGATCCATTCGGACTTCAATCACATCCCGCGTCGTGCCGGCATATTCTGAAGTGATAGCCGCCTCACGACCTGCTAACATATTGAGAAGCGTAGATTTTCCGACGTTTGGCGCACCGATGATTGCAACCTCAAAACCGTCTCGAATGCGCTCTGCAATTTTGACGCCTTCGGTCTCTGCCTGCAGGTCCTGGGCGACTGCCCTCAGCAGGGCTGTCACCTCAGGAGTGACATCCACAGGGACATCTTCATCGGCAAAATCTATGGTCACCTCAATCAGCGATGCTGCCCGGATGAGATCCACCCGCCATCTTTCGGCCAACTGTCCCAGACCACCAGACAGAACCACCTGAGCCTGCTTACGCTGGGCTTCGGTTTCCGCGTCAATCAGATCTGCCAGGGCTTCGACCTGTGCCAAGTCCAATTTGCCATTTTCCAACGCCCGCCGGGTGAATTCACCAGGCTCTGCCAGACGAAGATCAGGGGTTTTGGTCAAACGGTCCAGAACTGCCGAAACCACGGCTGTACTGCCGTGGACTTGAAATTCGACAATGTTTTCGCCCGTAAAGCTGGCCGGCGCCGCAAAGCTAAGAACCAGAGCTTCGTCCAGCTGACTGCCGTCCAAATCCAGAAGGCAGCGCAGCCCCCGCCCTTTTGCAGGCAGAGGATGGTCACAAATCTGATTGGCTGCGGTCAGTGCCAGAGGGCCAGAAATGCGAATGACTGAAACTCCAGCCTTCCCCTGTGCGGAGGCCAGTGCAAAGATCGTATCCATCTTGGCCTTCCTCTTTAACTGGCCTTCGCGCTTTAGGTGTTCATCGAATCAAAGAAATCCGCGTTGGATTTGGTTTGCTTCAACTTGCCCAGGAGGAACTCCACAGCGTCGGTGGTGCCCATCGGGTTGAGGATCCGCCGCAATACAAAGGTCTTGGCCAGATCGGCCTTGTCCACCAAAAGCTCTTCTTTCCGGGTACCGGATTTGAGAATATCGATGGCAGGATAGACCCGTTTATCGGCAATTTTGCGATCCAGAACCAGTTCAGAGTTACCGGTCCCTTTGAATTCTTCAAAGATCACCTCATCCATACGGCTGCCGGTGTCGATCAGTGCGGTCGCGATGATGGTGAGCGAACCACCCTCTTCGATATTCCGGGCTGCACCAAAGAATCGCTTGGGGCGTTGCAGAGCATTTGCATCCACACCACCTGTCAGAACCTTGCCAGAGGAAGGCACAACGGTGTTGAAGGCCCTACCAAGTCTTGTGATCGAATCAAGCAAGATAACTACATCTCGCTTATGTTCGACCAATCGCTTGGCCTTTTCGATCACCATTTCCGACACCGCAACGTGGCGTGTTGCGGGTTCATCAAAGGTAGAGGAGACAACCTCGCCTTTGACCGACCGCTGCATATCGGTGACTTCTTCAGGGCGTTCGTCGATTAGCAGAACGATCAAATAACACTCTGGGTGGTTCTGTTCGATCGAGTTTGCGATGTTCTGCAAAATCATCGTCTTACCGGTGCGTGGCGGCGCCACAATCAACGAACGCTGGCCTTTACCGATAGGCGCAACCAGGTCGATCACCCGGGCTGAGCGATCCTTGAGCGTTGGATCTTCGATTTCCATCTTCAGACGCTCATCCGGGTACAGCGGCGTCAGGTTGTCAAAGGCGATCTTGTGACGCGCTTTTTCAGGATCTTCAAAGTTGATCTTGGTGACGCTGGTCATGGCAAAATAGCGTTCTGCCTCCAGCGGGGCCTTGATCTGGCCTTCGATGGTATCGCCAGTGCGTAGCGAATGTTTGCGGATCATTTCCGGCGAAACATAAATATCATCCGGACCCGGCAAATAGTTGGCCTCGGGCGAGCGCAGGAAACCGAATCCATCCTGCAGCACTTCCAGAACGCCATCACCGCCAATTTCCCAGCCTTCATCTGCGCGTTCACGCAGAATTTGGAACATCATCTCGCCCTTGCGCATGGTCGAGGCGTTTTCGATCTCTAGCTCCTCCGCCATAGACAGAAGGTTTTTTGGGCTTTGCGCCTTGAGATCAGAAAGATTGAGGGATTCGACGGTCATTAACATATGGCCTTTTTGCCCCGGCTATTTGGGGTGAGCGATTATTATCAAGTTCGGAGAACACGAGGGCCCGGACGGGCCTGTTGGACGCCATACATAGGGGGTGAGACCTCGTAAGTCAAACCCTCTCACAGAGGCTTAAAGTCGCTCAGAGCCCCGTCCAGAGCGGCTATGGGGCGGTTGTGTCAGAACTTGAAGATCACCGAGATGACAATCACCACCATCAAAAGCGTCGGGACTTCGTTCATCAGGCGGTAGCGTCGCCCAGTGAACCTGTTTTTCCCTGCAGCAAAGTCCCGCTGACGCATCAAAAGCCAATAGTGGAACCAGGTCATACCAATCACTGCCAGAGCCTTGCTCCAGGGCCACACAGAGCCCCAATCGACCAATCCAGGCGTCGCCGCCATGAACAGCCCTGCCCCCCATGTCGCCATCATCGCTGGGCGCATGATGAAACGGTGCAATTTATGTTCCATGGTTACAAAGATCGACAGGCTTTCAGGAACCTTCTCAGCCTGCTCCACGTGATACACAAACAGCCGTGGGAGATAGAACAAACCCGCCATCCAGCTGAGCACCGCCATGATGTGCAGCGATTTGGCATATGGGTAGAGGGTGAACATCCAGTCTGTCAGGTCCATCGGTCTCTCTCTCACGCTTAGATGGTCCACCCTTATAATAATAAAGAAAGATTTAAAGGATGATGTTTTTGTAGGGACAAGGATTTCAGTGGATTATTCAGTTTTTCACCCGCTTATCCCCAGTGGGGAAAACTAGGCGGCCTCATTGCTGCCACATTGGTGACACTTTGGTTAACACCCTTATGAATAAGGATAATTAACGATTTGTTAACCTAGATTACTATGGGGATAACCTTTGGAGGAATCGGGGACGAACAAGATATCCCGACTTCAGAAGTTATCCCAATCCCCGGCGGAGGAATCAGCGCGCAGTTTGGTGGAATTTCCCTTTTCCCTGTGCACTTGCCAAAATCTGGGAAAACCATACAAACCATCCTATAAACTTTCGCATCTTTTCCATGGGGTTTTCCACATGTCTGCCCACATCCTGCTGGCTTCTGGTTCCGAGATCCGAGCGCAGCTTCTGCGTCAGGCTGGTGTGCCCTTTGAGGTCCAGGTTGCCCGCGTTGATGAAGACTCGATCAAAGCGGCGCTTTTGGCCGAAGCCGCTGATCCGCGCGATATTGCCGATGCCCTGGCCGAGGCAAAAGCACGCAAGGTGAGCATGAAAACCCCCGGCCCGCTGGTCCTGGGGTGTGATCAGGTGCTGGATTTTGAAGGCAGGTTACTGTCAAAGCCCAAAAGCGAAGAAGAGGCGCTGGCCCAGCTTAGCGCCATGCGCGGCAAACGTCACATGCTACTGTCGGCTGCGGTGATCTACCGGGATGGGGAACCGATCTGGCGTCATGTTGGTCAGGTGCGGCTGCGAATGCACAACTGTTCGGACAGCTATCTCTCCTCTTATGTGGCGCGCAACTGGCAGAGCATCCAGCACGCGGTGGGCGCTTATAAGTTGGAAGAAGAAGGCGTACGCTTGTTTTCTAACATTGAAGGGAGTTACTTTAATGTTTTGGGTCTACCTCTGGTAGAACTTCTCAACTACTTGGGACTACAGGGTGTCATTGAACAATGAGTGATAAAAAAATCCCTCTGGCCGGTGTGATTGGCTGTCCGGTAGCGCATTCTAAATCGCCACAGTTACAGAGGCATTGGCTCGAGACGCATGGCATCGCTGGACATTATATCCCGATGCATGTGGAGCCGGAAGACCTAGAGACTGTGATCCGCTCCCTGCCAAAGGCGGGGTTTGTTGGCGTCAACGTCACCATCCCGCACAAAGAAGCGGTGATGAAGATTGCGGATAAAGTCACCGACCGGGCCAAATTGATGGGTGCGGCCAATACCGTGATCTTTCGCAGTGATGGCAGTATCCTGGCCGATAACACCGATGGCTATGGCTTTATCACCAACCTGCATCAGGGCGCGCCGGATTGGGTTCCGGGCAGTGGCCCTGCAGTGGTTCTTGGGGCTGGTGGGGCCTGCCGCGCGGTGGTGGCATCGCTGATTGAGGCCGGAGTGCCGGAAATCCTGCTCTCCAATCGCACCCGCGACCGTGCTGAGCAGCTCCAAAAGGAATTTGGCAAGCGTATTCAGGTTGTTGACTGGGTTCTGGCCGGCAACATTATCGAAGAGGCAGCTTTGGTGGTAAACACCACCTCGCTGGGTATGGTGGGAAAACCGCGCCTGCGGGTGCCATTGGATGGGTTAAAGCCGCATATGGTGGTGACTGATCTGATCTATTCCCCACTCAAAACCGACCTGTTGCAGGCCGCCGAAGATGTCGGCTGCACTGTGGTTGATGGTTTGGGCATGTTGCTGCATCAGGCGGTGCCGGGATTTGAACGTTGGTTTGGCCAGCGCCCGGATGTGGATGACGCGACCAGGGCGGCGGCTTTGCGATGACATTTTATCTTGGGCTGACGGGCTCCATTGGCATGGGCAAAAGCACCACCGCAGCGATCTTTGCGCAGGCGGGTTGCGCCGTCTGGGATGCTGATGCTGCGGTGCATCGGCTGTATGCAGCGGGTGGCGCGGCTGTTGTGCCCCTGCAGCAGGCTTTTCCATCGGCGATTTTTGATGGCGCGGTCAGCCGGGAGGCCTTGAAACAGATTCTAGCCGCTGATCCCGCAGCTTTTGCGCAGCTGGAGGCAATAGTGCACCCGCTGCTGGCAGCGGACCGTCAGATGTTCAAAGACACCGCCACCAGCGATATACTGGTTTTTGATATTCCACTGCTGTTTGAAACCGGTGGTGACTCCGCGATGGATGCGGTGGCTTGTGTTCGGGTCGACGCCGCTACGCAGCGCGCCCGGGTGTTGGAGCGGGGCACCATGACGGAGGCCCAGTTTGAACAGATCCTGGCAAAACAGATGCCCATTGATGAAAAATCTGCCCGCGCGGATTATGTCATTGAAACGGACACACTGGACCATGCAAAGACGCAGGTAAGCGCGATATTGGACCAGATCAGACAGACCCAGGCGAAACCGGCTTTGGGCGGAAAGACATCAGCAGATGCGTGAAATTGTTCTCGATACCGAGACCACCGGCTTTGACCCGTTTTCCGGCGATCGCATCGTCGAAATCGGCGCGGTTGAGTTGTTGAACCACATGCCAACCGGCGAGACCTTTCACGTCTATATCAATCCCGAACGCAGTATGCCGCAGGAAGCCTTTGGCGTGCATGGCATTGGTCCCGACCTGTTGGAGCCGCCGCAAAAACCTGAAAAAGGCCAGGTCACCCTGCGGGATAAGCCTGTTTTTGCCAAGTTTGGTCAGGCTTTCTTGGATTTTGTGCGTGATTCCCGGATGGTGATCCACAACGCCAGCTTTGACATGAAATTCCTCAATGCCGAGCTGGACTGGATGGGCCTGCCCAAGCTGCCGATGGAGCAGGCGCTGGATACATTGGCCATTGCCCGCAAACGCTTTCCCGGTTCGCCGGCGACGCTGGATGCCCTGTGCCGACGGTTCCAGATTGACAACAGCAACCGGACCCTACACGGCGCGCTGCTCGATTCCGAAATTTTGGCAGAGGTCTATCTGGAGCTCATCGGGGGCCGTCAGCCGGACTTTGGCCTGTCGACCAATGCCTCCTCTGGTGGGCAGATGGCCGAAGATTGGCGCCCTGCCCCGCGCCCTACCCCGCTTCCATCGCGCCTGACAGCGCAAGAGGCAGAGGCCCATGAGGCCTTTGTTGCCAAGATGGGTGAAGATGCCCTTTGGAACCAAAAGCCGGCCTAGGTCTAATATACCTCAGAGCTACAAAAAACGCCGCTGACCAAAGTCAGCGGCGTTTTTGTTTTGGTGTCAGTGCAGATTACTGCTGTGGAGCGGCGTCGGCCTGACGGCGCGCCAGTTCGTTGCGGTAGATCGCAACAAAATCGATATTGTCCAGGTTCAGCGGTGGGAAACCGCCGTCACGGGTGACATCCGACACGATGCGCCGCAGGAAGGGGAAGGTCATGCGCGGGCATTCGATCAGCAAAAAGGGGTGCAGCTGGTCTTCTGGAACGCCTTCAATGTTGAAAACGCCGACATATTCCAGTTCCAACACAAACAGAACGTCGCCGTCCTCTTTGTTTTTGGATTCGATATTCAGCTTGGTCATGACCTCATACTGGTTCTCGACCGAGCGTTTCTTGGCATCCAGATTGACCGCAACGCTGACGTCGGGCTGAACTTCGCCACCGGCCCCTTTTTGGGCCATGACGTTTTCAAATGACATATCACGGATATATTGGCCCAGAATATTCATCTGAACCTGGGGCTGTTGTGTGGCCCCGTTTGTGCCATTTTCGGCCATTGAGAAACTCCTAAAATTTTGTTTGGTCCGTGCTTAACAGCTTGGTTCCGGTATCTCAACGGCTAGGAAGATCTGCAAAGACGGCAGGGTCTATTTTGGGCCTTCAACCCAGCCCGAAGGTTTTTTTCCGGGACGGCTTGGCGTTACGTCTTCAAAATCGCCATCAATGATGTCGCCGCTTCCAGCGGGGTGGTCCCTGTGGGGATGTCCGCGCTCCTGTCCTGGCCGCTGCCCATGCATGGCGCCGGATCCCATCTGGAACTGCGCCACTGTGACCCGCTTGCTGATATAGTGATACACCGCAATCCGCACCGGGGGCATCAACAGGGCAAAGCCAATGGCATCAGTGAAAAAACCGGGCGTGAGCAGCAGCGCACCAGCAAACAGGATCATCGCGCCATGGGCCAGAGGTTCAGCCGGATCCGACAGGTTTTGAAAGGAGTTACGCATCTGTCCCAGCGCCAGCCGCCCCTGCGACCGCACGAGGGCAGTTCCCAGCACTGCAGTCAGCACCACAATGGCCAATGTCGGCCATAGGCCAATGGCGCCGCCCACCTGTATGAACAGGCCAATTTCAATAAGTGGCACCATCAGAAAGGCGAGAAAAATATACATATAGCGGTTTCCTCTGAACAGACGCTGGACGGTAGACTTGCCACCCCCGACACCCTACATAAGGAGAGATCGCCCAGGTTTCAAACCGGGCTTGGAATATCCAGCGAGAGGTTCTTATGGAGTCGCCTTTGATTAGTCTTTTGGTTTTGGCCGGTATTGCGGTGTTTTTGATCCTGCGTCTCAGAAGCGTTCTGGGCACTCGCGAGGGTTTTGAAAAACCAGCCGTTGCCCCCTCGCAAAAGCGCAGCAGCGGACCTGATCTCGAGGTGATCGAGGGCGGACCAGACCGCGACATTACAGACTATGTCGAAGAAGGATCGCAGCCGGCAAAGGCTTTGGCGGCAATGAAGCGGGTGGAACCTTCGTTTCAGGTGGGCGAATTTGTCCAGGGCGCCCGCAGCGCCTATGAGATGATCCTGATGGGATTTGAACACGGTGAGCTGAACGATCTTCAGGGCTTTCTGGCCGAAGATGTGTTCGACAGCTTTGTCGAAGCCGTTGCGCAGCGCGAAGATCAGGGCCTGACCATTGAGGCTGAGTTCATTGGCGTGCGGGAAACCGCCGTGGTTGATGCGATCTTTGATGAGGCAAGCGGCGTGGCAGAACTGACCATGCGGTTTGTCGGCGAGCTGACCTCGGTTGTGCGCAATCGTGAAGGCGAAATCGTCGAAGGCGATGCCAAAGCGATCAAACGCCAGAAAGATACCTGGGTCTTTGCGCGCAGCATGGGCGGTGATGATCCGAACTGGCAGTTGGTGGCCACGGACGGATGAGTGCAGTGCTCCGGGATTTTTTCCGGGCAGCGGCTCTTGCGGGGGCTGCGATGACGGCCAGCGGCGCAGATGCCGAAACCACTTACAAAATGTTGGATTTCTCTCAGCTGGATGGCTGGGAGGAAGACAACCACGCAGCGGCTCTGAAGGTATTTCTGGAGACCTGTCCCGATCTCAAGGATCAGGACTGGCAAAACCTGTGTGCCTTGGCGCAGGCTCAGGCGCAGACCTTGGCGCAGGAACAGGGCAAAGCCGGGGCGCGTAGTTTCTTTGAGTTGTTCTTTCGACCCGTGTTGATCGAGGATGGAACGCCGGGTCTGTTCACCGGCTATTTCGAACCCGAGCTGGAGGGCTCGCGGTATCGCACGTCGCGGTTTCGCTACCCGGTCTACCGCATGCCTCCCGAAGCAAAGCACAGTAACCCCTGGCTGCCGCGTCGCGATATCCTCACCGGGCCGGTGATGCAGGGGCGGGGATTGGAAATCGCCTGGGTGGATGACCCGGTTGAGCTGTTCTTTCTGCAAATTCAAGGCTCCGGCCGTATCCGACTGAGTGACGGCGGTACAATCAGGATCGGTTATGGTGGTGCCAATGGGCACCCCTATCGGTCAATTGGCACCGAAATGGTCCGGCGTGGGATCTACAAGGCCCATCAGGTCAGTGCTCAGGTGATCAAGGCCTGGGTACGGCGCAATCCGGCTGCTGGCCGCGAGTTGTTGTTGCATAACCCCTCTTATGTCTTCTTCCGGGAAATCCGCAAAATCCGTCCCTCCAAAGGTCCGGTTGGTGCCATGAACAGGTCGGTGACGACGCTGCGCACGCTGGCTGTTGATCCCAAATACACGCCGCTTGGTGCGCCGGTCTGGATGGAAAAGGGCGGTGAGACAAAAATGCACCGCTTGATGATTGCGCAGGATACGGGATCCGCTATTAAAGGCGCGCAACGCGCCGATGTTTTCTACGGCACCGGCGACAGTGCAGGCCAAGCGGCAGGTCGGCTGCGCGATCCGGGCCGGATGGTGGTTCTGTTGCCAATTCAACGCGCCTTTGCGCTGGTACCGGATGAATACTAATGAGCAGGCGCAAGCTGACTTCCGAAGAGGTTGAACTCTGGCATCAGGTGGTAGAGCACACCGAGCGCCTGCATCCGGGCAGCCATTCCTCGCCGCCCAGCCTGCCCTTGCCCAAGCCAAAACCAGCAAAGGCGCCTCAGGTGCGCCCTGAAAGCTTCTTGGAGGCTTTTGAGCTGGGAAGTAAGGCAAAGCCAAAACCGCAACGGCATAGTCTGAAACCAACGCCAGCCAAGGCGCTGGCTGCAAGCCCCTTGCAGATGGACGAAAAAGCCTTTCGCCGGATGAAGCGTGGCAAATTGAAACCCGAAGGGAAACTGGATCTGCACGGGATGCGGGTGGATAGCGCCCATCCGGCGCTGACCCGGTTTATCCTGTCTGCACAGGCCTCGGGCAAACGTCTGGTTCTGGTGGTCACGGGCAAGGGTAAAGATCGCGATGAGCCCGGCCCTATCCCGGTACCGCGTGGTGTGTTGCGCCATCACGTGCCGCAATGGCTTGCGCTGCCGCCACTGGCGCAGGCCGTTTTGCAAGTGAGCCAGTCCCATGTCACCCATGGGGGCGAAGGCGCGTATTATGTCTACCTCCGTCGCACCCGTTAGGCCAGGGTCAGGATCTTAACCAGTTCAGCGCTCGCCGCCGGTGAGGGTGAACAACACGGCCTCGCCCACATTTGTTTTACCTAGACCAGCGCTTGGCACAACTTTTGTGAACTCCGCTACATCATGGGGTCTGGCATCAAAGGCTTTTTCGGTGACCTGTGCCTCAACCAACAAGGTCAAAAGCGTGGGCGATGTGGCCGCAACAAAATGACCAGATTCCGCATTTTCAGAAAAGGCAGTTGTGTCGATAATATCTATGGGCAGGTCTGACACCGCCTCGATGGAGCTGAGACTACCGAGGCGCTCGCGGCTATAGGTTCCGCGAATACGTCTTGAGATGTTGAGAATGGTATCTTTGCTCGACACAAAGACGACAAAGGGTTCAGGCACCTTGTTGAACTGCCGTATCTGGCTACGAAACACATCCAGATCCAGGTCCGGCGAGATCAGGATGACCCCGGCTAGGTTCTGCTCTGCCCAATTTGGGGATCTGATTTCGATCTGCCGCAGGGCTTCCATTGTCAGGACAGAGCCCATGGAATGGGCCACCAGGATGATCCGCCGCGCCTCTGAGTTTTTCAGGCGACGCAAAAGCTGCTCCAACCCATCGCGGGCAAACATCACGCTATCGCCGTCATAGGCATAGCCCAAAGGACTGCCCAGGCTTGGCCAGGAATACACCACCGTTGCGCCCGGCGTATTCAGATCATGGGTAAGCTGGGCCGCACGAAAAGCGGTCTCGGCCTGGGTGCTGTTGTAGCCATGCACAAAGACAACCACGTCTCGGCTGTTGGCAGGGGACTGACGCAGCACAGCATTCAGGCGGCGGTCAAAATCACCAGGGTTTTGAAACCGGTGACGCGCGGCCAGGGTGAATTGGGTTTCTGGGTCTGGGTCGGCATATCCGAACTCCAGTTTTCCCAGCGTGTGATTTGGCGGAATGGAGACTGTCAGCTCCAGCAGGCTGTTGTCTTCGCTTCGTTCCGGGCCAAAGGATCCATCTGGCAGTTCAACCCGGTTTGTGGCGACAAATATGGTTTTGGGGGTGCCAAGCTCCAATGCCTCGGGGGTGACCGGAGACAGGCTGCGATCGGTGCAGCCCAGGGTCAGACAAAGGCTGAGACCAGCAGCCAAACGGAGGAAAATCATAAATAACCTTTGGTGAAACATGCCGGATAAACTGGCCATAGGCTAGCAAGCCTACAGCCAGATGAAAATACATCTCTGTTGGGGGACAGTCCCGGCGCTACACCCTGTGCTACAGCACGTAGCGACTGAGGTCGCTTTTGCTGGCCAGCTCGCCCAGGTGTTTGCTGACAAAGCTGGCATTGACGATGATCTTTTCGCCGCCCTGCTCCGGGGCATTAAAAGACAGATCCTCAAACACCCGTTCAATCACCGTATACAGACGACGCGCGCCGATGTTTTCCACAGAATGGTTTACCTCGGCTGCGATCTTGGCCAGCGCAGAAATGCCATCTTCGGTAAAGGTTACCTCGACATCTTCGGTTTTCATCAGCGCAGTATATTGCAGGGTGAGCGCATTGTCGGTTTCGGTCAGGATGCGGACAAAATCGGCTTCGCTCAGGCTGCGCAAATTGACCCGGATCGGCAGACGCCCCTGCAATTCTGGCAACAGATCAGAGGGTTTGGCGACATGAAAGGCACCGGAGGCAATGAACAGGATATGGTCGGTTTTGATGGGACCATGTTTGGTGCTGACAGTGGTGCCCTCGATCAGCGGCAACAGATCCCGCTGCACGCCTTCACGGCTGACATCGCCGCCGCGGGCATCAGATCGGGCGCAGACCTTGTCGATCTCATCCAGAAAGACGATGCCGCTTTGCTCTACGGATTCAATGGCGGCGCGGTTAACGACCTCATCATCCAGCAATTTGTCAGCCTCGTCGCCGATCAGCACATCATAGCTTTCGGCAACGGTCATCTTTTTGCGCACCGTACGCCCGCCCATTGCCTTGCCCAGCAGATCGCCGATGTTGAGCACCCCCATATTGCCGCCGCCAGGCTGGCCGGGGACATCAAACATATTGCCCATCGGGTTGGAGCTGTCAGCGACATCCAGTTCGATCAGCGCATCGTCAAGCTGCCCTGCACGTAGTTTTTTACGGAATACTTCGCGGGTGATTTCGCGGGCATCCTCGCCGGCCAGGGCGCTGATGACCCGCTCTTCAGCGGCTTTCTGAGCCTTGGCCGTGACGTCTTCGCGCATGAAGGCACGGGTCTGAACGATGGCGCTGTCCACCAGATCGCGAATGATCTGTTCCACGTCGCGGCCCACATAGCCGACTTCGGTGAATTTGGTTGCCTCCACCTTGATGAATGGCGCCCGGGCCAGCTTTGCCAGCCGACGCGAGATTTCGGTTTTACCGACACCGGTGGGTCCGATCATCAGGATGTTCTTGGGGTATACCTCGTCGCGCAGATCATCCGACAGCTGCTTACGGCGCCAGCGGTTGCGCATGGCTACAGCCACGGCGCGTTTTGCATCGGCTTGGCCAATAATAAAGCGGTCAAGTTCAGAAACGATTTCGCGGGGGGTCAGGTCTGTCATGGGATGTCCCGTTTAGTGAGAGGGAGGCAGGCGGTGCAGCGGCAACACTCCAGCCAAAGGAGAGAGCAAGGCCGCCCGGATCCGGGCCCAGAAGGCACCAAGGATCACCAGGAAGAAGCCAAGCAGAAGGACGGTCATAGCGGCGCCTTCGCCGTCAAAAACGGTGCCGGCCAGGGTCACGCTGTAGCCGATCGCGGCGATGAGGAAAGACCGGCGGTCGATCACAATGGCCACCAGGGCAAAACCCAGCAGCACCGCAACAAGTGTCATCTGGGCGCTGGAGGTGCCGCTTTCCAGCAGGCTGAGCGCGATAGTATTGACCAGTGCGGGGGCGGCAACAACATGCAGCCAGAACCCCTGTGCCGCGCGGCGGGTGACACGATGAGGATCGCTGAGGTCAAACAGCATCGCCACCGCAAAGACGGCAATCCCAACGGCCAGTGTCACCCAGGCAAAGGGACCAGAGGCGGAAAACAGGAAGAAGTCGCTGATCCCCTCTGGGCGGCCCGCTTGTTCTGCTGCCACCAACAGGGTCAGCGCAAAGACGCCAAGGGCAATCAGCGCCATGGCAAAGGGCACGCGGAAACGCAGCCAGAACAGCGCCACCGCAGCAGTGGTCAGCGCCATTGGCAGCGGCAGGCTGGAAAGATCGTTCTGCGCCACCATAAAGGGCTCGGAAAAGAAGGCGGTGATTCCGGTCCCGGCATTTGCAGCCCATAAAAGAGACAGGGCAATGGCCGGGGCGATCATGCGGCGACGGCGGATAAAATACTCGGCAAAGACCCACAGCACCACGGCCCCCAGCGCCGCAGAGGAGATGGTTTTCTCGACATACCCCCCCAAAGAGCCAGCGATATAGGCAGCGGTGACCGCTGCCCAGCCCGAAGCCAGAATGAGCATACCGATGACGATGAATATCTCGTTGAACCCTTTGAACAGCTCAAAGGGTTCATCACCCGGTGCCAGGTTTTCGCGCGCACCACGCCGGCTATGGGACATCGCCAGCAATGAGGCCGCCTGGGCCTCGCTGATCAGGCCAGATCCAACGGCGGCGCGAATGTCGTTCTGGTCGATCTGGCTCACATCAACTCTCCGAGGTGGTTTTATCTGTGCCAGTTTCGGCAGCGATGCTTTCGACGGTCAGTTGCCCATTTGTATAGACGCAGATATCAGCGGCAATCGCCATGGCGTCGCGGGCAATGGCTTCGGCGTTGCGGTCACTGTCCATCATACCACGCGCAGCAGCGAGGGCAAAATTCCCGCCCGAGCCAATAGCGGCCACATTATTCTCTGGCTCTAGCACATCCCCTGCCCCGGTGATCACCAAAAGCTCGGTTCCGTCGGTGACAATCAGCATGGCTTCGAGTTTTTGCAGGTATTTATCGGTGCGCCAGTCCTTGGCCAGTTCAACACTGGCCCGCGCCAGCTGACCCGGCGAGGCTTCCAACTTGGCTTCCAGCCGTTCCAGCAGGGTAAAGGCATCTGCGGTGGATCCGGCAAAGCCAACGACAACGTCAAATCCTCCTGGGGACAGACGACGCACCTTGCGGGCGGTGCCTTTGATCACGGTCTGCCCCAGCGAGACCTGGCCATCGCCGGCAACAACCACTTCATCACCCTTTTTGACACCAATAATGGTGGTTCCGTGCCAGCCGGGAAATTGATCATCTGCCATTTATGCCTCCAGTTTTGTTGCCTTCTATATGGATCCATCTCCGATCCGGTACAAGGCTCGGTCGGGGCGGCCTGTTTTTCCGGCTTTCAGCATGACGCCTAAAGAGGGCGTTAATAAATTGCTTACTTGCTATGCACAGAACGCAAATCAGGGCTGTTTAATGGGCAATTGTAGGACTCAGTAAGCCCTCCTACATGGGGCGTAGAAACAGACAACACGAACACACACGAATTTAAAGGACTAGTGCAATGACGACCGCAAACCTCCATGCGCCGCTGGGCGCAGTCTCCGTTCTTCGTTTGGTTGACGGAATCATGAATTTCAAAACCAACCTGGTTGAGTGGAATGAATCCCGGCAGACCCGCAAAGCGCTGTCGCAGCTCTCTCCGGCACAGCTGGAAGACATCGGCGTGACCCGCGCGGATATCGACAAACTGTGAGACCGACAGACCGGGTGCAGAAGCACCAGACGCGATAAGCCGCTCCAGTTTGGGGCGGCTTTGTCTTTTTCAGGAGCTGAGCTTGTAGCTGGCAGACTGATCCGGCAACCAGGCCTCAATCGCGGCCGTGGCCACCACATGCACCCCATCGGACGCGGGGTCAGTGACATTCAAGCCGCCTTTGACAGCCCGCACTGTGGCGCGTCCGCGTGGCAGATCCTGTGCCACAAGATCACAATCCACCTGCGCCGGCTCCTGCACCGCAATGGTGACATCAACCCGCATCTCGCCATGATCAATGCCCAGCTTGGAAAACAGCGTGATCGAGGAATGGTGCAAGGCATCCTGCACCGCACGGCGCGCTGCCTTGGTGTAGTCCTGACCATATAGATCGTTGCCGGTGCCCATTTCTAAAATGATACGTTTTTCGCTCATGACTGGCGCTCCATATCAAAGGAAACAATGACTGCAGCATTGGCAATGATGGTCACGCCCGCGCCATCAGGTTTTGCCACGTCCAATCCGCCCTTTGTCACCGTGATATTGGGTTGGCCATAGGGAAAGATTGCTTTCAACGCCGCCACATCCACCAGTTCCGGTTTTGCCAGACCAATTTCCGCATCAATGATCATGGCTTCTTTGGGGAAATCAAACAGCTCTGCGATGCTTACCGAATTATGCCACAGCGCATCCTTGATCGCGCGCTTTGCTGCCTCGGTGTAATCCTGCCGTCTGAGCGAGCTGCCCATTCCGAATTCCACCAATACTCTTGTCTTGGCCATGGCTGTCTCCCAGTCGTTTTCTTCCGCCACTCTCCGCGCCACGGCCCAAAAGAAAACCCCATATCTTCATTTGGCCAAAAATATCCCTGGGGAGCCACCTGCGGCGACGGGGGCAAGCCCCCCTGCCTGACGAATGCGCACAACGATCTGGCCAGATCAGCGAGCTCAGGCAACGGCCCGCATCATATGGCCCGCATCATATCGCGAATTTTTGCCGCCTTTTCAAAATGGTCCAGCTGATGGTCCCGAATCCACCAGGTTGCCACCTGCATCAACAGCTCAGGGTCATCGTTTTTGTTCTTGAAAAAGGCGTAAAAGGACAGACCAACGCCCTCCCCTTTCTTGGCGATTTTGTCGCTGCAGGTGGTAATGGCCTTTTGGCGAAATTCCGGTGTCATAAAACTGTCCTTGAAATGAAAAAGACGCCCCCACCCGGGGACGTCTTTCGAAAATTCTGTGCGGATCGGATCAGATGGACTCGTTGATCCAGCTCTGCAGCGCGGCCTTGGGGGCGGCGCCGGCACGGTTCGATACAACCTGGCCATCCTTAAAGATAAACAGCGCCGGAATGCCGCGCACGCCCATGGCAGCTGCGGAGTTCGGGTTGCTGTCCACATCCACTTTGACGACTTTTACCTTGTCGCCATACTCTGCCGCCAGCTCTTCCAGAGCGGGGCCGATCTGTTTGCAAGGACCACACCATTCGGCCCAGAAGTCCACCACAACGGGGACTGCGGAATTCTTGACTTCGGCGTCAAATGTTTCGTCGGTGACGGCTACGGTGGACATGGGAATGTCTCCTGAGATCTATGGCAACTGGAGTTGGAACCTAGGTAGAGCGTAACAGATCGTCAAGGTTCCAACACCTCCTTGAGCGCATCTGTCACAAGATCGTGCGGCAGGCTCATCAGGCTGGCGGTGCGGGTCCACAAAAGCGCAGTCTCAATCTGGCGGCCGGGGTAGATCTGCGACAGGGCATGGCCATAGGCCGCCATCTGTCGCAACAGGCCCTTGGGGCAGTGTCGCGCGCTTTCTGGAATCTGCGCATTGGATTTGAAATCCACCGCCAACACCCTCTCGGGCGTCACGATCAGCCGGTCAATGATACCATAAAGGCGCTGCTCTCCCAGCTGGGCTGTGATCGGCACCTCTGCCAGGGTCTCAGGGGCAAAAATGGACGCCAGCGCCGGGTTTTCCAGAACCGCGCTTGCCTCAGACAAAAGCTCTTGCCGATCAGCGGCTTCCGGCAGCAGGCGCTTGGCCAGGGTCTGCCAGTCGGCACGGGGCGTTTGCGGCAAATACTCCAGCAGCAGATGCAGCCTGCTGCCACGTGCCATGGCTTCTTCCTCGTCCAGCCCCTGATCCCCGGGCAAGGCCTTGGCGCCACCTAGGTCGGAAGGTTTGAGCGTCTGCGCAGGCGGCAGATAGCCGGGCGCTGGTCGGGTAAAGACCTCGGGCAACACTGACGTGGATTTTTCGGCCACCTCTCGGGCGACAAAATCCAGCCCGTCCCAGTCGCCATGGGCCAGCCGCAGGCCCTCGCCGCCGGGCAGATCGCAGGCCGTGGCCCCGCCCTCACGCATCGCCGTCTCGACCCGCTGATACCAGCTGTCGCCCTCTTTCGACAGCGTTCCGGCTGTGGCGACGATCAGCCATTTCTCGGCGCGGGTCAGCGCCACATAGAGCAGTCTGAGCCGTTCGTTCTGCTGCTTTTCCTGCGCCGCCTCGCGGGCGGAAAACAACAGTTCCGGCATCTGATCCTTGGGCAATTTCCATACAGGGGTGCCATTCGCCACCATGATTTCCGCATCACTGGGGGCGTTGCGTTTGGCGGTATCGGGCAGGATCACAATTGGCGCTTCCAATCCTTTGGAGCCATGTACCGACATCACCCGGATCATATCACCCGAGGCCCCCATCTGGCGTTTGATTTCCAGATCATCGGTCTGCATCCAGACCAGAAACCCGGTGAGGCTGGGAATATCGGAGCGTTCATAGGCCAGCGCCTGAGACAGCAGCGCATTGATGCCATCCTCGGCCTCAGGTCCCAATCGGCCCAGCAATTTCTGCCGCCCCTGGTGGCGGGTCAGGATGCGTTCGATCAGATCAAAGGGCCGCAGGAAATCGGTCTGATCGCGCAGGTCATCCAGCACCGCCAGGGTGTCTGGAAACTCTTGGCGCCGGTCGCGCAGGGCCGGCCACAGATGTTTGCCGCTGCGGCGGTGGGCCAGATCAAACAGCATCTGTTCGGACCAGCCAAACAGCGGCGACTTCAACACTTCGGCCAGGGCCAGCGAATCCTCTGGTGTCGCCAAAAAAGACAAGAGCGCGGCGATGTCTTTGACTGCCAGTTCTGCCCCGACTTTGAGCCGGTCGGCGCCGGCAATGGGCAGCTCGGCATTCTTGCAGGCGCGGATAATTTCGGAAAACAGCTCAGACCGGCGTTGCACCAGAATAAGAAAATCACCCGCATGGACCGGACGGCGCTGAAAGCTGCCCCGTTGTGGGCCATCCTCGGGGATGGTCACGCCGCTGTCGATCATTTCCTTGATCTGGCCGGCAATGCGTTCCGCCAGAATAACCGTGTGATGGCGGCTGCCGGGGCGATCCACCGGGTCGGTCCAATCACTGTCATCGTCGTCGTCGGTTTTGTCCACGGCAGGCCACAGGTCCACCCGGCCAGGCAGGTCAGATTTAAAGGCACGGTGCAGGGCGTCGCTGTGGAACCCGGCGCGCGGGCTGTCCTTGAACACCAGATCCACCAGCCGCAGGATCGCGGCAGAGGAGCGGAAGGAAAACTCCAGGGCGGCATTTTGCAGGTTTGAGCCGGATTCGGACAGGCGATTGGCAAATTCCACCTGCATCCGGTCAAAGGCATCCGGGTCAGCGCCCTGAAAGGAATAGATCGACTGCTTCTTGTCGCCGACCACAAAGATCGTTCGCTCCACGTCCGATCTCGCGCCGATCCCGGCGGTGAATTCCTGCGCCAGCTTTTCGATCACGTCCCATTGAACCGGGCTGGTGTCCTGGGCCTCATCTACCAGAATATGGTCGATGCCCCCGTCCAGGCGATACAGCACCCAGGCGGCCACCGCCGGATCGTTCAACAACTGGCGGGCGTTGAGGATCAGGTCATCAAAGTCGAGCCAGCCACGCTGCTGTTTGCGCGCCTCATATTCCGGCAGGAAGGCCTGGGCAAACTGATGCAGGTCGTGGGATTTTCGCGCCGCCACCAAGGCCAGCCGTTTGGCGCGGGCGTCTTCCACCCGCAGCATCAGCGGCTCTAGCTGATCCATCAGGCTGACATTTGCTTCGCGCAGCTTCTTGGTGGGGAATTTGCCAATCTTGGCTGTAAACGGCTCAGCGGCGCCGGCCCCTGTCAGAAAGATGTCTTCCAGTGTGGCCAGATCACCCAGTGTCGGGGTGGTGATCCCCGCCAGTTTGGCGGCGGCGCGTTGATCTGTGGTGCCGCCGGTTTCCAACATGGCGCGGGTGCGCGACAGCAGCTCTGCCTCGCCGCCCAGATACACCAGCGCCTCCAGCGCGGCCGGATCAAACCCATCGGTAAGATCAAACCGGGCCAGCAATGCAGACCAATCCAGCTTTGTTTCAAACTCGGCGCGGCGCTGACACAGGGCGGCGGTGAGGTCCTCAAAATCGCTGCCGCCAACATGGCGTGCCAGCGGTTCTACCAGATGCGCCAGATCGCCCTTGGCCAGGTCCTCGACAATCTCGGCCCGCAACAGGGATGCGGCGCGGTCTTCCATCTCGGAAAACTGCGGGCTGACCCCGGCCTCCAGCGGGAAACGCCGCAGCAGGGAGGAACAAAACGAATGGATGGTCTGGATCTTCAGCCCACCCGGGGTTTCAATCGCGCGGGCAAACAGGGTGCGCGCCTGGGCCAGATCCTCAGAAGCTGTATTGGTTTCCCCCAACTCGCTGAGCGCAGCGGTGAGCTGATCATCGCGCAGCATTGCCCATTCCCCCAGTCGCTGAAACAGACGGTTCTGCATCTCGCTGGCGGCGGCCTTGGTATAGGTGAGGCAAAGAATATGCTGTGGCTGCACACCTTTGAGCAGTAGCCGCGCCACCCGGTCCGTCAGAACCTTGGTCTTGCCCGAGCCGGCATTGGCCGCCAGCCAGGTGGAGGCGTCAGGCCGGGCGGCGCGAAACTGCGCCTCAGAGGCGGCATCGCGGTGTTTTGGGGCACTGCTGCTCATGTCAGATCCTCGGGTTCGGGCATGGCGCTGCGGTCCCATTCGCCAAACCGGGCCAGGTGGTCATAATCGCCTGCAATGTCATCCCGGTGCACCATGCGGCGGCTGGAATAGCCCTGGTCCTGTTCAAAATAGGCACCGATCAACTGTTTCAACTCTTCCCAGATCTTGGCCGGGGGCTGATCCTGTAGCGGCGCGGGCACTTCTTTCAGGGTGCTGCCCAGCCCGATAAAGGCGGCGCGGGCGACCTCGGCGGGGCCGATCTCCTTGAAGGCGCCTTCTTCGGCCATGGCGGCCTCGATCAGCAGCTGTTTTTCAAACTTCTTTTGTTGCGCTTCCGAGGGGGGGGCGCCGGTTTTGTAGTCATAAAGATGCAAAAAGCCGCGATCGTCCTGATCAATGCGGTCAGCGCGACAGGCGATGGTGAAATCAAAAGGCTGCAACCGGGCCTCGCCCAGGGCTTCCAGTTTTAGGGGTTTGCCGCGGGACTGTCGGTTTTGCTCCGCCAGGATGAAATCCCCTGCCAGGCGCTGGATCCGGCTGAGCCACAACATCCGCGCCACCGGCCAGGGCACATCCCGCTCCAGCAGGCTGCGGGCGGTTTCAATCAGGTTTTCAGGGGTCAGGCGGCTGGGGTCTTCCAGGCTGTCACGAATGAACACCTCAAAGATTTCATGCACCACGATGCCACGCAGCAGGGCATCTGGTTCCTGCACCAGCGGGTTCAAAGGCTTTAGGCGCAGCACGTGTTTGGCGTAGATCGCATAAGGGTCACGGATCAGGCGTGGGATTTCGGTGATGGTCAGCCGACGCGGGCGGCTGGCAACGGGCGGGCGCGGGGAGGGGCGTGGGGCACTTGGCAACTCGGTTGGTTGTTCCAAAGCCTCTGCCCAGCCTAGCCATTCCTGCCCACGTTGCCGCATCGCATCCAGGGCCGCTTTCCCGCCCTGATCCGGCAGCCCGGAGAGCAGGTTTGTCAGGCGGTTGAGCCAACGGGAGGCCACTGTGTCGGCCTCATCCGAGCGGGCGGCGCGGGTCAGCCAGACCTCGGGTGCGGCAATGGCCTGCTGGAAATCATGCGCCGACAGGCCAATACGGCGTTCGGGCAGCAGCAATCCGGCCTGATGGCGCAGCTGTCGGTTCAGCCAAGGATCGGGTTTGGCCGCTTCCGGCCAGCTGCCCTCATTCAGGCCGCCCAGAATCACTAGATCGGCGCCCTGCACACGGGCCTCCAGCGTGCCCCAGATCATGATAGATCCATAGGGCGCGTCGCGGTCCCGGACCTCTCCTTGAGACAGGATGGCGGACAAAAGGTCGGCAAAATCACGGGCTGACATCGCACCACCATATGCGGCCTCAGCCTCCAGATTGGAAAAGACCGCGCGCGCCTCTTGCCCGGCTTTTTTATCCCACAGGGTGCCGCATTCCCCCTCTGCCAGCACCTGACTGCCGGCGGCAATGGCCTCGGCGCGGGTGCGCAGCAGCGCCACCCAATCGGTCAAATGCAGTGTTTTGGCGACCTGCTGGTCGGCAAAGTTTTGCGACAGCCACTCCGTCCAACCGGGCGTCAGGGCGCGGTCCGTCCCAAAGGCTTCAAAGCTTGCCGCATCGGGAAAGGGCGGGCCATTGCGGCGCAGGTCCAGCTCAAAATCACGGGTGTGGCGCAGATGTTCGCCGCGCGCCGCAGCGGCGCTGGCGCCATCATGGGTGAGCGGATGTTTCAGCAGCGTGAGCAATGCATCCGCCGTGAGCGGCCGGCAAAACAGCTCTGCCACGTGGCGCAGGAAACGCCCCGGAGGCGTCAGCTGTAGCGGCAGGCCGGCGGAATCATCGGGCAAGATGCCCCAGCGATCCAATGCGGCGGACACCAGCCGGGTGAGCATACGATCCGGCGAGATCAGCGCGGCGGTTTTGCCGTCCTCGGCGGCCTGGCGCAGGCGCAGGGCAATCGCCAGGGCCTCGGCACGGGGGTTTGCAGCCTCCACCAGGGTGACATCGGCGCAGGCCTCGTCCAGTTCGGTGAGCCTTGGGCCTTCGCTCATCCAGGCGTGGGTGACGGGGGCGGGGCGCAGGGCCAGCGAGACCAGACGGTTGCGCGCTGGTGACGTCGGCTGATCCGGGCTCCAGCGCTGCACATCGCCGGGGTCCATGTCGAGATCCGCCACCAACTTGGCAAAGCGGTATTGCGGGTGGTCTTCGGAGGTGAGTGCATCGCGCAGGTGATGCCAGACCTCGGGCGGTTGCTCAAAGTCAAAACCTGGCAGCACCACCGCGCCCTGGGGCAGGCGGGCAATGGCTTCCATCAGCATATGCGTGGTCCCGCGCGAACCCGTAGAGCCGGCCAGGATCACCGGATGCTGCGGCGGATCCACTTCCCATTTGGCGATCAGGGTCTCGACCATCTGGCGTTGCCGAGCCTGGGTGTCGACGGTGTCGCTATGTAGATCAACAAACTGGTCGACGATGCCGATAAACTGCTGTGCCCGTGCCCAATGCCCGGACATATCAGAGATATCCAGGTTGCGAATGACCTCAGTGCTGACGCCCTCGCTTTGCATTTCATCGACCAGATTGGCCAGGCTGTCCGACAGATCATAGAGCGAGGACCGCGCTGCCAGATCGGGCTGGGCATCCAGCAGTTTGGCGATGAGCTGCGACAACTCCAACCGGCGGCGCAGCGGCGGCAGTGCCGGGGGCAAACCCTGCAGGCTGGCCTCGCGCGCTAGGTCGGTGAGCAGACGCATGCGTGGCAACAACAGGGCCGGGCCTTCCTCAAACAGGGCGCGGCAGCGGCGCATCATCCGCGAGGTATTGAGAATGACCTCGACCCGCGCCAAGTTTTCTGGCGGCAGCGATCTGCTGCGCTGGATCAACCCCTGGGCCAGGGCGCGGGGGAAATCAACGCCGTTTGGAACGGCAAAGACGCGTGGGCTGTCCTGAGGTTCAAACAACATCATTGGCAATCAGATCCTCGGCAATGGCGATCCCTTCGGGATGGCCCACATCGCACCAGTGGCCCGGATATTCCACCGCAAACAGATGGTCCCGGCTGGCGATATCGTTCCACAAAAGGTTGAGGGAAAACACTTCTTCTTCAATCCGGTGCAGCCCTTCGGTTTTGAGAATCTGCACGCCGCCATAGACCAGATCTCCACCCCGACTGATGCGGCCTTCGCTGTCGCAGGTGAAATCGCCGCTGCCTGTGCGGCCGCGGCAGCGGCTGATCGGGATACAGACCAATAGTGCGTCCATCCGCGCCGGATCCCAGGCGTTCAGCGCCACCTGAAATGGGTTATCCCCTTTCCAGATCACATCGGTATTAGCGGTAAAGACGGGGTCCGTCCCCAGCAGCGGCAGCGCCTGACGCAGCCCGCCGCCAGTATCGAGCACCTGCGGGCTTTCATGGCTCAGCAGCACCGCCTTGGGTGTGAGATGCGCCTCCAGGAGTTGCGGCAGATAGTGCAGATTGGCAACAATCCGTTGTGGTTGGATCGCCTGAGCCAGCTGTAGCGTATGGTCTATCAGCGGCTGGCCGGCGACGGGAATCATCGGTTTGGGGCAGGACTGGGTCAGCGCCTTCATTCGGGTGCCAAAGCCGGCGGCAAAAAGCATCACATTGGGGCAGCTGCGGGGGGAAGTTGCGCCGCTCATCAGCGCAGCTTTGCCAGGTTTTCAGGCGTGGGAGTAGGCAGTTTTGGCAGCAGCCATTGCGCCAGAGGGGCGAGAGCAGGGTGCTCCAAGCCGTTGATGACATGGGTCCAGACTCGTGGCATCAGCTCCAGATATTGCGGTTTGCCAAAATCCTGCGACAACCGTGCAAAAACACCAAGAATGCGCAGGTTACGCTGGACGCCAATCACCGCATAGGCACTGCGAAACCCCGAGTCGTCCAATCCGGTGGCCTGCAGGTAACGGTTGATCATCTGCGCCTCGATGGCGGCTGGCACATCACGGCGGGCGTCTTGCAGGAGCGAGACAAGATCATAGGCGGGATGTCCGATTAGGGCGTCCTGAAAATCAATCACGCCGACCTGAGCCAACCCGTTGCGTTCTGGAAGATACATCAGGTTTTGCACGTGAAAATCCCGGTGCACAAAAACCATGCTCTCTTTCACGGTGTCGCGCAGGATATCCTCAAACTGGTTTTCAAACCGGGCTTTCATGTCCGGGTTTGCCGATCCGGTGATGGCGTCGCAATAGCGCTCGATCACCAGGCTGGACATCTCGGCCATGCCGCGGGGCCCCAGAGTGTCCAGACCGGACAGGGGAGTTGCGTCTGAGGCTTTGTGCAGTTGGACCAGAAAATCGGTGGCCAGTGCATAGAGCGGTTTTTCCTGACTGGGGTCCTGTTTAAGCACCTCGTAGAACCGTTGATCGCCCAGATCTTCGGTCAACAGAAGGCCGTTATCCGCATCCTCGCTCAGGATGGCGGGGGCGCTGACGTCAAGGGAGCGCAGGTAATTGGCGATGCGGACAAAGGGGCGAATGGTCTCGCCACTGCCCGGGGGGGCATCCATCAGGATCAAGCTGCGGCCATCCGGGCTGGTCAGCCGCTCGTAGCGGCGCGCCGAGGCATCGCCGGCCAAGGGTGCACGGCACCAGTTTCCCCGGCCAGCGCGGTGCAAAAATGCCAATATCTGGCTGTCACGGTCTGTCATGTGCAATCTCATCCATGCGGCTTTGCCATTTGGCATCGCTCCAGGTCAGGGTCAGGTGTCGGCAATCTTCCTCTGCCGGATCAAGCGAGAACTCCAGGTGCAGCGCATGCGTCGGTGTCAGCTCGGCCAGACGATCGGGCCATTCAATCAGGCAGATGGCGTCATCAAAGGCCTCGGACAGGCCAAGTTCCTCAATCTCTTCGAGGGCAGAAAGACGGTAGAGATCCGCATGCCACAGCTCACCCGAGGGGACCTCATAGGTTTGCACCAAAGTGAATGTGGGAGAAGGCACATCTTCGGGATGTGTCATCAGCGATTGGATCAGACTGCGGGAAAAATGGGTTTTTCCTGCCCCAATCGGCCCCTCCAGCAACAGACAGTCGCCGGGCTGCAACTGTGCCGCAAGCTGTTTGGCCAGCTGTGTTGTTGCCTCGGGAGAGGTCAGCTGACAGGAAACTGGGCTCTGTGCCGGTGTTGCAGAGGGCGGGTCAGAGAGGGCTGGATCACTGGGTTTGGTCATGGCCGTACAATGCCTCTGGGCTGCACGGGCTGCAAGCGCGATGGGCGCAATCACCTGGTTGATGATCGCGCCCTTCTGGGTCCTGGATTTTGGAGACTTGCCGTAGTCGTCAGACAGAGCCGCTTTGATCAGTGATGGCGAACTTTTGTTGTTCTTTTGGCGGCAGGCCCGGCTCTGGGGTCTGAAAGCTGACCATGGTTGCGCCGTTCTGGATCGCAGTCACCTTGCACAGCAGCGGCGTGCCGTCTCGCAGCTGCACCCGTGCCCACCAGGGTGTGCGGCCATCGCTGCCGGCAACAAAGTCGCGGATTTCTCCCCAGACGGGGGTGGCGCTGCAGGTGTCTTGCCAAATGCGGGCGGCATCCATGATGGAAACCTTGGCAAAGCTGGCATCGGGGTCCATTTTCCACAGCGAATGATAGGTCTCATTCGAGAAGGTCATGGTGCCGTCATTGGCAAATACCGCAATGGCTTCGCCCATCTGGTCCATGATCGACTGGCCCATTTCGAGCTCAGAGCGGAACTGACGGGTCAGGGTGACCTCGGCGGTGATGTCTTCAAAAAGGAAGGCAATGGCACCATCGGGGTGGGGACGTCCCGACACCGAATAGACAGAGCCCGAGGGCAGCGACCATGTTTCCTGATAGCGGCCTTCGGCGGCGGCCTCGAGCAGGTCTTCGATCTGGTGGCGCCAGCTGGAATAGTTCTTTGGCTCGGGCATCATGCGCTGGTCGCGCAGCCGATCAAAGAAGGTCATCAAAGTTGGCCGCGAGCTGAGAAAGCCGGCGGGCAGGGCGGTGAGATCAATCAAAACCGGGTTGAACAGCACCAGCTGACGGTTGCGGTCAAAGATCGCCAGCCCGATGGAGAGCTGGGCAAAGGTTTTTGCCAGTGTCTGCACAAAGTTGCGCTGGGCGACCTCGGCATCGACCACGGCGTTCACATCCACCGCATGGCACAGCCAGCCGGCTTCGGTTTCAGTGGTGGAGATATTGTACCACAGGCGTTTGGTGCTTTCTGGCATCGGGATCGAGATCCGCTCGGCCTTGCCGCTCTTTTTCGGCTCATCCAGATTGTCGAACATCGGTTCCGAGAATTCAGCGTCGCGGCCGCGAAGTTTATGGCTGAGATCATCATAGGCCAGGTTGGACCAGGTCACGGCGCCTTCGTCGGATTGCAGCCAGACTGGATAGGGGGCCTGATGGACCGTAGCGCGCAGGGTGGTGAGCTCTTGATCCAGGCTTTTGTTTTGTTCTTCCAGGGTGCTGCGGCGCAGCTGCACACGGGTGATGCCGTCAATCCATTCACAATGGGCCTCGCGGCTTTCGGCCGAGGCGGTGCCAGACAGAACCAGCGGCCCCACATCCTTGAGAAAACCGGGGCTTTGCGGCAGGCCGGGATAGTTACGGGCCAGTTGGTCCCGCAGCATGTTCCAGCTGAAATGTTCCGCGTGTTCACCGATGAATTTGCGTGCACCAGAGGACCAGCCAATCAGGTTGGTGTCGTCAAAAAGAAAGACGGCATCCGTGCGCCCGTCGCCGACCAACAGATCCTGCTCCATTCCTTTGGAACGCTGTTCGGGCGACAGCCACCAGACGGCTACGGCTGCAGTGGCGCAGCAAAGTGTGGCCAGCATCAACCACTCAATCGAGATGATGTTCTGCATATTTTTCTGCCTCTAGTCTGGACTGGTTTTCCCTATGATGGCGCGGAAATGGTTAACTGTAGTTTAATTAATTACCTAAAAATGAATAGTTAAACTTCTATCCATTTATTTTTTCCCTTGGGTACAGCATTTTCACCCACCAAGGCGTCAATTTTCTCACGCGGCCAGGTTACGTTGACAATGGCCCCGCGCCGCTCCGTTGGATGTGGCAGTGGTTTACTGGCGCCATTGGCAAAGGTCAGCTCGGCTCCGGTACGCTCTAACAAGGTTTTGGCGATGAACAATCCCAAACCCATGCCCTGATACTCGGGGCGCTGTTTTCGATCACTTTCGCTGCGTCGCCGTCGCATAAACGGATCGCCAATGCGGCCAATCAGATGCGGTGGAAACCCGCGCCCGTCGTCATAGATATGCAGGCAAATCTGATCGTCGTTCCAGGTCGCATCAATCCACACTCTGGTGCGGGAGAAATCGACGGCGTTTTGCACCAGATTGCGCAGCCCGTGAATGATCTCGGGTTTGCGCAAAATAGTTGGATGCTGAAAACTGCCATCTTCCAGCGGACCTTCATCAAACAGGATCTCCCTGCCGCGATTGAGATGGGGCTCGGCGGCTTCGTGTATCACCGTCGACAGCGGCGCCTGGCGCAGATGCAGGTCATCTTTGCCAGCCCGGCCCATGTCACGCAGGATATGGCGACAGCGCTCTGCCTGTTCGCGGATAAGCTGGGCGTCATCGCGCAGGTCGGGATGGTCTTCCAGTTCGTCAATCAGCTCTCCGCTGGCCAGCTTGATGGTGGCCAGTGGGGTGCCCAGCTCATGTGCGGCAGCAGCGACAACGCCGCCCAGATCGGTGAGCTTTTGTTCGCGCGACAGGGCAAGCTGAGTGGCGGCGACCGCATCAGACATGCGTCGCATTTCTGTACTGATGCGAAAGGAGTTGGCACCCATGAACAAAATGGCGATGACGATGGCGGTCCAATTGCCAAAAATAAAGATGTCCGGGATGCGCAGGACAAAGCCCTGCGCCGTGCGCAGCGGCATGTGGAATTCGGCCATCAGGGTGACCAGAATGATGGCAGTGCCGCCAATGATCAGGGTCGACCGAAGCCCCATCATCGCAGCGGAAATGGTCACAGGCGCAAGCACCAGCAAGGCAAAGGGATTATGCAGCCCACCCGTGAGGTAGAGCAGGAAACCCAGCTGCAGCAGATCGAACAGCACCATCAGAAAGTTCTCAAACTCTGACAGGCGTTTATTTTCAGGAAAGACAAAGATCGCCAACAGATTGCTGATCACCGAAACACCAATGGCCAAAAGGCACAGGCCGAGATCCAGTTGCAGATTGTAAAGCAGCTGCGCCACGGTGATGGCGATGAGCTGCCCTGCAATAGCGATCCAGCGCAGCATAATCAGGGTCCGCAGCCGGATCCAATGGCTGCGGTCTTCGCCCTGCATGAGGCCAAATTCTGTGTCGGGCATGCGAAAGCTCCTGGAGCTTGAGATATTTTACGACGGCTCGCAGACCTGTGACCATCTCGCCCAGTTGCATTGCCTGAGTTTCTTGATAGGTCTGGCGGCGAAAACGATCAACTCTCCTCCTCCAACATAAAGTGTGATCACATGGCTCGCCTCTACTCTCTTCTTGCTGTTGCATTTATCGCTGCCCTCGCTGGGGGCACTTGGTTTTTCACCCGTGGTGGGGAGACGGATCAGTTTGCACAATGTCGTGGCAGCACGATCGCCAGCGGTGGTGATGCCATTGGTGGCCCGTTTGAGCTGGTTAATAGCAAGGGCGAGACGGTGACGGACAAAGACGTCTTCACCGAGCCGTCGATTCTGTACTTTGGCTACACGTTCTGCCCGGATGTCTGCCCACTGGATGTCTCTCGCAATGCCGAAGCCATTGACGTTCTGGCTGAGCAGGGCATCAGTGCCACGCCGGTTTTTGTCTCCATCGACCCAGAGCGCGACACCCCCGAAGTGGTGGGCGATTTTGCCTATAACATGCATGAAAAGATGATCGGTCTGACGGGTTCTCTGGAGCAGATCAAGGCGGCGAGCCGGGCCTATAAGACCTATTTCAAACGCCAGCCCGGCGATGACGGTTATTATCTGGTCGATCATTCGACCTTTGCCTATCTGGTGCTTCCAGAAATTGGCTTTGTCGATTTCTTCCGCCGCGATGAAACCCCCGAACAGATTGCGGACAAGGTCAGCTGCTTTGTCGAAAACATGTAACAGCGGATGAGCTGTTTGACCTTCCTGCCCGGGTCGCTAGTATCAAATTCAAGAATGTGCTTATAAATACGCGCAAAATTGGCGGAGAACCGGGTATGGCCGAGAACGCACTGCAGGACATTGGACCAGACAAGTCACTTTTGCTTGTTGATGATGACGAACCTTTTCTGCGGCGGTTGGCCAAAGCTATGGAAAAACGCGGTTTTGAAGTAGAAACTGCTGGTTCCGTAGCCGGCGGGCGCGCCATCGCCACCGCCCGCCCCCCGGCCTTTGCCGTGGTTGATCTGCGGCTGGAAGATGGCAATGGGTTGGATGTGGTCGAAGTGCTGCGTGAAAAGCGCCCGGACAGCCGGGTTGTGGTGCTGACCGGATATGGCGCTATTGCCACCGCTGTTGCTGCGGTGAAAATTGGCGCGACGGATTATCTGTCCAAACCTGCGGATGCGGCGGATATTATGAATGCTCTGCTGAGCGGCGACGACGAATTGCCGCCACCCCCCGAAAACCCGATGAGTGCCGACCGGGTCCGGTGGGAGCATATCCAGCGCATTTATGAGCTGTGTGACCGCAATGTTTCCGAGACCGCGAGGCGGCTCAATATGCACCGCCGGACGCTGCAGCGTATTCTGGCAAAACGCAGCCCTCGGTAGGGATCAAAATGTCAAACAACACCAGCGGACCGGAAATTGATCCGGATGGCCAGCCTCTGCCAACGGGAGGATGGTCCGAAGAGCTGCTGAATCTGGCGGACGCCTGTGTGGTGCCCCCCAAGATCAGCGCCTTGGTGCAGCCGGCGGGGGTTTTTTACGCAGATGGCAGTTATTGCCCCGAAGCTGCGTTATGGCGCAAGTTTCGCCCCATTTCCATTGAACCGGAACGGCCCAAAAGGGTGCGGGAAACCCTGCAGGGGCGTTGGCTCTGGGGAGGGGTGCTTTGGGCACATTTTGGCCATTTCCTGGTCGAAAGCTCTTCGCGTCTGTGGGCTTTGCCCAGTGTCGAAGAGGATATCAGAGGCATTATCTTTATTCCCAAACGTCCCAAAGTCGGCAAAGAGGTGCGCGGTTATCATCGTGAGTATCTCTCACTGTTTGGCACGGATTTGCCTATTCAGGTTGTTGACAGGCCAACCTGTGTCGAAGAGCTGGTGGTGCCGGGGCAGGGCTTTGGCCTGGGTAAGATCACCGTTGGGACGCGCAAATTCCGTCGCGCAGTGCATGACCGTTTTGCCACCCACATAGAGCCCGAGGGCTCGGAAAAGATCTATATTTCCCGCTCAAAACTGGGCCTGGGCAAGGGCGGGTTGTTGGGCGAAGAACAGCTGGAGTCCCTGCTTGAGGGCGAAGGCTATGAGATCTTCCATCCTCAGGAGCACAGTCTCACGGTGCAGGTTGCCCGCTACAAGGCCGCCAAAAAGGTGATTGCCGCCGATGGCTCTGCGTTACATCTTTTTGCCATGGTTGGCCGGCCTGACCAAAAGGTGGCGATGATCCTGCGGCGCAGTTCCGGTGCCAACAATCTGTTGGCAAAACACGTTGAGAGTTTTTGCAAATGCAATCCGGTGGTGATTGGTGGGCTACGCGCCGAATGGGTGCCCGAAAAAGGCGGCAAATCCAGCCGGTTGAGCTTTGGTGAATTGAATCACAAGATCATTGGCGAAACCCTGTCGCGCCTTGGTTTCATCTCTGAAACAGCTGAGTGGCAGGTCTTGTCCGAGGAAGAGCGCGACCAGATTTTGCACGAAAAAGGTCTCGGTGGGCAGAGCGGTTTTGTCGAGGCCAAGCCAAAGCGCAAAAACAAGAAACCTGACTGATCCGGGCGTTGTTGCGCTGTTACAGATTGCGCAACAGATCTGCATGGCGGGCGACAAAGGCCTGACGCACCTGCAGCGGCGGCCGCAGATCAATGGCCAGCCCGGAAATGACTTCGGGTTTGGGGCGGCCAAACAGCTTGTTTGCTTCGGATTCGGAAAACCCGGCAATCTGTACCGCCTCCATCCAGGCGCTGACCTTATCCGCCCGTTTGATTTGCGCCTTGATGGTTTTTGGCAAAAGCGCAGGCAGACCAAATTTGATGTGAATGGCAGAGGTCAGACGCTGATCCAGCTCGCTATAGCCCGGCCCCACGGCGGCTTTCACCGGAGATATCATGTCGCCGATGACATATTCAGGCGCATCATGCAGCAGAGCTGCCAGCTGCCACTTTACCGGCGCCTTGGGGTACATGCGCGAAAACAGCACCTCTACCAGCAGCGAATGTTCTGCAACCGAATAGGCAAAATCGCCGTGCGTCTGACCGTTCCAGCGGGCCACAAAGGCCAGCCCATGGGCAATATCGCTGATTTCGATATCCATCGGGGTCGGGTCCAACAGATCCAGGCGGCGGCCTGAAAGCATACGTTGCCAGGCGCGGGCGGGTTTAGCAGGCATGGGTAAAGTCCGGTGGTAGGGCGATTGCCCCTGCCTAGCGATTTGGGTCCCGCTGTGGAAGCGATTTTATGGGGGCGACGAGGCTATTTCAGGTCGGGGTCTTGCCGGATAGCCTGCACGCGCCGGGGTGGCTTTCCAACCCGGGGCTGCGGCGATGAAAATAAAAATTTCATCAGGAAACGCGGGCTCTGGGCAGAGAATGCCCCTATATTCGTTGCTTATAAACCATTGCAATGTTACCTGCGGCGACAAAGTGAACTCGTAACCAGAACGGAGCGGACCATGGCCGAGGATTATATTGTAAAAGACATTGCGCTTGCTGAGTTTGGCCGCAAGGAATTGGACATCGCAGAAACCGAAATGCCGGGCCTGATGTCGCTGCGTGCTGAATACGGTGAAGAAAAGCCGCTGAAGGGCGCGCGCATCGTTGGCTCGCTGCATATGACCATTCAGACAGCTGTTCTGATTGAAACACTGGTGGCGCTGGGTGCCGATGTACGCTGGGCGTCCTGCAACATTTTCTCGACTCAGGACCACGCCGCTGCCGCCATCGCGCAGGCCGGTGTTCCCGTGTTTGCCATCAAGGGCCAAACCCTGGTTGAGCATTGGGACTATCTCGACCGCTCCTTCATGTTCCCAGAAGGCGCCAACCTGATCCTCGACGATGGTGGCGACGCAACACTCTATGTGCTGCTGGGCGCCCGTGTGGAAGCAGGTGAGACCGATCTGATCGAAGTGCCAACTTCGGAAGAAGAAGAAGCCATCTTTGCCCAGATCAAAAAGCGTATGGCGGCAAGCCCCGGCTGGTTCACCAAGACCCGCGAAGCGATCCTGGGTGTGTCCGAGGAAACCACCACCGGTGTTCACCGTCTGTATGAACTGCAGAAGAACGGCCAGCTGCCCTTCCCTGCGATCAACGTGAACGATTCGGTCACCAAGTCGAAGTTCGACAACAAATACGGCTGTAAGGAATCGCTGGTTGACGGCATCCGCCGCGCCACCGACACCATGATGGCCGGTAAAGTTGCCGTTGTCTGTGGCTATGGTGATGTTGGCAAAGGCTCTGCCGCCTCGCTGGCTGGTGCTGGCGCCCGCGTCAAAGTCACCGAAGTTGATCCGATCTGCGCCCTGCAGGCCGCCATGGACGGTTTTGAAGTTGTGCGTCTGGAAGATGTTGTTTCCAGCGCTGATGTCTTCATCACCACCACCGGCAACAAAGACGTGATCCGCATCGAGCATATGCGCGAGATGAAGGACATGGCGATCGTTGGCAACATCGGTCACTTTGACAACGAAATTCAGGTCGCAAGCCTGAAGAACCACAAGTGGACCAACATCAAAGAACAGGTCGACATGATCGAGATGCCTTCGGGCAGCCGTCTGATCCTGCTCTCCGAGGGTCGTCTGCTGAACCTCGGCAATGCCACCGGTCACCCGTCCTTTGTTATGTCGGCCTCCTTCACCAACCAGGTTCTGGCTCAGATCGAGCTGTGGCTGCGTGGTGATGAGTACAAAAACGAAGTCTACATCCTGCCAAAGCACCTGGATGAGAAAGTGGCCCGTCTGCACCTTGAGCGCATTGGCGTGAAACTTTCGAGCCTGACCCCAGAGCAGGCCGCCTATATCGGCGTGACCCCAGAAGGCCCCTTCAAGCCCGAGCATTACCGCTACTAAGATCTGATACAGATCTGAAAATTGACGCCATCCAAGGGAGACCTTGGGTGGCGTTTGTGTTTTCAGCGCTTTAGCACGTTCCCCAAGCGCTTCGCTCTACGCATTCTTTCTTCGAGAACGACTGGTGCTAACCAGGTCGAAAAATTCGTCGGCCGAAAAGATTTCTGGCTGACAGCCGAACCAGTCTTGGTGGAGGGTGACTGTCTGCTTTTTGGGGTCTACTTCCAAAGAAAAAGTGTTAAATGGCAGCTCAGCGCTGCTCTTCGTTTTCAACGCTTTTTGAACGCGTTGTTTTACCCAAGCGACATCCTCAGCAGCTTCCATGTCCAAATATGAGATTGCGATGTCTCTGTTGCTTGCTGTCATGGTTGGTCTCCGTCCGATCCTTGTCGTCCACCATAAGAGCCCCAGAGTTCTTTCAGCGGGGAAAAGCAGGCGAATCTTTTCCTTTGTCTCTCGGGCGTCTGGCGTTAGGCTTATGTTAAGCCTCTGCAATTTCTTGATTTTGGCCGACCACAACACTGTAGCTGGAGAACGTTTATGGGTAAGAGAGACGATCTGATCGCGCAATATGCTGATGATCTGAAAAACAAATGCGGTATGGAACCCGATATGGACCTGCTGACCAAGGTCACCATTGGTTGTGGTCCTGCGATCTATAATGCCGACGCCTCCACCGTTGCCTCCAGCCAGGAGAGCGAGCTGGAAACCGTCAAAGACAACTTCCTGATCAAAAAGCTGGGCCTGGCGGACGGGCCAGAGCTGATGGAAGCCATTGGCAAGGTTGTTGAGATCTATGGCAAGTCCGAGCGCAATAAGTATCGCGCGGTTGTCTACTACATGCTGACCAAACATTTTGGCAAAGAATCTGTCTACGGCTAAGCCAGAGGCGAAGTAATACCCTATCTAAGATATTGCTTTAGAATGTAAATTATAGCTCTTGAGAGTTAAGCACCCGGCGAAAATCGCTGGGTGCTTTGCATTTGAATGGTATTGTCCGTGCATTGGGTTTGCAAAAACATCCACAAGTGAGCTACCACAAAGAAACCAGCCAGGACGGCTAGGACGGAATTTTCATACGCGTGTGGTGGACTGTGGAGCACGCGGGGTGGAAGGGAAGATCCTACTGTTTGGTTGGATCTTCCCTTTTCTATTTTAAAGGCTTTGGGGCGCTGTTGTGACAGCCGACCCTGGCGCGGTTTTGCCCGGCCTGGTTGTCAGAACAGCGACAGCACCAGGCCGATAACAGCACAGGCCAAGGTGGCATAGCCACCATCAATCACTGTCAGTTTGACCGGGCGCCCTGCATACAGGTTGTTCAGCGCAATCCAGGGCGTGATGAAGAACAATCCCACGCCAAGCCCAGCCACAAACCCGGCCCCGGCGCTGCTGATACCCGATAGGGTAAAGACATGGCGCATCATGCCAGCCACAACCAGTTGCAACACAAAGCCAAGCGCAAATGTCAGCGCAGTCTGGCCGCTTTCAGGCTTGCCATCGGTGCCGCGCCTTATCCCGGCGGCGACCATCCAGGGTTCTGCCAGGATCCCGTAATAGACCGCGCCCAGGGCGAAACCTGATGCGGCGGCCACCAGAACATTCAGAATTTCCACAGTTACTCTCCCATAACCAGATCAGGTCTTGGTCAAGATTGTCAGATCAGTCCGCTTCTGTCTGCCCCATGGCACAAACCAGCTGCCATTCCTCCGGGCTGACCGGTTGCACCGACAATCGGGAGCTCTTGACCAGACTCATCTCTTCCAGGCGCGGGTCCGATTTGATTTGATCCAGGGTCACGGGCTGGGAAAAGCTGCGAACAGCCCTGATATCGACGCAGTCCCAGCGATCATCCTCAGCGGTACTGTCGCGATGTGCTTCGGCGCAGACCTCAACAATCCCCACCACCGCTTTTTCCTTTTGCGAATGATAGAAAAAGCCCCGGTCGCCCAGGGCCATCTGGCGCATGAAGTTGCGGGCCTGGTAATTGCGCACGCCGTCCCATTCTCCACCCTGCGCGCCCTTGTCGATCTGATCCTGCCAGCTCCAGGTCGAAGGCTCCGATTTGAACAGCCAGTAGCGCATCAGCCGATGACTTTCTTCCAGGTGATCAATTCAACCGCCTCAAACAGCCCGGCCTTGTTATAGGGGTCCTCTGCGGCCCATGCCTCGCCCGCGGCCATATCCTCAACGTCGAGGATAACCAGTGATCCGGCCATTTCACCGTTTTGGTCCAGCAGGGGTCCTGCCTGTGCAACAACGCCGGTGTCTTCAATATAGGCAAGGTGCGCGGCGCGGTTGTCCACGCGGGTTTGCAGGTGATCCGGCTTGTCACGGGCGATCAGGGCTATCAGCATATTATTCCTCTTTCAAAGGGCGTGCCAGCAGTTGAGCGCTGGCAGTGGCAATCGTCAAGTCACCATTCAGTAACCCAACGACGGTCTCGGTCAGGGGCATATCCAGCCCCATAGTTTTTGCTTTGGCAGCGGTGGCGCGGGCGGTGGCGGCACCTTCGACGGTGATGTTTGGATCAAACCCGTCGCCCCGGCCAATGGACAATCCCAATTGATAGTTGCGCGACAGGGGGGAACTGCAGGTCAGGGTGAGATCGCCAAAGCCTGAAAGCCCTGCCAGGGTTTCCGGCTTTGCCCCACAGGCCAGCGCCATACGCTGCATTTCGGCATAGCCCCGTGTCATCAGGGCGGCGCGGGCGCTCTCGCCCAATCCGGCGCCAATGACGGCGCCACAAGCAATGGCGATGATGTTTTTCAGCGCCCCACCCAATTCGGCGCCGCTGGTGTCGGTGGTACGGTAAAGCCGCAGATTGGCGGTGGTGAGCTGCTGTTGCAGCTGGTGACCCAACTTGGCATCACCGCAGGCCAGAGTCAGGGCCGTGGGCAGGCCCCGGGCAATATCAGCGGCAAAACTGGGGCCGGTCAGCAAGGCGGGTTTGGCAGCGGGCAGGACTTGGCTGATTACCGAAATGGGGCCAAACCCGGTTTCCAGCTCTATCCCTTTGCAGCAGGCCACCAGCACCTTACCCGTCAAATCGGCGCGATGGGCCTGCAGAACGGAGCGCAGTTTTTGCATGGGGACCGCCAGCAGCAGCACCTCTGCCTCGGTCGCCTGGCTGAAATCACTGGTCGGGGTTAAACGCGCTGGCAAAGGGACATCAGGCAGGCGCGCTGTGTTGCATCGCTGCCGCTGCATATCCGCCACCTGAGCGCTGTCGCGGGCCCATAGGGTAACTGGCGTTTCCTTGGCCAGGGAAATGGCCAGGGCGGTGCCAAAGGCGCCGGCGCCCAGCACGGAAATTGTCATGCCTTGGCTCCTTTGCGGCCAGATCCCAGCATGGCGGGGCTGGATTGATCCAGCGGCCAACGGGGGCGGGCGGTCAGATCCATGCCGTCACGCGCCCCGGCCCGGAACCGCTCTAGACCTGCATAGGCGATCATCGCGGCATTATCCGTACACAAGGCCAGCGGAGGCGCGGTAAACTGGGTGTTCAGCTCGCCACAGACAGTCTCTAACGCGGCGCGAATGGCGGTATTTGCCGCCACACCGCCGGCCACGGCCAAGGTTGGTGTGGCAGGGTTTTCCGCCAGATAGATGGCCAGCGCCCGGCGGGTTTTGGAGGCCAGGACATCCGCCACAGCCGCCTGAAACCCAGCACAGAGATCGGCGCGGTCCTGCCGTGTCAGGCCGGATTTTTCATCGACAATCTGGTCGCGCATCCGCATCAGCGCTGTTTTCAGCCCGGAAAAGGACAGGTTGCAATCCTGTCGCTGGATCAGCGGGCGGGGAAAGCGGAAGCGTTTGGGATCGCCCGTCTCGGCCTCTTTTTGCACCGAAGGACCACCGGGCTGCGGCAGGCCCAGCAGTCGCGCGGTCTTGTCAAAGGCCTCGCCTGGGGCGTCATCAATGGTGCCGCCCAGCCGGGTGAAATCCTCGGGGCCACGGGCGATCAGATATTGGCAGTGACCACCAGAGACCAGCAGCATCAAATAGGGATAGGCCACATCATCGGTCAGCCGCGGGGTCAGGGCGTGACCGGCCAGATGGTTGACCCCCACCAGCGGCAGACCGGTGGCGGCGGCAATGCCCTTGGCGCACATCACGCCAGACATCACCCCGCCAATCAGCCCCGGCCCGGCGGTGACGGCGATGGCGTCGAGATCCTGCAGGGTTACCCCGGCAGCCTGCAGCGCATCTACAACGCAGAGATCCAGTTTTTCCGCATGGGCGCGGGCGGCAATTTCGGGGACAACACCGCCAAAGGCGCTGTGCAGTTCGGTTTGGCCAAAGACGATGGAAGACAGCACCTGGGCGCGTTTACCCGGCTCTTGCCGCACCACGGCGGCGGCAGTATCGTCACAGCTGCTTTCCAACCCCAAAAGTGTCAGGCTTTGTGTCATGGTCTACCCGTTGCATCAGATTGCTGGTGGAGCTAGCACCTATACGTGATGCAAACAATCCCAGGAGCCCAAAGCATGCCTGACGCCCCGGTCTCTGGATCCCGTAGCAAAATGCCCAAGGTTGCCCTGTTGATGACGCGGCCACAGGAGGGCTCTTTGCGGTTTGTGGCGCAGCTGCCTGCGGAGATTCTGGCGCAGTTAGAGGTGATTCATGCACCGCTGATGCAGGTGACGCCGCTTGCAACTGCGGTTGATCTCACGGGCTACCAGGGCGTGATTTTCACCTCCGCCAATGGGGTGGCCGCCGCCCGTAGCGCCCCCGCCGCGCTGCCCGCCTTTTGCGTTGGGCAACGCACGACCCAAGCCGCTGAACAGGCAGGGTGGCAGGCGCGGTATTGTGGTGCCTCCGCAGCAGAGCTGATTGCTCATCTTTCCAAAGCCAGACCTGTCACGCCCCTGCTGCATCTGCATGGGCGCCATACCCGTGGCGATATAGCGCAACAGCTGACCAGTGCTGGTCTGCCCTGTGAGGGGCAGGTGATCTACGATCAGCAGCTTTTGTCGCCCAGCGAGGAGGCAAAGCAGCGCATCCTGGCGCAAGATGCCGTTATTGCGCCGCTTTTTTCACCACGAACTGCGCGGCATTTTGCCTGTCTGGGGCTGGATCAAGTTAATTTGTCTTTGATTGCGTTAAGTCAGGCCGTTGCGGCTGAGCTGAAGGGTTTGAACTACAAGGACTTGCAGGTAAGTAGGACGCCAGATGCCAGTAGTATGGCTGTGATGGTCCGCGATGCCGCAGTTCGATTGACGCACCTTGAGGGTGGCAATCCGGCGCAGTAGGGTCGGGGCATTGTAGGGCGTTTAGGTGATTTGAGAATCGAGGGGAGGCCGGTGTGGCTGACAAGACAACTGCGGATGAAGTGACCAAGCCTGCGGCTGGCACGCAGGACCCTGGGGCAAAAGATGCACCAATCTCTGAAACAGAGAGCGCGGTTGCTGAGGATCAGATCACAGCCGAGGGGGTTGATCAGGACGCGGATGACGCGGTGATCTCTTCTGAGACTGAGACTGAGACTGAGACTGAGACTGAGACTGAGACTGAGACTGAGACTGAGACTGAGACTGAGACTGAGACTGAGACTGAGACTGAGACTGAGACTGAGACATCAGAAGATCCAGTCGAGGCCAAAGACCAGGAAGACGTGTCTTCTGACGTGACTGCGCCCCCCGCAGCTCAGCCCGAAATTGAACGCATCATCGAAAAACGCGGTGGCTTCGGCGCGGCGCTCCTGGGTGGGGCTGTGGCCGCTGTCTTGGGCTTTGCCGTTGGCCAGGGCGGGCTTCTCAACTCGGTATTGCCGAGTGGCCTGCTGGGATCCGCTGGCTTTGATAAGGCTTCTTATGAGGCCGATATGGCGGCTCATGCAAAGGAACAGGCGGAGATCAAGGAGCAGCTTGCTGCGCTGCAGGGGCAATTGGGCGGTCTTGAGCTGCCAGATCTGGCGCCTTTGCAGACCCGGCTTGATGAGCTTGAAACTACTGTAGAAACCCTGCGCGATGATCCGGCATCCGGGTCTGCAAGTGCAGATGAAATTTCCGCTTTGACCGCCCGGTTGGATCAGATTGAGGCGCGCCCGCTCACCGATGCGGCCTCCCCCGAGGCGGTTGCCGCCTTTGAGGGCGAGTTGGCCAAGCTGCAACAAAGCCTGGCCACCCAGCGGTCTGAGGTCGAAGACATGCTGGCTGAGGCCCGTCTTACGGAACAGGCAAGTTTGGAATCGGCGCGTATTGCCTCGGCGCAATTGGCCTTGGCTAAAATTCGCATCTCGCTGGATGCCGGCGGCAGCTTTGCCGCGCCACTGGCTGAGTTGCAGGGATTGCAGGTCTCGGTTCCCGCCGCTTTGTCCGGCAGCGGTGACGCCGGTGTGACCCCGCTGTCTGGTCTGCAGGCCAGCTATCCGCCCCTCGCCCGCGAGGCATTGGCCCTGGCGCGGCAGGACAGCGCAGAAAGCGGTAGCCTGATGGACTACGTCAACCGCCATCTGGGGGCCCGTTCGGTGACTCCACAAGACGGCGAAGGGGCGGACGCCGTATTGTCCCGCGCCGAGGCTGCTTTGCAATCTGGCTCAATCGCCGATGCACTTGCAGAGGTAGAGACCCTGCCCGCGCCCGCCCGTGCAGTCTTTGCTGATTGGCTGGCCTCCGCGCAAACTCGTCTGGCAGCGATCGCCGCTGTTGATCAACTGGCCCAAAGCCTGAACGCAAAATAAGGAAGCCGCCATGCTCTGGTCATTGTTGAAAATTCTGGTCTTTGTTGCCCTCGTGGCCTTGCTTGCCTTTGGAGCGGGTATTCTGATGGAAACCGCAGGCGGGGTGCAGATCACCGTAGCGGGGACCGAATACACCCTGGGGGCGCTGCAATCGGTGCTGGCGCTGGGTCTGTTGGTGCTGGGGGTCTGGATCTTCCTGAAGCTGCTGACCCTGCTTATCGCCACGCTCAAGTTCCTCAACGGGGACGAAACGGCGATGTCGCGCTATTTTGACAAGGGACGCGAGCGCAAGGGCTATCAGGCGCTGTCCGATGGTATGATGGCGCTGGCCTCTGGCGAGGGGCGTCTGGCGCTGACCAAGGCGTCAAAGGCGGCGCGGTATCTGGATAATCCGGAACTTACCGACCTGTTGACGGCGCAGGCGGCGGAAATGGCCGGCGATACGCATAAGGCCGCAGAGGCCTATAAGCGCCTGCTGAGCAATCAGACCACCCGCTTTGTCGGGGTGCGCGGCATCATGAAGCAAAAGCTGTCCGAGGGGGACAGGGTCACCGCGCTGCAATTGGCCGAAAAGGCCCTAGCACTGCGTCCCAAACACGAAGAAGTTCAGGACACGTTGCTGCAGCTTCAGGCCCAGGCCGAAGACTGGGCGGGGGCGCGTAAAACCCTGTCCACCAAGCTGAAATCGGGCACGCTGCCGCGCGATGTGTTTAAACGTCGCGATGCGGTGCTGGCGCTTTCCGCCTCTCGTGGGGTTATCGACGAAGAGGCAACAGTCGCGCAGCGCGAACAGGCCATTGAGGCCAATCGGCTATCGCCCGATCTGGTTCCGGCAGCGGCGATGGCGGCGCGAGCCTATTTGGCGCAGGGCAAGAAACGCAATGCAGTCAAGGTGTTGAAAAAGGCCTGGGAGGCACAGCCGCACCCGGACCTTGCCCATGTCTTTGCCGAGGTTGAGCCAGAGGAAACCGCCGCGCAGCGGGTGAAACGTTTTGACCAGCTGGCGCGGCTAAAGCCACAGGATGACGAAACCCGGCTGGTCATGGCCGAGCTGCATATCGTCGCCGAAGATTTCCCCGAGGCGCGCCGCGCGTTGGGAGATCTGGTGGAACGGGCGCCGGATGCGCGGGTGCTGACGCTGATGGCGGCGATTGAGAAAGGCGAGGGCGCTGACAATGCGGTGACCCAGGCCTGGCTGGCGCGGGCCTTGACGGCGCCGCGGGGGCCGCAGTGGCTGTGCAGCAACTGCAACCATATCCATGCCGATTGGGCACCGGTTTGTGAACATTGCACCAGCTTTGACACCCTGAGCTGGCAACGCCCGGAAACCCCGGAGGTCGCCAGCGCCACCGGTGTGCATATGCTACCGCTGATCACCGGCGCAGCAGCTGCAAGCAACGCGGCCACGGGCGCTGTGGTGGTGCAAGACATCGTTGATGTTGAGGAGATCGACGCCAGCGCTGAGGCTGATAAGGCGGATGACAGCGCCGGGTCAGAAGAAGGCGGCGACGCCCAAGCCAAAGCATAAAGACTTCACAAAGCAAACCGGGGGTGCAGGCGCGCAGGTGCCAGTTGTCCCCCCCCCCGTTTCTTCCCGTAAGCCATCTGTTTGGGTATAGTCCAGATTTACGCGGTGTAAGTCTGGACAGATACTGCTGGCTTGGCTCTGCTACCACCCACAGGGTTGTATGGGGAGGAACGCAATGAAATTTGACTATGTAATTGTCGGAGGTGGCTCTGCCGGGGCGACATTGGCTGCCCGTTTGAGTGAGGATTCTGCCACTACGGTCTGTCTGATTGAGGCCGGCGGTAAGGGGGACGGTATTCTGGTGCGCGCTCCGGCTGCGGTTGTTGCGATGCTGCCGGGGCGACCCAAGATCAACAACTGGGCCTTTGAAACGGTGCCGCAGCCGGGGCTGAATGGCCGCAAGGGCTATCAGCCACGGGGCAAGGCCCTGGGCGGATCGAGCGCCATCAATGCCATGCTCTATGTTCGTGGCCATGCCAAGGACTATGACGAATGGGCCGATCTGGGCTGCGACGGCTGGAACTGGGACGCGGTGTTGCCCTATTTCAAGCGTGCCGAAAATAACGAGCGCGGCGGCGATGCGGTGCACGGGGACAGCGGGCCGCTGCAGGTCAGCAATCAGAAATCCCCACGCCCCATCACCCGCGCCTTTGTCGAGGCCGGTCAGGCGCTGCAGATCCGCGAAGTCGCCGATTTCAACAGCGGCGATAACGAGGGCATTGGCGAATACCAGGTCACCCAGTTTCATGCCCAGGATAAGAACGGTGAGCGGTGCTCGGCGGCGGCGGCCTATCTGCATCCGGTGATGGATCGCCCCAATCTGACGGTGCTGACCAAAGCCCATGCCACCAGGGTGCTGTTTGAAGGCAAGCGCGCCACTGGCGTTGCCTATCGCCAGGGGGGGCAGGACAAAGAGGTCATGGCGCAGCGCGAGGTGCTGCTTTGTGGTGGAACGTTCAATTCGCCGCAACTGCTGCAACTGTCGGGCGTTGGCCGGGCTGAGGATATCGAACCACATGGCATCAAGATGCTGCACGAGCTGCCCGGAGTGGGCCAGAACCTGCAGGATCATCTGGATTTCACCCTGGCCTACAAAAGCAAGGATCGCGACAACTTTGGCATATCCCTGCCGGGCAGCCTATCTTTGCTGAAACATATCACCAACTGGCGGTCTTCGGGCCAGGGCATGATTGCCACCCCCTTTGCCGAAGGCGCGGCCTTTCTCAAGACCGAAAGCCATCTGGAGCGCGCGGATATTCAGCTACATTTTGTCATCTCAATCGTGGATGATCATGCGCGAAAACTGCATATGGGCCATGGGTTTAGTTGCCATGTCTGTGTGTTGCGGCCAAAATCGCGGGGTTCGGTCGGGTTGACCTCCGGTGATCCCATGGCGCCGCCGCGCATTGATCCGCAGTTCCTGTCGGATCCCGAAGATCTGGCCGTGCTGATCAAGGGCGCGCGCAAGACGCGACAGCTGATGCAAACCGCACCGCTGTCCGGCTACATCCACAAAGAACTCTTTATCAAAGAAGAGCCGGATGACGCAGCGTTGGAGCAGCACATCCGGGCGCGCTCGGATACGATTTATCATCCGGTGGGAACCTGTAAGATGGGGCAGGACGACATGGCTGTTGTCGATCCGGATTTGAAGGTGCGGGGCCTGGCGGGGCTGCGCGTTGTAGATGCCTCTGTGATGCCGCGGCTGATAGGGGGGAATACCAACGCCCCCACCATTATGATTGCAGAAAAGGCTGCGGATCTGATCCGTGGCCATGCAGCGCTGGCTGCAGAATAATTTGGAGGAGACAGGCGAAATGCTTGGCAAGATGATGCACAATCCGCTGACGATCAGCTCTTTGATTGAACATGCGGGGCGCTATCACGGCGAAACCACAGTGACCTCAGTCGAAACCTCTGGGGAGGTGGTGCATTCCAGCTGGGGCGAGGTTGAGGCCAACGCCCGCAAACTGGCCGCCGCGCTGGAGCGTCTGGGCGTGGCCCAGGGGGACCGTTGCGGTACCATTGCCTGGAACAACCAGCGGCACCTGGAAATCTATTTTGGTGTCGCCGGCGCCGGAATGATCTGCCACACGATCAACCCGCGCCTGAAACCCGAGCAGCTGATTTATATCATCAATCATGCTGAAGATCAGGTCTTGTTCATTGATGCCACCTTTGTGACCGCGGTGGGTCAGCTGAAGGAGCATTTCAAAACCGTCAAACACATCGTGCTGATGGGCCCGCGCGATGAAGCCGCCGCCGAGGCTGTGCCGGGTATCCTGTTCTATGACGAGCTGATTGCCGCCGAAGGTGATGCGTACAGCTGGCCAGAGCTGGATGAAAACATGCCGTCGAGCCTGTGCTATACCTCGGGCACCACCGGCAATCCCAAAGGGGTTCAATATACCCACCGCACCACCGTGCTGCACTCGCTGGGGGGCAACCAGCCGGATGGGCTGGCGATCTCGGCGCGGGATACGGTGATGGCCGTGGTACCGATGTTCCACGTGAATGCCTGGGGCGTGCCCTATATTGCCGCTGGTGTTGGCGCCAAACTGGTGCTGCCAGGGCCAAACCTGGACGGCGAAAGCCTGGTCAAGCTGATCGACGGTGAGCAGGTGACCCTGGCGCTGGGCGTTCCAACCATCTGGATGGGACTGTTGCAGGCACTGGAAAAGACCGGCAGCAAGGCCGAGAGCCTGACCCGCACCGTTGTGGGGGGCTCGGCGCTGCCAACGGTGATGATCCCGGCCTTCCGCGACAAATACGGGGTGGAGCTGATCCATGCCTGGGGCATGACGGAAACCAGCCCGTTGGGAACGATGAATCATCTGCTGCAAAAGCATCATGATCTGTCCGACACCGAAAAAGGCGCCATCCGCGAAGGCCAGGGCCGTCCACCCTATGGGGTCGAGCTGCGTATTGTCGACGAATCAGGCCATGTGCTGGCCAATGATGGGGAAACCCAGGGTGAGCTTCAGATCCGTGGCCACTGGATTATCGACACCTACTTTGGCCAGGACAAAAGTGCCCTGACCATGGATGGCTGGTTTGACACCGGCGATGTCGCCACCATTGACGGCGATGGCTACATGATTATCCGCGACCGCTCCAAGGATATCATCAAGTCCGGCGGCGAGTGGATTTCGACGGTGGAACTGGAAGATATTGCCATGTCGCACCCGCAGGTGGCGCAGGCCGCTGCCATTGCGGCGCAGCATCCCAAATGGGATGAACGCCCGGTGGTGATCGCAATCAAATCTGACGCGGATCTGACCGAGGCTGATCTTCTGGCCCATTATGAGGGTCGTGTAGCCAGCTGGCAAATCCCGGACAAGGTGGTTTTTGTGACTGAACTGCCGTTGGGCGGGACCGGTAAGGTGCTGAAGAATAAGCTGCGCGAATCGTTTGGCTCTATCCTGATTGAGTCCTAACAGAACTGACCTGCGCCCCAGCAGCCAAAGCCGGGGCGCAGTCATCTACCTTTTTTGTCCGCAGCCCTGGCCCTAGCAGGGCACTGGGCTATGCCACCCCCCTGTTTATAAGCCTTAACTGCCGGCAAGTTTAATTGTTAAGGGCCAGTTAGCACCCCACCTGATATCCCATGAGTGGGTGAAAAATAGTGGTGGTGGATATGAGCGCACAAAATGGAATGGCGCCTATTATCATCAAGAAGAAAAAAGTCGTTAGTGGCGGTGGCCACCATGGGGGCGCCTGGAAGGTGGCCTATGCAGACTTTGTGACAGCCATGATGGCGTTCTTCTTGTTGATGTGGCTGTTGAACGCAACAACTGAAAAGCAACGTAAGGGTCTGGCGGATTACTTTTCGCCATCGATTCCGCTCAGCCGGATTTCCGGTGGCGGCAATGGTGCCTTCCAGGGCGACAGTATGTTTACCGAAGACATCCAGCCGCAGTCCGGTACGGGGGCTTCTGACATCAATCCGATGGATGCGCAGAAAGCCCAGGGTCAGACCGGCGTCAGTGATGCCGAGAAAGCCGAGGAAGACAGCAAGTTCCGCGCCATCGAAGAGCAGCTTCAGGGCCGCGGTGGTGAGAGCATGGTTTCGGTTGAGATGTCACGCCACATCATTACGCGTGTCACCGATGAAGGTCTGATTGTCGAACTGTTCGAGACAGACGGGGTCAATCTTTTTGCCGCCGGTGGTGCGGAGCCGACTCCGTTGTTCCGTGACCTGGTGCGCATGGTGGCGCGGGTGAGTGGCAGTGTGACCAATGACATTGCGATCAGCGGGCACATTCAGTCGCATCCGGTTGTTCTGGCACAGAATCCGGTTTGGGAAGTGTCTCATAACCGGGCAAATGTTACCCGAACTCTGCTCGAATCGGGTGGTATGAAATCCAGCCGAATCCATCGGATTACGGGGCACGCGGACAGAAAACTGGCAGTGAAAAATCCGATGGCGGTCCGGAATAACCGGGTGGAAATCATCCTCTTGCGTGAATGAACCCTATATAACTCACCCTCGGGCGGCGCAGTATAAATTGCATTTTATCTGTTAGCCGCCCGTTAAGTGCTGATGCGCTAGCTGTTGCTCCAAGAACGACTTATTGCAGCAGAAAGGCGCAACATGACCATTTCTTCCGCCCTGAATGCCGGTGTTTCCGGATTGAGTGCAAACGCGAGCTCTTTGGCCGCAATTTCGGACAATATCGCAAACTCCTCCACAAGCGGGTACAAGAGAGTAGAGACAGACTTCCAATCCATGGTGGTCGGCTCTTCTGGCGGCAGGTATTCTGCGGGCGGTGTCTCCGCCAGCAATATGCGCCTGATTGACCAGCGCGGACCTCTTGTCGGAACCAACAATGCAACCGATCTGGCTGTAAGTGGCCGTGGCATGTTGCCCGTCGCCTCCCTGACCGAAGTGCAGGGCGACAATGGGTCTCCAACCATGTTGATGACCACGACCGGGTCCTTCCGCACCAATGACGAAGGTTACCTGACGACAAAATCAGGTCTGGTCCTGCTCGGCTGGCCTGCCAACCCGGATGGTACAGTTTCAGACGGTCCACGCGACACAGCCGAAGGGCTGGAGCCGGTTCAGTACAACATGAACCAGCTGACTGGCGAGCCGACAACAACTGTTGGTCTGGGCGTGAACCTTCCCGCCACTGATACCGAGGCCGGCAGCGCGGGTACTGTGCGCAACATGACGGTTGAATATTATGACAACCTTGGCAGCTCGCAGACACTGGGCATTACCTATACGCCAACGGTTCCTGCAAGCGGCAGCTCGAACGAATGGACCATGCAGATCACCGATAGCGCCTCTGGCGGCGCGGTGATTGGCGAATACACCATGACGTTCAATGACAGTCGTACCGCGGGTGGTTCACTTGCCTCGGTCACGGCGGTTTCGGGCGGTGCCTATGATCCGGCAACCGGCAGCATTGTGGTCAATGTTGATGGCGGGCCGATGGAAATCAAAGTCGGCACCATTGGTGAGAGCGATGGGTTCACCCAGCTTTCCGATACCTTTGCACCGGCTTCGGTCACCAAAGACGGTTCCGAAGTCGGCACCATGGTTGGTGTCGAAGTTGACCCGCAGGGCTATCTCCGCGCCAACTATGATTCCGGTGCCAGCCGTGTGATTTACAAGATCCCACTGGTGGATGTCCCTAATTTGAATGGCCTGAAATCACTTGATAACCAGACCTATCTGCCCTCGTCGGACAGTGGATCCTACTTCTTGTGGGACGCGGGTGACGGACCAACAGGGGAAGTTGCCTCTTATTCGCGGGAAGAATCAGCCACCGATGTGGCGACCGAACTGACGGATATGATCAAGACGCAGCGGGCCTATTCTTCCAATGCCAAAGTGATCCAGACCGTCGATGAGATGCTTCAGGAAACCACCAACATCAAGCGATAAGCGTCGCTGATACTTTGACTCCGGCTTAGAAAGAGCGCCTGACATGTCTATCACAAGTGCACTTAACTCCGCGATGACCGGACTGACCGCGAATGCGCGGCTGTCCCAAGTAACTTCGGAGAACCTGGCCAATGCGCTAACGCCTGGCTACTCCTCTCAAAAGCTGAACCTGTCCACCAGCCAATATGCGGCTGGTGTCAGGATCGGGGATGTGGAGCGCAATGTTAATCCGGCATTGCAATCCACCACCCGCAAGGCGGAAGCTGAATATGCAAAGATCGGAGTCTACTCGGATTTCTATTCCCGGATGTCCAACTTTGTTGGCACCGTGGACGACAATATGTCGATCTCTACGCAGATCTCAAACTTTGACGCGGCATTGGTCGAAGCAACCTCACGCCCGGATTCAACCGAACGGTTGCATGATCTTTCGGTAAAGGCGGACTTGATTGTTCAATCCATTACTGACGCAGCCGACGGGTTGAACAATCAGCGGCTTGCAGCTGAATCCTCGATTGATCTGCAGGTTGACCAACTGAACAGTCAGTTGAAAGAACTGGAAAAGCTGAATGCCCGTATTGTTGTTGCTCAGGCGGCAGGTGGTAGCACCACAGCAATGGAAGATCAGCGAGATCTGTTGATTGATACTGTGAACCAGGCGATCCCGGTCAACGTCGTGCAGCGGGATCAGGGCCGGGTTGCTCTGTTCACCGTTGGGGGTGTCGCCTTGCTGGATGGTCGGGCATCAGAGCTGAGCTTTGACGCCAAGCGCACAATCGAGCCACAGATGACCCAGGACAACGGGTTGTTGTCAGGGCTGGAGATCAATGGCTTGGCGATGGATACCTCTATCAACGGGCCGTTGCGGGGTGGCACCTTGATTGCGGCCTTTGATATTCGCGACAATGTCGCGGTTGAGGCGCAGAATGATCTGGATGCCGTAGCCCGCGATCTGGTGGAGCGCTTCCAGGATCCGGCGTTGGATGCCACTATTGGCCTGACCGATGCGGGGATCTTTACCGACAGCGGCGGTGCCTTTGATCCCGCTGATACAGTGGGCCTGGCGGCGCGGCTGGAATTGAATGATCTGGTGGCCATGGACGGTCAGGCAGAAACCTGGCGTCTGCGGGATGGGCTCTATGCTGCCACCGAAGGCGATCCCGGTGATGCCAGCCAACTGATCGCCTATTCAGAAGCCATCAGCGAAAACCGGACGGTTTCGACCACCAAGTTGGGCACAATTTCTTCGGATCTCAACACGCTGAGCGCCTCTCTTATGTCGCGGTTTGCCCGAGACAGTGACAGCGCCAACAATTCGCTAAGCTTTGCTGCCACCAGTTACACCGAGCTGGCTCAGGCAGAGCTTGCCCTTGGTGTTGATTCGGACGCCGAGCTGCAAAACATGATGCTCATCGAGAATGCCTACGCAGCAAATGCACGCATGCTGTCGACCATTGATGACATGATGGAATCTCTTCTGAGGATATAATGAATGATCTATAATTCCTACGGCGACCTGACCACTCATAGTTTCCTGCGCAATCGCAATGCGGAACTAAAGCTGGATCTGGCGACGCTGTCACAAGAAGTTTCCACAGGCAAAAAATCCAACCTGACTGCGGAGTTGGGCGGTGACTTTTCCTATCTGGCCGATATCGAAAACAATCTGAACCGGATCGAAAGCCAAACCGTCGCCACCAATGAGACCAAACTCTTCGCCCTGAGCATGCAGAGTAATCTGTCGCGTATTCAGGAAGGAACGCAGCTGATGCGTGACGACATCGTTTCGGTCTCCACCACGCTGAACGCGACCGACGCGGAGCAGTTCGCCAAGGAGGCCAGTCGTCAGTTGGACGCGGCAATCAGTTCATTGAATGGTTGGGCTGGTGGACGCAGCTTGTTTTCCGGCACGGCGACGGGAACATCACCGTTGAATGATGCCGACACAATGATGAGTGAACTGGTGCTCGAAACGGCCGGTCTGACCGATGCGGCCGATATTATTCAAGCGGTGAAAGACTGGTTTGCAGACCCCGCCGGATTTAACACGTTGATGTACAATGGGTCGACCACTGATCTTTCCCCGGTCGAAATTGGCGATGGCGAGACGGTATCGCTGTCTCTGCGGGCCGATGACCCGGACCTGACCCATTCCTTGCAGAGCTTTGCGATCCTTGCCCTGATGGATGAACCCGGTGTGGCGCTGTCAGATGAAGTCAAAATCGACATGACCCGCGCAGGCATTACTGAAATGGCTGACAGCAGCTCTCGTTTGGTTGAGGCGCAGGCGGATATCGGCTTTATGGAATCTCAGCTCGAACGGGTCAGCACGCGCAATCAGGCCAGTAAAACCAGCCTCAGCCTGGCCTTCAACGACATTGTTCTGGCCGATCAGTATGAAGTTTCCTCCAAGATGAAGTCGACAGAGACCCAGCTGGAAATCCTTTATACGGTGACTGCGCGCAGCGCCCAACTCAGCCTTGTAAAGCACATGTGATGATGAAATTTTTTCGCCTTTTGATCGCCTGCCTGCTGCTGCCGACTTTGGCGCAGGCCAATGCAATTCGCCTCAAGGATCTTGTCGAATTCGACGGGGTGCGCGGCAACGATCTGGTAGGCTACGGTCTGGTGGTGGGTCTCAATGGAACCGGGGACGGGTTGCGAAACTCGCCCTTCACCGAAGAGATCATGACCAACATTCTGGAACGTCTCGGGGTCAATGTAACCGGCGAACAGTTCCGGCCGAAAAACGTGGCAGCGGTCTTTGTGACCGCAACCTTGCCGCCCTTTGCCCGTGTTGGCGGTACTGTGGATGTCACGGTGTCGGCCATTGGCGATTCCAAAAGCCTGCTGGGTGGCACCTTGATCATGACGCCGCTGAACGCCGCTGATGGTCAGATCTATGCGGTGGCGCAGGGGACCATTCTTGCGGGTGGGGCTGTTGCCGAAGGCGATGGTGCCAGCGTTACCCAGGGGGTTCCGACCTCTGGCAATATCCCTTCGGGGGCGCGGGTAGAGCGCGAGATCGGTTTTGATCTGTCGTCGCTGTCGACCATGCGTCTGGCCCTGCGGGAGCCGGATTTCACCACCGCAGAGCGGATCGAACGCGCGGTGAATGATGAATTTGGCCGTGGCGTTGCATTGATGCGCGATTCCGGAACTGTCGAGATCGACATCAAACGCACCAATGCGCGCTCAACCGCCCATGCTGTCGGGCGGATGGAAAATCTTTTGGTGGAACCGCAGCGCAAGGCCCGTGTGGTGGTTGATCAGCGCTCCGGAACCATTGTGATGGGCAGCGATGTGCGGATTTCCCGGGTGGCGGTGGCTCAGGGCAACCTGACGCTACGGATCGAAGAGGCACCGCTGGTGTCACAGCCAAGTCCCTTTACTGATGGCGAAACCGTGGTGGTGCCGCGTACCAATGCAGCCATCGACGAGGAAGAAGGCGTGCAGCTGGCCGAGGTGCGCGAGACCACATCCCTGTCAGAGGTGGTCGCAGGTCTCAATGCGCTGGGCGTGTCGCCCCGTGACATGATCGACATCCTGAAAAGTCTGAAAGCCGCAGGTGCATTGCACGCCGAGTTTGTGGTGCGCTAAGCCACGGCAGACTGCCTAAGCTACAGAAAGTCCCGGATCGTCGCAGACGGTCCGGGACTTTTTATTTTGAGGTTTTAGATCTTCAGATCACGCTGCCAATAGCGCAGCCCGCAGCATAAGGCATTACCCGACATCAAAACGGGTCACCGGCATCAACGCTGTCCCCATTGTGGAAAAGGATCTGCCATATCGGTCCATGCATCGGGGTGGAAATCCGTTGTATCGACCAAGGCGTCATTCAGCCGGGCACTGATGGTTTCACGCTCCAGCCCGGCGCCAATGAAGACCAGTTCCTGGCGCCGATCCCCCCATGGCTCTACCCAGTTGCGGGCAATTTCAGCCTGCGCCTGTGGGTGGTCGGGCAGGCGGTCTTGCGGTACCGAGGCCCACCACCGGCCCAGGGGAGCCACTGAAGACAGCGCCCCGGCGAGGCTGAATTCGGCCGTCCAGTCTGGCCGGGTAGCGATCCAGAAATGTCCCTTCGCACGGATCACCCCCGGAAGTGCACCGTTCAACACCGCATGCAGTTTTTGCGGATCAAAGGGCGCACGGGCGTGAAAGACGAAGGATTCGATGCCGTATTCTTCATCCTCGGGGGTGTGGTTGGCAAAGCCATACAGCTCTTTTGCCCACATGGGGTGTTCATGGGCGGTGTCAAAGTTGAACAGGCCGGTGTCGAGAATGGCATCAGCCGCCACGTCAGAGTGATCGGTTTCGATGATCCTGGCGTCACCATTCAGGGCGCGGATGATCTTGCGCGCATTTTCTGTGCGGGATGCGCCTGCATCTGTAACCTTGTTGAGGATCACAACATCGGCAAATTCGATCTGTTCGGTGAGCAGGCTGACCAGACTGCGGTTGTCTTCTTCGCCCAGCGATTCGCCGCGGTCGTTGAGAAAGTCATGGCTGGAGAAATCCTGTAAAAGGTTCACCGCATCAACCACGGTGACCATGGTGTCGAGCCGTGCCACGTCAGACAGGCTTTGGCCCTGGTCGTCGCGAAAATCAAAGGTCGCCGCCACCGGCAGCGGTTCTGAAATTCCGGTGGATTCGATCAGAAGATAATCAAAGCGGCCTTCCTGGGACAGTTTGCGCACCTCTTTGAGCAGGTCATCACGCAGGGTGCAGCAGATACAGCCATTGGACATTTCAACCAGGGTTTCTTCGGATCGCGACAGTTCGGTGCCCTCGCGGACCAGATCGGCATCGATGTTTACCTCAGACATGTCGTTGACGATGACGGCAACCCGCCGCCCATTGCGGTTGTTTAGGACACGGTTGAGCAATGTGGTTTTGCCTGCCCCAAGAAAGCCGGACAGAACGGTGACGGGAAGGCGGGTATCGGATTGGGAGGTGTCGCGCATGGAACAGGGATCCTCGGCTTTTTGCTAGGCGGGTGAAAGGGATGAATCATGTAATGATGTTATATCATAACATTTGCAAGAAAATTCTGTACCGCCAAAACAATCTTGGGCAAAGACCAGCGCACACAGGACAACAGCCCCGGCACTGGGGCCGGGGCTGTAAGCGCAGAATGCTGGAGGCACCCTGTGGGATTTATGTCTTATTTTAATGGCTAGGGATAATAGCTGCGCACCAGGGCAGTTGCGATCAGGCTCCAGCCGTCGGCGACCACAAAGAACGCCAGTTTGAACGGCAGCGAGACCACCGCCGGTGGCACCATCATCATCCCCATCGACATCAGCACCGCAGCCACCACAAGGTCGATCACCAGGAAGGGCAGAAAGACCAGAAAGCCAATCTGAAAAGCGCGGGCAATTTCAGACAGCAGAAAGCTGGGGATCAGCACGGAAAGCGGCGCCTCCGGGCTGGGATTCATGGCTTCCATGTCTGGGCGCAGATCGGAAATCGCATAGAAGGTATCGGGATCCAGACGATTGGCCATAAAGGCACGAAAGGGTTCCAGCCCCCGCATCAGGCCGGTTTCAATGTCGATCTGTTCTTCGATCAGAGGACTGATGCCGACCTGCCAGGCCTCGGTAAAGACGGGCTCCATGACAAAATAGGTGAGAAACAGCGCCAGGCTGATCATCATCATATTGGGTGGCGCCTGCTGCAGGCCCAGACCCTGGCGAAGGATCGACAGAACCGTCACCAGGAATGGGAAACAGGTGATCATGATCAGCAGACCAGGGGCCAGGCTGAGCACGGTGATCAACAGGATAAGCTGGATCGAACGGGCCGAGATAGATTGCCCCTCGGCGAGCGACAGGCTCAGCTCCTGCGCCATTGCCGCCTGCGGCAGCATCAGGGCTGCGCAGGTGACAACAAGTGTGAGGACTAGGGCTGTGCGTGTCATCCCAGGCCGTTTTGCAAATCGGCGATCTCGGTCAGGCGAACCGCCAATTGACCAGCCTGATCGCCTTCCATTTCTTCGAGCTGACCCCGGGCGACCAAACGGTCCCCGACATATAGGTCAACGGGATCCTCGACGCGTTTATCCAGCGCCAGAATTGAGTTCTCACACAGACCCACGAGGTCGCGGACCAGGGGGCGGGCCTTGCCAACTGAAACCACCACCTCGACGGGAACAGAAACAAATGGGTTGCTGGCGTCGGTGGCCTGCTTCTTGAGATCGTCGGCGTCATCCATACTGGCTGTCCTCTCTAACGTGGTAGGTGAAGGCTTCTATTGAGTCCTGAATGGATTCAACCAGCCCCGAACTGTTAATTTCGCGTTCCGAAGTTCCGGCCCGCAGATAGGCCTGCCCCGGTGCCAGGTTTTCGTCTTCCTGGACCTGAACCGGAGTGGCAAAAGAATCGGGTAGCAGGGAGCGCACAGCAGTCCCTTCCCCGGGCGACACAAAGATGCTCATCGGTTGATCCGTGTGCATCTTGGCCATGTCGGTCATTTGATCGACGATATGGTGGCCAAAGGTCGCCGCCATGGTATCGGGCAGCACCGCACTGGTCAGGACCTTGAACATAGGGTCCAGCGATTCGATCAGCTGTGCCTGCGCTTCTTTGTAGGTGAAGTTCAGATCCTCCAGCGAACTCGTCAAAGTGGCTGAAATATGTGCTGTCTCTTTATCCTTGGCCGTCACCGCATCGTCCCAACCGGCGCTGTAGCCCTTTTCATAAGACACAGCCCGTTCTTCCTCGATCAGCTCTTCCGAGAGTTCCGGGAAATCCGTTTGTTGAACGAAGGTTGCAGGACCAAAATCTTCTAGTAGGTGGGTAATTCCCATCAGACCCGTTCCTCATTTTCTTCCAGCCATCCGCGCAGGATCTGGACAGTTTCTTCTTGGCGTTCGCCAATCATTTCACGCAGGCGATCAACCGGGTTCTCGCCGCCACCTCCGAGGGCTGGCAGGCCACCCATGTCGCCCATGCCGCCCATGTCTCCCATACCGCCGAACTGGCCGCCGCCATCCTGAATTTCACCATCCAGGGCAATATTGGAGCCAAGGTCCGGGTTCATCATAAAGTCCCCCATACCAGGTGCTGTACCCATGGCGGGCAGGTCAGGCAGCCCCCCCATTGGATCCATACTCGGGGCGCCAAGCGCTTGAACGCCCTCGCTTTTTCCTGCCAGAATTGGCCGGACCACAAAGAGACCGAGAATCAGGGTCACAATGGCAAGGGCTGCCATCTGAATAAGCCCCATGGCGTCAAAGTAGACGTTGTCCATAAAGGAGGAGGTGGCCTCGGTGCCCTGGGGTTCGATGCTGGGCAGATCCATCGACTTGAGGGTAATGACATCGCCGCGGGCCTCGTCAAACCCGATCGCCGCCGAGATCAGCTCGCGCAGGGCGCCCAGCTCTTCTTCGGGGCGCGGTTCAAACACAGATTCGCCCGCGTCATTGGTTATCGTCTGACCATTGATCAGGACCGCAACGGTCAGGCGTTTGATTGCACCTGGGCCGCGGATGATTTCCTTTTCGGTCTCGGAGATTTCATAGTTCACTCGCTCACGCGTTGCAGTGGTGTTGTTCTTTGACCCCTGGCCCGAAGCGGCATCCCCATCCGGGATATTCGAGGCCACGGTGACCTCGCCGGATTGGTTGCTGGACACATCGGCACGTTCTTCGACATCTGTACTGATGGCGACACGGCTGGCGGGATCAACATGCTTTTCGCGGATCGATTCGGTGTCGGTGACGGTATCGACGCTGACCTCGACCACGGCATTGCCGTGACCCACGCGGGCCTCAACCAGGCGCATGACCCGATCCCGAATCGATTGTGAGCGATCATCGGTTCCAGCACCGGCAGCAGCCGCGGCTTCAGGAGATCCGATCAAAGACCCATTGGCATCAATCACAGCAACATTATCCACCGCCAGTCCGGTGACGGCGGACGCAACCAAAAAGCGAATCGCATTGGCCTGGGCTGGGGTAATCGGGGATCCCAGAGGCACGACGGATACGGAGGCTGTTGGATCCACAGTGCGTTGAAAAGGATTGGCGCCAGTATTGGCAATATGGACGCGGGCCTGGCTGATATGGGGGCTGGCAACGATGGTTCGGGCGAGCTCTCCTTCTTTGGCGCGCCAGTAGGCCGCATCAAACATCTGCGATGTTGTGCCAAACCCGGTTAGCGAATCGAGCAGCTCGTAGCCACGACCGCCATTTGCAGGCAGGCCTTCGCTGGCCAGTGTCATGCGCAGCTCATCGCGGCGATCAGCGGGGACATATATAGAGCCACCGCGAACTTCGTATTGTGTATTGGCCTGTTCCAGTGACCGTACTACATCCCCAGCCGAGCCAGCTTCGAGCCCAGCATAGAGTAATTTCATGGTTGGCTTGCTCGCCACATGGGACATGGCAAACACACTCGCAATCACCGCTACTGTGGCGCCAACCACAATGAGCCGCTTACGCGTATCCAACCCGGTCCAGACATTCTTGATCTGCTGCACTTTAACCTCCGTCGCACCGGCATTCTGTCCGGCGTGATCCCTTTTTGACCGAGGGGCCTTAACATTCGGTTAGTTCCTCAGGGGTTATGAAGGCTTTGCACGACGTTTTAGGGAAAGCCATGACAGACGCTGTAGTGAATGCGGAAGAAGACGCACCGGGTAAAAAAAGCAAACTGCCTCTCATCATTGGGGTCGTCCTTGCACTTGCAGGCGGCGGTGGCGGTTTCTTTGCAGTTTCGTCAGGGCTTCTTCCCTTTGGTAAATCCGCAGAGTCCGAAGAGACTCATGCGGCTGTAGAAGCGCCAGAAGGCGTAGATAGTGGTGAGACGGCGGAGGATATCGCCAAGCTTGCCTTCATCGAGATGGAACCAATTGTGATTACGCTGCGCAAAGCAAGCGGCATCAAACACTTGCGGTTCAACGCACAATTAGAGGTGGATGCGCTCCACCAGGCCGAGGTCGAAAAAGTCCTCCCCCGTGTAGTCGATGTACTGAATAGCTATCTTCGCGCTCTGGAGCTGGAGGATCTGTCTGATCCGATGGCGCTGCCAAGGCTGCGCGCGCAGATGCTGCGGCGAATCAACATAGCCACCGGACAGGGGCGTGTGCGTGATTTGCTGATCATGGAATTCGTACTGAACTAGGAGAACGGGATGGACCTTATTGCTGATATCCTGCTTGCGGCGGGGGCCCTTGGGGCCGGATTTTACTGTTTGGTGCTTTCGCGCCGGTTGAAACGGTTCAATGACCTGGAAAAGGGCGTCGGCGGAGCCGTTGCTGTACTTTCCTCGCAAGTAGATGACTTGAATAAATCTTTTGCCTCGGCGCGGCAAATCACTGAGGGCTCGAGCCAGGCGCTGGATCAGCTCACCGGGCGGGCCGAATCGGTGGCGCAGCGGCTGGAACTGATGATGGCTTCGATGCATGACATGCCGGAAGCAAATGTCGCAGCCCCGCAGCCCCGCCGGGCTGTCGCCCCTGATGCGGAAGAAAACGATGCTCTGGCTGTTGCCTATGAGACCGAATCCGCCCCAGAGGCCGCAGTAGAGACACAGGCAGAAGATCCAAACAAAGCGGCCGGCGTTATGTTTGTGCGTCACAACCGCGATAAGAATCGGGTGGCGTGATGACTGCAAAACAGCCAAAGACCAAAAAGCAAAAGAAGCCAGGTCGTAGCCGGAGCAGCGCCTTGTTCTTGTTGTCGCTGCTTTTGATCGGCTCGGCGCTGGTGCGTCTGGGCATGGAGGCCGGTCCGGCAATCGCGCGGGAAGTTTCCAATCTTCAGAACGGCGAAGACCAAGAGCCCGCCCATGGCGGCCAGATGCAAAGCCAGGGCATGCCGTCTTCTGCTGAGCTGCAGGCGATGCTGGCAGCCTTTAAGGAGCGCGAAGCGGCGCTTGAGCTGCGCGAAGCTGAAATCGAAGACCGCATGAAGGCTTTGGGAATCGCTGACGAGGCCATTGACCGGAAACTGGCGGCCTTGGAGAAGGCGGAAGAAGAGCTGCGGACAACATTGGCATTGGCCGATGGTGCCACAGAGGCTGATGTTGACCGTCTGACCACTGTTTATGAACAGATGAAGCCAAAAGAATCGGCAGCACTGTTTGAAGAAATGGATCCCAATTTTGCGGCGGGTTTCCTGGCACGTATGCGGCCAGAGGCTGCGGCTGGTATCATGGCCGGTCTGAGCCCGGAAGCAGCCTATACAATCAGCGTTGTGATGGCTGGACGTAACAGCGGAGTTCCCAAGGAATAACTTGGGCTTCGCGCTCAGGCTTTCTTAATCCGACTCGCCTAAGTTTAGAAAAAGCAATGAAATTTGGAGTGACCCTATGGTCGGAATAGCAGGCATCCTGGTAATTTTTGTCATGGTATTCGGTGGGTATCTACTGGCCGGCGGCAAGATGGGGATTATTCTCAAGTCGCTTCCCTTTGAGATGATGATGATTGGCGGTGCCGCAGTGGGTGCCTTTCTGATCAGTAACGATATGGGCGGCATCAAACACACCCTGAAAGACCTCGGGAAGGTCTTCAAAGGGGCCAAGTGGAAATCCGATGATTATCGGGATCTCCTTTGCCTTCTGTTCTCGCTGATCCGTATTGCCCGGGCCAACCCGGTCGAGGTGGAGCAGCACATTGAAGACCCTGAAAATTCCTCGGTCTTCAACAAATACCCCAAGATCCTGGCAGATGGCGAAGCGGTGAACCTGATTTGTGACACCATGCGCTCTGCCTCGATGAACTACGATGACCCGCATCAGGTCGAGGAAGTTCTGGAAAAACGCATGGAGGCCAATCACCACCATGCGCTGCATTCCAGCCACGCTCTGCAAACCATGGCAGACGGTCTTCCGGCGCTTGGGATTGTTGCGGCTGTTTTGGGTGTTATCAAAACCATGGCCTCGATCGACCAGCCGCCAGAGGTCCTGGGTAAGATGATTGGTGGCGCGCTTGTTGGGACGTTCCTTGGGGTTTTTCTGGCCTATGGTCTGGTTGGTCCCTTTGCTGACAAGGTCAAAACCATCACCGAGGAAGACTCCCACTTTTACAAATTGATCCGCGAAGTGCTGGTTGCGAATCTTCACAACCATGCGGCTGCGATCTGTATCGAAGTTGGTCGCCAGAACACGCCTTCGCATATTCGCCCCGGTTTTTCTGAACTGGAAGAAGCCCTTAGATCGGTAAAACAGGACGCAGCATGATTTGGCGCGCATTTGCGATAGCCGCCACAGCGTTGGCGGCGGGCTCCTCTGCCCAGGCTGAGACCATCATCGCCCGCTCGGGCGAGCATGATGGCTTCTCGCGCCTGGTCATGCGCCTGCCGGATGGGGTGCAGTGGACGCTTAACCAATCTGGGCGTACCGCAAGCCTAAAAATTAATTCGTCTACCGCTGTATTTGACACCTCGCGGGTTTGGAACCTGATCCCCCGCGATCGTCTGCAGGGCCTGACACAAAGCGGCCCTGGTCAGCCTCTGCGGATGGAATTGGGCTGTGACTGTGAAATCCAGTCCTATCTGCAAAGGGATGGCTATCTGGTTGTCGATATCACAGATGGCAGCGGTGCGCCGGTGGCGTCCAATCCGGTACAGAGCAATTTTGGCGCTTTGACGCTTGGCTCTCCGGTGGAATCTGTCGCCCCAGAGCCGTCCAGGGTGCCTTCAGCTGTTGCGGGATACCGGTTCAACCTGTCCCAGGGGGCTATCGCAGATGCCCGCATGGCGTTGAACCTGAAATCTGCCATCAGTGCTGATCGCGGCGGACAAGTTAGCCGACAACAGCCAGAGCCCGAACCGGAACCTGTCAAGACGACCAAGGAAATGATTGCCGAGTCCGCTCGTTTGGCTGAACCCGAACCGGTCGGGTCGCGCGGTGCTGCGGTTCTGGCTGCTGGACTGGATGCGGAACTGGGTCTGAACCAAACACCGGCCACCCCGGAACCTGTGGCAGAAGACGAGACCGCAGCGCAAGAAACTGCGGAAGTCTTGGATGAACTGCCCGAGATGAATTTGTTGCTCAATATGGATGAAACCGCGCGGGCTGCGGCGGTGAACGCTTCAGAGCAGCGGTTGCTGCAACAGATTGGCAGGGCAGCGAACCAGGGTTTGCTGGATGTGGCACGGTCAGGGGATGCGGATGGCAGTCGGCCATTGGAGCTGCTGGGGCGGGCAGATCGCCCCCTGAACCCGCTTGACAATATTTCTGTGACCTCGGCCATCGACCGCGAGACCGGTTTGATTGCGCGCGCGACCACGGATTCCAACATTGATGACCACTGTCTGCCGGATCGCCGAATCGCTATTCACACCTGGGGCAACGACAGCCCCTTTGCGGATCAGCTTGGCCCGTTGCGCGGTGCCTTGGTGCGTGAATTTGATGATGTAAACCCAGCCGGTGTGCGGGCTCTTGCCAAGCTTTATCTATACTTTGGCTTTGGGGCCGAAGCCCGGAGCATGTTGTCGATGCTGCCAGAAGAACGGGTCGACGCCGAGCAACAGGCAACGCTTATGGCGATGGCAGATCTGATGGATGGCAAAGGGATCGGCATCAATCATCCGTTTTCGGGGCAGCAGGGCTGCAATGGGCAAACCGCGCTTTGGTCGGTGCTGGCAGATGGTAACATCCGCAAAACGGCCAATACCGATGCAATTCAGCAGGCCTTTGCCAAGCTGCCTGTGCATCTGCGGGTGAATTTTGGCCCTCGTCTCAGCTCGATGTTTGCTGAATCTGGTGATCTTCATATTGCCGAATCTATATTGCGCTCTGTCAGCCGCACAGGGGCGGAATTTGTGCCGGAGATCAACTTGGCCGAAGCCGCAATTGCAGAACTGGAAGGCGATACTGAGGTGGTGGCAGAAAAGCTCACCGAAGAGGTCGCCGAGCGTACTGAAAGCGCGCCCACGGCTTTGATTGATTTGATTGAGCTCAGCTATAACGAACGCAAAGCCCTGTCTCCGGATGTGCCAGAGCTGATCGCCTCCTATGAACTGGAGAGCCGCGATACCCCTCTGGGTGGGCCTCTGCGCAAGGCCGGTGTGGTGTCCCTGGCCTTGACCGGAGAGTTCGCGCAGGCTTTTGACAAGTTGAAGCAGGTCACCCGGCGTGATGGGCCAGCGGCGCGGGCTGATGTGCTTGATCCGCTGATGACACTGCTGACCGAACGGGCAGATGATGTGACCTTTCTGCAGTATGGTCTGGTGTTTGCCGGTCAATCGACCGCCGCCGAAGCTGGCCCGGTGGCTGAGCTGATGGCACGTCGCCTGCTGGATCTGGGGTTTGCGGAACAGGCGCAGTCCTTGCTGCAGAAACTGGCGCTGGAGCCTGAAAACAAGGACCGTCGCCTGATGATGGCCGAAACCGCGCTGGCGCTGGGCAAACCCCATAACGCGCTGGTGGAATTGATGGGGCTTGAGGGATCGGAAGCCAATCGGATGCGGGCCGCTGCCCTGTGGCGCAACGGTGAATTTGCGCGCTCTGGCGAGTATATGCTGGGAGAAGACAGCAACGCGGCTGCCCGTGGCTTCTGGCACTCGGAAGACATGGAGGCGATCGAGACCATGGCGCCTGCTGAGGATGCGCCCTTTGGACAGGTTGCCACGGTGACCAGCCAGATTTCCGAAACCAGCCAGGATCCCGAAGGTCTGTCACCGCTGGCCCATGCACGGGCTCTGGTCGAGAGCAGCATCGGCACCCGTGACAATATTCTCGACCTGCTCAATAGGGTCGATTCTGCAAATGCCCCCCCTGTTGAATAGGGGCCAGGCTGAATAAGGGCCAGTTCGGGGCGCTTTTGACGTGTTGATGAAGTTGCGAAAGGCCGCCTCTTGGGGCGGCCTTTCGCTGTCCTGCTAACACTTTGTCAACTGTCTGAAACTACCTTGGATTTTAGATTAATCCGCGATTGGACAGGCAGAATGCCGTTAGCTATCAGAACTTCAGATCGACGCATGTCGCGGTCTTTGAACCACAGGTCTCCCCCTGCCGCCTCGGGGCGGCAATTTGGGGCGATATCCAGTGCTGCTCAGACCGGGGCAAAATATGCCGTGGTCTTGAAGGGGACACCTTTCAAAACTTTTGAACGCAGGGCCTGCGCCGGAAGCTCCACCCCGTGTGGGGGGCTTTGGCATGTCCGCAAAGACCACATCGTCCTCAACAGCCTGATTGCTCCAGAACAAGAGAATGCTCGTGCCTAAATTTACCGTTCAACAGCTTTTTAGCCCGACAGTGCTTTTGGCGCTGGCTCTGATGGCGATCATCGTGATGATGATCCTGCCCATGCCAGCCTGGGTACTGGATGTGGGCCTTGCCGCGTCATTTGGCCTGGCGATCCTGATCTTCACCATTACCCTGTTCATCGAGCGGCCGCTGGATTTCTCGTCCTTCCCGACGATCCTGCTGGCCTCCTTGATGCTGCGCCTGTCGCTGAACATTTCGTCAACCAAGCTGATCATCGGCCAGGGTCATACCGGCACAGATGCGGCCGGCGATGTGATCCAGGGCTTTGCTCAGTTTGTCATGAGCGGCAGCGTGTTTCTGGGTCTGGTGACCTTTGGCGTTCTGCTTATTGTTAACTTCATGGTCATCAACAAGGGCGCGGCCCGGATGGCCGAAGTTGGTGCACGTTTTGCCCTGGACGGGATGCCGGGCAAACAGATGGCGATTGACGCCGACATGTCGGCAGGCGCGATTGACCATGCCACCGCCAAGGAGCGCCGCGAGAACGACCAGAAGGAAACCACCTTCTTTGGCTCGCTGGATGGGGCGTCGAAATTTGTCAAAGGGGACGCGGTTGCCGGTCTGCTTATTACGCTGTTGAACCTGGTGATGGGTCTGGTGATGGGCGTTATTGTCCACGGGATGCCAGTTGCGACGGCTTTTGAAACCTATGCAATCCTGACTGTTGGGGATGGGCTGGTTTCGCAGATTCCATCGGTCATCATCTCGATTGCTGCGGCGCTGTTGCTGGCCCGTGGTGGGGCCACCGGCGCGACCGATATCGCGCTGATGGATCAGTTTGGCAAACACCCGGCGGCCCTGGCCACGGTTGCGGTGCTGATGGTGATGTTTGCGCTGGTCCCTGGCCTGCCGTTCCTGCCCTTTGTTATCGGGGGGGCGGTTCTGGGCTTTGCGGCCTATCGTATTCAGGTGAAAATCAAGGCCAAAGAAGACGCCGAAATCGAAGACGAGATGGAGGAAACCGCCAATCCAACACCGAGCAAGGCGCTGGGCGATATCCTTGATCTTGACGATTTGCACCTGGAGTTTGCCCCGGATCTGGTCAGCATGGTGCTGGATGCCGGCACCGGGTTAGACGCGCGTATCGCCAACATGCGGACCCATATTGCCACCAGCTTTGGCCTGATTTTGCCCGAAATCCGTCTCACAGATCAGGCGGATCTGGTGCGCGGAACCTATGTGGTGAAAGTGCAGGGGGTCGAACAGGTGCGGGGGACGCTACACCCGGATATGGTCCTGGCCTTGATGCCCGACAACCATAGTGCGCTGCCCCCAGGGACGGACGTAACCGAGCCCGTCTATGGCGCGCCTGCCCGCTGGATTAATGCGGCGCAACAACAGGATGCTGTTCTTGCTGGGGCCACGGTCGTGACCCCGCCGGAAATCCTGGCAACGCATCTTCTGGAAGTGATCAAACAGAACTTTGCCCGCTTGCTGACCTTCAAATCCCTGCGCCGCCTGCTGAATGAAATGACCGAGCTGTCGGATCCGTTCCGCGCCGAAGCCAACCGCAAGCTGCTGGAGGATCTGGTGCCCGACAAGGTGCCATTGGATACCCTGCATGCGGTCCTGCGCCTGCTGTTGGAAGAGCGGGTGTCGATCCGCAATATTCCTCTGATTCTGGAGGCCATTGCAGAGGCACGCATCCACTCTACCCAGCCAGAGGTAATCTGCGAACAGGTGCGTCAGCGCCTCGGTTTCCAGCTGGTTGCCGAGATGAAGCGCGAAGATGGCACCATCCCGCTGATCCAATTGGCGCCAGAGTGGGAGGATACCTTTTCGACCTATCAGGTGGATGTCAGCGCCGGCAATCTCGATGTGGCCCTGCCGCCTGATATGTTCAACCGCTTGGCAGAGGGTCTGAGCGAGCGCCTGAACACGGTGACAGAACAGGGCGTCTTTGCCGCCGTGGTGACCTCTACCCGCCGCCGTCGCTATCTGCGCACCATTCTGAAATCCCGTGGCATCACCAATCCGGTGCTCTCGTTTGAGGAAATTGGTCTGGAAGCCCGCCCGGCATTGGTTGGAATGGTTGCCGCATGACACTGCTGGATCTGCCTCCAGAGTTGCGGGCGTTTCTCGGAGCGAGTTTCTGGCATTTTGCCATTGTCTTCTTGCGGGTTGGTGCCATGACCTCAGTGCTGCCGGCCTTTGGTGAACAATATGTCCCGATGAATATTAAGCTGGCGATTGCCGTTGCTTTTACCTTTGTCGTGGCGCCGGCCTTGCCCCTGTTTCCAGAGCCGACATCACCGCTGCATTTTGCCGGTTTAGCCACCAGCGAGGCCATTGTTGGCCTGGCGTTGGGGATGTCGGTGCGGCTGTTTCTCATGGGGTTGCAGATCGCTGGCACAATTGCAGCGCAAAGCACCTCCCTGTCGCAGGTTCTGGGTAATATCGGCGCCGATTCCCTGCCGGCAATGGGGGCAGTGTTACTGGTGTCAGGCCTGGCGCTGGCAGTGATGATGGGGCTGCATGTCCGGGTGGCGGAGTTTTTGATCTATTCCTACCAGATTTTTCCGCTCGGCGATTACCCTGCGCCCGCTGGTTTTTCCGAATGGGGCATACACCGGATCGCCCGCGCGTTCTACATGGCCTTCACCCTGGCGGCGCCTTTTCTCATTACGGCGGTGATCTACAATCTGGCGCTGGGCGTGATCAACCGTGCCATGCCTCAGTTGATGGTGTTCTTTGTTGGTGCGCCGGTAATCACCTTTGGTGGCCTGTTCATTCTGATGGTTGCCAGCCCGATGATCCTGGATGTCTGGATGCGCGAGATGATGACCTTTTTTGCTGATCCCGGAGGTGGCCTGTAATGAGCGGCGACGACGATTCAGACAAGTCATTTGAGCCAACGGAGGCCAAGCTGCGCAAAGCGCGGGAGAAAGGTGAGGTTGCCAAATCAACCGACCTTTCCGTCGCCGCCGCCTATATGGGGTTGGTCGTCGCCTTATATGCGGCTGGCCACGGTATGGTGACCGAATTTGGCACTGTGTTGATGTCAATTATCGACCAGCCCGACCGGCTGGCGAAACAGCTGTTTTCCGGCAATGGAACGCCACCGATTGGCGGCATGATTGCGGCACTGGCCTGGCCTTTGCTGCCGCTGTTTATCATTCCTTTTGTGCTGGTTCTGTTGTCCATCGTCGGCCAACGGGCACTGGTCTTTGCGCCCAGCAAGCTTGAACCAAAGATGTCGCGGCTTTCGATTATTTCCAACGCCAAGAACAAGTTTGGTCGCGCTGGGCTGTTTGAGTTTGGCAAAAGCGCCTTCAAGCTGATGATCTATTCGATCTGTCTTGGGGTTTACCTCAATAACCGGATGCCCGAGATGATCGCTTCGTCGGCAACCGGGGCTTCTTCGGTGATCAAGATGCTGGCAGAGCTGGGAATGGAGTTCCTGGTGATTGCCTTGCTGATCTCGATCACCATCGGGGTGGTGGATGCGATTTTCCAGCACGATGAACACCGCCGCAAGAACATGATGTCACGCAAGGAAATCCAGGACGAAAACAAGGATGCCGAAGGCGATCCCCATATGAAGGGTAAGCGACGTCAAAAAGCCATGGAAATTGCCACGGGCCAGATGATGGCTGCGGTGCCAGAGGCCAGCGTTGTGATCGTCAACCCGACCCACTATGCGGTAGCGCTGAAATGGGAGGGCGGTGCCGGTACGGCGCCGGTCTGCGTGGCCAAAGGTGTGGATGAGGTCGCGGCGACCATTCGCCGGATCGCCAATGAAAACGCCATTCCGATCCACAGTGATCCGCCAACGGCGCGGGCACTTTACGCCACCATCGGGATCGGTGACGAGGTTGAAGAAGAATATTATGCACCGGTGGCCGCGGCGATCCGCTTTGCTGATGAGATGCGCGAACGCGCCAAGGGAGGTCTGTGATGAAACAAAAGATGGCCATGCTCAAACAGATGGCTGCTGTCACCGAAGCGCAGTATCTGAAAGAACACGCCAAAATCAAACCCATCCTGGACCAAGAGGCGCGGCTGCGTGGCCAGTTGACCAAATTGGAGGCCCAGGTTCGTGAGGCCCGTTCAGAGGCTGATAGCGACATGCCGATGAAGGCGCTGGGGGCTGATCTGTTGTGGGAGGGCTGGCATTTGAACACGCGCCGCAACCTTAACATGCAGCTGGCGCAGGTCACCGCCCGCAAACTGATGGCGATGGATCGTCTGCGCCAGACCTTTGGCCGCAAAACCGCCGTGGGTGATATGGCAAAGACTGAAAAACGGCGGCTGAAAACAGCCCGCGCAAAATCCCTGGAGGCGCAATTGCTCGGGCTTTGAGCCCCTGCGGCAGCCTTTGCTCGGCTGACCGGGGCCAAGGCGATATGCTGGGTCTAATAAGAACAGCCAGAGCAAACCTTTGCCTCATGTTCAGCCAGCGACGGGCCCGAGCCCTGAGAGAGCAAGTTGCCGTTAAGCGGTGAATGTCTGCTTGGACGTTTGGGTAACCGAGCCGGCGTTCTGGCCGCTGTTTGAAAATGCATCGACACTCAGGGCGGAAAGTGTGAGCCTGCTTGTCTTGCGTTTTTGCTTTGGAAGGATACGTCTTGCTTCTATCGATCCAGGCCCATCTCATCTACAGATCTGAGCACCCCTGCGATTTATTGCTGCAGATCGAGGCGGCGCAGGATACCGAGCAGCGCTTGCAGAACACGCAATTTTGCCTCTCACCCGATGTTGAAACCAGTATTGTTTCCGGTGAAGAACAGGTCGGAACAAGGCGGTGGCTCCGCGTGGCCGGTGAATTTGAATGCATGTATCAAACGCAGGTCATGGTGGATCGAAAAACAGCTGTATTGGCTGAGCTCGCGGCCACAGAGCTGCGCCAGCTTCCCAGCGAGGTCACAAAGTTCCTTATGCCCTCACGATATTGCCACCCAGAAGACTTCGCCAATTCTGTCCCAGCTTTGTTTGGGGCGGCCTCTGGTGGCCAGTTGATTGTGGCAATGTCCGAATGGATTGAGAATCAATTCACATATGACAGCTTTGCAAGCCATGGTCTGACAACCGCAACGGACAGTTTTGGTGCTCGTGCAGGCGTTTGTCGCGACTATGCACATGTTTTGATCGCAATGGCGCGTTCCGTGGGTATTCCCGCCCGATTTGTGAGTGCCTATGCACCAGATGTCACGCCCCAGGATTTTCATGCTGTGGCAGAGGTTTATCTAGAAGGTCAGTGGCATTTGGTTGACCCGACGGGCATGGCAAAAGCGAGTGAAATTGCGCGCATTGGTGTGGGCAGAGACGCTGCAGACGTCTCTTTTATGACGTCCTACGGCAGTATGTTGCTCAAAAAACAGGCAGTTAATGTGGCGCGCAGCGTGTAATTCAACACTTCCATTTGCCAAACCTTCATAAACCCTTAACGTGTTTATATGGATTTAGAACGTCTCCACTTTGATGAAATGCTTTTGGGTTCAGATGGCGTCCGCGCTCCATACGCCGAATACCAAAAGTGGTTTGCAAACGAAGACCCTGCGCGTCTTTCAAAGAAATCAAAGGAAGCCGAGGCGTTTTTCCGACGCACAGGCATCACCTTTAATGTCTATGGCCAAGCCGCCGCCCAAGAAAGATTGATCCCGTTCGACTTGATCCCCCGCATTATTGCAAACCGCGAGTGGACCAAATTGTCTAAAGGGATCAAGCAACGTGTGGGTGCAATCAATGCCTTTTTGCATGACATCTATCACCGACAAGAAATTCTACGTGCGGGGATCGTGCCGACCGAACTGATTTCGCGCAATGAAGCGTTCCTGCCGCAGATGATCGGGTTCACGCCACCGGGTAAAGTGTACACCCACATCGTCGGCACTGATCTTGTGCGCACGGGTGAGGATGATTTCTACGTGCTCGAAGACAACGCCCGAACACCGTCGGGTGTGTCTTACATGCTCGAGAATCGCGAAACGATGCTGCATATGTTTCCCGAACTGTTCAGCCAGATCAAAGTTCAGCGCGTGAGCGACTACCCCAAGAACCTGCGGCGCTCGCTTGCCGCCTGTGCGCCCGAGCGCTGCGCTGGCAAGCCCACTGTGGCCATTCTGACGCCGGGAATTCACAACTCCGCCTATTTTGAGCATTCGTTTCTGGCTGATCAGATGGGCGTTGAGCTGGTGGAAGGGCATGATCTGATGGTTGTGGACGGCCACATCGCGATGCGCACGACCAAGGGCTATAAGAAGATTGATGTGCTGTATCGCAGGGTCGATGATGATTATCTTGATCCGCTGAATTTCAACCCTGACTCCATGTTGGGTGTGCCGGGTATCATGGATGTCTACCGTGCCGGAAACATCACCATTGCGAACGCGCCGGGGACGGGCATTGCTGACGATAAAGCGATCTATTCCTACATGCCCGACATCATCGAATTTTATACTGGTGAGAAGGCAATTTTGAAAAACGTCCAGACCTGGCGGTGTTCAGAAGCGGACTCGCTGGCCTATGTCCTGGATCATCTGGCAGAGCTGGTGGTGAAAGAGGTTCACGGATCGGGCGGCTATGGGATGCTTGTCGGGCCAGCAGCCAGCAAGAAAGAGCTGTCATCCTTTGCTGCCAAACTGCGCAGAAACCCAGGCAACTATATCGCGCAGCCGACCTTGTCTTTGTCGACAGTGCCCATCTTTGCCAAAAAAGGGCTTGCGCCGCGTCACGTTGATTTACGGCCCTTTGCCCTGGTGTCACCGGACAGTATCAACATCGCCCCGGGCGGTCTGACCCGCGTGGCATTGAAGGCCGGTTCCCTGGTGGTCAACTCCAGCCAGGGTGGCGGCACCAAAGATACTTGGGTTCTGGAGGACTAGCAGGATGCTTGGAAAAACCGCTGGTGGCCTCTATTGGATGTTTCGCTTTTTGGAACGCTGCGAGAATACCGCGCGCCTTGTCGAAGCCGGGTTCCGCATTGCGCTGACGCGATCCAATGATCCTGCCTCAGAATGGAAATCCGTTGTGACCACGGCGGGCGCCCGTAGCCATTATGACGCAAAATATGATTCCTACGAGGCGGCATATGTGGTGGATTTCCTGCTGCGAGATCCGGCCAATCCGTCGAGTGTTCTCTCAGCTGTCGAAAAAGCACGAACCAACGCCCGTATGGTTCGAACCGCGTTGACCACAGAAGTCTGGGAAGCGGTCAATGAAGGCTGGATGGGCCTGAAAAAGACCCTCAAGTCACCTGTAAAAGAAACGGACCTGCCAGCCGTGCTCGGAGAAATTCGCCGCCATAGCGCATTGGTCCGCGGTGCTATGCACGGCACCATGCTGCGCAATGATATTTATGATTTCACCCAAATGGGCATCGCATTGGAACGGGCAGACAATACGGCACGGATCATTGATGTGAAGTATTACACATTGCTACCGTCAGCCAGTTTTGTCGGATCCGCTTTGGATAACGTGCAGTGGGAAACCATTCTACGCTCGGTTTCTGCGCACCGGTCTTTTCGCTGGCTCAATGATGAAAACATGACGCCCGCCAGCGTCGCTGATTTCCTCATTCTGGATCCCCGCTTTCCACGGTCCCTGTCCTTTTGCAGCCGAATTCTGGAAGAAAGTCTCGGATTTCTCGCCAAGGATTATGGCACCCGCCTGACATGTCACGACATGATCAGCGCACAGCGCGACAGGCTGCGTGCGCACACGATTGCAACGGTTTTTGACGAGGGGCTGCATCAATTCATCACAGCCTTTATCGACGATATCAACGCGATCGGGCAGCAGATTGAAACAGACTATCGGTTCATCGGATAAGCGTTTGAGACTATGAAACTGGAAATCTCACATACGACCAAATACACTTACGATGCGCCGGTGTCTTATGGCTTGCAACAGGTGCGCCTGACCCCGATGTCCACTAAGCATCAAACGGTTCTGGACTGGAATGTCTCGATTTCCGGCGGGGTTCAGGAGCTTGAGTTTCAGGATCAATATCAAAACCAAACGCTGTTGGTTCAAGCCAATGCAGGCACGACCGAAGTCTCTGTTCAGGTCTCAGGCGTGGTCGAAACCCATTCGTCGGATGGTATTTTCGGCAAAGTTTACGGAAAGGCGCCGCTTTGGCATTTTTGCCAAACAACACCACGCACCACACCTGGACGCGGCATTCGCAAGCTGGCCAAACATATAAAGGCCAAAGGCGATACGCTGAGCGATCTTCACGTATTGTCACAGGAAATTCTTGCAGCGGCCCCGTATGGCGAAGCAAACACCTTTGCAGGAACCAGCGCCGAAGAGGCGCTGAAGGCCGGTGGTGGCGTTTGCCAGGACCACGCGCAGATCTTCGTTGCAGCGGCGCGGGTGGCAGGCATTCCTGCGCGCTATGTCAGTGGATATCTCATGATGGACGACCGGATCGATCAAGATGCCAGCCACGCCTGGGCCGAGGCCCATATTGAGGGGCTGGGCTGGGTCGGCTTTGACGTCTCCAATGGTATTTCGCCGGATGAGCGATATGTCAGGATCGCAACGGGCCTTGATTCACGGGATGCGGCGCCAATTACGGGCATTCGCAGGGGAGCTATGGACGAGACGATGATTGTATCGCTGCAAATTCAGCAATAGATACGGTACACTGTTTCGAACTCTCTACCCCGTACTGGACCAAAACAATGACCTATTGCGTCGGACTACGATTGAACAAGGGCTTGGTTTTCATGTCCGACACCCGCACCAACGCAGGCGTAGATAACTTCTCGGTTACGCGGAAAATGTTCACATGGGATGTTCCTGGCGAACGGGTCATCACGCTGATGACATCGGGAAACCTTGCAACCACTCAATCATTGATCAGCCTTCTGGAGGAACGGTCAAAGGTCACAACGGAACGCAGCCCCTCCATATTGGAGCTGCCGACGATGTTCGAGATCGCCCGGCTTGTTGGCTCGACATTGCGAGAGGTGATTGCCGATAGCCATTCCGAGGGCCAGCAAGCATCGTCAAAATTCAAAGCCTCGGTGATTGTAGGGGGCCAGATCAAAGGCGGGGCACCTACGATGTTTATGATTTACCCCGAAGGCAATTTTATTGAAATCACGGACGACAATCCGTTTTTCCAGATCGGCGAAGCCAAGTACGGCAAACCAATCCTGGTACGGGCCTATGATCCCGAGATGTCATTTGAAGACGCTGTTAAGCTGCTGATCGTCTCGTTTGATTCAACAATAAAGGCCAATCTGTCTGTTGGGCTGCCCCTTGATCTGCACGTCTATTTCCAAGACAGCTTTGTCGCCACCCCCAGGCCACGGATCGAAGTGGACGATGCCTATTACCAAGCGGTCTCCTCAAGCTGGGGAGACGCCCTGCGCAACGCGCTGGCGCAATTACCTAGCTATCAGATCGACTGAGCAGATAGCTAAAGCGGCATTGCGCCAACAAAGAGGACGGTGAGCAAGCTCCGCAGAGCAACAGGTCGTGGCGGTCTCTTGCCGGGTGAATATGTCGTGTGCAGGCCTGCCCGCTCTCCTGCTTTTTAGCACTGTTTTGCTGGCTCACTTCAGGAAACGCTGATGACGGTTTGAAAGAGCGGCGCAGGGGGCGAAACAAGTCTTGCACCCTCGCGTGGTTCTGCCCAAATAGAGCCTATGCAAAAAACGCTTCTTTGTCTTGGATGTGGATATACGGCGCGCCACCTGGCGTCGCAGCTACTGGCGCGCGGCTGGCGGGTGATTGGCACCGCGCGGGAGCCGGTTGCGGTCCCAGGTGTGGACATGCTGACCTGGCCGGGGGAGGATATTCCTTTGGCCGGGGTGACCCATGTGCTCAGTTCTATCGGGCCAAATGAGCGCGGCGACCCTGTTTTGGCTCACTTGCGAGACGAGATAGCTGCTGCGGCTGCCCATTTTGAATGGGTCGGGTATTTGTCGACCACAGCGGTCTATGGTGACCGGGACGGCGGTTGGGTGGATGAAACCACACCGGTTGCGCCGACCAGCGAACGCGGCACCTGGCGCAGCCTGGCAGAGCAACACTGGCAGCAGATCCCTGACCTGCCGCTGCATATCTTTCGTCTGGCGGGGATCTACGGCCCCGGGCGCGGCCCCTTTGCCAAGCTGATGGCGGGCAAAGCGCGGCGTATTGTCAAACCGGGGCAGGTGTTTTCCCGCATTCATGTGGATGACATTGTGCAGGCACTGCTGGCCTCAATTGACGCGCCGAACCCGGGGGGGATTTATAACCTTTGCGATGATGACCCGGCCCCGCCACAGGATGTTCTGGGCTACGCGGCAGAGCTGCTGGGCCTGCCCGTGCCCGCCGAGGTGCCTTTTGACGAGGCCGGCATGACCCCAATGGCGCGCAGTTTTTACGGCGAGAACAAGCGCGTCCGCAACAATCGTATCAAAGACGAGTTGGGGGTCGAGCTGCTGTATCCAAGCTACCGCGAGGGGTTGCAGGCGGTGCTTGCAGCAGAAGATATGGAGCGCTTTGTGCCCCCTTCGGAGCCGCCAGCGTTGTAGCAAATGGGGATTATGCATCTGTTCTTTGTGCTGCTGAATTTCAGAACACTTGGGCGGCTCGGTGCCCGGATCAACCGGAAGCATCCCAGCGTTTTGGACCAGCTTTGGGAGCAACAACCATTTGCGAGAAAATTTGACGTTGTGTGTGGTTCCGCGGTGTTTTCCAAGCGGGCGGTGCTGTTGAATTTTGCAGTAGTAAACCCAGAGAAACTGCCGGTCTATTTACTGGGAGACGATCAAATTGCGGAGCAGATACAAAAACTGAACGCGGGTAAGGCCGCGTCTATTTATCGGTTTTTCTGCAAAATGTCTGGATACGACTAGGCGAGGTGGTTCGGTCGAACCTGTCCATCAAGGCAAGTCCTGTCCTCGTGTTTTCCAATCTTACGCACGCTTTTCCCCGATCTGGGCTACGCCTAGTACCTCCAACACCTTGGCTTCGATCTGCGGGGCGTTCATGGCGGCGGTCTCGTACATGTCTTTGGGGCTGGCTTGGTCGATAAACGTATCGGGCAGCACCATGGAGCGGAATTTGAAGCCCGCGTCGAATACGCCCTCATCTGCCAGCAGCTGCGCCACATGGGAGCCAAAGCCGCCTACGGCGCCCTCTTCAATGGTGATCAGCGCCTCGTGGTCGGCCACCAGATTCAGGATCATCTCACGGTCCAGCGGTTTAGCAAAACGGGCGTCGGCAATGGTTGGGGTGATGCCCTTGGCCGACAGGGCCTCAGCGGCCTTGCGGGTTTCGCCCAGACGGGTGCCAAAAGAGAGCAGCGCCACGCGTTTGCCCGTTTGGATCATCCGGCCCTTGCCGATCTCCAGCAGTTGCGGCTCTTCCGGCATCTCGACACCTTCGCCCTCGCCACGGGGATAGCGAAAGGCGATGGGGCCCGCGTCATGGGCGGCGGCGGTATGGACCATATGCACCAGCTCTGCCTCGTCGGCGGCGGCCATCACCACCATACCGGGCAGGTTGGACATAAAACCGATGTCGAAGGAACCAGCATGGGTGGCACCATCTGCCCCCACCAGGCCAGCGCGGTCGATGGCAAAGCGCACGGGCAGGCGCTGGATGGCGACGTCATGCACCACCTGGTCATAGCCACGCTGCAAAAAGGTGGAATACATCGCACAAAACGGCTTCATCCCGCCGGCCGCCAGCGCGGCGGCAAAGGTGACGCCGTGCTGTTCGGCTATGCCCACGTCAAAACAGCGTGACGGATAGCGTTCCGCCATCAGCGACAGGCCGGTGCCATCGGGCATGGCGGCCGTGACAGCGCAGATCTTGTCATCTTTGGCGGCAAGTTTCACCAGCTCATCGCCAAAGACACCCGTGTAGGAGGGCGCGTTAGAGGGGGCTTTTTTCTGCTCTCCGGTGACCATGTCAAATTTGGCGGTGGCATGGCCCTTGTCACGGGCTGTTTCAGCCGGGGCGTATCCCTTGCCCTTTTTGGTCAGCACGTGGATCAGGATCGGCCCGCGCGCGCGGGCCTTGACGGTGCGCAGCACTGGCAGCAGCTGATCCAGATCGTGGCCATCAATAGGGCCGATGTAGGAAAAGCCGAGGGATTCAAACATGGTGCCGCCAACGGCCATGCCTTTGAGCATGTCTTTGGCGCGTTTGGCGCCTTCGCGGAAGGGTTCCGGCAGCAGCGATGCGGCGCCCTTGGCCACGGCCTTCAGTTCCTGAAACGGTTCTTCGGCATAAAGCCGTGACAGATAGGAGGACAGCGCGCCAACTGGCGGTGCGATGCTCATCTCATTGTCGTTGAGGATGACGATCATGCGCTTGTCCAGATGACCAGCGTTGTTCATCGCCTCAAAGGCCATGCCGGCCGACATCGCGCCATCGCCGATCACCGCAATTGCTTCGCCCAGACCTTCGGGCACTACGCCGCCCAGATCGCGGGCCACCGAGAACCCCAGCGCCGCAGAGATCGAGGTGGAGCTATGGGCAGCGCCAAAGGGATCATAGGGAGATTCGGAGCGTTTGGTGAAACCCGACAGCCCGCCCTTGGTGCGCAGGGTGCGGATGCGGTCACGGCGTTCGGTCAGAATTTTATGGGGGTAGCTTTGATGCGAGACATCCCAGATCAGTTTATCCCGTGGGGTGTTGAACACCGCATGCAGCGCCACGGTGAGCTCTATCACGCCCAGCCCCGCACCCAGATGGCCGCCAGTGGTTGAGACCGCCGAAATGGTCTCTTGCCGCAGCTCATGGGCCAGCTGCACCAATTGTGCATCACTCAGCCCTTTCATATCCGCAGGGCGCGCGATCTGGTCCAGAAGCGGGGTAGAGGGCCGGTCAGACATGATGTTTCCTTGTGGCGGTCAGGGCAATCGGGCCCCGGTGTCAGCTGTCACGCGCAATAACGAAGCGGGCGGTCTGCTTCAAGGTTTCTCCGGCGACCCCATAGGGGGCTAGGGCGCTGCAGGCCTCGTCGACCAGATCCCGAGCGCGCTGTTTGGCAGGCTCCAGTCCTAAGAGCGAGACAAAGGTCGCCTTGCCGGCAGTGGCATCTTTGCGCAGGGCCTTGCCAACCTTTTCAGCGTCTCCTTCCACATCCAAGATGTCATCGGCAATCTGAAATGCAAGGCCAAGAGCGGTTGCATATTGCCACAGAGCGCGGGAATCGTCGCCGGCAATCACTGGTCCAACGGTGGCAGACCAGTTGATCAGGCAGCCGGTTTTGCGGTCCTGCAGGCGGGTGATCTGTTCCAGGGTCAAAGGGGTTGTGGCGGTTTCTGCATCAATATCCAGCATCTGCCCCAGCACCATGCCAGAGCGGCCAGCCGCACGGGCCAATAGCCGGATGAGCTCTAGCGCGTTGGGGCCGAATTTTGCATCGGCCAACAGATCAAAGGCCATGGTTTGCAGGGCATCGCCTGTCAGCACCGCTGTTGCCTCGTCCCATTTTTTATGGACCGTCGGCAGGCCACGGCGCAGATCGTCGTCATCCATGCAGGGCAGATCATCATGCACCAGGGAGTAGGCGTGAATGCATTCAATCGCGACGGCCGCATCCAGGGCGGCCTCGGCATCAACGCCGTGCAGCCGCGCACTTTCCAGCGCCAGAAATCCGCGCAGCATCTTGCCGCCCATCACCGCATGCAGCATGGGCTGTCCCAAGGTGGACTGCACAGGAATAATCGCGCTCAAGCGGGCAGAGATCTCTTGTTGCGCCTGTTTCAGCGCCACGGTGAACGAGGCAGCCATGCTGTTAGCCCGCGTCCAGAGCCTGGGTTGCAACCGGTGTGCCGCTGGCGTCCAGCGTCAGGGAGGCGACCTTCTCTTCGGCGCGCTTCAACTCATCTTCGCAGCGTTTCTTGAGCTTGGCACCCCGTTCATACAGCGCGATCGAGGCATCCAGTGCCACATCGCCACGTTCCAGTTGGCCAACCACAGTTTCCAGCTCGCGCATGGCCTGCTCAAAGCTCATCTCTTCTACGGAGGGGGCGGTGGGTTCAGTCATGTCGCTGCCTTTATCAATTCTTCCACATGTGCGCGCGTGGCCTGCGCTAGGGCGTTCAGATCATATCCGCCTTCCAAAGTCGAGACGATACGACCCTGACACAGCTCCTCTGCCAGAGCGCAGAGTTTAGCCGTAAGCCAGGCAAAATCGGTCGTGCTCCAGTTCAGACTGGCCAGCGGATCATCGCGGTGGGCGTCAAAGCCGGCCGAAATGATTATCAGCTCTGGTTTAAAGGCGCGCAGCCGTGGAAAAGCCTGGCCTTCATAGGCGGCGCGCATTTCAGGGCCAGCAGAATCGGGTGCCAGTGGCATGTTGAGAATCTGGCCGTATGCGCCGTCTTCATCCACCCGCCCTGAACCGGGCCACAGCGGCATTTGTTGGCTAGTGATAAACAGGGCGCGGGGCTCATCCCACAATAGATCCTGGGTGCCGTTGCCGTGATGCACGTCAAAATCCACCACCGCGACTCGCTTCAGGCCGTGATGATCTAGGGCATGTTTGGCGGCCAGTGCAGCGTTCCCAAACAGGCAAAACCCCATGGCGGTCTCGGTTTCGGCATGGTGTCCCGGTGGGCGAATAGCAGCAAAGGCGTTTTGAACCTCGCCTGTCAGTACCAAATCCACGGCGCGTACCGCAGCACCGGCGGCGCGAAAGGCCGCGTCTAGTGAACCGGGGGACAGGAAAGTATCGCCATCAATCTGTGCATAGCCTTCGATTGGGCGGGCGCTGCGCAGGGCGCGCAGATGATCCACAGGATGGATGCGCAGGACGTCATCCTCGGCCGCCATCGGCGCGGCAACACGTTTCAGATCCAGTGTTTCCAGCGCGTGTAGGACGTGTTCAAGGCGGGCCACCTGTTCGGGGTGCCCCTCTGGTGTGTCATGGCGCAGGCAATCAGCGTGGGTGATCAAAGCGGTTGTCATTTTGGCATGTTCCAGAGCGTCAGAGTGAACAACAGGGGCAGCATTGCCCACAGGGTGCCAGCAAAGGGATCAGTTAGAAAGGGCGAGTCTTTCGGAGCGACGGTCCCTGATCAATCAGGCGCAAGCATATAGCCGGCGCCGCGGACAGTTTGCAGGTATTGCGGCTGTTTTGGGTTCGGCTCGATCTTGCGGCGCAGCCGGGTGATCTGAACATCCACAGCGCGTTCCTGTGCCTGACCACGGTCCCGGCCCAGATCTTCGACCAGTTTGGCGCGGCTCACGGGGTCTCCGGGGCAGGCCGAAAAGATCTTCATCAGCTGGCTTTCGGTGCCGGTTAACCGCACCAGATCATTGCCCTGCCACATCTCTCCGCGTTCGATATCATAGCGGATGTCGCCAAGATGCAGCACCTTGGGGGCGCTGTCCTGCGCCGAGGTATCCGGCACCCGGCGCAGGATCGCATTGACCCGCAGCAGCAGTTCCTTGGGTTCAAAGGGTTTGGGCAGATAGTCATCCGCGCCGGCCTCAAATCCGGTGATGCGGTCCTCTGTCTCGCCCTTAGCGGTGAGCAGCAGGATTGGCGTGGTCATGGTTTCGCGCAGGGATTTGGTCAGCGAGATACCGTCCTCGCCCGGCATCATCACATCCATGATGATCAGATCAAAATCGAGCCCGGCCAAGATCCGGCGGGCATGGGCTGCGTCCCGTGCCGCAGAGACCAGAAAACCGGCCCGCACCAGAAATTTCTTCAGCAATCCGCGAATGCGTTCGTCATCGTCAACAATCAGTAGGTGCGAGTCAAAGGTGGTCATGATCCGGTTTCCCGCAGATTGATATAGGCCCGGCGCATATCTGCATCCATCATCGCCTCCAATACCTTCTTGAACCCCTGGACGGCCTCGGGCCCGGCATCCTTATAGGCGGCGCGCATGCGGGCGCGCTGGGCATCCGAAAGCTTGGCCTCCAGCTGTCTGCCTTCCTCGGTGAGGTGAAGATGGCGTTCGCGCTTGTCGGTGACCCCAACCCGGCTTTCGACCAACCCATCGCTGATCAGGGTGCGCAGAACCCGGTTGAGCGATTGTTTGGTGACGCCCAGGATGGTCAGCATGTTGTTTACCGTGGTCCCGGGGGCGCGATTGATAAAGTGAATGGCGCGGTGATGGGCACGCCCATAAGACATCTGTGCCAGAATGCGGTCGGGATCGGCTGTAAAGCCGCGATAGGCAAAGAACATTGCCTCGATCCCCTGGCGCAATTGTTCATCGGTCAAAAACAACAGGCTTTCGCCGCCATAGCCCTGGCTGGATCGCCCCATTGACCGTCCGCTTGAGCTGCCTTCTGCCATGGTGCGTTCCCTCTGCTCGCCGTGCGTCCCTGCCGGTCAGTTTATGTCAGCTATATTGACATTCCAAGAGTGAAGATGTATCGAATCGCAGCTTTGGCGCAACAATATGTCCACTTCGGTCATATTTGGCGCAACTTATGAAAATACAACTGCTTTGAGGAGGCTGTGGCATGGCTGGATATGATGATCGTGACGGCTTTATCTGGATGGACGGAGAGCTGGTCGACTGGCGAGATGCAAAGGTGCACGTCCTGACCCATGCGATGCACTATGCGTCTTCGGTGTTTGAAGGTGAGCGCGCCTATAACGGCAAGATCTTCAAAAGCCGCGAACATTCCGAGCGGCTGATTGCCAGTGCTGAGGCGCTGGACATGCCGATGCCCTATTCGGTGGATGATATCGAAGCCGCCAAAGAAGAGACCCTCAAGGCCTCTGGGCTGCAGGACGCCTATGTGCGGGCTCTGGTCTGGCGCGGCTCTGGCGAAGACATGGGTGTTGCCTCGGCGCAGAATCCGGTGCGCATGGCCGTGGCAGTCTGGGGCTGGGGGGCCTATTATGGCGATGCCAAGATGCAGGGCGCCAAACTGGACATTGCGGAATACAAGCGCCCCAGCCCTGAGACAATCCCGGTGCATGCCAAGGCGGCGGGTCTTTATATGATCTGCACCATTTCCAAGCATAAGGCTGAGGCCAAAGGCTGTTCGGATGCCCTGTTCATGGATTATCGCGGCTATGTGGCTGAGGCGACCGGCGCCAATATCTTCTTTGTGAAGGACGGCGAAGTGCACACGCCGCTGGCAGATTGCTTTCTCAATGGGATTACCCGTCAGACCGTGATTGCGATGCTCAAGGAAAAAGGCATCACCGTGCATGAACGTCGCATCCTGCCCGAGGAGATGGAAGGGTTTGAACAGTGCTGGTTGACCGGCACCGCGGCTGAGGTCACCCCTGTTGGGGAAATCGGTCCCTACACATTCGAAGTCGGTGAGATGACGCGCGACATCGCTGCAGCTTATGAAGCGATGGTGCGTAGTTAATCGCAGCTGCTGTTGTTAAAATGAAAAAGCGCGGAAGATACCTTCCGCGCTTTTACTGTATGAGCATCTGGCGATGCGGTTGCCGCCTGTGGCTGCTTCATTTGGCCAAAAATATCCCGAACGCGCGGCAAGGACTCGCGCATTACTTCGGCCTTATTGAACTTCTGTTGTCACCTCGACGTTGCCCTGAATCGCGTTGGAATAGGGGCAAATTTTGTGACCTGCTTCGACGATGCGTTCGGCCTGGGCCGCGTCAAGCCCGGGCAGGGTCACCACAAGGGCGACACTCAGACCAAAACCACCCTCGGGTTTGGGGCCAATTCCCACATTTGCAGTGACCGAAACCTCGGCGGGAACCTTGGCCAGGCTTTCATCCTGCGTCGTGGCAAATTGCATGGCGCCAATGAAGCAGGCGGAATATCCGGCGGCAAAAAGCTGCTCTGGATTGCTGCCTTTGCCGTCCCCGCCCAGGGCAGGTGGCGCCGCCAGAACCAGATCGAGACCAGATTCTGCAACTGTGGCGCGGCCATTGCGGCCTCCGGTGGCTGTGCCCTGGGCGGTATAAAGAGGGGAGATGCTCATGGTGGTGTCCTTGTTTTGATTTTAATCGTGTAAGAATATATCGTGTACGATTTAAATAGGTCAGGCCGGGACCAGTGGCAAGGGGTTGCAGTTTGATCGTGTGCGATTTACCTGTCAAGAATGACGCACCGACCCCTTCACCTTGATGACCTGCTGTGCTTTGCGCTCTATTCCGCCAACAATGCCATGGGGCGGCTGTATCGGCCGCTGTTGTCGCAATATGGGCTGACCTATCCGCAGTATCTGGTGCTTGTCGCCCTGTGGGAGCAGGGCAGCCAGAAGGTGAATGATCTGGGCATCGCATTGAACCTGGAGTCAAATACGCTCACGCCTTTGTTGAAACGCATGGAGGCGGCCGACCTGATCACGCGTAAGCGAAATCCTGAGGATGAGCGCAGTGTGATTGTCTCATTGGCAGCTAAAGGTCTTGCCTTGCAGAACGAGGCGGCAACTATCTCGCGCTGTATTTTGGACGCGGCGGGGGATGATCTGGCTGACCTGATTTCGTTACGCGACAAGATCCAGGAGCTGGCACTGCGGTTGAACGCAAAGAGCCAGGCCTAAAAGAACGAAACCGGATCGTGGTTTAGGCGAAACCCGAGCCGGGAGGGCAGGGCGGGCTTACCCGCCTTTGGGGTCGGTCAGAGATTTGGCCTTGCCACGGACCAGGCCAAGGCGGCTTTCACGCCAAATCACCAGAATATTGCCCGCAATCACCAGGCTGGCCCCTGCCAGCATGACAAGCGTTGGCAATTCTGCAAACCAGACATAGCCGAGGACAATCGCAAACAGCATTGAGACATAGTCGTAGGGAGCCAGCATCGACGCAGGTGCAAAGCGGTAGGACGAGGTGATCAGGATTTGCGCCACGCCGCCGATAATCCCGGCGCTGATCAACAGGAGAAGCGTCGTCAGATCCGGCATGACCCAGCCAAACGGCAGTGTCAGCAGAGACAGCAGGGATGCGGTGACGGAAAAGTAAAACACAATTGCGGCAGTTTGCTCTGTCATCACCATCCGGCGAATGTGAATTTGTACAAACCCACGCGCCACTGTGGCGCCAAGGATCAGCATGACCCCGACAAAGGCGGTGCTGGACATATCCATGCCGCTGGACAGCCGCGGATAGATCATGATCAACACTCCGAGCAGGCCAATCCCAACAGCACTGATACGTACCAGGCGTATGCGCTCTCCCAGAAAGACGGCGGCCAGGATCAGGGTGAAGATCGGCGTCGCATAGCCAATGGCCGTGACCTCTGGCAGGGGCAACATGCCCAGCCCCATAAAGGTCATTGCCATCGCCGAGGTGCCAACCAGACCGCGCATCACATGCCCCATGGGGCGCGTGGTCTTGAGCCCGTGTTTCAGATCACCGCGCATGGACAGCCAGACAACAATGACAGGAATGGCAAAAAACGAACGAAAAAACACCGCTTCGCCGGCAGGAACCACATCGGACACCGACTTGATCACGGCAGAGAGGCCGGTAAACAGCCCAATGGCAGCAACCTTGAGGGCGATGGCAAGCAGAGGTCGATGCGATGTTAAGGATGTGGCCATGAGCAGGACCCTGAGCCCCTGCGACAAAAAGATCAATGGGTTGATTTCCCTATCAGCCCCGGCGCAGATTGCGCCAAAAGTTGAGGAGCCCTTTCAATGTATGATGAAAACCATTTGATTTCACAGCTATATGCGGCCTGTGAAGGGCATGAAACCCGCAACTTTGCGACCTTTCCGGCCCGTGCCAGCGTCACGTTTGGAGAGCTGTTTGCCGGCGCTGAACGCACTGCGGCGGCCCTGGTGGCCATGGGCGTTCAGCCCGGCGACCGGGTGGCGGTGCAGGTTGAAAAAACCATCGAGGCAATCCAGCTCTATCTTGGAACAGTCATGGCGGGCGGGGTGTTTTTGCCGTTGAACACCGCCTACACAGTGCCGGAGGTGGCTTATTTCCTGGGCGATGCGACGCCTCGCGTGTTGGTCTGCGACCCGGCGCGGCGCGATGATATGGCAGAAATCGCGGGCGCGGCGCGGGTTGTGACGCTGGATGGCACGGGGCTGGGCACGCTGACAGATGCCGTGGTGGGCCGCGGGCGGTTTGAACCGGTGCCGCGCGGGCCAGATGATCTGGCGGCCATTCTGTATACTTCGGGAACCACCGGGCGCTCCAAGGGGGCGATGCTGAGCCACGATAACCTGGCCTCAAACTCGCTGACCCTGCGGGACTATTGGCAGTTCACCGACGCGGATGTGTTGATCCACGCCTTGCCGATTTTTCATACCCATGGGCTGTTTGTGGCCACCAATGTCGCGCTGTTTGCCGGTGCACGCGTGGTGTTTCTGTCTGGGTTCAACGCCGATCAGATCCTGGAGGCGATGCCGCAGGCGACGGCCCTTATGGGGGTGCCAACCTTCTACACCCGCCTGTTGCAGGATCCGCGCCTGACACCGCAGCGGGCGGCGAATATGCGGTTGTTCATTTCTGGCTCGGCGCCGCTGCTGGTGGACACCCATGAGCAGTGGCAGGCCCGCACCGGGCATCGCATTCTGGAACGTTATGGGATGACCGAAACCAATATGAGCACTTCCAACCCCTATGAGGGTGAGCGTCGCGCCGGCACTGTGGGTTTTCCGCTACCCGGCGTTGAGGCCCGTATCATGGACCAGGGGCATGAGGTCGCCAGTGGTGAAACAGGCGTGCTGGAAGTGCGCGGGGCCAATGTGTTTCGGGGCTATTGGCACATGCCCGAAAAGACCGCAGAAGAGCTGCAGGCAGATGGCTGGTTCATCACCGGTGACCTCGCCCGGCAAGATGCGGATGGCTATATCACCATTGTGGGGCGGCAAAAGGATCTGGTGATCACTGGCGGCTTTAACGTCTACCCCAAAGAGGTCGAAAGCCTGATCGACGATCTGCCCGGCGTGCTGGAAAGCGCCGTTATTGGCGTGGCTCATCCCGATTTTGGCGAGGCGGTGGTGGCCGTTGTCGTGCCCGAGGCCGACGCGAGCATCACTGCCGCAGCAATCGCCCAAGCGCTCTCTGTTCGGTTGGCCAAGTTCAAGCAGCCCAAACAGATCGTGCTGGTGTCTGAGCTGCCGCGCAATACCATGGGGAAGGTGCAGAAAAAGGCGCTGCGCGAGGATTACGCCGATTTGTACGCCTAATAGGGGGCGGTCAAGCGCCTGTCTGTCAGGTCAAAATCCACAACAAACCAGTTAGCGTAACAAAGGCGCAGCTGGTCCCGGTGAGCATGGCCAGACTGGCGGCGCCCTCCAACCCCTGGCGCTGGGCCAGGACGGTATAGATGCCAAACATCGGCATCGCCGCCGACAGGATAACCGCGCTGTGCAGCGCGGGTGGCAGGGTGATCAGCCCCAGTGCCAACAGGACGGCAGCCACCAGCGCGACCAGGGCTGGATGCAACAGCAGTTTGGAGGCACTGATCTGCGCCGCAAGCGAGCGATTGCCATGCAGCGGCAGCCCGACAAGCGAGCCGCCTATGACGATCAGCGCAACAGCCCCAGCAGAGACAGCAAACATATCAATAGACCGCATAAGGGGGCCGGGCAGCGCTATACCAAAGATCGACACCACCAGCCCCAGGGCGAGACCGATAAGCATGGGCATTTTGGCCAGATCCAGCAGGATACGCCGCAGTCGTGGCAGCAACGGCTGGTCAACGCCTTTGCCTGCCAGCTCCACCAAAATCAGGCAGACCGGGACCAACAGCAGATTTTCCACCAGCAGGTTCAGCGCCAGAATGATCCCGGCCTGGTCAGGAAAGGCCAGTAGCATGATCGGATAGCCGACAAAGGCATTGTTGGGGCAGGTGGAGCCCATGACCCCCAGGGCGCGGCGTTTGGGGTCGGTGCCGCGCAGCGTGAACAACAGATAGGACAGCACCACCGTTGCCAGCCCGCCAAGGGCATAGACCACGACATATCCGGGTTGAAAAACCTCCACCGGGCTGCGTGCCGCCACTGCGGAAAAGATCAAGGCAGGCAGGGCGATATTCAGCACATAGCGGCCTAGTACGCGCATATCGCCCGGGCTGAACCAACCTTTCCAGACCACCAGATAGCCCAGTGCCAGGGCGGCGTAGATGGGAAAGGTGATGGCGAGAATGTCGATCATTTCAGCAGCGCCGCCCAGTGGTCTGGCAGCTCGGTGTCCATTTCCTTGGCCAGTTGCCGCAGATAGGCCAGCATCAGCCGCGCGCGTTTGCGGGCGATCTTGCGGCCCTTGTCGGTGGCCATATCACCGGGAAGTTTCAAAAGTTTCAGATGCCAATGATCAATCGACCAGATCTGATCATCCAACGGCCGGTTGGCGGCAAAGGGATCATCAGGATCACAGAGCGGCCGGTCAATTGTCCCCGCCACCATAAAGGTGCGCGCGATGCCAACAGCGCCCAAGGCATCCAGCCGGTCCGCATCGCGCAGGATCAGAGCTTCCAGACTGTTGGCGGGCAAGCCGGCGGAAAAGCTATGGGCTTCGATCACGTGTTGCGCGGCGATGATTTCATCGGCGTTATAGCCCAAATCCCGCAGAATAGGCTCTGATTTTTCCGCCGACAGCTTTGAGGCCGTCTCGCGCTGGGGGTGATCCTTTGGCAGGTTGACCAGATCATGCAGGTAGGCCCCGGCGATCAGTATCCGCAGGTTGGCCCGGTTTGGGGATTTTTCGTTTTCGTCACGGGCAATCCGCTGCGCATTGGCCCAGACCCGATCAAGATGAGCGATGTCATGGGCCGGATCCTGCGCCATCTGCACCTCTGAGATGCGGCGGAGCTGGATCTGCAGCTGGGTCAGGCTCATGCGCCGATATGGCCCTGGTTGCTGCCAATCTGGCCGCGATGCAGCAGCAGATGGTCCAGGATCACACAGGCCATCATTGCCTCGGCCACCGGCACGGCGCGGATGCCAACACAGGGATCATGGCGGCCCTTGGTGATCACCTCGGCGGCGGTGCCATCCTTGCGGATCGACTGGCGTGGCGTCAGGATCGAAGAGGTCGGTTTGACGGCAAAGCGTACCACAACATCCTGGCCGGTAGAGATCCCCCCCAGAATGCCACCTGCATGGTTGGAGGAATAGACCGGCTGACCATCGTTGCCCATGAAGATTTCATCGGCGTTTTGCGAGCCCTTCAGACGGGCGGCATTCATGCCTTCGCCAATCTCCACCGCTTTGACGGCGTTGATCGACATCATGGCGGCTGCCAGATCGGTGTCGAGCTTACTATAGACCGGCGCGCCGATACCGGCGGGCACTCCACGGGCGACCACTTCGACCACGGCGCCAACGGAATCATGGGCCTTGCGCAAGCCCTGGAGGTAATCCTCCCAGTCCTGCACCGCACCGGCATCGGGGATCCAGAAATCATTCTGGCCGATCGCCTCCCAGTCAAAGCGGGAGCGGTCGATCTCCATCCCCCCCATCTGGGTCATGTAGCCGGTGATCTGCAGATCCGGGACCAGCGCCTTGATGGCTTCACGTGCGACGCCACCCGCAGCTACGCGCGCTGCAGTTTCGCGGGCCGAGGAGCGGCCACCGCCGCGATAGTCGCGATTGCCGTATTTCTGGAAATAGGTGATGTCGGCATGGCCGGGGCGGAAGGTATGGGCGATATCGCCATAGTCCTTGGAGCGCTGATCGGTGTTTTCGATCATCAGCTGGATTGGCGTGCCGGTGCTTTTGCCGTCGAAGACGCCGGACAGGATCTTCACCGCGTCGGGTTCGTTGCGCTGGGTGGTGTTCTTGTTCTGGCCGGGGCGGCGTCGGTCCAGCCATTGCTGGAGCATCTCAGGGTCCAGCGGAACATTTGGTGGGCAGCCGTCCACGGTTGCCCCCAGCGCCGGTCCGTGGCTTTCGCCCCAGGTGGTGACGCGGAAAAGATGGCCAAAGCTGTTCATCGACATGTGCTGGGATCTCCTTTGCGCGTTGTGCTTAGCGAGGCGCGGCCCGTGGCTCAAGGGGTATTGCGGTTCGATGTCCTCAGCGTGCCATTAAGAAGAGAGGCCAGAGGGGGCGCTGCCCCCGCCGCTGTTGGTGGCTGCCTAGATATATTTTTGGCCAAATGAGGCCGGGGCTGGGTGTGTCACGTCGGGCAGTGAAACTCCTAGCACGGCGCAGGGTTGGGCTTGCCTTTAAGGCGGTGGAGACCTAGGACAGAGGGCACCTCGGGGTGCTTGGGAGATCCAGGCTGAGAACAGACCCGTTGAACCTGAACCGGCTAGAACCGGCGGAGGGAAGGTTTCGGAGTTGCTCCACCCTTGCCCGATGCCGCAAAGGAGGATGCCATGAAGTATTCTGTTTTTGCAGCAGCACTATTGGGAGCGTCAGCTGCATATGCTGATACGCCCGAGCTGACTGTCTATACCTATGACAGCTTTGTCTCCGACTGGGGCCCTGGTCCTGCGGTGGAACAAGCCTTTGAGGCCCAGTGTGATTGTGATCTGAAACTGGTTGCTGCCGGCGATGGCGCGGCACTGCTGGCGCGGGTCAAACTGGAGGGTGCGCGCTCGGACGCGGATGTGGTGTTGGGGTTGGACACCAACCTGACGGCGGCTGCGGCGGCAACCGGGCTGTTTGCCGAACACGGTGTGACAGCGGATTACAGCCTGCCCCTGGCCTGGGAAGACGCAACCTTTGCCCCCTATGATTGGGGCTATTTTGCCTTTGTGCACAACGCAGATGCGGTGTCCGTACCGACGAATTTCAAGGCGCTGGGCGCCAGTGACATGAAAATCGTCATTCAGGATCCGCGCTCATCAACGCCCGGGTTGGGCCTGCTGATGTGGGTCAAGGCGGCCTATGGCGACGACGCTCCGGCGATCTGGGCCGATCTGGCGGACAATGTGGTGACAGTGACCAAAGGTTGGTCCGAGGCCTACGGGCTGTTTCTGGATGGAGAGGCCGACATGGTGCTCTCGTATACCACCTCGCCGGCCTATCATCTGATTGCCGAAGAAGACGCCACAAAAGCTGCTGCCGCCTTTGATGAGGGCCATTACATGCAGGTTGAAGTTGCTGGCGTTTTGGCGGCCAGCGACCAGCCAGAGCTGGCGCGTGACTTTATGCAGTTCATGGTCTCTGAGGGGTTTCAGTCAGTGATCCCCACCACCAACTGGATGTATCCATCGGTAACCCCAGCGAGCGGCCTGCCTGAGGGGTTTGAGACCCTGATTACCCCGGTCAAATCTCTGCTTTTGCCAGCGGATGAGGCCGCAGCGCTGCGCGACGGTGCATTGGGCGAATGGCTCGACGCGCTGAGCCAATAAGCGCGCTTCCCGGTGCTGGCGCGGCCCTGTTTGTGGCCGCGCTGATCCTGGGGACGCTTGCGGCGGTGGCATTGCGCGCCGAGACCGGTCGCGGATTTGCCGCCAGTGATTGGGCGGCGTTGCGGTTTACCCTGACCCAGGCGATATTGTCGGCAGTCACAAGCGTTGGTCTGGCGATTGGCCTGGCGCGGGCTCTGGCGCGGCGGCGGTTCTTTGGCCGCAGCGCATTGATCACGCTGCTGGGGGCGCCGTTTATTCTGCCGGTGATCGTGGCCATCCTGGGATTGCTGAGCGTTTTTGGCCGGGCGGGCTGGATCAGCCAGCTGTTGATGTTCTTTGGGCTGGAGCCCTTGCAGATCTATGGGCTGCATGGGGTGGTCTTGGCACATGTGTTTTTCAACTTGCCGCTGGCGACACGGTTGATTTTGCAGGGCTGGCAGGAGATCCCGGCGGAACGGTTTCGTCTGGCGGCGCAGCTGAACGCCGGCCCGCGTGCCATGTGGCAGCTGCTGGAAGCGCCGATGCTGCGGCGGGTGGTGCCCGGTGCCCTGGCGGTGGTGTTTGCCATTTGCCTGTCGAGCTTTGCCGTGGCGCTGACGCTGGGCGGTGGCCCGCGGGCCACCACGATCGAGCTGGCCATCTATCAGGCCTTTCGGTTTGATTTTGATCTTGGTCGGGCGGCGCTGTTGTCGGCACTGCAACTGGTGCTGACCGGGGGGGCTGCTTTTGTGGCGCTGCGGGTGGCTGACAATGATGGTGCCGGCGCTGGGCTGGACCGGGTGCTGCGGCGCTGGGATGGAGATGCCCCTCTGGCGCGAGGCCTGGATGCAGCCTGGATTGTTGGTGCGGCGCTGTTTTTGATCCTGCCCTTGTCGGCGGTTGTTGTCTCTGGGGTCTCTGGTTTGTTGCTGCTGAACGCCGGGGTTTGGATGGCGGCGCTGACCTCGGTGCTGGTAGCTGGCCTCAGTACCCTGGTGTTGCTGTTATTGGCACTGCCGATGGCGGCGGCGGTGGCGATGGGGCGCAGCACATTGATTGAGGTCGCGGGCATTTTGGGGCTGGCGGCCTCGCCCCTGGTTATTGGTACGGGGTTGTTCATCGTGATCTACCCTGTTGCTGATCCCTTTGCCCTGGCATTGCCGGTGACGGCGCTGGTCAATGCGGTGATGGCACTGCCCTTTGCCCTGCGTATTCTGGTGCCGCAGGCCCGCGAGGTGATGATGCGCTATGGTCGGCTAGCGCTGTCGTTGGATATGGCAGGCGGGCCGTTTTTGTGGCGGGTGTTCCTGCCACGGATGCGGGCGCAGATTGGTTTTGCCGCCGGGCTGGCAGCGGCGCTGTCGATGGGGGATCTGGGCGTTATCACCCTGTTTGCCGACCCCGAGGTGGCCACCCTGCCGTTGCAGGTCTACCGCCTGATGGGAGCCTATCAGATGCAGGCGGCAGCCGGGGCAGCGCTGTTGTTGCTCTTGTTGTCGATGGGCGCATTTTGGATACTGGATCGTGGAGGCCGCTGGCATGCTGAGGCTTGAAAGCTGTGAAATAGCAAATGGCGCCTTCATCCTGCGGGCGGATCTTGAGGTCAACAAGGGGGCAAAGCTGGCCATTATCGGCCCCTCGGGGGCGGGGAAATCCACCCTGATTGAGGCGATTGCCGGGTTTTTACCGCTGCCTCAGGGGCGTATTCTTTGGCAGGGCGAGGATCTGACGAATTTGCCACCAGGGCAGCGCCCGGTGGCGATGCTGTTTCAGGATGGCAACCTGTTTCCCCATCTTACCGTTGCGCAGAACGCAGGCCTGGGGCTGCGGGCCAATCTGCGCCTGTCCAGTGCAGAACACGCCCAGGTGCAGAATGCGTTGAGCCGCGTTGGGCTGGCGGATCTGGCGGCACGCAAACCGGCGGCCCTGTCCGGTGGCCAACAAAGCCGGGTGGCTCTGGCGCGGGTTTTGCTGCAGCGGCGCGATATCTTGCTGCTGGATGAACCCTTTGCCGCCCTTGGGCCTGCCTTGAAGGACGAAATGCTGGATCTGGTGGCGGAAATTGCCGATGAGACCGGCGCCACGGTGCTGATGGTCAGCCATGACCCCAAAGACGCCCGCCGCATCGCCGAACAGGTGGTTCTGGTGGCCGAGGGGGAAGCGCAGCCTCCACAGGCCACGGCGGCGCTGCTGGATAATCCGCCCCCGGCGCTGAAGACCTATCTGGGCTAGGGGCAGGCAAGTGGACCAAGCGTAGGCCCACTGCCGTTCGCAGGATCAGGTTCGATATCAGGCGACAACGGCCAGAGTTTGGCGCGATTTGGCGAGCATCAGCGCCGCCTGGGCAGCTTCGCGGCCCTTGTCGACAAAATGCGCCTGATAGATGGCGTTGTGGTGATCGGTTTCCTGATACTGATGCGGCGTCAATGAGACCGACAGCACTGGCACGCCAGTATCCAGGCCCACACGCATCAATCCGTCAACCACGGATTGGGCAACAAAATCATGGCGGTAAATGCCGCCGTCTACCACAAAAGCGGCGCAAGCGATGGCCGTGTAGCGGCCTGTTTTGGCCAGATCCTGAGCCATCAGCGGCATCTCAAACGCGCCGGGCACGTCAAAAACATCAACCTGTTCGGCGGGGATAAGTTGGGTGAAGCCAAGCAAGGCCTGATCTACGATATCGGCATGCCATTGTGCCTTGATAAAGGCGTAGCGGGTGTGTGTCATTGGTATCTCCTATAGGTTTGACACGTCACCCAAGGCGATAACGAACGGCATGGGCGCACCTGGCCATAGCCAAAAGCACTCCTGTCGCACGTTCTCTTCCATCCGGACTATGACCGTCGGCTCTGGAATCACACCAGATCTGCTGACACTTTTGCCCATGTTCCACAATTTATCCAAAAACCGGTTCCCACTTTTTGGATCGTGGAGACGACAAAAGCCGCTCGCGGGCTCGCAAAAGGAAACTCCCTTGCATACCGCCGGTGGGGAATTTCGCCCCGCCCTGAGAACAGCGCGACATTGCCAAGAAGTTGCACGGTGCGCAAGATGTGAAGCACAGATATGACGTAGGGCGACTTGCAATGCGCGCACAGCCTTTGTGCGTGCGGGCTTTCCATTTGACACCAAACAGCTAGGCTGCGGCCAATCGACAAGGAGAGCGCGATGAAACTGCATTATGCCCCGACTTCCCCTTTCGTTCGCAAGGTGATGGTCCTGCTGCACGAGACGGGGACCCTGGACAGTGTGGAAATACACAATGTTGCAACCACGCCCTATGCCCCCAGTTCAGATGTCCAGGCCAGCAATCCGCTGGCAAAAATCCCGGCGTTGGAACGCGATGACGGGCCGGCGCTGTATGACAGCCGGGTGATTTGTGAATACCTTGATGCACGCGCCGAGGCTGGGCTATATGCGGCGCGCTGGGATAGCAAAGTCCTAGAAGCCACTGCCGATGGCATGATGGATGCCGCCGTTCTGATGACCTATGAAAAGCGCCTGCGCCCCGAGGCACAGCAATACCCCGAGTGGATCCAGGCCCAGCTGGGCAAAGTTCTGGGAGCCTGTGCGGCGCTCAATGCGCGCTGGATGAGCCACCTGCAGGGGCCTTTGGATATGGGGCAAATCGCAGTGGGCTGTGCGCTTTCTTACCTGGATTTCAGGCATCCCGACGCCGGTTGGCGGGTTGGAAGCGAGACTCTGGCAGATTGGTTCAAGGATTTCGAATCGCGGCCTTCCATGCAGGCGACGCGGCCGCCTGAGGGTTAATTCTTTCTTTAAAATGCAGGGGCTGAGGCAGGTCTGCTGTGGCTTTGAGAGCGCCGTTTGAAAGAAACTTCAAACTGGAGTGCCCTGTGCGGCTTTGACCGCTGGACGAAAGCGCCTCACCCAGCTATGACCCGCCTGAGTCACCGCGTTTATCGTGGTGCATGCGCATGTTTGCCCTAAACGGGCGCTGGAAATGGAGAAAACCTCGTGTCCCACGCAGAAGACAACGAAGGAACCCGGAGAGATTTCCTCTACTACGCCACTGCCGGCGCCGGGGCAGTGACTGCGGGTGCCGCTGTATGGCCCCTGGTCAATCAGATGAACCCCTCGGCTGACGTCAAAGCTTTGTCCTCGATTCTCGTGGATGTCAGCGGTGTAGAAGTTGGAACGCAAATTAGTGTGATGTTCTTGGGGAAACCCGTGTTCATCCGTCGTCGTACCCAGGCTGAGATCGACGAAGGCCGCGCGGTTGATGTTGCGGGCCTGATCGATACCGCTTCGGAAAACCCCAACAAGCCTGGCACCGATGCTGCGGACCAAAACCGCACCATGGATGAAAACGGCGAGTGGCTGGTGATGATGGGTGTCTGCACCCACCTCGGCTGTGTGCCGCTGGGCGATGGTTCGGGCGATTTCAACGGTTGGTTCTGCCCCTGTCACGGGTCGCACTACGACACCGCTGGCCGGATCCGCAAAGGCCCCGCGCCCCAGAACCTGCACGTGCCCGTCGCTGAGTTCACCGACGCAACAACCATCAAGCTGGGATAAGGAGACTAACATATGTCCGGTATTCCGCACGACCATTACGAGCCGAAGACAGGCGCAGAAAAGTGGCTGCATAGCCGCCTGCCCATCGTCGGTCTGATCTACGACACCATCATGATCCCTACCCCCAAAAACCTGAACTGGTGGTGGATCTGGGGCATTGTTCTGGCCTTTTGCCTGGTGATGCAAATTGTCACCGGTATCGTCCTGGTGATGCACTACACCCCGCATGCCGACATGGCTTTTGCCAGCGTTGAGCACATCATGCGCGACGTGAATGGCGGCTATATGCTGCGCTATCTGCACGCAAACGGCGCCTCGCTGTTCTTTGTGGCGGTCTACATCCACATCTTCCGCGGTCTCTTCTACGGTTCTTACAAGGCCCCACGTGAGATCACCTGGATCATCGGCATGATCATCTACCTGTTGATGATGGCCACCGGGTTCATGGGCTATGTTTTGCCCTGGGGTCAGATGTCCTTCTGGGGCGCGACCGTGATCACCGGCCTGTTTGGCGCTATTCCTTTTGTGGGTGAAGCACTGCAGACATTCCTGCTGGGCGGACCTGCGGTGGACAACGCCACCCTGAACCGCTTCTTCTCGCTGCACTATCTGCTGCCTTTTGTTATTGCGGCGCTGGTTGTGGTCCATATTTGGGCCTTCCACACCACCGGCAACAACAACCCAACCGGTGTTGATGTGCGCAAGGGCTCGAAAGAGGAAGTTAAAAAAGACACCCTGCCGTTCTGGCCCTATTTTGTGATCAAGGATTTCCTCGGTCTGGCCGTGGTTCTGGTGATCTTCTGGGCCATCGTCGGCTTTATGCCAAACTACCTGGGCCACCCCGATAACTACATCGAGGCAAACCCACTGGTGACGCCGTCGCATATCGTTCCTGAATGGTACTTCCTGCCGTTCTACGCGATCCTGCGGGCCTTCACCTCGGAAGTCTGGGTTGTTCAGATTGCATCCTTTGTGACGGGTGGCATTGTCGACGCCAAGTTCTTTGGGGTTCTGGCGATGTTTGGCGCGATCGCCGTGATGGCGCTGGTGCCTTGGCTGGATACCAGCCGGGTGCGGTCGGGTCGCTATCGTCCGATGTTCAAATGGTGGTTCTATCTGCTGATCTTTGACTTCTTTGCCCTGATGTGGCTGGGCGCGATGCCGGCGGAAGAGCCCTATGCATCGTTCTCGCTGATCGCATCGGCCTATTGGTTCGGTTACTTCCTGGTGATCCTGCCGATCCTGGGTGTCATCGAGAAGCCATTGGCAGAGCCTGCTACAATCGAAGAAGATTTCGACGCTCACTATGGCGAGAAATCTGACGCAGCCACTCCTGCCGAGTAAGAGAAGGACAGCTACCAATGTTGAAGAAACTCGCAATCGGTGCCGCCTTCGCTCTGGCCCTTGCTCCTGTCGCATCCCATGCGGCAGGTGGCAGCGGCCACGTCGAGGACTTTCAGTTCTCGTTTGAGGGACCATTTGGCGCCTATGATCAAAATCAGCTGCAGCGCGGCTTGCAGATCTACACCGAAGTCTGCGCTGCCTGTCACGGGCTGAAGTTCGTACCCCTGCGCACCCTTGCTGACGAGGGTGGTCCTGCACTGCCTGCTGATCAGGTCCGTGCCTATGCGGCTGAGAACTTTACCGTCTATGACCCGGAACTGGACGAGGATGTCCCTGCCAAGCCGGTAGATCACTTCCCTGCCAATACCGCCGCCGGTGCCCCTGACCTGAGCCTGATGGCCAAGGCACGCGCCGGTTTCCACGGCCCCTATGGGTCCGGTATGAACCAGCTGTTCAAAGGCATCGGTGGCGCGGAATACATCGCCTCCTTGCTGGACGGCTATACCGGTGAGGAAAAGGAAGAGGCAGGCACCCTGTTTTATGAGAACACCGCCTTCCCAGGTGGCTGGATCTCGATGGCGCCGCCGCTGTCGGATGAGCAGGTTGAATTTGCCGATGGCCATGACAACACTGTGCATCACATGGCGCAGGATGTTGCGGCGTTCCTGATGTGGACCGCCGAGCCCAAGATGATGGCCCGCAAGCAAAGCGGTTTTGTTGGGGTGCTGATCCTGACCGTTCTGTCGGTTCTGCTTTATCTGACCAACAAACAGCTCTGGGCACCGCACAAGGGTAAAAAATCCGCCTGATAGGCTGATTTCACCTGACATAAAACGGCCCCTGCAAGTCACCTTGCGGGGGCCTTTTTGTTTGATCAGGCGGGATGCAGGGGCGCTGCCCCTCTGGGCGTGAACGCCCATTCACCCCGAGGTATTTAGTGCAAGATGAAAGGTGGGGGGCTCAGGCGGTGAGATGGGTATCGTTGATACCGAGGATGTGGGTGGAGACGATTTTGCCTTCGCTCTGAGGTTTGGAGAATTTCACTTCGGTGAACTGTTCGGTCCGACCCATATGGGGGTTTTCCATCAAGACCTGATGGGTTTTGCCGATCTGGGTGGCGAGGTGTTTCTGGACTTGGGCGTCACCAGCTGCGCGCAGTCTGGCGGCGCGTTGCTTGATGGTGTTGCCGTTGATTTGTTTGGGGATCTTGGCCGCAGGCGTGCCCTCTCGTTTTGAATAGGGAAAGACGTGCAGCCATGTGAGATGACAGTCTTCGACCAGCGCCAGTGAGTTTTCAAAATGCGCTTCGGTTTCGGTGGGAAAGCCGGCGATAATATCGGCGCCAAAGGTCATATCGGGGCGCAGGCGCCGGGCCTCTTCGCAGAACCGGATGGCGTCGTCGCGCAGGTGGCGCCGGGCCATACGTTTGAGAATCATGTCGTCGCCATGTTGCAGCGACAGATGCAGATGCGGCATCAGACGCGGCTCCGTGGCGATGGCCTGCATCAGGTTGTCATCCACTTCGATCGAATCAATGGAGGAAATGCGCAGGCGCGGCAGGTCCGGCACCAGTTTGAGGATCCGCATCACCAGATCGCCCAGTTTTGGCTGCGCAGGCAGATCGGCGCCCCAGCTGGTGAGGTCAACGCCGGTCAGCACCACTTCGTTATAGCCCTTGTCCACAAGCCGCTTGATCTGGTCCACCACCACCCCGGCGGGCACGGATCGCGAATTGCCCCGGCCATAGGGGATAATGCAGAAGGTACAGCGGTGGTCACAGCCATTTTGCACCTGCACATAGGCGCGGCTGCGGGTGCCAAAGCCGTCGATCAGGTGGCCGGCGGTTTCGGTTACCGACATGATGTCATCGACCTGGACCTTTTCCGTCTCGCCGATGAAATTGGCGGCCATGCCATGCCATGTTTCTGGCTGCATTTTTTCGGTATTGCCCAGAACGGTATCGACCTCTGACATCTGTGCAAAGGTTTCGGGTTCGGTCTGGGCCGCGCAGCCGGTGACCACGATGCGGGCCTCTGGGTTGTCCCGGCGCAGGCGGCGAATTTCCTGGCGGGATTTGCGCACCGCCTCTGCGGTGACGGCGCAGGTATTCACCACCACCAGATTTTCCAGGCCAGCGGCCTGAGACAGCTCTTTCATTGCTTCGGTCTCATAGGCGTTGAGACGGCAGCCGAGTGTGGTGAACTTTGGCGCTGACATGTCAGAGACTTTCGAGAAAAGCGGCGGTGAAACTGCCGGTGAAGACATGCATGGTCGGTCCGGTCATCCAGACGCCATCGTCGCGCCAGTCGATCCAGAGTGTGCCACCGTCCAGATCAATCTGGACCTTGCGCCCGGTCAGGCCGCGTCGGGCGGCGGCCACGGCGGTTGCGCAGGAGGAAGAGCCAGAGGCCAGGGTAACGCCCACACCGCGTTCCCAGACGCGCATGCGGATGTGATTGGGGCCAACAAGATGGGCGACCTGCACATTGGTGCGCTGGGGGTAAAGCGGGTGATGTTCGTATCTGGGGCCAAACTCTGAGAGCGGGATGAGATCGGCATCTTCGACAAAGAAGGTGCAATGGGGGTTGCCCATACCGGTGGCGGTTGGGGCGCCCTCGATGGGCAACTCCAGGGTGTCGGTTTCTTCCCGCAAAGGAATGTCGCGCCAGTCCAGCTGCGGTTGCCCCATGTTGACCGAGGTGAGCCCGTTGCCGACGTCGCAGGCGAATAGATCGCCGCGATCAGTGGTGAGGTGCAGATCGGTCTTGCCGCTTTCCTGCATCAGGTGGCGGGCAATGCAGCGGGTGGCATTGCCACAGGCCGCTGAGGTGGAGCCATCGGCGTTGTAAAAGGTGAGATGCGCGTCCCCCTTTCCCTGTTCAATCAGCGCCAACTGATCAAAGCCAACGCCAAATTGACGATGGGCGATTCCCCGCGCCAGGGCGGGGGTGATTTCCAATCGATTGCTCCGCGCGTCAACAACAACAAAGTCGTTGCCCAGCCCGTGCATCTTCATGAAGGGAAAAAGGGGTTCTGAATACATGCTCATATCGGCCATATAGACCTGTGGTGAAAATGAATCCAGTCTGTGACGCATAAAGTTCAAAAAAGGGCTTGACCCGTTCCCCCGCGAACCGTAGATAGCCGCCAATCGGAACGGCAAGAACGACACGGACTGGCCGGACGATAGCAAATTAAGCGCTTGATCCTCTTGGATAAATCACTTAGACCGCGACTATAAAGTGGGCCGTTAGCTCAGCTGGTAGAGCAACTGACTTTTAATCAGTAGGTCGATGGTTCGAACCCATCACGGCTCACCACTTTATCAAAGCCTTAGGCGGAAACGCCTGAGGCTTTCTCTTTTTCAGCACGGTGCAGCAGAGCGTCTCATGGGAATCCGGGGTGGGGTTGTACAGGGTACAAACTTCTGAGTTTTCACGATTGACCAACAGTGGAAGCGTGATTTGTCAGGCTCAAAAATACCACCAATGGATTAGAATAGGCACGACTGGTAAGAGCACAGCAAGGGAGACGAAAAGCCCTACACACGGGCTTTTCGCATCTTAAAATAACAAGGCGCGGCTTAGAATGCGGCGTTGAACTGGTCCCGCAATGCGCGGCCTGCGTCTGAGTTTTCAAAGCAGATATGAAGCCCATGTTCCGCCAATGGGACGGGGTTGAACTCCAGTCGTTCAGCAAGCGCGGGCATATCGGCGAGCAGGTGGGCCATGACTTCGCGGTCGATCACAGCAGCATCGATGCGACCAGCGGCAACCTTTTTGAGGTTTGCGTCATCGGCGGTCACTTCCTGGGTTTGGACTTCCCCATTGGCGACCATGGCGTCGAAACGGGCCTCGTTCAGATAGCCGGACACCACACCAATGGTGTAGCTGGTCAGGTCGGCGTGGTCAGACCAGGTGATTGGCGCGTCGATCCGCTGGGCAAAGCCAACCGGGCTGGTGCCAAAGGATTTGGAATACAGGCAGCGATCGCCACCTTTGTCAGCATCATCCGCTTCGGAGTAATATTCTGGATAGACGCCAAGCCACGCCGGGTCTTTGGCGGCCAGGTTCACCGCACGGTTCCAGGGGAAGACCTGCACGGTGGTTTCGATGCCGGCGCCTTGCAGAATTTCGATAACCCGGTCGGTGCTGGTCCCAGATCCATCGGAATTCACATAGGGCGGCCATTCCAGGGTGGTGAGTTGCACAGGCTCCGCCATTGTTTTTGACGCCATGAGGGACGCAGTACACACAACCGCTGCCGCGAGGGTCAGGGTTTTACCAATTAACTTCATACGTATCTCCGCGATTTGTCGCCCTGTGTGGGCATTCATTTCGGGAGAAACGCTATAGGGTTTCCCTGAATTTCTGGTGAATCCCTTGGTGGAGTGTCTTTGGGGCAGGCTTCATTGGCTGCGTCTTATGGTGGACCAAGCGGGAGATTGAACTGTGCTTTGCGCGCGGTGCCACTGATCGCATCAAAGCTCTTGCCCAACCGGTCTTCCGCCAGCAGGACCACCTGCGCCGCGGCGCGGGCATCTTCCCCGGCGTCGTGGTGTTGAAACGAAAGCCCCAGTTCCCTTTTTAGGTTGCCCAGCCCGTGCCCACCGTTGCCTTTGAACTCAGGCCAGGCCCGGCGGGCAATCTTGACGCTGTCGCTCCAGCTTAGATCTGCATTGGGCAGGCGATAGGCACGGCAAGCTGCGCTGATGGCCCGGCTGTCAAAGCTGCTGTGCTGCACCAGGTGATGTAGTTCTAACAGCGGCTTCAGCAGTTCCCATGCCTTTGGAAAGCAGGGGGCCTGGGCGACAGTTGCTGCATCAATGCCGTGTAATTCGGTGTTGAAGGCGGCAAAGCTTTGCTCGGGGTTTACATAGGTTGTGTAGGTTTCGATGTGGCTGTCGGCACGCACACAGGCAATGCCGATCTGGCAGATGCTGGCGCTGTCACGGCTGGCGGTTTCCACATCCAGCGCGATGAACCGAAAGGGGCCTGCTGGCAGGGTTGTGGCGGCTGAATAACCCGTCATCTTATTCGGCCCCATCAATGCCAAAACGATAGGCACGCAGTGACAGCAGAGGGCGGCACTGTTGGTGCAGCGCCACGCTGTCGCTGCTGTCGCCCTATGGCGACCCCGTGGAAGCCTTGTTCCCACAAAGTTCTGAGAGCCATATCGACAAGGGTAGGCCGGTAAGAGGATTCGGCGCGGGGCATTTTGATCCTTGTGTTGGAATGATCGGTCCGCTGGCGGCATCGCACCCTGTTTCCAGGGTTGATGAGTTGCCCGATGATGAGGCGCTCTGGTGACAAAAAGAAACTCACCACCGTTCATGGCGATCCAAGGCTGGCAGGTCAAGCTGTAGGGGCACGACAGTCCAATCCATGCCAAAATTGCATGAATTGGGCTGATAATCTCATTGGAATTCATGTCTGGTTTGCCTGATAACTGGGACGAAACAGACAAAGGGATAGCCAATGGACCGCGCTCAGATCGTGCATCAAAACTTCCTGGATCGGGTTGCCTCCGGCGCCCTGCCGCAGGGCGCGGCGCCAGCGGCGGGGCTGGCACCTGAGCAGGCGGTGGGGATCTACCGGGCACAGGTGCTGAGCCGGGCGTTGGATATTACCAGCCGGGCGATGCAAAAGGCGGGCCAGGGGTTTTATACCATCGGCTCTTCCGGGCATGAGGGCATGGCGGCGGTTGCCCGTGCGCTGCGCCCCGATGATATGGCGTTTCTGCATTACCGCGATGCCGCCTTTCAGATTTCCCGCGCCGATCAAGTGCCGGGGCAACGTATTGCCTGGGATATGCTTCTGTCCTTTGCCTGCTCATCTGAGGACCCAACCTCGGGCGGGCGGCATAAGGTGCTGGGGTCCAAGGCGCTGATGATCCCGCCGCAGACCTCGACCATCGCCAGCCACCTGCCCAAGGCGGTAGGTGCTGCCTATTCCATCGGTGCTGCCAAACGCCATGCGCCCGAACATCAGCTCATGCGCGACGACAGCATTGTCATGTGTTCTTTTGGCGATGCTTCTGCCAATCACTCCACCGCGCAGGGGGCGATCAATACGGCCGGCTGGACCTCGGTGCAGTCAACGCCGCTGCCGCTGTTGTTTGTCTGTGAGGACAACGGCATCGGCATTTCGACCAAGACACCCCAGGGCTGGATCGAGACCTCGATGCGCGCCCGCCCCGGCATCAAATACTTCAAGGCGGACGGGCTGGACATCTACGCGGCCCATGCGGTGGCACAAGAGGCCGCCGATTATGTGCGCCGCCGCAAGAAACCCGCCTTTTTGCATCTGGGCACTGTGCGGCTCTACGGTCATGCCGGCGCGGATGTGCCAACGACCTATTTGCCCAAATCCGAGGTCGAGGCAGACGAGGCCAATGATCCGCTGCTGCATTCGGTGCGCCTGTTGGACCAGGCCGGCGCCTTGCCCCGGGCAGAGGCGCTGAAGATCTACACCGAGACCTGTGCCCGGGTGGAACGTATCCGCGCCGAGGTGGTGACACGTCCGCATCTGCAAAGCGGTGCCGATGTTGCGGCCAGCCTGATCCCGCCCACCCGCGCCTGCGCTGCCAGCAATGGACCCAGCGCAGCGGACCGCGCCACTGCCTTTGGCGGTGACATGCGGGCTATGTCCGAGCCGCAGCCGATGTCACGGCTGATCAACTGGGCGCTGACCGATCTGATGCTGGCGCATAGCGAGATCGTCATGATGGGCGAAGACGTGGGCCGTAAGGGCGGCGTTTACGGTGTTACCCAAAAGCTGCACCAGCGCTTTGGCCGGGACAGGATGATTGATACGCTGCTGGATGAGCAGTCGATTTTGGGACTGGCCATTGGCATGGGGCACAATGGTTTTGTGCCGATGCCGGAAATTCAGTTCCTGGCCTATCTGCACAATGCCGAAGACCAGCTGCGCGGCGAGGCTGCAACCCTGCCGTTTTTCTCTAACGGTCAATTCAGCAACCCGATGGTGCTGCGCATTGCGGGCCTGGGCTATCAAAAGGGTTTTGGTGGCCATTTCCACAATGACAACTCATTGGCGGTGTTGCGCGACATTCCGGGGATCGTGATTGCCTGCCCTTCGGATGGGGCAGAGGCGGCGATGATGCTGCGCGAATCCGTTCGACTGGCGCGTGAAGAACAGCGGGTGGTGGTTTTTGTCGAACCAATCGCGCTCTACCCGATGCGGGACCTGCACGCGGCCAAGGATGGCGGCTGGATGCGGACCTACCCAGCCCCTGATCAAAGCATCGCTTTGGGTGAGGTGGGGCAGCATGGGGCGGGGACGGATCTTGCCATCGTGACCTATGGAAATGGGCGCTATCTGTCGACCCAGGCCCAGGCCGAGCTGGAGGCGCGGGGTATAAAGACCCGCATTGTTGATCTGCGCTGGCTGGCGCCACTGCCGGCAGAGGCGCTGCTGCAAGCGACCAAGAGCTGCAAACATGTGCTGATTGTCGATGAATGCCGCACCACTGGCAGCCAATCCGAGGCGCTGATGGCACTGTTTACGGAGGCCAGCGACCGCCCTGCCGCGCGCATCGCCGCCGAGGATTGCTTCATCGCCACCGGCCCGGCCTATGCCGCAACGCTGCCCTCAAAAGACAGCATTCTTGCCGCAGCCCTGGACCTGGTAGGAGCAAAACCATGACCCGCACCGCCGTTCTGATCTGCCCCGGCCGGGGCACCTATAACAAGCCCGAGCTGGGCTATCTGCACCGCCATCACGCTGATAAGGCGGCGCTGTTTGCGGGCTTTGACGCGGCGCGGGCTGCATTGGGCCAGGAAGAGGTCACCGCTTTGGATGGGGCAACGCGGTTTTCGGTAGGGAAATACTCGCGCGGGGATATTGCCTCGCCGCTGATCTATGCCAGCGCTTTGGCGGATGCGCAGTCACTGGCGGAGGATATCGAGGTGGTTGCGGTCACTGGCAACTCCATGGGCTGGTATATCGCGCTGGCCGCTGCCGGGGCGCTGTCAGCGCAGGATGGGTCTGAGTTGGTGAACACCATGGGGACCTTGATGCAGGAGCATCTGATTGGCGGACAGCTGGTCTATCCCTTTACCGGTGATGACTGGCGCCCAGATCTGCAGCGCAAGGCAGAGCTTTTGGCGCTGGTGGCGCAGATCAACGGCCGCAGCGGGCATGTTCTGGCGCTGTCGATTGATCTGGGGGGGATGCTGGTGCTGGCCGGAGATGACGCTGGCCTGGCTGCCTTTGAGGCTGCGGTGCCGCAAATCGCAGATCGTTTCCCCATGCGGCTGGCCAACCACGCCGGATTTCACACAGCGCTACAGGCGCCGGTGGCTGCTGAGGGGCGCAAACGCCTGGATGGCGCCATGCTGACGCAGCCCGCAGTGCCGCTGGTGGATGGGCGCGGGGCAATCTGGCAGCCGGGGTCTACTGATCTGGCCAGTCTTTGGGACTATACCCTGGGGCATCAGGTGGTGGAGAGCTATGATTTCACCCGCGCAGTGCAGATCGCAGCGCAGGAATATGCGCCGGATCTGTTTATCGTCACCGGCCCTGGCACCACGCTGGGTGGGGCTGTGGCGCAATCGCTGGTGCATCAGGATTGGCGGGGTATGACGGACAAGGCGGCGTTCAAGGCGCGGCAGGCAGAAGAGCCGCTGTTGATCTCCATGGGGGATGATAGTCAACGATCTGTGGCGACTGCTCCTGCTTCGTAGGTAGGCTGTGGCTGCTGTCTGGTTTGAGATGGTCAAACCAGTCGGATCAGGTAAGCGGACAGCCTGACAGGCAAGGGGGGGGCTCCCGCGCGCCGGGCCTGTTTTACTGACGCAAAACCACCCGGCCCTTGGGCCCGGCGCCGCCCGTTCCGGGCGGCGCGCCAGCACCTGCGGCAGGCGGTGCGCCTTGTGATCCCGTCTATTTTGGGCAACTTCAATTGCGCAGCTATTTGATGACTTTGGCGGGAACGGGCGGTGGGCCACCTGGTTCGGGCTGGGGCTTACGGTCTGGCGCGGTGAGGAAGGGCGCGAGAGCGTAGCTTTCGACTGGTTGGCTGACATTGTGCAGGCTCAAGGCGCCGAGAGGTGTGGCGTTTTGGCAGGAGCCTGGCAGCGAGTTCTGGCTGACCACGATCTGATGGCCCAGCGTCTTGCCATAGTCGCCAAGGCGGGCCGCGATATTGGCAGCCTGGCCAATGACGGTGAAATCCAGCCGCTCCCGCGAGCCGACATTGCCATAGGTCACGGTGCCATAGGCAATACCGCTGGCACATTTGAGTTCAGGCAAGTCATGCTCGGCTGCGACCTCCGCCAGAGCCGGGACAATACTGCGGGCGGACTTCAGCGCCTGGGCACGGGCCTGATCTGCATCCTGCCCGCTCTCCTCGCCGGCGGGAAACACTGCCAGAACCGCGTCGCCGATGAATTTCAGCACCTCGCCGCCATTGTCATGCACGATGGTGGAGGCGGTGTCGAAAAACGCATTCAGCAGCTTGATATAGTCATGCCGTCCCAGCTGCTCCTCCAGCAGGGTCGAGCCACGCAGATCGCAGAACATGATGGCGGCGTCGATCTCATCGCCTTCGCCGCGGCGGATCTTGCCGCCCAAAACCCGTTCACCGGTGCGTTTGCCCACATAGGTTTCCAGCAGGGATTGGGCGTTTTCGCGCTGCATGAAGACCTCATAGTAACGGGCCACCACGGCGGAACATTCAAAGATCAGACCCAGATTGGCGGTAGAGAACCCATTCGGGTGATCCGAGGCCACGGTGAGCACATTGATTCGCCCATCCGAGAAGGGCAGCGGCATGGCGACATAATCCGTTGCCCCGGCGGCGCGCAGATCGCTGAGGATGGGGAAGGCATCGTCGCTGTCTTCGGTGTCGATGCGATGGCGCACACCCCCCAGACCTTTGGAGACATGGCGCAGCGGACTGGCATTATAAGAGGGGTGCTCGTAGATTTCATAGCTGGGCGCGTAGGTCGTCACCTCATCTGTGGCCTTCTGCCAGATGAAGTTTTTCCCCGCGATTTGTGGGTGCAAGGACCAGGCCAGTACCGATAGGCGCGACAGGTTCACGCCTTGCTCAAGCAGCTTTTCAGCAAAGGCCTTGGTAAACTCTGCTGGGGTGGGTAAAAAGGCAGCCTCACGCAGCAGCCAGTCGACCAGCGGACCGGAGATATTGCCATATTCAGGTGGCGCAATCTGATTCGAGCCAAGGTCGATCAGGGTGTCAGGATCAGAGACGAAGCCCACATGGCCTGCGATCTGCGAGGCCTCTGGCAGGGTGTTCTCATAGATCCAGACGGCGTTGTCGACGCGACCATCCTCTAGTTTCAGGTCATGGTAGCAGGCGGTGCCTTTGAAGGGGCAGAAGGTCTGCAGACCAACTTTGTTGGAGAGATCCACCACGAGATCATCGCGCGGAATGTAGATGGTTGGCTGTACCCGGGTTTCATACATCACCCGCGCGCGGGTGCTTTTGGCCAAAAGGCAACCACCGCGCCGCACCTGAACCTCGCCGCGCAGGGGCTCGACCAGAATGCCATAGCCATGATTTTGCGGGCCGCGATTCTGTGGCCCGGTACTGTTGGGGCCGGCACTGTTGGGGGGAGGCGGAACATGTGCGTTCATTCGGGGCGATCCTCTTGTCCCCCCGACGTCCGAGAGGCCTGTTGAGCCCCGGACGCAACGAGAGACACCCCAGGGCGCCTCCCACAGGGAGGCAGCCCTATATGTGGGGCTTTGGAGGTGAATATCCAGTGGCTGGAAGGATCATCTGTGCACAGGGGATGTGTTTTGCTGCCAAATCCACCCCGGCTCGCCAAGTTGTGACCAGCACTTGGCGCGCCCAGACACAGGCAGGCAGGTCAGACCATGCGGATGACGTCCTTGCTGATCGCCAAGACATAGCCGCGTTTGGCAATGTTTTTGACCAGAAGTTCGCTCACCATCTGGTTGCCCAGAGTGTCGCGCAGCCGCTTGATCCGGGTGGCACCGGCGGCCTCTTCGCAATCGCTGCTGTGCTTGCCGGAAATCACCGCCTCGATCTCGGCGCCTGACAGCACGTCATCATCCATCCGGGCCTCGGCCAGGGCAGAGAGTGTCTCCATCGCGGCGGCGGTCAGTTTGAACCCCATGTTGTTGAGGTAGACAGTGTGTTCCTCGCGACTGATCAACAGCTCGGTCACCTGAATACCCGATCGTTCGATCTGGGCCATGCGGCGGTTGAGCAGCAAGAGCATTGCCAGCACCACCAGAGCGACAATCATCATGGCGGTGGCAAAGACCAAGAGCACAAAAATCACCACCCGGTAGCTGGCCAGGGTATCGGCAAAGGCGGTGCCGGATTGGGCCAGGATCTCCAGCAGTTTGATTTCGGCCTGGGCGGTCAGGTCGTTTTCGACAAAGAGCTGTTCCACCCGTGCGTTAAAGGCATTGGCATCGGGCAGCGCCAGCAAAAGCACCGTGCCGGTGATGGCCAACAGGGCGGCGATCAGGGCGATGCCAAAGGCGATGATACGGCTGCCTGCTGTGCGGGCCTCAGAAACGGAGAAAATAGGATCCGGCATTGGCCTTCCTTTGTTGCAGGCCTTCGGGACCAAAGATCGCCATCACATTCAACAGGGTCCAGCCGGAGGCCGCAAGGCGGGACTGGATTTCCCCCTGCGCGGCGGCCTTGTTGCAGGCGCCCCGGATCTGGATCACCCCGTAATGCAATTTCAGCGGGTTGTTCTGCTTGGCCTTGTAATCGGCATAGCAATCGGCGGCCTGTGCGGGCGCAATCTGCGCCAACAAAGCAAAGCATATCAGCGGTATGGCAAGGGCGTGTTTCATCTGCACACCCTGCCCTGAAAGCTGGATGAAATTCAATAACAACAGCCGTTTGTCCCATCGGTTATTCGATATCATGGCGCTGTTATTGCCTGTCTGAGCGGTGTTGGCCGAGTGTGAGGGTGCAGATTTTAATCCCGCCAACATCCCTGCCATTACCCCTGCCGACATCACGGCAGACATGGCTGAAACACAGCGGGTTGCCGCCCTATCAGGCGGCGCAACCAGACAGTAACACAATAGGAACCAATCCGATGACCCAGAGCACTCAGCCTAAACAACACCGTAAATTCATCGCCGTCATTCTGGCCGCAGCACTGGCCATCACCGGGGCCTCCTCGGGGCCTGCGCGGGCCGGGGATGACTTTGGAAAGGTGGTCGCAGGACTGGCGGTTTTGGGCATCCTGGGCGCGGCAATTCACGATCACAACACGCGGGACCACCGCCGTGGGACTGTGACCCGGCCGCATCGCCCAAATCCAACGCCGCATCCCCGTCCGCTGCCGCCGCGCTTTGGTCGCTATGATCTGCCGGCACAATGCGTGAAGTATTTTCCCAACTTCCGAAATGGCAAAACCCTGGTGGCGCGCGGTTGCCTGCAACGCAACTACAATCAGGTCCGTTCCCTGCCGCAAAGCTGCAAGGTGACCTTCTGGAACGGTCGGAAAAATCGCACCGCTTACAAGCCCCGGTGTCTGAACAAGCATGGCTACCGCCTGGTCAATCGCTAAGGGGCACGCTGAAAAGTGACCCAAGTGCAACACGTCGAGCAGACTTGAGGGGGCCTTGGCCCCCTTCTTTTTGTGCCTCACAGCGGGTGGCTTGCGCCGAGAGCTTGCAAAACGGGATGATTTTGGGTCTGACAGGGACATGGAACAGCCAGACAACAGCCTAGAGATCGCCGCCCATGAAAAGGGCTATTTGAGGATTGCCGGAGTCGATGAGGTGGGCCGGGGGCCGCTTGCCGGACCCGTCACGGCGGCGGCCGTGGTCCTGGATCTGGCGCAGCTGCCTGAAGGGCTGAATGATTCCAAAAAGCTGAGCGCAAAAAAACGTGCCGCCCTCGCCGCAGAGATCTGGGCCAGTGCCGAGGTTTCCCTCGCAGAGGCCAGCGTTGAAGAGATTGATTCCATTAATATTCTCCGCGCCTCGCATCTGGCGATGGAGCGCGCGGTGGCGGCCTTGGACCCGCCCCCGGATTACCTGCTGATTGACGGCAATATGATCCCCCGCGACCTGACAATTGAGTCGGAAGCAGTGGTCAAAGGAGATGGCAAATCAGTCTCGATTGCAGCCGCCTCGATCGTGGCAAAAGAGGCACGCGATTTGCTCATGGTGGATTTGGCGCAACAGTTTCCAGGATATGGATGGGAGCGCAACGCCGGATATCCTTCAAAGCAACACCGGGAGGCCTTGGTCGAATTGGGGGTGACACCACATCATCGGCGCTCATTCAAACCTGTACACAAGATATTGTATCAAGAGTGAACCGTAGAGGGCTGATCTAAAAAACAAATTGACCTCGAATCCCGGATGACTCATCCTGTGGATAACCAAAATGAGCGCAAAAATGCGCCGAGTGGTTTTGAGGCAGAGCAAATGACTAAAACAATGACGAAGGGCGCCGCGGCGCTTCCTTTAAACACGATTATTGACGGCGATTGTATCGACGTGATGGCCGGGTTGCCGGACAACTCTATCGATCTGATCTTTGCGGACCCCCCCTATAACCTGCAATTGAAGAACCAGTTGCACCGGCCCGACAATAGCAAGGTCGATGCGGTGGATGATCATTGGGATCAGTTCTCCAGTTTTGCGGCCTATGACGATTTCACCAGCCGCTGGCTGCACCAGGCCCGCCGGATCCTGAAGCCAAACGGCGCGATCTGGGTGATTGGGTCTTACCACAACATCTTCCGCGTCGGCACCGCGCTGCAGGACGAGGGCTTCTGGATTCTCAACGATGTGGTCTGGCGCAAGTCCAACCCAATGCCGAACTTCCGCGGCAAGCGTTACACCAACGCCCATGAGACGATGATCTGGGCGTCGAAATCTGAAGGTGGCAAATATACCTTCAACTATGAGGCGCTGAAGGCGCTAAACGAGGGCATCCAGATGCGCTCGGACTGGGTGCTGCCGATCTGCACCGGCCATGAGCGGCTAAAGGACGAGAACGGCGACAAGGCGCACCCGACGCAGAAACCGGAATCCCTGCTGCACCGTATCCTGGTTGGCTCAACCAACCCCGGTGACGTGGTTCTTGACCCCTTCTTTGGCACCGGGACCACTGGCGCTGTGGCCAAGATGCTGGGCCGTGAATTCATCGGCATCGAGCAGGAAGAAAGCTATCGCAAAGTGGCCGAAGAGCGGATCAAATCCGTGCGCAAATTCGACCGCGAAGCGCTGCAGGTCTCGACCAGTAAACGTGCCGAGCCGCGTGTGCCCTTTGGCCAGCTGGTGGAACGTGGCATGCTGCGCCCCGGCGATGAGCTGTATTCGATGAACCAAAGACATAAAGCCAAGGTGCGCGCCGATGGCACGCTGATTGGGGACAATGTCAAAGGCTCGATCCATCAGGTGGGGGCACATCTGGAAAACGCGCCCTCCTGTAATGGTTGGACCTACTGGTGCTTTAAGCGCGATGGCCAGACGGTGCCCATCGACGTGTTGCGCCAGCAAATCCGGGCTGAAATGCAGAACTAGCCCGCCCGACTGTTTTCAAACTTATCCAAGTTAACCACCGGTCCCCGAGCCTGCGTCACCCAATGTGGCGCGGCCTGAACATGGGGACCGCACCTTGCCCCGCCTGTTAGGCGGGGTTTTTTCGTGTTGCCTGCCAGCTGGAGGATGTATGTTGCCGAGGGACTGCCTATCTAGGGCACAGAAATAGGGATTTCCTGATGACTGACTCTGCTCTGATTCCGCCCAAGTCCAGATTGAATGATTTGTATCGGGTGACAGAGGTCGAAGACACTCCAGAGACGCAATATGTCTTGGCGGCGCTGGAAAACCACAAGCGTGAAGGCTTGGAACTGGCGGTGAAAGCGCGCTGGATTGCGATGACGATCTTTGCGATTTTTGTCGTCTCAGTGCACCCGCATTTTGAAGTCGCCTATCACATCGGCATCATGGCGCTGCTGTGCCTGAATGGCTGGTTTATCCAGCGTGTCGGGCGTGTTGGGCGGTCGCGCCTGGAGCTGTTCCTGATCTTTGTTGATTTGTTTTTGATGACCCTGGGGATGATCGGGCCGAACCCGTTGAGCGTCGATGCGATGCCGCTTGCGATGCAGTACAGGTTAGACAATTTCATCTACTTCTTTGTGATCTTGGCCGTTGGCACCATGGCCTATTCCTGGCGTACGGTGATTGCCATTGGGGTCTGGACCTTTGTGATGTGGCTGGGGGCGACGGCCCTGTCATGGTGGTTTTCCACGCCTGCTCCGGGGCTTACGGAGGCGGCGATTGATGCTTTTGGCGCTGATTCCGATTTGTTACAATTCCTGGACCCCAACAGCTATGTTCCCCAGTTGCGCATACAGGAGGTCATTGTCTTTCTCATCGTTGCAATCACACTGGGGATATCGGCGCGCCGGACCAATACCTTGCTGTTGAATAACGCCGGGCTTGAACGTGAACGCGCCAACCTGTCGCGCTACTTTTCACCCAATGTGGTGGAGCAGCTGTCGCAAAACGATGAACCTTTGAAGCAGGTGAAGATCCAGAGTGTTGCGGTACTGTTCATCGATATCATCGGCTTTACGCGGCTTGCCGCCGGGCGGGATCCGCACCAGGTCATTGCCCTGCTGCGCGGGTTTCATGGCCGGATGGAGCGCGAGGTTTTTCGCCATAACGGCACGCTTGATAAATATCTAGGCGATGGGTTGATGGCGACCTTTGGCACCCCTACCGCCGGAGAACGCGACGCGAGCAATGCCTTGGAATGTGCCTTGGCAATGCAAGAGGCCCTGGCGATCTGGAACCGGGAACGCCGCCGCATGGGCGAGCCGGAAATCCAAGCCGGGATTGGTATCCATTTTGGCGAAACCTTGCTGGGGGATATCGGGGCTAACCGTCTGGAATATGCGGTGATCGGGACAGCGGTGAATGTTGCAGCCCGGCTGGAAGAGATGACCCGGAGGCTAAAGACGCCAATTGTCATGAGCGATGCCCTGCGGCTGCAAGCTCAGCTGGAACATCCCAACTCTGAGATAACCCAGGGCTTTGAATGCCACCCAGAGCAAGAAGTGCGCGGTCTGGATGAGACGATGAAGGTTTGGGCAAAGCGCTAATTGACTTGCAGCCATGGGGTGCGCAGTAAGTTAATGTAATACCGCAACTGAGAAACCCCATGTGTCTAATTGGCTGCTTTCACGGCGCCAATGAAAATTCCCTTGGTTGTGTGAGTGGTGTTAAGCTTTTTTAAGGGTTGCATGCGTCAGTATGCCATTGTTGCAGTGCAGCAAGGGAGTTGTCTGTCCAAACTCACTTCCGACCTGTGCCTCATTGAGACCCTTGCCAAGGGTCTTTTAAAGAACACTGACCCTTGGGCCGGTCAGTGTTCTTTTTCCGTTTCAGACCCTGGCACCCTGGCACCCTGGCAGGATGAAGGGGTTTTCTCCTAGGCGCGCGGCATGGGGGTTTTGGCCTTGTTGTAGCTGCTCCAGTCGGTGATTTCGGGGTAATACATCTGACGCCAGCGCCGTACCCTTGGGTTCATCACCCGGCGCCACAGGGGTGGGATCATTGCCGCCACCGTCATCACCGGATAGCCATAGGGCAGTTGCGGTGCATCCGAGGGGGTATAGTTCTGCAACAAGGGAAACCGCCGATCCGGCCGGTAGTGGTGATCCGAGTGGCGTTGCAGGTTGATCAGCAGCCAGTTTGAGGCCTTATGAGCGGCATTCCATGAGTGATGCGGGCGGACATGTTCGTATTTCCCCTCACCCAGGTGTTTGCGGGTCAGCCCGTAATGCTCCACGTAGTTGACCAGCTCCAGCTGCCAGATGGCAACGCCGGCCTGCACCAGGAACAGTACCAGACCGGTTACACCGCCAAGCAGCAGCGCCAGAATCAGCATGGTGATCTGCAGCCCCCAGTAGCGGAAGAATGGGTTCTTGGCATGGGTCCAGGGCAGGTTCTTTTTGGCGAGCTTTTCACGTTCAGCCCGGAAGGCGGACTGCCAGCATTGCCGCAATACACGCGGGTAAAACCGGTGAAAGCCCTCGTTATAGCGGGCAGTGACGGGATCGCGGGGGGTGCCGACATAGCGGTGATGCACCAAAAGATGCTCTGAGCGGAAATGCGAATACAGCACCATGGCCAGCAACAGATCAGCCAGGCTGCGCTCCAGTCGGTTGCGCTGATGCATCAGCTCGTGGCTGTAGTTGATGCCGATGGTTCCGGTGACCACACCGACGCCAAAAAACACCCCGAACTTTTCCAGTCCAGACAGATGGCCGGCATCGCTGACATACCAGATCAGGCCAAACAGGGTGAGAAACTGAAGCGGCACCCAGGCGGTGGTCAGGCTGCGATACCAGACCAGATCCTCCTCCGGTGTTGCCGGGTCTGCATTTTCAAGGTTGAGCCCTAAAACGCCATCCAGCACCGCAAACAGATACCAGGTCACCAGCGGCGGCAGCAGAATGATCCAGCCGCCAAACAGGGCGGCGGCCCAGATCAGCGGCAACAGCAAAAAGGAGAGCCAGAAGGGCAGGGCGGATTGCCAGCGCGGCAGAATATCAGCGGCGATCATCAATCAGTCTCCAAAATCAGTGGCCTAAATCAGGCCTTGTGAGATGGGCTGAGCCTAGGCCCGTTTTATGCGAAACCCAAGGGGGCTGAGCAGCGACCAAAGGAGACAGGGTGCAGGGCTCTGCCTTGCCTTACCGGTCTTTGCCCGGATTGAAATCCGATCCGGCCCACAGATCAAATACCTTGCGCATCACTGTCGGCAGATCCTGGGGGCGAAAGTCATGCCGCGACAGCAGCTCCTGCCCCGGCAATAGGTTATGTCCCGTGGGCAGCTCTGCCAGCTTGACCTGCAGGATCAGGTGGAAATGAGTGAAGGTATGGCGCACTTCGCCACCCAGATCCTGCCACTCCGCCGCAAAGGGCGGGCGCGGTGCTGGGGCCGCGTTCCACTCCGATCCGGGCCAGCCCAGCATGCCCCCCAACAGCCCCTTGTCGGGACGGCGCTCCAACAGCCAGGCGCCATCGGCACTGCGGGCCAGATAGGCCACACCCAGCCGCGTTGGCTTGGGCTGCTTCGGGGTCTTCTTTGGCAGCTCGGGGGCGGTTCCGGCAACCCGGGCCAGGCACGGGCTGCGCCAGGGGCAAATGCCGCAGGCAGGATTTTTAGGGGTGCAGATGGTGGCGCCCAGATCCATCACCGCCTGGGCATAATCGCCGGGACGCAGGGGCGGCGTCAGGAGGCCGGCCTGCTCTTTTAGCACCGGTTTCACCGCAGGCAGTGGATCATGGATGTCATGCAGCCGTGCCATCACCCGCTCCACATTGCCGTCGAGCACCGTTTCGGCACGATCAAAAGCGATCGAGGCTATGGCGGCGGCCGTATAGGGGCCAATGCCAGGCAGTTTCAGCAGCGCCTCATAGCTGTCAGGAAAGCAGCCATCCCGATCCTGTGCGACCACGCGGGCGCATTTCAGCAGGTTGCGGGCACGCGCGTAATAGCCAAGGCCGGCCCATTCGGCCATCACCTGGGCGTCCTCAGCAGCGGCGAGATCCTGCACGCTTGGCCAGCGCTGGGTAAAGCGTTGAAAATACTCCGTGACGGCGGCAACCGTGGTCTGCTGCAGCATCACTTCGGAGAGCCAGACCCGATAGGGATCGGGGCGCTGGCCACGGGCGCGATCCGCCGGAGTGACCCGCCAGGGCATCGCACGGGCGTTGTGGTCGTACCAGGTCAGCAACTGCTGGTTCAGGGCAGAGCTGTCCTCCACTTCTGGGGTTTTGTCCAAATCACGCATTCTTTACCCCTTGCTATCGTTGTTTTGATGACCACGTTACAACGACCCTTTACAATAGGGGGACCAGTCACGCAAAACCAGATTATGGCATTCAGACGCAGTACAACACGCGGGTTCTCCCGCACCTCCCGGCTCCTGTCGGATCAGATTCGCAAGGCAGGCGAAAGCCGCGGCTTTGCGGTGTCGCGTCTGCTCACCCATTGGGAGGAGATTGCCGGGGCTGATATTGCGGCGATTGCCCGGCCAGTCAAGGTTGGCTATGGGCGCAGTTCCTTTGGCGCCACCCTGACGGTGCTGACCAATGGCGCCAATGCGCCAATGCTGGAAATGCAAAAGGAACGGCTGCGGGAAAAGGTGAACGCGGTCTACGGCTACAATGCCATCTCCAAGGTTTGGATCACCCAGACCGCCCCTACCGGGTTTTCCGATGGCCAGGTTGAATTCACACATGCCCCCAAGGTGCAAAAGCTGGCGCCGGTTGATCCCCAGGATCAGGCCGAGGCCGCCCAGGCTGCCAAAGGGGTCGAAAACGACGATCTGCGCGCCGCGCTAGAACGATTGGGGCGCAATGTGCTGACAAAAAAGAAAACTGAACGAAAGAGGTATGAATGACCCGTCTTATGTCTGGTGTTTTTGCTGCGGTGGCGCTTGCTGCCGGGGCCTATGCGGTCAACGGCTACAACAGCCAAACCCGCCTGCCCGATCTTCCCCTGGTGGGGGCTGCCTCTGCACAAGAGGCCGAGGTTGACACCTCGACCATCACCGAAATGGTCATCGGTGCCGAAGATGCTCCCGTCACCCTGATCGAATATGCGTCCTACACCTGCATTCACTGCGCCAATTTCCACAAGGGCGTCTATCCGCAGCTGAAGGAAAACTACATCGACACCGGCAAGGTCAAACTGATCTACCGCGAGGTCTATTTTGATCGCTACGGTCTCTGGGCGTCGATGATTGCGCGCTGCGGTGGGCCTGAAAAATTCTTTGGCATCAGCGATCTGATCTATAAAGGCCAGTCCGATTGGACCCGCGCAGGTGGTGCAACTGAGGTCATCGATGCGCTGCGTAAAATTGGCGGTATTGCCGGGCTGGATAAAGACAGGGTTGAGGCCTGCCTGCAGGATGGCACCAAGGCACAGACACTGGTGGCCTGGTATCAGGAAAACGCGACGGCGGATGGTGTGGAATCGACCCCCTCTTTTGTCCTGAACGGCACCAAGGTCGCCAATCAGTCCTATGAGCAGTTCAAGGCCCTGATCGACGCCGAGCTGGAAGACTAAAGCGCTTTTATCAAAGTGACTATGCCAAAGCCCGGGGGAAACCTCGGGCTTTGTTTTTTAGTGCTGTAGGGTGGTATCCTTGGCAACCCGCTAAGGCGCCGGGGCAATTGCCTTGAGCTGATCCATCAGCGCCTGATCATTGGCGATCTTCAGTCGCACCGGCAGGGTGATCACCTTATGGCGGAAACTTGGGGGCAGGCGCACTGCGTCTTTTTCTGTGGTGACCAGCTGAGCGCCGCGCATCTTGGAGTCGGCCTCCAACCGGGTCATCAACGCGGTGGACAGCGGCTGGTGATCATCCAGCGCCTCGGCGTGGATGATCCGAGCGCCAAGGCCGCGCAGGGTATCAAAAAATTTTTGCGGATGACCAATGCCCGCAAAGGCAAGAACCGGTGTGTCCTTCCAGGGCATCCCCGTCTGCAGCGGCTCCAGCGCGGCCTGGACATGGGGCAGGTCTTGCAGGCTGGGCGACCACTGAGCGGCAAAGCGCGCTTGGGCGGCTGCATCACCGATGGAAAGCAGCAGATCCGCCCGGCGCAGGCCAGGCTGCACGGGCTCGCGTAGGGGGCCGGCGGGCAGGCAGCTACCATTGCCAAAGCCGCGGGTGGCATCCGCCACCACAATCGACAGATCCTTGATCACACTCGGGTTTTGAAACCCGTCGTCCAGCACAATAACCGTGGCGCCCGCCGCCTCGGCGGCTTTGGCCCCTGCGGCGCGGTCGCGGGACACCCAGACCTCACCAAAAGCAGCCAGCAGCAAGGGCTCGTCGCCGCACTCCTGTGCCCGGTGGGTGCTGGGGTCAACTGCCACCGGTCCCTGCAAGGTGCCACCATAGCCGCGTGTGATCACATGTGGATCATGACCCAGGGCCCGCAGTGTCTCCAGCAGCCAGATCACGGTGGGCGTTTTGCCAGTGCCGCCGGCGTTGAGATTGCCGACACAGATCACCGGTACGCGGGCCTGGTACCCAGGCCGGCGCAGTCGTCTGGCGGTGGCGGCGGCGTAGACCCAGCCCAGTGGCGCCAAAACCAGGCGACGCAGATCAAAGGCTTGCGGGGGTTTGTTCCAGAACTCAGGAGGTCGCATCTTGGTCCTCGCGCAGGTCCAGGATGTCCTGAACTCTGTCTATCAGCTGATCGGTCATTTCTGCGCCTTCGGTCACTGCGGTCCAGCCGGCCAGTGCCCGTTTGGCCGCCATGTCCGGCGCGGAGAGATGAATCACCATCTTGGCCAGTGCCTGGGCGGTTTTGACCTGCTGCGTCGCCTTGAGCGGTGCAAGCTGGTCATAAATTACCCTGTGATGGCCGGTGCCCGGCCCGTGCAGAACAACCGATCCCAAAGCCAGCGCATCCAGTGGGTTTTGCCCCGGCATATCCTGAATCAGGCTAGAGGCGAGCAGGGTAATCGGGGCGAGCCGGTACCAAAGCCCCAGGTGGGCGCTGTCTGTGATCAGGATTTGGGTGTAGTCGTTGAGCTCTTCCCCGGCGTCCCAATCGGCGCATTGCAGACCACTGGCCTGCACTAGGTTTCGGGCGCGGGCGCGGCACTCGGGGTTGTCCAGGGCGATAACCAACAGCATCCGATGCAGCAGTCGCAGCGCGGTGCGATGTGCGTCCAGTAGGGCGGGCAGTTCCTCCAGCTGTGCGCGGGCCGCCAGCCAGACGGGGCGACTGCCAAGATCCTGTTGCAGGGTGCTCAGCGCCTCCTGATCGCAGCCCGGCGGCACGGTGGAAAGCCGCAGGCGACTGGTCAGCAGGACCTGCTCTGGTGACATCTGTCCGCCGCGTAGCAATTGGCTTTGTACGGATTTTGAAGGGGTGAAAACCGCATCAAAGGTGCTAAAAATGCGATGGCGCTGATCTGGTAGCCAGCGCAGCTTGCGGGCGGGCATTTCGCTGTCCAGAATATCCACCAACAGCGCAGAGCCTCCCTGCTCGCGCAGCTGGCGCAACAGCCCCCGGCGCAGGTCGCCGCCGGCCCAGAGGCACAGATCGGGACGCCAGTGGCTGAGAAAGGCCTTGGCCTCGCTGGTTTGGTCACCTGGTAGCGGTCCGAGCATAAAATCACAGCCGTCAACCCCGGGCACCGCGCCCATTTCGGCTTCCCAGGTGGCCAGGACCACCAGATCCGGGCGCATGGCCTTGAGCCGCTGACCAATGTCACAAAGTGCCAGAAAGCGCTCAATGCTGGTGGCATGCACCCACAGAATTTCTCCCGCAGGTCGGGCAGGTGCGGCGAATGTTTGCGGCTCTGTCATTGTTGCCCAGTCATATCTGCTGCGAGGAGGCCATTACCGGTCATTGCCCTGCAATGCCGGGACCTTTTGGGTCCAGGGCCTGCAGCAGTTCAAGATGCGTTGCAGGGGTTGCGGCGACAACCCCGTCCAACAGGGGCGTTGGATTGTTGAACAGCAAAGGTTTGTTCAACCGGTCGCTGATCACCCCCCCGGCTTCGCGCAGGATGAGATCACCAGCGGCAATATCCCATTCCCAGCTGCGCCGCAGGGTCAGCATGGCGCTATAGCCACCATCCGCCACCCGGGCCAGCCGATAGGCCAGCGATGGGCGATAACTGCGGTGAAAGGCGGGTGCGGCGCCTCCCAGCCAGTGCTGCGATGCTAGGTTTGGCTTGGCGGTGAGCACCTTTGTGGTATTCAGCGCCGCAGGCGCCGCCACACGGATGGGGGCGCCATTGCAAAAGGCGCCGCCGCCCTTGGCAGCGGTATAGAGCAAATCCCGTTGCGGCAGATAGATCACCGCCGCAGTGATCTCACCACGATCTGCCACCGCCAGGGAATGCGCCCAGGTGGCAGAGCCTTCGGCAAAGCTGCGGGTGCCATCAATAGGATCAATGATGAAAACCCGGTCTTTGCTCAGCCGGGCGGCGCTGTCCTCGCTTTCCTCAGACAGCCAGCCGTAGTCAGGCCGCGCCTGTGGCAGCATGGTTTCGAGCATGGCATTGACCGCCAGATCGGCCTCTGTAACCGGGCCCTGGCCGTCGGGTTTTTCCCAACGCTGCGCGGTGGGTCCAGAGTATTTGAGCGCGATTTCACCCGCGGCCCTGGCGGCCTGGATCAGGAGCGTGAGGTCTTCAGCTGCCGGCAAGGGTCATTCCTTCGACCATGAGCGAGGGCACCACCCGCGACAGGTAGCTGCGGGCGTCATTTGCCGGGGTAAGTGTTTTCAGCATGTCCCGCAGATTGCCCGCGATGGTGCATTCATTCACCGGATAGGCGATTTCGCCGTTCTCGACCCAATAGCCCGAGGCCCCACGTGAATAATCGCCGGTATTGGGATTGATGGTCGAGCCAATGAGCGATGTCACCAGCAGACCGGTGCCCATGCCTGCGATCAGCTGCTCGCGGCTGTGCTGGCCAGGGGTCAGCGCGATGTTCCAGTTCGACGGTGACGGAACAGAGCCAACACCCCGTGCCGCATTGCCGGTGCTTTGCAGGCCCAGTTTACGGGCCGAGGCCAGATCCAGGGTCCAGCCGGTCAGGACACCATCCTGAATGATGGCGCGTTGCTGGGTGGGCAGGCCTTCACCGTCAAAGGGGCGCGACCCGGAAATCCGGGCGCGATGCGGGTCCTCGATGACGGACAGTGTTTCTGGCAGGATCTGTTCGCCCACCGCGCCCTGCAACCAGGAGGATCCACGGGCGATGGCGGCGCCATTGGCGGCGGAGAGCAGATGGCCAATCAGCGAAGACGAGACCCGTTCGTCAAACAAGACCGGGTAGCTGCCGGTCTTTGGCCGACGGGCGTTGAGCCGCGCTACGGCGCGCTCACCTGCGAGGCGGCCAATGTCTGTCGCGCTGCGCAGGTCGTTCTGAAAAGTGCGGGAATCGCCATCATAGTCGCGCTCCATCCCGGCGCCGGTTCCGGCAATCCCGGTGCAGGACAGCGACCGGCCGGTGCGCTGGTAGCCGCCGGCAAAACCATTGGAGGTGGCCAGATAGATGCTGTGGTGCCCATAGCTGGCCCCTGCTGCCTGCACCTGGCTGATGCCCTCAATGGCGGCGCAGGCGGCTTCGGCTGCCAGCGCATCCTGTTGCAGGGCTTCTGGTGCGGGCTCGGCGCTGGGATCGCACAGCTCCAGCGCGTCCAGATCCCAGTTCTGGGCCAGCTGATCGGCGCTGGCCAGACCGCTATAGGGATCCTCGGGGGCCTCGCGGGCCATGGCCACGGCGCGTTCGGCCATGGCGGTGAGGGTTTCCGGGCGACTGTCAGAGGAGGACACCTGCGCCTGACGCTGACCTACAAAGACCCGCAGCCCCAAGTCAGTGCCTTCTGAGCGTTCTGCATGCTCCAGTTTGCCTTCGCGCACCTCGATGCTGAGAGAGCGGCCCTCGGTGGCCATGGCATCGACGGCATCTGCGCCGGCACGTTTGGCGGCGTCAATCAGGGCGTGGCAAAGCGCTTGGGGAGACTGGGTCATGGGCACCTACTGAATTTGGATTGCAACAAGAGCTAGCCAGACCGGCGTGCTGCCGCAAGGGTGTGGCACAAAAAAGGGCCGCGCGGGGCGGCCCTGATTGCCTATTTTTTGCCGAACAGGCGCTTATTTGATGCGCTGACCATTGGCGAGGATCTGACCATCCTCGGAGACCTTGATTTCCGATGTCAGGGTGTCTTCACCTTCGCCGGGAACGCCAAACATGCCCATCATCATCCGCGCGCCCATGGCATCGCTGTCGCTGACCAGTCCCATTTTGATCAGGTTGTCGATCAGGCCATTGGCCCCTTCCAACTTGATATTGGCGGTGCCATCGGGGGCAGGCATACCATCAAAGGTCACCAGGTCTTCGTTGTTGAAGGTAAAATCACCGGTGCCGGTCAGCTTGGCGCCAGCGGCGGTTACCAGCAGTTGCTTGATGGTGACGGCGTTGAATTCACCCGGTTTTTGAGCGCCACGTTCCATGGCTTTCATCGATTCTGGGTCGAACATGTCAAACAGCAGTTTGCCCTTGCCGGCCAGATCCAGCACAATTGTTGCCGGATCATGTGGCAGGGTGCCGGTGGGATCAACCATGCCCCACAGCATGTCAGGAACCGCAAAATCACGCAGGGTGATGCCAAGGCCAAAATCCTGCTCTTCGTCAGACTGGCTTACTGGCATCAACAGTTTGAAGCCGGCTTCCGCCATGGTGAGTGCCAGCGGGAAGGGGATTTCCGACCCGGAGACATCTACCGAGATATCTTTCTGACCAACGTCATAGGACAAACCGTCCTTGCTCATGGTGACGCCAAAATCGCCGCCCGCAGAGGTGCTTTGCATGTCAAAGCTGTCAGATCCGGTCACCGAAATGGCACTATTGCCGCCGGTATAGGCGAGCTTTGCATCAATGCTCAGACCCGCCTTGATCAGGTCAGCCATCTCAGGGCTGTCCAGACCGGATGGAATGGTGCTGACGGCCGTGCCTGTGATGTCGCTCATGCTGCCTGTGATGGTGCCGGCGTCGTCGGAATCCGGGTCTTGGAAAGCGATGTCATAGGCCAGTTTTGCCATCGACTGGGTTTGAGTATAGCTACGCTGACCATCAATCTGCATCACAGTCTTGGCGACCATATCGTTGATCACCACGGAGGCTTTCAGGGCATCCGCAGGCATCTCTTTGCCGTCGCCGATGATTTGGCCCAGTGTCAGGCTGGCCTGACCAATCGCATAGTCATAGGTCATAGCAGAGGTATCACCCGAGACCACCATTGGGCTGCCGTCATGGGAATACAGGATCTCAGCCGAGAATTTTTCGCCGTCATCTTCCCCGGCAAAGGTCATCGGGAAATCTTTGGGCAGCATCACATTGACTGTGCCATCACCATTCTCGACAAACTGGATCTCGGGCATGGTCACGCCGCCGGTGCCGTCCTGTTCGGGCATCGGCATTGTCATCGAGATATCGCTGACGGTGAGCACATTGCCGGACTGGCTTTCGGTGCCGGTCACGGTGTAGCCCGTGCCTGTCATATAGGCTTTCCAGTCCGACCAGACATCCTGGGCGCTGACGTCAGCAAATGCGCCTTGGGCGGAGATAATCAAAACCGCAGCAGCGCCCGTGCCGCGCGCGAGGGAAACTGTCATAGGATAACCTTTCTGCATATAAGCAAATACAATGGCCCATATGGTCAACTGCATGTCTTTACCCGTCAAGGTGCCAAGGGCTGGACCGTTCCCCCTAAGCAGTTTACCACATTTGGAATTAGAGGACTTGGAGATTTAGCTGATGGATATCAAGGGCAAAACAGTTGTCATCACCGGTGCCAGCCGTGGCATCGGGGCGGATGCGGCGCGCGTTTTTGCGCAGGCAGGTGCCAATCTGGCCTTGCTGGCAAGGAGCACCGATAGTCTGGCAGCCCTCGCTGAGGAGCTCGGCGGAAACACGCTGGCCTTTGCCTGTGATGTCTCTGAACCCGCAGCGGTTGCAGCCGCACTGCAAAAGGTACATGCGGATTTTGGCAGCATTGACGTCTTGATCAACAACGCTGGCATCATCGATCCGATCGCCCGAATCGAAGATGCTGACCCGGCGGCCTGGGGCCAATTGATGGATATCAACATCAAGGGCGTTTTTAACGGCATCCATGCGGCCTTGCCGTTGATGAAATCGGGGAATGGCGGCACCATCATCAATATCGGCTCCGGTGCGGCCTATAGTGCGCTCGAAGGCTGGAGCGCCTATTGCACCTCAAAGGCGGGTGTTTTGATGTTGACCAAGGCCCTGCATCTGGAGGAGGCCAGCAACGGTATTCGCGTACTCAGCCTGTCGCCCGGAACCGTGGCCACCGAGATGCAGCGCAAGATCAAGGCCAGTGGGATTAACGCAGTTAGCCAGCTTGACTGGAATGACCATGTGCCAGCGGAATGGCCCGCCAAGACCCTGCTGTGGATGTGCAGCTCGGATGCGGATGAATTTCTCGGCGATGAGGTCTCATTGCGTCTCGACCTGATCCGTCGCCGGGTGGGCCTGCTATGATCAATCTTGATATATCCGAGGCGGGGCTTTGGACCGTCACCATTAACCGGCCGGAAAAGGCCAATTCGCTGACCTCAGATATGCTGGAAGAGCTTGTCGATATCGCGACCAGGGCGCAGGCGGCGCGCGGGTTGATTCTTACCGGCGCTGGCAAGGTCTTTAGCGCAGGTGCCGATCTGGACGAGGCCCGCGCCGGGCTGGCGACCTCCACCGTTTGGGAACGCCTCTCGGCGGCGCTGGCGGCGGTTCCCTGTCTCAAGATCGCGGCGCTGAACGGCACCCTGGCGGGGGGCGCCAATGGCATGGCGCTGGCCTGCGATATCCGTCTGGCGGTGCCTGGGGCAAAGGTCTTTTATCCGGTGATGAAGCTCGGCTATCTGCCCCAGCCTTCGGATGCCGGGCGCATGGCTGCGCTGATCGGTCCGGCCCGCACCAAGATGGTTCTGGCTGCTGGACAAAAGATCGAGGCGCCAGAGGCCTGCGCCTGGGGGTTGGTGGATCGGCTGGTCGAGCCAGAGGATCTGATGGCACAGGCGCAGGCCTTGCTGGCGGATTCGCTGGCGGCCAAGCCTGAAATCGCCACGGGTATCCTGGAGATGTGCCAAAGCTAAAGGACCGCTGCGCGGGCCTCGTCTTTTGTATGGTCCTTCGTTAGGTGCGCAGGCAGAGAGCCCTCCTGAAATCAGGAGGCCAATAGCGGGAAAGAGGCCGGGATGGATCAGGAACGGGTATGGGATGCGGTGGTGATCGGTGGCGGGCCTGCGGGGCTGATGGCTGCCGGTGAGCTTGCAGTCCAGGGCCATAGGGTGCTGCTGGTTGAGGCCAAGCCCTCATTGGGGCGCAAATTCCTGATGGCGGGGAAATCCGGGCTGAACCTGACCAAGGATGAGCCCCTAGCGCAGCTGTTGCCGCATTTTGGCGCTGCCGCTGCATCCTTGGCGCCGATCATTGCGGCGTTTGACGCTGCCGCCATTCAGGACTGGGCGCGGGGCTTGGGTCAGCCCCTGTTCACAGGCTCCACCGGTCGGGTCTTCCCTGAAAAAATGAAAGCCTCGCCGCTGTTGCGCGCCTGGTTGGGTGAGCTGGATAAACTGGGCGTGACCCAGCAGACCCGCTGGCGCTGGACCGGTTGGCAGGGGGCTGATCTGTGTTTTGACACCCCTGACGGGGCGCAGCAGGTCAAAACGCGCTGCACGGTGCTGGCGCTGGGCGGCGCCAGCTGGGCGCGGCTGGGCGCGGACGGGAGCTGGAGCGAAATTCTTGCGGCGCAGGGGGTTGGCCTGGAGCCATTCAGACCGGCCAATGCGGGCCTACTGGTCGATTGGTCTGCGCACATGCAGGGGCAGTACGGCCAGCCAGTGAAAGGCGTGAAATGGCAGGCAGGCAGCAGCGCGTCGCGCGGTGAGGCGGTGATCTCGGCGCGTGGGTTGGAGGGCGGCGGGATCTATACCGTCAGCGCTGCGGTACGCGATGGCGCGGATCTGCGCGTGGATTTGCTGCCGGATCTATCCGCTGCAGAAATCACCAAGCGCCTGTCGCGCCCCCGTGGCAAGGCCAGCCTGGCCAATCATCTGCGCCGCAGCTTGAAACTGGGGGCAGCCCGCACCGCCCTGTTGCAGGAATTTGGCCGCCCGCTGCCGCAGGATCCAGCCAGTTTGGCGAAGCTGATCAAGGCGCTGCCGGTGAACCATGCGGGCCTGCGTCCCATGGATGAGGCAATCTCCACCGCTGGCGGGCTCAGTTGGGCAGAGCTGACGCCGGATCTGATGCTGGCCAAACGCCCCGGTACATTTTGCGCCGGAGAGATGCTGGATTGGGAGGCCCCCACCGGCGGCTATCTGTTGACGGGCTGTTTTGCCACTGGCCGTTGGGCTGGCCAGGGCGCCGCGCGCTATCTCGCGGCCCAGTAACAGGCCCAGTCGCAACTGGGTCGGCACGACTGGGCCGGGGGGCGGCTATGTCTTGGTGAGGGCCGCAACCCGCTGATGCGCCGCCCGCCCACGCATGGCCTTGCCGTAGTCCAGCATCGCTTGGCTATCCACTGGAAACTTGGCGCCAAAGGCCCAGCTCAGGCAATGGGTCAGAACGATATCCGCCAGGGTGAAGTGTTCCCCCATGACAAAGGGGCCTTTGATCAACGGCGCGATTCGGTTGAGGTTGCGATTGAATTCCCACATCAAGCTGGGTTTCACATCAGCCACGCGCTGGTCCTTGGGCAGGGCAAAGCTGTGCCGCGCGGCGGTCCACAACACCGCGTCCAGCTCATCCAGAAACCGCTGGGTCATGGCATCTTGCTGGGCCCGCGCCAGCGTACCGGCCGGCGCTGTGAGGCCCCCGTGTTTGTCCGCCAGATAGGTGATGATCGCGGTGGAATCGGTCAGCACCGCGTCCCCCTCAATCAGGGCAGGCACCTTGCCCGAGTCCGTTACTTCCAGGATCTCGGGGCTTTGTGGCAGGGCCGGGATCAGCTCATAGGGCTGGCCCAGTTCTTCCAGGGCCCACAGCACCCGAAAGCTGCGTGTCATAGGTGCGCCGACAACTGTATACATGATGGTCTCTCCCTCTTGGACGTTGGCGCCAAGATGAAGCCTGGGGGCGAGAGGTCAAGGCTGGAAAGGACATGTGACGCAGCGCGTACAGCCTTAGCGGGCGCGGCCCAGCATCGACAGCCGGATCAGCGCACGTTCCATCAGCGCCAGGGCCGGCGCGGTTTGCCCGGCTGAGCGCAGCATAAGGTCGGTGTCTGTCAGGATTGTCAGGCCCCGTTGCAACCGATCGGCGCCCCAGTTTTGCGCCTGGCGCAACACCCTGTCGCGGCGCTTGCCATAGAGCGGCGGCCGTAAGCGGCCAATACCCTGCGCCGGACCGCCGGGATCGGCGGCAACAGTGTAAAGCGTGCGAAAATGCCGGGTGGCGCCAATACACAGTGTTACTGCATTGGTGCCTTGCGACTGTAATCTACTGATCAAGGGGCCAATTTCGGCGGTGCGCCCCTCGGCCACCACGTTGAGCACATCATCCAAGGCCGCCTCGGTGGACTGTGGTGCCACCGCCTGGATATCCTCCAGTGACAAAGGCGCAGTGTCGCCGTGTTTATAAAGCGACAGCTTATCGATCATCCGGGAGAAATCCCCGGGGCCAATGTCATTGGCAATATCGGTCAGCGCCAGCATGCTGTCATTTGGCACATCGCGGATCTGCGCCGCCCCCAGGATACGCTCAATCTCAGCCCGCGAGGGGGGATCGTCATAGATACCGGTGGCATAGGCATTTGAGTGGCTTTCAAACCCCTTGCGCAGCTTTGAGGTGGCTTTGAGCTGGCCGGCGGTGACGATAATCTGCGCGTCTCCCGGCTGCCATTCTTCGAGTGCGGCCAGGATCGCCGGGGCAGCGGTGTCGTTGGCCTCTTCCACAAAAACGGCGCGGGCGCCGGGGAAAAAGCCGACCGCCTTGACCGCATCCAACAACTGCGCGGGGTCTTTGCGCAGCTCGCTGCCCGGCATCCGGGCAAGGCGCATTTCTTCATCTGCGCCAGGCCCCAGCAGGGCCGCGAGCATCTGCTGGCGCTTTAGCGCTACCCGCATGGCATCGGCACCATAGATCAGCAGCCCGGTCTTGGAGGGATCCGGGCGTTGGCAATAGGCGTCGGTGTCACGCGGCGAAAGCTTCATTCGGCGGCTGTGGGGGCCAGATCCGCTGAGGCCAGCAGGCGGGCAGAGATCTGATCCGCCAGAATGCGCATCAGGCGCTTATAGGCGTCGCGCTCCCCGGCAAGGGTTTCAACGGTTGAGCCAGTGGCAGAATAGCCGGTGAAGTTGGTCTCACTGCCGCTGGCCACCACCACCCCATCCGATTTTCGCGTCAGGCTGTAGCCCGCAGCGCCGATGATCGAATAGCGGGTGATCGAGTTGTCAGCGGTGATCGCCTGGCCGTCGGTTCTGGTGGTCAGGGTCAGGTCAAGTTGGTAGGCGCCACTGCTGGCGCGTCCCAGACGCTGTTCCAGATCCCGCACCAGGAAATAGGCATTCTTGTCGCCAGTCGAATCGGGCAGGTCAGGAAAGGTGATTTCCACCTCCCCATAAAGCGCATCCCCGGTGCCCCCCGGTGCATGCACCGGGGTAAAGCCACAGGCACTGACCACCACAGAGGCGGCCAGCGTTAAGATCAGCAAAGACTGTTTAAGCAACGACATTGACGATACGACCCGGCACCACGATGACCTTTTTCGGGGCGCCGCCATTCAGCGCCTTTTGTACAGCTTCGTGTGCCAGGGCGATTTTTTCAACCTCTGCTTTGTCGAGATCAGCCGCCACGGTGATTTCCCCACGGCGTTTGCCATTGATCTGGATCGGCAGGGTGACGCTGGCCTCGACCAGCATCGCCTCATCCGCAACCGGCCAGGGCGCTGTGGTGACCAGACCGGCCCCGCCCTGGTGAGCCCAGATGTCTTCGGCAAGGTGCGGCACCATGGGGGACATCAGCTGCGCCAGCACCATGATGGCCTGTTTCTGTGCCGCTTGCCCCGCCTTCGATTTGGCCAGGGTATTGGTGAAGCCATAAAGCCGCGCGATGGAGGCGTTAAAGCCAAAGCTTTCAATGCCCAGGGTCACGTCACGGATGGTTTTATGCATCTCACGCAGCAGGTCTTCGTCGCCTTGGCCCGCTGTTCCGGGCTCCATCGCGGCAATCTTGTCGCAGAGATTCCAGACCCGGTTGAGGTGCTTGTAGGAGGCCTCGGCGCCGGAGGCGGTCCATTCCACGTCCCGTTCGGGGGGCGAATCGGAAAGGACAAACCAACGCGCAGTGTCGGCGCCGTAGGAGGAGATGATCGACAGCGGATCGACGACGTTGTTCTTAGACTTCGACATCTTGGCCGACGGGATGATTTTCACCTCGGCGCCGCTCTCTTTCAGGAAGGCGCCACCGTCGCGCAGCTCCACCTCTTCGGGGTAGTGGTAGACCGGCCGGCCATTGGCTCCCGTGCTTTGATAGATCGCATGGGTCACCATGCCCTGGGTGAACAGCGCGTCAAAGGGCTCTTCGCAGCCATCCGGCAGGTGGCCGCAGATCTTCATCGCGCGGGAAAAGAACCGGGCATAAAGCAGGTGCAGAATCGCATGTTCGACGCCGCCGATATACTGATCCACATTCATCCAGTATTCGGCCTCGGGCAGAATCGTGGGTGTTTTGGCATGTGGCGCGGTGAAACGGGAGAAATACCAGGAGGAGTCCACAAAGGTGTCCATGGTATCGGTTTCGCGCCGGGCCGGTTTGCCACAGGCGGGGCAGGCACAATCGCGCCAGCTGGGGTGACGATCCAGCGGGTTGCCCGGCACCGAGAAATCAATCGCCTTGCCGTCTTCGTCATAGGGCAGGGCGATGGGCAGGTTTTCTTTCTTTTCCGGTACCACGCCGCAATCGGCGCAATGCACTACGGGAATCGGGCAGCCCCAATAGCGCTGACGCGACAGGCCCCAGTCGCGCAGGCGGTATTTGGTGACGCCCTCGCCCCAACCGGCCTTTTCGGCAAAATCAACGGTGGTGTTGATGGCTTCTTCGCCGGTGGCCTCGGTGAGACCGGCAAAATGATCAACCCAGCGGACTTTTTCCGATTTCGCAGGCACCAAGGCCTCGTTTGCAACCGGTGTTGCGTCTTCCAATGTGAAGAAGGCGTTTTTCACCGGCAGGTCGTATTTGCGGCAGAAATCCAGGTCGCGCTGGTCATGTGCTGGGCAGGCAAAGATGGCGCCGGTGCCGTAATCCATCAGGATGAAATTGGCGATCCAGACCGGCAGTTCCCAGTCCGGGTTCAGCGGATGTTTCACCCGGATGCCGGTGTCGTAGCCCAGCTTTTCCGCGGTCTCGATGGCCTCTTCGGTGGTGCCGCCCTTGCGGCATTGTGCAACAAATTCAGCTACTTCAGCGGACTTCGCTTCGAGCTCTTTGGCAATGGGGTGATCGGGTGAGATACCGACAAAGGAAGCGCCCATCAGGGTGTCGGGGCGAGTGGTGTAGACGTCAATCGGGTCACCGCCTTCTGTGCGCTCAAAGCCAAACTGCAGACCGCGGGATTTTCCGATCCAGTTCTCCTGCATCAGGCGCACCTTGGCGGGCCAGTTGTCCAGCCCGTCCAGCGCCGAGAGCAGCTCTTCGGAATAGTCAGAGATCTTGAAGAACCACTGGGTCAGCTCGCGCCGTTCCACAAGCGCGCCCGAACGCCAGCCACGGCCGCCTTCGACCTGTTCGTTGGCCAGAACGGTCATATCAACCGGATCCCAGTTCACCACAGCGTTTTTGCGGTAGACCAACCCCTTGTCGAGGAAATCCAGGAACAGTGCCTGTTGCTGGCCGTAGTAATCTTCGTCACAGGTGGCAAATTCACGCGACCAGTCGAGCGACAGGCCCAGGGGCTTCATCTGCTCTTTCATCGCGTCGATATTGGCGTAGGTCCAGTCCTTGGGGTGGCCACCGCTGGCCATTGCAGCGTTTTCTGCGGGCATGCCAAAGGCATCCCAGCCCATTGGGTGCAATACGTTATGTCCGGTGGACATCTTGTAGCGCGCCACCACGTCGCCCATGGTGTAGTTGCGCACATGACCCATGTGCAGCTTCCCCGATGGGTAGGGGAACATCTCGAGCACATAGTATTTCTCTTTGCCAGGTATGCGTTTGGCCTCAAAAATACCGGCCTCATCCCAGGCCTTTTGCCATTTTTCTTCGATTTTGGTGGCAGCGTAGCGCGACATCACGACAGGTCCTTTAAGAATGAAAACGCCGGGTGGTGACCCGGCGCATGTAATACTGTTGTTTTGATCTCTGTTCCAGAGCCGTCGTCGCGGCCTGTCAGAGGTTCTTGTCAGCGATGCGCAACTGGCGGGCGCGTGACAGGATTGCGTCCTCGACGGCGCGGGTGGTCGATGCGCTGACAGGGCGGCCGCCCTTTGCCTGCAGCGAGACATTCAGTGATCGCGCGTCCAGGGCCGGGTCTTTGATGTGAACCGTGGCGCGATAGGAGCGGCCGCTGCCAGGAGGTGTGCCATAGCCGGTTACGATGACGCCGGTGAAGGGGTCAACCGATTGCACTGGCAGGAATTCCAGCACATCCAGGGTGGCATTCCACAGGTAGCGGTTCACCTGGACCTTCTGATCCGGCGTGCCGCCGAACAGATCCCAGATCGATGACTTGCTGCTTTGGGCAGTATCAATGTCATTGTTGAACTCTTGGGGGGCTGTCCCACGGGGACCGGTTCTGTCAGAGCGCCCGCCACAGGCTGCTAATCCAAGGCACACAACTCCGATAAGAGTTGTCTTTACTATCTTATGCAGTGTCATCGTCACTCCCGGCGCCAGTATCTTGCCGCACTCCTACCGTATCGACGGGTTGCGGAGCAAGGGGTTTAGCGATCTGCGCCAGCTTCCAGCGAATCGTGTGGGCGGACAGTTATATATGGGGCACAGCGAATTACGGGCAGTCTGGTTATCATGGGAGCTGCGCGGATTGTTGTTGATTAACGCGCTGCACAGAGAGCAAATCAGGCGGATTCAGAGGGGTAAGAGCCGGGGCAGGCTCGAGACTGTGGCAAAGCTGCACCATCCGAAAGAGCAATGCTGGCTGGCAGTTGGGCCGCTCTTGCCAAAACGGGGGTGAAAAAGCGAAACCCCTTGTCATACCCACACCGGATTCCCCGGTTTGGGCATCAGAATTGAAAACCGAGGGAAAAATCGATGAAAAAGGTTCTCTTCGCGACTACCGCGCTGATCGCCACTGCCGGCATGGCAGCTGCTGACGTCCGTCTGTCCGGTTACGGCCGCTTTGGTCTGGACTACAACTCCGCCAACGAGCGTGTTGCTGGCGTTTCCGAAACCAACATCACCAGCCGTCTGCGTCTGCAGGTCGACATGTCCACCGAATCTGACGGCGGCATTGGCTTCAACGCTCGCGTTCGTATGCAGTCCGAAAGCCGTGACGGCAACCCAGGTCAAAGTGCTCCTGGTGGCGACAATGGCTTCAACGGCGCACGTTTTGGCGTGACCTACGGCGGCCTGGCTGTCAACGTTGGCAACATCATCGGTGCTGTTGAAAACGCACCTGGTCTGTATGTAACTGGCGCTCGTTCCGCTGGTACAGGCATCGACGGCCAAGGCTTCCACTCGCTGGCCATCAAATCTTCTAGCTTCTCCGCTGCTTCCATCGCAGCCGGTACAGCTGGTTCCGTTGGCACTGGCTTTAACTGGGATGCATATTCCTCCGACGGCATGGGCGCAAACGGCATCGAAGCTCTGTACTCGGTTGGTGGTTTCACTGGCCACATCTCCTACAGCCAGCGTAACGGTGGTCTCGTTCTGGGTGAAGCAAACGGCGAACAGCGCACCGCAGTCATGGTGACATACTCGTTCTCCGATTACTATGTCACCGCTGCTTACCAAGCTGCTGACAACACTGCCACCTACACAACTTCCGGCGGTGTCGTTATCGACGCAAACGATGGCCTGTACTTCATCGCTGCTGGTGGTGACTTCGGTCAGTTCGGTGCAAAAATCGCTTACGGTTCCACCGACGTTGCTGACTCCGTTACCCTGGAAGGTAGCATGGACATCGGCGCAGCTTCCAACCTGGTTCTCTGGGTGAACAACTCCGACGTTGACGCAGCTCTGCTGGCTGATACCACCGTTACCGGTGCAACCACTGTTGGTGCAAACGCTCGCGCAACCGACGGCACCTCCTTCGGCATCAACTACCAGTACGACCTGGGTGGCGGCGCTACCTTTGTTGCTGGCTATGTTGACGAAGCAGACGACGACAACTCGTTCCAGGCTGGTGTATACTTCAGCTTCTAAGCTGAACTTACGCTTAGCGTGAATTGGGGGCGGGCTCTTAACAGAGCTCGCCCTTTTCGTTTGGCTCTTAACATTTGCCGCCAAACAGTGTTGTTCTGGCGTCAAAACCGGAGGACGCTAAATGTCGCTGCAAGAAATAAAAAACCGTATCACCGCGGCAGAGGTTGCTGCAGATCGTCCCGCAGGATCGGTGACGCTGATTGCGGTGTCCAAGGTCCAGCCAAATACACGGGTGGCAGCGGTGCTAGACGAAGGTCAGCGCTGCTTTGGTGAAAACCGGGTGCAAGAGGCCCTGGGCAAATGGCCAGATTTTTCCCAAACCTATAGCGGGCTGGATCTGCATCTGATTGGCCCCTTGCAAAGCAACAAGGCGCGTCAGGCGATGGAGCTGTTCAACGCCATTCATACGCTGGATCGCCCAAAGCTGGCCAAAAGTATCGCACGGCTGGCGCAGGAGCTGGGCCACTGCCCTGATCTGTTCATTCAGGTCAATACCGGAGCCGAACCACAAAAGGCAGGCATCCTGCCGGAGGAGGCCGATGCCTTTGTCGCCGAGTGCCGTGGGCTGGATCTACCGGTCAAAGGCCTGATGTGTATCCCGCCGGTAGATGAGGCCGCAGCCGATCATTTCACCCAGCTGGCAGAAATTGCCGCCCGCAATGGGCTGGCGGGGCTGTCCATGGGAATGAGCGGCGATTTCGAGCAGGCCATCGCCCATGGGGCAACCCATGTGCGGGTTGGCTCAGCCATCTTTGGCGCCCGCGCTTATGATACGCAAGCCTGACCGAGCCTAAGCCAGATCTGGGACAATCACCCGGCTGCCCGGCTCTACGCGGGCGGCCAACCACTGTAGATCACGCCGATCAAAGGCGATGCAGCCCTCGGTCGGATATCCCGGACGGCGCCATTGGTGGATAAATATGGCAGAGCCCTTGCCGGGGGTGGCATTGGGCCAGTTCCAATCCAGTATCAGCACCAGATCATACAAAGGGTCGGCCCGGCGCAGGTGCTCGTGGCTGAATCCATAAGGCGCTGTGATCAGGGTGTTGTAGTGGCTGTCGTGACTGTCATCCGACCACAGATCACCGGGGCCAATCGGCCGGGCCCAGGCATTTGGTCTGGCCATGCGGTCCGGGCGGTACAGCATCCCGACAATGTGGTGCAGCCCGGTTGGCGTGGCCCCGTCGCCTTCGCGCTTGTTGCGCGAGATGCCGCCCTTGCCGATGCTGCAGGGCAACAGCCGTCCGGCAAAGCGCAGACCGCGCTTGGTCAGCACCAGATCGGCTGCAGAATAGGGCGGTGTGGTGGTCACAACATGTGACCCGATTTGGCGGCCTTGGTGGCCAGATACTGCGCGTTGAAGGCATTTTCGCCAACTTTAAGCGCCACCCGCTCGGTGACCTTGATGCCGGTTTTTTCCATCATCGCGATCTTGTTTGGGTTGTTGGTCAACAGACGCACCTGGGAAAACCCCAGCTCATTCAGAATGGCAGAGCCAAGGCGGAAATCGCGTTCGTCATCTTCAAAGCCCAGGCGATGGTTGGCTTCCACCGTGTCAAACCCTTGATCTTGCAGGGAATAGGCGCGCATCTTGTTGGCCAGACCAATGCCGCGCCCCTCTTGATTGAGGTAAAGCAACACGCCGCTGCCCGTCGCCCCCATCTGCGCCAGCGCCGCGTTGAGCTGCGGGCCGCAGTCGCATTTCAGCGATCCCAGAACATCGCCAGTGAAACAGGCCGAATGCAGCCGTGCCAGAACTGGCTGGTGTCGGTCAGGCCGGCCCACTTCGATGGCGTAGTGTTCTTCGGCGCCATCTTCGGGGCGAAACACATGCAGCCGACCAGCCTCGGCAGCCTGCATCGGCAGGCGGGCGGCAGCGACGGCATGCAGCGGCGAGCTTTGGCTCATCAGCGGTTCAGCGGCAGCCTGCGGCAACAGGGTGAGCCCATGGCTGACGGCAAACTGCGCGCCACTCTCCAGCGGCACCAACAATGCAGCGGGCAGCAGCCGCGCCGATTTCACTAGAGCAATGGCCAGACGGTGCAGGGTGGCGGAGCCCTCACGGGCGCTGACCAGGGGGCCTTTCATCGGCGCCTTCAGATCATCCGCGGGATCTGCCAGCGCCTGGATCCAGCCCAGATCTGCTGCCTCTGGCAGGTGGATGCGGGCGGTATCGCCATCATAGGCGCGGGCCTTCAGGGTCTCGGCGCGGCGTGCGGTCAGGGCCAGGGTGGCCTCTCCCAGCGCCTGCATTTCGGTCAAGCGGTCCTGTGACAGGCTCTCGGCGGCGATCGCTAGGGCGGCTTGCCCCTCCTCAATCAGGACGACTGGCAGCCCCATGCGCAGATCTACCCGCGCGCGGGCCAAGAGTTCGATCATGGTGGGCATCAGGCTCATGCGGCAAATCCAGCATTGGGTGACATAAATACCGGCCTTTCCTAGGCTCAATTTCAACAGAAGTGAAATAATTCCTTTGCTACGGACACGACGGCGTGAATGTTTTGCAGCATATCTTGTCCTTTGCAGGGGGGAGGCGCATCTGTCAGTCACGCAAACAGGATCTAGAGGCGGGAGACCAGAACCATGGCGCAACTGAAGAAAATTCTACTGGTGGATGATGACGAGGATCTGCGCGAGGCTCTGAGTGAACAGCTGATTATGACCGAGGACTTTGATGTCTTTGAGGCCGAAAATGGCCAAGGCGCCATGGAGCGCGTGAAAGAGGCGCTGTATGATCTGGTGATCCTGGATGTGGGCTTGCCCGACACCGATGGTCGTGAGCTGTGCCGCCTGATGCGCAAGCAAGGCGTCAAGGCGCCGATCCTGATGCTGACAGGCCATGACAGCGATTCAGACACCATTCTGGGACTGGATGCCGGTGCCAATGACTATGTCTCGAAACCTTTCAAATTTCCGGTGCTATTGGCGCGTATCCGCGCCCAATTGCGCCAGCATGAACAATCCGAAGATGCGGTTTTTGTGCTTGGGCCCTATACGTTCAAGCCGGCGATGAAGATGTTGCTGACCGAGGATGAGCGCAAGATCCGGCTGACCGAGAAAGAGACCAATATCCTGAAATTCCTCTATCGCTCCACCGATGGGGTGGTGGCGCGGGATGTGCTGCTGCATGAGGTCTGGGGCTATAACGCCGGTGTCACCACGCATACCTTGGAAACCCATATCTATCGGCTGCGCCAAAAGATCGAACCGGATCCCTCCAATGCCCGTATCCTGGTAACGGAATCCGGTGGCTATCGTCTGATCAGCTAGCGCCTGTCTTTTTTCCCTCATCCCGCGCATGTCCGGGTTATGATGTGCACCTCCCTGTTGGACTGGGCCGGGCTTTATGCCCGGCCTTTTTTTTGCGGCTTTTGGCTCTGTGCGTCCCCCAGGGGGGGCAAACTGGATTTCATAAAATCCCGTCTCTGCTCTCTTCTCCGGTTAGCAGCACTGTGATAGCGAGTGGCATACCCCTGCCAATCGGAGCATCTACATGGCTTTTTCCCTTGCGACCTGGAACATTAACTCTGTCCGCCTGCGCGAAGAGCTGGTGCAAAAACTTTTGCGCGAGGAAGGCCCGGATGTGCTGTGTCTGCAGGAGTGTAAAAGCCCGGTGGACAAGATCCCGACACAGGGTTTTGCCGATTTGGGCTACCCCTATATGGTTGCACGTGGGCAGAAGGGATATAACGGCGTCGCCATTTTATCGCGCTTGCCCATCGTGGAAGCCGGGGCTGAGGATTTTGCCAATCTCGGCCATGCGCGCCATATCGCGGGGCGGCTGGAAAATGGCGTGACCGTGCATAATTTCTATGTGCCTGCAGGCGGGGACAAGCCTGACCGGGAAGTGAATGAGAAATTTGGTCAGAAGCTGGATTACCTGAGCGAGATGCGGGACTGGTTTAAGGCGGAGAAGCCTGAAAAATCCATTTTGGTTGGCGATCTCAATATCGCGCCGCGCGAAGATGACGTCTGGGACCACAAGAAAATGCTGAAGATCGTCAGCCACACGCCGGTGGAGGTGGATCTGCTGGCAGAGGTGCAGGAGGCAGGAGGCTGGGCCGATGTGACCCGCGCGGATATTCCTGAGGGGCTGCTGTATAGCTGGTGGAGCTACCGGGCCAAGGATTGGGACGCGGCTGACAAAGGGCGCCGTTTGGATCACGTCTGGGCCACCGGGGACATTCGTCAGGCAGCGCATTCCAGCCGGGTTCTGCGCGCCGCCCGGGGCTGGGAAAAACCCAGTGACCACGCGCCGGTTTTTGCCACCTTTGATCTGTAACATTCTTGAGGAACGGGGGGGGCTCCCGCCCGTCGTTTGGGCATCACAGATGCCCGCCTCCCGTTGGGCCCGGCGCCGCGCCAGGGCGCGGCGCGGGTGCGCTGTGTTGAGGTCGGACACCAAGCGTCTTAGGCTGGCGAGAAATGACAGTGGGACCAGGGCGGAGAGAACTCCACTCTTGGTTTCTGTGTTCCAGCGCTCCATATAGGGGCCAAGCTTCAAACGGAGAAGATTGAGACAATGGATATTATTGGCGGAGCGGGCACCGCAGCCCCCGCAGGTGATGTAATCAAGGACGTCGGTGAGGCGACCTTTATGCAGGATGTGATCGAGGCCTCGATGCAGGCGCCGGTCATCGTTGATTTCTGGGCGCCCTGGTGTGGTCCTTGCAAGACGCTTGGACCCGCCTTGGAGGCGGTTGTGACCAAGGCCAAGGGCGCGGTCACCATGGCCAAGGTAAATGTCGATGAAAACCAGCGCCTGGCCCAGGCTTTGTCGCAGCAGGGGTTGCCGCTGCAATCGATCCCAACTGTGGTTGCCTTTGTGGAAGGGCGCCCCATTGATATGTTTCAGGGCAATGTGCCGCCGAGCGAAATCGAAGCCTTTGTCAACAAGGCTATCGAGGCGGGTGGTGGCAGTGCTGACGGTGGCCTGAGCGAAGCCCTGGACGTTGCCGAGCAAATGCTGGCAGATGGTGACGTCGCGGATGCGGCGCAGACCTTTGCAGCAATTATTGGCGAAGATGACAAAAGCGCCGCGGCCTATGGTGGTCTGGCGCGGGCGCATATCGCGCTGGAAGATCTGGACCAGGCCGAAGCGGTTCTGAATGGCGCCCCGGCAGAGATTGCCGATGCTGCCGAGATCGAGGCGGCGCGGGCGCAGATCGAACTCGCGCGACAGGCGGAAAACGCCGGCCCCGTTGCCGAACTGGCAGCCAAAGTTGAGGCCAGCCCAGAGGATCTGGACGCGCGCTTTGAATTGGCGCAGGCGCTGCATGCCGCGGGCGATGCCGAGGCGGCGGTGACTGAGCTGCTGGAGCTGTTCCGCCGTGATCGTGAGTGGAACGACGGCGCTGCCAAGGCGCAGCTTTTCACTATCTTTGACGCGCTGCAGCCCAATGATCCGGTGGTTTTGAACGGTCGCCGCAAGCTGAGCTCATTGATATTTGCCTAATTGGGTCTCTGCCCTACAGTAATAGCCATGATGCATATCGCAGATCTGCCGGACACTATTGCTGTCTTTCCACTGCCCCGGGCGATTTTATTGCCCCGGGCCCGCCTGCCGTTGCATATCTTTGAACCGCGCTATTTGCAGATGTTCGAAGATGCGCTGAAGACCCCGGAGCGCCTGATTGGCATGATCCAGCCCTGCGCAGGCTCTGGGGATGCTGAGGCGCTGCAGGCCATTGGCTGCGCTGGCCGGGTGACGCAGTTCTCCGAGACCGAAGATGGCCGCTACATGGTCACCCTGTCGGGCCTGTCCAGGTTTCGTATTCTGGGTGAAGTCAGCGGCTTTAGCCCCTACCGGCGCTGTGACGTCAGCTGGACCGGGTTTGACCGCGATCTTGGCACTGCTGCTGAGACGGATACCGAGTTTGACCGTGCCGGTTTTCTGGCTTTGCTGGAACGGCTCTTTGTGGCCCAGGGGCTGTCAACGGATTGGGATTCTCTGAAAGAGGCCGAAGATGAGCTGCTGATCAACTCCCTGTCGATGTTGTTGGAGTTCGAGCCAGAAGACAAACAGGCCTTGCTAGAGGCGCCTTGCCTTGCCACAAGGCGAAAAACTCTGGTGACATTGATCGAGTTTTCCCTAAGGGGCGGCGCAGATGAGGATATCTTGCAATGAGTGATACAAAACCGGTGACCTTTGATCGCCGCATGTTGGAGGCTTTGGTGTGTCCACAAACCCAAGGCACTCTGGAGTATGACGCTGAGGCGCAGGAATTGCTGTCCAGAGCGGCCAATCTGGCCTTTCCAATCCGCAATGGCATTCCGGTTATGCTGGCGGATGAAGCCCGCGCCATTGAGTAGGCCTACAGCAGCTCTTTCCTGTTGTTCTCGGCTAGATCGCTCTGGTCGTTCTGTTCTGGGATGAGTTCTGTCGTTTGAAAACTGCCTTGGTTCAGGTTGTAGCAAACGCGGCTGTTGCATGGTTTAGCAGAAAAAAAGGGGGGGCTTCCGCGCCCGCAGGTGCCCCTTTGGGGCGCCTTGGCGGCCTTGGGCCCGGGCTGTGCTTACGCACAGCGAGCGCGCAGTTTGGACCGTTGAGGCTTTTGACGATCTATCGGCGGTGGTGTCGGCGGTCAGGGTGGCTTTTAGCAATACCTGTAATACCCGCGATGCCGCGCCTTGCCGTTAGGCAAGGCGCTGGGCCCAACCAGATCGCAACACCGCAGGTGTTGACGCAATGGGCGGGAGCCCCCCCTTGCCGGGGCGGGACGTCAAATGGCTTCACCTTTGAGCAGACGCGGCAAATCACCGGTCAGCCCGGCAGCCTCGCGCATGAAACCACGTCTCAGACCGGGCAGGCTGTTAACCAGCCCCATCCCCAGATCCCGGCCAAGGCGCAGCAGTGGGTTGTCATTGGAAAACAGTTTGTTGACCATATCCGTGCCGGCAACAAGCGTGGCTGTATCAAAGCGGCGCCACTGCTGATAGCGGTCCAGCACCAGCGAGGATCCGGCATCTTCGCCACGCCGCCGGGCCTCGGTCAGCACCTCCGCCAGGGCACCAACATCGCGTAGCCCTGCGTTCAATCCCTGCCCGGCAATGGGGTGCATGCCATGGGCCGCATCGCCAATCAGCGCCATCCGGGCGCCAGTAAAACTATTGGCGATGGTCAGGTTCAGCGGATAGGTAAAGCGTTTGCCTGCCAGGGAAATCTCGCCGAGGAAATTGCCAAATCGCGGCTTTAGCGCGGTGATATAATCGCTGTCATCCAGCCCCTGGATCGCCTCGGCCATCTCGGTCTTTTCGCTCCAGACAATCGAAGAGCGATTGCCCGGCAGCGGTAAGACCGCCAGTGGGCCGGGTTCCATAAAGAACTGATGGGCAATGCCGTGGTGCGGCTTTTCGTGATCAATGGCGCAGACCAGTGCGGTCTGGCCGTAGTCCCAGCCTGTACGCTTGATCCCGGCGCGCGCGGCGGTGCCGCTTTTGCGCCCATCCGCCCCCACCAGAATGCCGCCGCGCAGGGTGTCACCACTTGCCAAAGTCAAGGTAACGCCGGTCTGGTCCGTGTCTTGGGCCACCACGCGGGCACCGTTGATCAGGGAAATGCGGGGCTCCTCCTCCAGCGCCTTGAGCAAAGCGCGGCGCAGATAGCGATCTTCCAACATATAGCCCATCGGGCCTTCTTCGATCTCGCGGTGATCAAAATGCACAAAAAACGGCGCCGCCCCTTCGCCGGCGTGGCCATCGCTGGCCTTGATTTCCAGCATTGGTTGGGCCTGCTCGGCCACCTGCGGCCAGATGCCGATCTGCGCCAGCAACCGCTGTGAGGCCAGGGCCAGGGCATAGCCGCGGCCGTCAAAGCCTTCATCCTCAAACCCACCGCGTGGCAGGGCGTCGACAACGGTGACGCTATGGCCGGTTTGTGCCAGGGCCAAAGCCAGGGCGGGGCCGTTCAAGCCGCCACCAACGATCAAGATATCGGATGTGTTTTTCATAGCTCGCAATATGCGCCGATTGACGGAATTGTCCATGGCAGTGGATCAAAAGCAGGCAATTCTCAGCCGCTTTGTGGGCTCGTTTCGTCTCTTCGGGATTGTACCAGTTTGAGCAGAGGGCTACCGTCCTGAAAAATCAAACGGAGGGATGGCAATGCAGGACTGGCTAAAGATGAGCGCCGCAGATCTGGGGCGGGGAATTGCAGCACAAGAGATTGATCCTGTTGCTTTGGCGCAGTGCTATCTGGCGGCCATCGACAGCCACCCGCATCGCGATCGCATATACAGCACTGTGACCCCTGAGCGCGCTCTGGCCGAGGCCGAGGCCGCAGCCGAGCGGGCCCGGGCGGGGCTGCGCCGCTCCCCGCTTGATGGGGTGCCGATCAGCTGGAAGGACCTGTTTGATTCGGCGGGGGCCGGGACCGAGGCGGGCTCGGCGCTGCTCAAAGGCCGGGTGCCGGATCAGGATGCCTTGGTTCTGGAAGTTGCGACCTCCATGGGGGCTGTGTGTCTGGGCAAAACCCATATGAGCGAGCTGGCCTTTTCCGGGCTGGGGCTCAATCCGGTGACAGCAACGCCGCCCTGTGTCAACGATGAGGCGGCAGTGCCGGGGGGCTCGTCCTCTGGCGCCGCAGCCTCGGTTGCTTTTGGTCTGGCGGCAGGGGCCATTGGCTCTGATACCGGGGGGTCGGTGCGCATTCCCTCGGCTTGGAACGATCTGGTGGGGCTGAAAACCACCGCCGGGCGGATTAGCCTCGAAGGGGTGGTGCCGTTGTGTCTGAAGTTTGACACCATCGGCCCGCTGGTGCGCTCGGTTGAGGATGCGGGCCTGTTTTTGGGGTTGCTTGAGGGCACGGCTGGCCCCGATCTGCGTGGCGCGACGGGTCTTGAGGGGCGCCGATTTGCGGATCTGCAAACGATTGCGCAGGATGATCTAGATCCTGTAGTCGCCCAAAGCTACGCGGATGCGCTGCTAAAACTGCAGCAGGCGGGCGCCGAGATTGTGCCGCTGGAAGTGCCCGAACTGGTTGAGCCCATGGGGCTCAGCGCTATCTTGTTCACCACCGAGGCCTATGGGCTGTGGAAAGAGGTGATCGAGGCCAGCCCCGAGGTGATGTTTGACAAGATCCTGGAGCGTTTCCGCTCTGGCGCAGGCTTCTCCGGGCCTGACTACGTTGCCGCCTGGGGGCGGCTGGAACAGGCCCGCATGGCCTGGGATCAGGCCACGGCTGGCTTTGATGGCGTCCTGTCCCCCAGCTGCCCGATTCTGCCGCCCAATCTGGCGCGTTTGGAGCAGGAGGAGGACTACTATGTACAGGCCAATCTGCTGACGCTGCGCAATACCCGCATAGGCAACCTGATGGGCACCTGCGGGCTGAGCCTGCCTACGGGCACCCCCAGTTGTGGTTTGCAGGTCCTTGGCCAACCCAACTGTGAGGAGGCTTTGCTGCGGGTTGGCATGGGGATCGAAGCTGCCCTGGCAGTTTAACCCCGGGGCAGCCAATCGCCAAAGTCTGGCCGGAATGCCACAAATTTGCCCAAGGCCGCATCCTGCGGCTGGACGCATTGGCTCTTGCTCTGTAATTTGACTGCAAACGGGGCGCGAATGATCCCGAATTCGAGGCACAGCTATGAATTTCCCTGACCGGTTTGCGAACCTGCCAGCCTATGCGTTTCCGCGTCTGCGGGCGCTTTTGGACCATCACGCGCCTGGCGGCGATGTGGTGCATATGACCATTGGCGAGCCGAAACACCAATTCCCGCAATGGGTGACGGATGTCATCGTTGAAAACGCCGCTGGCTTTAACAGCTATCCGCCCAACGATGGCTCTGATGGTCTGCGTGGCGCGATGGCGGGCTGGATTTCCAACCGCTACGGCGTGACCATGGACCCGGCGACACAGATTATGGCGCTGAATGGCACCCGCGAGGGGCTGTATAATGCTGCCATGGCGCTGTGTCCTGAGACAAAGAATGGCGAAACACCGGCGATTTTGATCCCGAACCCGTTTTATCAGGTCTACATGGTGGCCAGCCTATCAGTCGCGGCTGAACCTGTGTTCCTGTCGGCCACAGCTGCGACAGGCCATCTGCCAGATTATGAGAGCCTGCCGGTTGAGCTGCTGCAGCGCACAGCGATTACCTATATTTGCTCTCCCGCCAACCCCCAGGGCGCGGTGGCGGATCGCGCCTATTGGCAGCGGCTGATCGCCCTGGCCGAAAAACATGATTTCTGTATTTTCGCCGATGAATGCTACAGCGAGATTTACCGCGATGCGCCACCGCTTGGGGCGCTGACCGTGGCGCAGGAGATGGGCGCGGATCCCGAGCGGGTGGTGCTGTTCAATTCGCTCTCCAAACGTTCAAACCTGCCGGGGCTGCGCTCTGGGTTGATTGCCAGCGGGCCGGAGAATATCAAACGGATCAAGCAGCTGCGGGCCTATTCCGGGGCACCGCTGCCGGGACCGTTGCAGGCTGCCGCGGCAAAGGTCTGGGCGGATGAGGCCCATGTGGTGGAAAACCGGGCGCTTTATGTTGAGAAATACGCCATTGCAGATGAGGTCTTTGCCGGGTTGGACGGGTACGTCTCTCCCCATGCCGGGTTTTTCCTGTGGCTGCCGGTTGCGGATGGAGAAGACGCCGCGCTGAAGCTGTGGCAGCAGACTGGCGTGCGGGTCTTGCCGGGGGCCTATCTGGCTCAGGGCAGTGGTGACGAAAACCCCGGTAAAGGCTATATCCGGGTGGCGCTGGTGGCCGCGCCTGAGGTGACACGGGAGGCGCTGAGTAAGCTGCGGCGCTGTCTCTACGACGACTGAATGACTGCGATTGCCTGCCAGAGCGGGGGCATCGCCAATACAAAAGACAAACCGATGATCCGATCCTGTGGTACAATTCAGGGCACATCGGCAACAATGAACCGAGGTAGGCATGGCATTTCAAACCCGCAGCAGGGACCCCCTGCTTGACAGTTCGATGCAGGCGGCGATCGAAAAGCGTGGCAAGGAGCTGATTGGAATCTTTCTGATCGCGCTTGGCTTGCTTGTGGCTGCAATGGTTGGTTCCTACACCCCGGATGATCCCAACTGGATGGTCTCTACCGATGCGCCGGTGCAGAATTGGATGGGGCGCCCTGGGGCCTCGATTGCGGCACCGCTGTTCCTGATTGTGGGCTGGGCTGCCTGGAGCCTGGCGCTGACGCCACTGGCCTGGGGGCTGCGTTTTTTGTTCCACAGTGGCGAAGAGCGCGTGCTTGGCCGGATGATCTTTGCGCCGGTTTTGTTGGCGGTGGCCTCGATCTATGCGGCGACGCTGGTGCCCGACGCCGATTGGAAAACCACCCATAGCTTTGGGCTGGGTGGGCTGTTTGGCGATACCGTGATGGGGGCCTTGCTGACGCTTTTGCCGGTGAGTTCGCATTTTGCGGTGAAATTGATGTCGCTGCTGATGGCCATTGGCATGTTGTCCCTTGGCGCCTTTGTGGCTGGGTTCAGCCGCGGGGAGATCAACCGCGCCGGTCGCTATCTGACCTTGGGCTTTGTGCTGATCTACGGTGGCATTGCCAGCCTGCTGGGGCGCGGCGCTACCAGCGGTTTTCGGGCGGCGATGACCCTGCGCGAACAGCGGCGTGCCGCCAAATTGCAGGCCGAAGAAGAGGCCTGGATCGTCGAGGACACTGACGCGCAGATGTTTGAGAGCTATCCCCAGGGCGGTGATGCTGAGGCGGGGATCGGTGACGATGATTTTGTGGTGGAAAAACCCGAAAAAACCAGCCTGTTTTCCCGTGTGCCAGGGCTGATGCGCCGGTCTGACCCAGATGATATCCCAGATCAGATGCCGGAACCTGAGCTGGTTGAGAATGCACAATCTGGGGAATCCCTGCTGTCGGGCGACGCGCGTATTTCGGAAAAGATCGCCAGCGCGGTGCGCATTCGCCGCGCGGCCACCCAGGCAGCTGCGAGCAATGACGCAGATCTGCCCCTGACCAAGGGGCGCGGCAAGCGGGCGGAGCCTTTGCTGTTCAATCCCAATGCTGCCACGAATGGCCTGCCCCCCGAGCCGCCGTTGACCGCCACCCCCGCCATTCCCGCAGCACCGGGCGCTACAGCATCGATGGCGGCATTTGTGCCCTCTGCCCCAGAGCTGCAGGCGGAACAGGGCTATGACGCGGCACCTGTTGAAACCGGACCTGCAGATACCGGACCTGAGTATGCAGAGCCCACAGCAGACCATGCCGAAGCTGAGACCGCGACAATGGAGCCAAGCGCGGTGATGGGGATGTCCTCTGAATTGGCGCCGGACCGGGTTGTTTCAGAAGAACTGCCCGCCGGCCGGGTCATCAACCGTGAATTTGGCGCGCCCGCAAACCCCGCTGCGGCACAGCAGGCACCAGAGCCGGTGGAATATGACATTCCCGTTGCCACCCCGCGCAAGGCGGTGGTCGAGCAGCCGCAGCGCAAGCCGGTCCAGCCTTCGACCCGGGCCAAGGCCGAGGCGCAGCCTGGTCTGGCCTTTGAAGACAGTGCATCGGACTTTGAACTGCCGCCGCTGTCGTTGCTCAGCCATCCCAGTGGGGTCGAACGGCACCATCTGAGCGATGAAGCCCTGGAAGAAAATGCCCGGATGCTGGAAGTGGTTCTGGATGACTACGGCGTCAAAGGTGAGATCGTCTCGGTGCGCCCCGGTCCTGTTGTCACCATGTATGAGCTGGAACCCGCGCCGGGTCTCAAGGCGTCGCGTGTGATTGGTCTGTCCGATGATATCGCGCGATCCATGTCGGCGCTGTCGGCGCGGGTGTCTACCGTGCCTGGGCGCACTGTCATCGGCATTGAGCTGCCCAATGAAAAGCGCGAGATGGTGAACTTCCGAGAAATCCTGTCGAGCCGCGATTATGGCGATGGCACGCAGAACCTGCCGCTGGCGCTGGGCAAGGATATTGGCGGCTCCTCGATGGTGGCCGATCTGGCCAAGATGCCCCACTTGCTGATCGCGGGGACCACGGGCTCTGGTAAATCGGTGGCCATCAACACCATGATCCTGTCGCTGCTGTATAAGCTGTCACCGGATGAATGCCGCCTGATTATGATCGACCCCAAGATGCTGGAACTGTCTGTCTATGATGGCATTCCCCATCTTTTGTCGCCGGTTGTGACCGATCCCAAAAAGGCGGTTGTCGCCCTGAAATGGGTGGTGGGCGAGATGGAAGATCGCTACCGCAAGATGTCCAAGATGGGCGTGCGCAACATCGCCGGCTACAATGGACGCGTAAAAGAAGCCCTGGAAAAGGGCGAAATGTTCAGCCGCACCGTGCAGACCGGGTTTGACGATGACACCGGCGAACCCGTGTTCGAGACCGATGAATTCGCCCCCGAAGCGCTGCCCTATATCGTGGTCATCGTCGATGAGATGGCGGATCTGATGATGGTTGCCGGCAAAGAGATCGAGGCCTGTATCCAGCGTCTGGCGCAGATGGCGCGGGCCTCTGGAATCCACCTGATCATGGCCACCCAGCGCCCGTCGGTGGATGTGATCACCGGCACCATCAAGGCCAACTTCCCCACCCGGATTTCTTTCCAGGTGACCTCGAAAATCGACAGCCGTACGATCCTGGGCGAGATGGGTGCCGAGCAGCTGTTGGGCATGGGCGACATGCTTTATATGGCGGGCGGCGCCAAAATCACCCGCTGCCATGGGCCCTTTGTGTCGGATGAAGAGGTCGAAGAGGTGGTGAACCACCTGAAACAGTTTGGCCCGCCGGAGTATATGGGCGGTGTGGTCGAGGGGCCGGATGACGACAAGGCCGAAAACATTGACGCGGTTCTGGGGCTGAATACCGGTGGCAACACCACCGGCGAGGATGCGCTTTATGATTCCGCAGTGCAGATCGTGATCAAGGACCGCAAATGTTCGACCTCCTATATTCAGCGCAAGCTGGCCATCGGCTATAACAAAGCCGCGCGCCTGGTGGAGCAGATGGAGGACGAGGGTCTGGTCTCTCCGGCCAACCACGTGGGCAAACGGGAAATCCTGGTGCCGGAGCAGTAAGGCTGGGTGAAAATCGGCTTTCCCAATCAAGAAACCGCGAGGTCGGCCCGCAAGCGGGGCGGCCTCTTTTCTTTTCCGCTCCAAGGATTATTTAACGCATATGAAAAAACTTCTTTGTATCTTGGCGCTGGGCGTCACAGCGTCGCTGTCCGGCACCCTGGCCTGGGCTGACGAAAAGCTGAGCCTGGATGAGATTTCCGGCTATCTGAACGAGATGAAGACCGCCACGGCGAGCTTTACCCAGATCAATGATGATGGGTCGCTGACCACCGGCAAGCTCTATCTGCACCGTCCGGGCCGGATGCGGTTTGAATATGATGGGACCGATGGTGGCACAGTTGTGGCCGGCGCAGGCGCGGTGCGCATTCACGACCCCAAATCCAATCAACCGCCCGAAACCTTCCCACTACGCCGCACTCCGCTGTCGATCATTCTGGCCAAGCGGGTCAATCTGGATCAGGCCAATATGGTTGTCGGCCACGGCTTTGACGGCACCTCGACTGTGGTACAGGCGCAGGACCCGGAAAACCCGGACTACGGCAGTCTGGAGCTGATGTTCACGGATGCGCCGGTGGAGCTGCGCAAATGGGTGGTACATGACGGGGCCGGGGGCAAGACCACCGTGATCCTTGGTGCGCTGGAAACCGGGATGCGCCTGCCCTCAACCCTGTTCAGCGCCGGTGGCGGTGGCAATTCACCCTAGAAACACCAAAGAATGGCCAGGTGAGGCAGAGTGGATATTGCCTTGCGGCGGAAATTCTACATGGGGTCTGCCGACCTCTCTTTAGATCGTCTTAAGTATTTGATGTGTCTCTCTGACGGAGGAAAAAATGTCATTTGAAGCTTGGCTGGCATTTACGTTGATATCTGCTGCAAACATCATAACACCAGGTCCTGCGATCTTGAATACGATCCGACGGGCCGCGCAACTTGGCTTCAAACAATGCCTGCCGACGATTGCTGCAAACGCGGCCGGTCTCGCTGTCGCGGGTTTTGCATGTGCGTTCGGCGTCGCCGCATTTGTTCTTGCCTCTGAATGGTTGTGGTTCCTGTTTCGCTGGGCGGGGGTTCTCTATCTTGCCTATTTGGGGCTGCGCCTGATTTTTGTCCGCGAAACGCTTGACCTTGGCCAGTCAGCATCCGCGCCACCATCCGTATCGACCCGGACATTGTTTCTGGAGGCGTTCACTCTGGCCGTGTCCAATCCCAAGGCGGTTCTTTTTTATGTGGCGATCTTTCCGCAAGTCATTCAGCCGGACGCGCCAGCCGGGCCGCAGGCGCTGGTGCTGGTGTCCACCTATTGTGCGATATCCCTCGCCTCGCTGACGACCTACGCGGCACTTGCCGGGCTATTGCGCGCACGGCTGCTGACCCAGTCCAGATACCGAGGGTTTCGGATTTTGTCTGGGATGCTGCTTCTGGGGTTTGCCGGAAAGCTGGCAAAAGAAGTTCGCTAGATATCAGGCGCCGAGCTGCCGTTCTAAGCAATGCGGAGAACGACAGCCTGGTGTGTGTGACCTAGATCAGCGGGCGCGACGGCAGGTGGCAAGCTGGGCCTGGTACATCTGCGAGCGGGCTTCGACCTTGCTGGCGACCCGCAGCAGCCAGCTTTTTGCTTTGTAGGTTCCGCGTGCATAGCCGGTGTGACCGTCGTGATAGGCTAGGTACTGGTTGCGCGCGTCATAAAGCGGGATGCTGTTCTTCTCGAGGCTTTTGTTCATATACCAGCCCATAAAATCGGTGGCATCCTCGATCCGGTCGCGTTTGGCGCGGCGCCGTCCGGTGTCGCGTTTGTAATCCTCCCAGGTGCCGTCCAAAGCCTGGCCATAGCCATAGGCGCTGGATTGCCGCCCCATGGGGATCACCCCCAGCAGGTATTTATGGGGGGTGCGGGCATTACCACGGAACGCGCTTTCTTGATGGATGGTGGCCATTTGCACATGGATGGGCACGCCCCAGCGGCGCTCGGTGGCGCGAAAGGCGTGCAGGTATTTGGGCCGCTCCTTGATGATGGCGCACGCGTTTTCCAGATTGCGGGGTGGGGTATTGGGACCACCTCCGCAGGATGCGACAACCAGAAGAAGGGCGAGTACGACGATGATTCTGCTCATTGCCTCTGCCTATTCGTTATATTTTTTTGTCATTCTAGCCTGTTTGGCCATCCGTGAAAATCACAAATCAATCAAAAGTGACAGCACCAGCGGCAGGGCCGCAATCGCCATCAGGGTCGAGACCACCACCAGCCCGGCAACCGCTTCTGCATCAGCACCGAATTTTTCGGCCAGCAGATAGGAGGTGACGGCGACGGGGGTGGCCAGTTGCAGGACCAACACGCCAAAGGCGATCTGGTCGAGGCCAAAGGCCCAGCCCAACCCCCAGCCAATGGCGACACTGGCGATGAGCTTGGCAAGAGACAGCAAAACCGCCAGCCCAGTTTTGCCCGGTGTCAACCGTGCGATGGCCACGCCCAATGTGATCAGCATCAAGGGGATGGCCATTTGGCCAATGAGATCCAGCGCATTGGTCAAGAATTTGGGGGTCTGCCAGTCTTGCCACAAAAACAGCGCGCCCAGCAAAGTGGCCCAAACCATTGGTTCGCGCAGGGCCTTGGCGCCGCCGCCCTTGCCCGCCACCAAGGACAGGCCGAGGGTAAAGGACAACACCGCCGATACGGCCAACATCACCACCGCATAGCCAAGGCCCGCCTCGCCAAATGCAAACAGGGCCAAGGGGATGCCAAGATTGCCGGTATTGCCAAAAATGAAAGGTGCCAGATAGGTTTGCCGGTTCAGGCGACCCGTTTTGATCAGCACCGAACCCACCAGGGCGAGCAATACATGGCCCAAAATGGCAGCAATAACAAAGACCCCAAGCGCAGACTTGTCGAGCTCGGTTTTCATCAAGGCGGTGAAGATGAGTGCCGGGACCGCAAGGGTCATAGCGAGCCGGGTGACAAACTGAATGCGGTATTCAAATCCCAGTTTCACCCAGGCAAAACCAACGCCCGCGAGCAGGAAAACGGGGGCGGTAATTTCAAGCACTGTTAAGGCCAGGTTCACAGACTGTTTCCTCGAAAATTTGTCTCAAGAGTTGGACATCTGCCAGTGTTTCACGTTAGTAACAAGTCACGGAGACAGTCTGCCAATGCTAAGAACACGTGCAAAATATAATCTGGGACAGGTTGTCCGTCATCGAAAACACCCGTTTCGCGGTGTGGTCTTTGACGTCGATCCAGAGTTCGAGAACACGGAAGAGTGGTATGAAGCCATTCCCGAAGACAGCCGTCCGGTGCGGGATCAGCCGTTCTACCATCTGCTGGCAGAGAATGATCAGACCTACTATGTGGCCTATGTCTCTGAGCAGAATCTGGTCGCGGATTATTCCGGTGAGCCAATCAGCCACCCGGACTTGCCAGAGATGTTTGATCAGTTTGATGGGGCGGCCTACGCCTTGCAGTATCAGCTCAACTGAACGTCCCCGGATCGACGATCCGTTTTTCTATCACTCGTTTTGAAACCTGGCTCCGGCTGTGGTCCCCCCTCTTCTCGGGCGGGTTCTGATACAGGTCGCGCTAGGCCGACCTGACAGGTGTTTTGCTGGGCTTCTGACTGGCAATTTCACGACTGGCAATTGCACGGGTGTTTTACCCGCACCGACCCCCAGGTCTGGCGCGGGTGCGCGTTTTTCAATACGTCTTGGTCAACGGCCCGCTGGCCTCAATAGCCGAGGGCGCAGCCATCCTTGCGCGGGTCGCTGCCGCCTTCCAACAGCCCATCAGGGTGGATCTTGATCGCCTGAGCGCCGCCAATGGCGGTGTCCGGGATTTCAACCTTATGACCCAGATCGCTCAGGTCTTGCCGCGTTTGATCGCTGTAGCCCTGTTCAACTTTGAGAACGCCGTTATCGGAGAAGCTGCGGGGGGCATCAATTGCGGTCTGCGCATCCATGCCAAAGTCCTGCAGGTTGGATACAAACCGGGCATGGCCATTGGGTTGATAGGCCCCACCCATCACCCCAAAGGGCATCATCACCCGTCCCTGATGCCGGAGCATGCCTGGGATGATTGTGTGCATTGGGCGCTTGCCACCTGCCAATTCGTTTGGGTGCCCCTGCTGAAGGCTAAAGCCGGCGCCCCGGTTTTGCAGCAGGATGCCGAATTTCTCAGAGGCAAGGCCCGAGCCAAAGCCATGAAAGATCGAGTAGATCAGCGAGACTGACATGCGATCTTTGTCCACCACGGTGATATAGATGGTGTCTTTGTGGATGGCTTCGGTAAGCGGAGCGGCAGCAGCCATGGCGCGCTTTGGGTCAATAAGCGCAGCAAGCCGGCTGGCTGTTTCGGGCGACAGCATATGGTCGAGCCGCTGCATATGCGCCGGGTCAGCCAGAAACCGGTTGCGTGCATCATAGGCCAGCTTGGCGGCTTCGGCCTCGATATGGGCGCGTTGGGCGCCCAGAGGGTCCAGGGCTGCGATGTCAAAATGTGAGAGGATATTGAGCATCAGCAAGGCGGTCGCCCCCTGACCGTTGGGGGGATGCTCAACCAGATCAACGCCTTTGTAGTTGGCCGAAACCGGGGTGACCCGGTCGCAGGCGGCGGCGGAAAAATCTGCCACCTGGTGGGTACCTCCCGCGGCCTGAAGTGTCGCAACCATGTCTTCGGCGATTTCACCGGTGTAAAAGGCATCGCGGCCATCGCGCGCGATGCGGCGCAGGACTTCGGCCTGGCCGGGGGCACGAAAGATCTGGCCAACCTTCGGAGCCTTGCCATCAAAGAGGTAGGCCTCGCGGGCCGTGCCCTGCAGGGTGGCGGCATCATTTGCCCAGTCAAAGGCAACACGTGGCGCCACCGGGACGCCAGTTTCTGCATACTGAATGGCTGGGGCAAGCAGGGCATCCAGGCCAAGCTTGCCTTCGGTTTCCGCGAGATGGCAGAAGGTCTCGATCGCGGTGGGAATGGTGACGGCATCGGCGCTTTGCAACGGGACGCTGGTCAGGCCCTGATCCCGCAGTGCCTGGGCCGTGGCACCTGTCGGCGCCCGCCCCGAACCATTCACCGCCTGAATTTCATCGCTGTCGCTGCGCGAAAAGAGCACAAAGCAATCGCCGCCAATCCCGGTCATTTGTGGTTCGCATATGCCGAGAAGAACAGCCCCGGCAATGGCGGCATCCATGGCGTTTCCGCCGCGTTTCAACACATCAATAGCAGCGCCAGCTGCCAGCGGGTGCGAGGTTGCACAGAGACCGTTCTGGGCAAAGACGGCAGAACGTCCGGGAGATTGAAAGTTGCGCATTGACCACTCCTGTTAGGCTGCCCGGCAAAGTAGTGACCCTGATTGAAATGACAATGAGATTTTGTGATTCCGCCGGGTGATACGCAGCCCTGCGGGGCGCAATCTGGGAGGTCTGGACTGAGGAGGAGGATTGTCCCTGGCGTCGTACGATCGGTGGGGGCTTGGATGTCCGACGCCAGGAGAAGCTATGTCAGCTACGGGTTAATCAATGCCTGAGACCTGGGGCGAGAGTGGGCCGGAAATGTGGTGCTTTTGCGGCGCAGGTTCGCCCCGTGCCCCGCTCTTGTGTGATCCAATGATCTGAGCTGAGGCTTGCTTGTATGGCTCATCAGCTAATTTTGTTTGGCCTGCATATCAAAAAACAGCGACAACTGGTTGCTGTCGGCCTGTCTTTCGTAGTGCAGGCGACAGGTTAGCGCACGAATAAGATGCCAGCCAAATCCCCCCTCCGGTAGCGTCTCCATGGGGCCGCTGATATCAGCGGGCAGGCCGACTGGCAGCTCGCCGTTGGGCAGCGGAGGGCCGGTGTCGCTGATGCAAATTTGTAGTTCGTCCGGCGACAGATCGCATTGGATATAGATTTCGCCGTCTGAGAGGTCAGAATAGGCGTGCTCTACGATGTTGTTGACAGCTTCTGCCAGGGCTATTTGCACATCTCCGGCCCGGTTCACCGGCAGATCAATATCGCGCAGTTGTTGCATCACCGCCGAGATACAGGATCTGGCGCCTTGTTCGGTTGCTTTGAACGAACATGCAAAAGTCTCAGCCATTCATTTCTCGCTTCCCGCCCCTATGCGGTCGGTTGGACAGAACTCAGGTGTTATTTGCACTGACAGCGTCATTCAAAGAGGCGTAGAGATTGAAAATTGTATCCATGCGGGTCAGGCGAAATACTTTTTCTACCATTGGTGTGGGCCCAGCCAGGTCCAGACGGCGGTCGCGCCCCAATTGCTTCATGGCGGCGACAATGGCGCCCAATCCGCTGGAGTCGATGAACTGTACCAGTGACAGGTCCAGAATGACGCGGTCAGGTCCGCTTTCGGTCTCTGACCGCATGTCTTCTTTGAATTGAATTGCCATGGCTGCATCGATGCGATCCGCATTTACAGTCACAATTTGTGCACCATTGGCCTCTGTACTTGTCAGGCTCATAGTGATCCCCCAGGAAAGTTGTCTCAACGTATTTATACCAGTCTAGACCTCAATCCTTAGCATTCAGTATGTTTATTGGCGACGATTGGAGGAATATCTGATGAAAAATGTTGTGATTGCCGGCGCGGCGCGCACCCCTATGGGTGGATTTCAGGGGGTCTTTGAAGCCCTGCCCGCATCTGAGCTGGGCGGGGTCGCCATCAAGGCGGCGCTGGAAGGGGCCGGCGCCAAGACCGTTGATGAGGTGCTGATGGGCTGCGTTTTGCCAGCAGGACAGGGCCAGGCGCCCGCACGGCAGGCAGGTTTTGCCGCCGGGCTTGGTGAAGAGGTTCCGGCAACCACGCTCAACAAGATGTGTGGCTCGGGCATGAAAGCGGCAATGATCGCCTATGACCAGATCGCCCTGGGACAAACTGACACGGTTGTTGCTGGCGGTATGGAGAGCATGACAAATGCGCCCTATTTGCTGCCAAATCAGCGTAGTGGCGCGCGAATCGGGCATGGCCAGGTCATTGACCACATGTTCCTGGATGGGCTGGAGGACGCCTACGACAAAGGCCGCCTGATGGGCACCTTTGCCGAGGACTGCGCCGAACATTACCAGTTCACCCGTGAAGCACAGGATGACTATGCGCTGAAGTCGCTCTCCAATGCTTTGGCTGCGCAAGAAAGCGGAGCTTTTGAGGGTGAAATTGCCAGTGTTACGATGAAAACGCGGAAAGGCGAAACCACCAGCGCAGCTGATGAACAGCCCGGCAATGCCCGTCCCGAAAAGATCCCAACACTGAAACCGGCCTTTCGCAAGGACGGCACCGTGACTGCGGCCAATGCCTCGTCGATTTCCGATGGGGCGGCGGCTCTGGTTTTGGCCTCGGAAGAGGCGGCAACCACCCAGGGCCTCACTGTGCGGGCCCGTGTTCTGGGCCACGCCAGCCATGCTCAGGCGCCGGGCTGGTTCACCACTGCGCCGGTTCCCGCCGCCAAAAAACTGCTCGATTCAATTGGCTGGGCCGTAGAGGATGTCGATCTCTGGGAAGTGAACGAAGCCTTTGCCGTGGTTCCGATGGCCTTTATGCATGAAATGGGCATCAGCCGTGACAAGGTGAATGTGAACGGCGGCGCCTGTGCGTTGGGCCATCCCATTGGCGCATCGGGCGCGCGCATCATTGTGACGCTTCTGAATGCTTTGGAAAAGCGTGGGTTGAAACGCGGCGTTGCGGCGATTTGCATTGGCGGTGGCGAAGGTACGGCCATTGCCATCGAAGTGGTCTGATTTCCATTTGGACAAAAATATCCTCGGGGATGAATTGACCCGGAGGGGCAAGAGGGGGCAGAAGAGCCCCCTCTTTTGCTTTTAAAGGACCGTGACATGGCTGTGGATTACAATACCTTGTCCAAGACACTTGCCTCTCTGACCGAGGGTGAGGATGACACCGTGGCGCTGATGGCCACTGTTGCCTGCGAATTGCATCACAGCGATGATCGATTTGACTGGACCGGGTTTTACCGCGTTGTCGCGCCTGATCTATTGAAGATCGGCCCCTATCAGGGCGGCCATGGCTGTTTGCAAATCCCGTTTTCGCGCGGTGTTTGCGGTGCGGCGGCGCGCAGTGGGGAGGCGCAGCTGGTGGCGGATGTCGACGCTTTCCCCGGGCATATCGCCTGCGCCTCTTCTACCCGGTCTGAGTTGGTGCTGCCGGTGTGGAATGCGGCAGGGCAGTTGATTGCGGTTTTGGATATCGATAGCGACCAGGCAAATGCCTTTACCCTGAACGACCAGCAGCAATTAGCTGCGATTTTACAGCAGGTATTTGCCAGGGCTTAGGGGAGGCGCCCGCAAGAGGGGCTTTGCCCCTCGGCCTGCGGCCTCACCCCAAGGTATTTTTGGAAAGATGAAAGCCGAAAGGGCGCGCGCCTGTTCGCGCCGTCTTTTGGAGCCCATTGCTACGATGGGGCTGCGAGGGATGTGAAAAAAGGTTTGAAAATTTCACCGGATCGGCACATAGTGAAAAAACAGGTAAAAATTTCACCAGCATTTTGCGGAGGGAGATCTCAGCCGTGACCAGTCAAGCCCCGCAACCGGCAACTTTGGGTGCAGATATTCGAGCCCTGCGCAAGGCGCGCGGGCTGACGTTGACTGATATCGCGGGAAGACTGGATAAATCTGTTGGTTGGCTGAGCCAGGTGGAGCGGGATCTGTCAGAGCCTTCGATTTCAGATCTGCGGCAACTTGCCAGTTGTCTATGCGTGCCAATGTCGATGCTTTTTGCCCATACGGACGCTCCGGCAAATGAACATGGCTATATTGTTCGGGCGGGATCACGGCGGCCTATGGGCTCGGGCGAGGAGGGGCTGATCGAAGAGCTGCTTTCGCCTGATCTGACCGATGATTTTGAAATGGTGCATTCTACGTTTCGGCCCCATTCCAAGATGCAGAAACCGGCAGACCGTCCGACCCAGGAGGTGGGCTATATGATCGCGGGGCGGCTGGACCTTTTGATTGACCAAAAGCCCTTTACGGTTGGGCCTGGCGATAGCTTTCGCATCAAACATCAGCCCTACCAATGGGCCAACCCCTACGATGAGCCAGCCATTGCGGTCTGGGTTATCGCGCCGCCGGTCTATTGAGCGATGAGTTTTGAGGCCTGGACCATATTTGTAGTGTTCTGGGTGGTCTTTGTGACCACTCCGGGGCCAAATGCGGTGAATTGTATCAGCAATGGTATGAGTTTGCGCTTTTCCAAGGCGATGCTTGGGGTTCTGGCGATCCTGACACAGGCGGTGTTGTTTCTGGTGCTCTCGGCACTGGGAGTGACGGCCCTGATTGCCGCGTCGCCAACCGGATTTTTTGTCGCCAAACTCGTAGGCGCGGCATTTTTGATCTTTTTGGGGCTGCGCAACTGGCGCAATGCCAGCACGCCCACCCCAGCGGTGGAGCGGCCTGCGCGCCATGTCTATCTGCATGCCCTGGCGGTGGCGGTGATCAACCCCAAAAGCGTCGCTGGCTATCTTGCGGCCTTTTCCCAGTTTGTGCAGCCGGATGTGCCGATCTGGCAGCAGATGGGGGTGATCATGCCCACAGCGCTGGTGCTGACCACGCTCAGCTATACTGGTTTTACCCTGCTGGGGATGATGATGGGCAAGGCGGCGCTGAAGGCGGTGTTTAACATCTGGATCCGCCGGGGTCTGGCCCTGTGTTTTATTATCTACGGTGTGCTTCTGGGCGCCAGCAGTATGCCGCAAGCGGAGGTGATGCGATGACGGATCATGTGACCAGGGGATCCTGCCTGTGCGGCGATATCCGGTTTGAGACTGCGGCGGAGCCACAGGGGGCCTCGATGTGCCATTGCGGCCAGTGTCGCAAGCAATCCGGCGGCATCTGGTCTTCGGCCTATGTGAAGGACAGCGCGCTGACCATTTCTGGCCCTGTGCGCTGGTTTGAGGCCAGCCCACAGGCCAAACGGGGCTTTTGTGGGCGCTGTGGGTCCTCCCTGTTCTGGAAGGCCCATGACGAGGACACCACAAGTTTTGCCCTTGGCGCTGTTGCGGCGCCCACGGGGCTGAGGATCGAGAAACATATCTTTGTGCGTGACAAGGGCGATTTCTATGAGATCGCCGATGGTGTTTTGCAAAAAGACTAAGGCCGGGGAGCAAACATGTCTGATTTTCCAACCAAGGCCCGTGTGGTCATTATCGGCGGTGGCGTGATTGGCGCCTCTGGTCTTTATCATCTGGCCAAGAAGGGCTGGAGCGATTGCGTGCTTTTGGAAAAGAACGAGCTGACGGCGGGCTCTACCTGGCATGCGGCGGGCAATGTGCCGACCTTTTCGACCTCGTGGTCGATCATGAACATGCAGCGCTATTCGACTGAGCTTTATGCCCGCCTGGGAGATGAGGTCGATTATCCGATGAACTATCACCAGACCGGGTCGATCCGTCTGGCGCATTCCAAGGAGCGGATGCAGGAGTTTGAGCGCGCCTGTTCCATGGGCCGTTATCAGGGCATCGAGATGGAGATCTGGACGCCTGAGCAGGCCAAAGAGCACTATCCGTTCCTGGAAACCCATGATCTGGAAGGGGTGCTGTGGGATCCAAGTGATGGCGACATCGACCCGGCGCAGGTGACCCAGGCCCTGGCCAAAGGCGCGCGCGACATGGGGGCTAAGATCATCCGCTTTTGTCCCGCCACTGGCGTCACCCAGAAGGCAGACAAGACCTGGATCGTTCATACCGAGAAGGGCGATATCGAATGTGACTATGTGGTCAATGCTGCGGGGTATTACGCCCAGCGCGTCGGCGAATTCTTCAAACCCTATGGTGGGCGCACAGTGCCGATGATGGTGATGTCGCACCAGTATCTGCTGACCGAGCAGATTGATGAGGTAGAGGCCCATGTCAAACAGACCGGTAAGAAGCTGCCGCTGATCCGCGATGTGGATGTGTCTTACTATCTGCGCCAGGAGAAGAACGGCTATAACCTTGGGCCCTATGAACCCAACTGCCGGGGTCATTGGATGACGGATGATGACCAGATGCCGGAGGATTTCTCCTTCCAGCTTTGGCAGGATGATCTGGACCGGATCGAGGATATCGTTACCGATGCCATGGCGCGGGTGCCGTTGATGGCAACCTCCGGGGTCTCCAGCGTTATCAATGGCCCGATCCCCTATGCGCCCGATGGCCTGCCGCTGCTTGGCCCAATGCCCGGTGTCGACAACGCCTTTGAGGCCTGCGTCTTTACCTTTGGCATCGCCCAGGGCGGCGGCGCCGGCAAGGTTCTGGCGGAATGGATTGTCGATGGTCAGACCGAATGGGACATGTGGTCGGTCGATCCGCGCCGTTACACCGATTATACCGATCAGGACTATTGCGACCAGAAAGGCATGGAAGTTTACGGCAACGAATATGCCATGCACTTCCCCCACCACGAATGGCCTGCTGCGCGGGACAAAAAGGTCAGTCAGGTGCATGGGCAACTCAGGCAACTGGGGGGGCAAATGGGCGCTTACAACGGTTGGGAACGGGCCAATTGGTTTGCCAAAGACGGGGATGATACCTCTGAGGCTGCTACCCATACCTGGGGTCGCTCCGGCCCCTGGCAGCAGCGCATCAAGGAAGAGTGCGAAGCGGTGCGGGACGGGGTTGGCGTCTTGGACCTGCCGGGCTTTTCGCGCTTTAATCTCGAAGGGGAGGGCGCGGCTGAGTTTCTGCGCGGTCTGGTCACCGGCGGTCTGCCCAAGGTGGGCAGGATGAACCTGGTCTATTTCTCCGATGATCGCGGCCGTATTCTGACGGAAATGTCCTGTCTGCGTCACGGCGAGGATCACTTTACCATGATCACCGCAGGATCGGCCCAGTGGCACGATTTTGATGTGCTGAAAAAGGCACTGCCGACCGGGCTGACGCTGAGCGACCGCACCACCGAATTTGCCACTATGATCGTCACCGGGCCAAAATCACGCGACCTGTTTGCCGATATCTCTGACGCCGATCTGTCCCTGGGTTGGTTGACCCACCAGACGGCCACGGTTGCAGGTCAGCCCGCCCTTTTGGCGCGGGTGTCCTATGCGGGTGAGCTGGGCTGGGAGGTGCATTGCACCAATAGCCATCAGGCGGCGATCTATGATGCGCTGCTGACAGGCGGAGCCAAACCCTTTGGCATGTATGCGCTGAACGCCCTGCGGATCGAAAAGGGTTACCGCAGCTGGAAAGGCGATCTGTCCACAGATTACACCCTGCTCGAAGGGGGCTTGGGGCGTTTTGTCAAACTCGACAAGCCACAGGAGTTCCCCGGCAAGGCGGCGATCCGCAGTGAGCTGCAGCAGGGACCAAAAAAGGTCTTTGTGACGCTGATTGTGGAGGCAGGCGAGGCTGATGCACCCTATATGTCCTGTATCTGGAAAGATGGGGAAATTGTCGGAGAGACCACCAGTGGCGACTATGGCTACCGCATCGATGCCTCGATCGCGCTGGGCATGCTGCGCCGTGACCTGGCCCTGCCGGGCACCGAGGTCGAGGTCGAAATCTACGGTGAGAAATGCCGCGCCATTGTTCAGGAAGATCAGCCCCTGTGGGATCCCACTAACGCTCGCCTGCGTGCCTGATAGGGAATACTGCCGTACAAAAGACCAAAATAATGGGGCGGCAGGCTGGTCCTGGTGCCATAAAAGAGAAGACGCTTATGCAGATCACCTTGTTGGATGGCTCGGTTGGCCAGGAAGTTGTCAAACGATCCGGGGAGCGGCCAACGCCGCTTTGGTCGGCTTCGGTGATGATGGATCAGCCGGATTTGGTCGGCGCGGTTCATGGCGACTATTTTGCTGCCGGGGCCACCATTGCCACCACCAATACCTATACGGTGCACCGGGATCGTCTGTTGCGCGCTGGGCTGGAAGACCGCTTTGAAACCTTGCTGGACATTGCCATGGCACAGGCCAAGGCTGCACGGGATGCCCATGGGGGCGGACGCATCGCCGCTGCCTTGGGGCCGCTTGGGGCCAGCTATCGGCCTGATCTGAACATCCCGCTGCAAGAGGCAGCGCGGCTGTTTGCGGAACTGGTGCGCCTGACGGAGGACACGGCTGATCTGTTCCTGATCGAAACGGCCTCGTCACTGGCGCAGGCGCGTGGCGCCCTGATGGGTTGTTGCGCAACCTCCAAGCCGGTCTGGCTGGCGGTCTCGGTGAAGGACGATGACGGCAGCCGCCTGCGCTCGGGTGAGCCCTTGTTGGACCTGGCGCCGGTGCTTGCAGAATTCCAACCCGCCGCCGTTTTGATCAACTGCTCCCGCCCCGAGGTGATTGGCGCCGGGCTGGAGATCCTCCAACGCTTTGACCGCCCATTTGGGGCCTATGCCAATGGCTTTACCGGCATCACCGACGGTTTCCTGCAAGAGGCGCCTACGGTGGACGCGTTGCAGCAGCGGCAGGATCTGGGGCCGGCTGAATACGCGCAGTTTGTGATGGGCTGGGTGGCCATGGGCGCCACGATTGTGGGCGGCTGCTGCGAGGTTGGCCCCGGCCATATTGCCGAGCTGGCCCACCAGCTGCGCGCGGCCGGACACGAGATCATCTAATCTGAGATCTGCAAACGGGGAGGCGTGACATGACACAGCAAAAGGCGACAGGCGCTCCGACCTCCCCGCCGCGCGTCTGGACGGTGGATATTCTGCTGGCCGAGGGCTTTGTGCTGACAGAACTGTCCGCCGTGGCAGAGACCCTGCGCATCGCCAACCGAGTGTTGGCGCAACCGCCGTTTCGGATCTGCTATCGCTCGGCACAGGGCGGGCAGCTGTCCTGCCGGGCGGGGCTGCTGGTCGATACCGATCCTTATATTGATCGCCCCGATGCGGATTTTGCCTTTGTTCTGGGCAATACCGACCCGGACCACCCGGCGCTGTCCCTGGGGCGGGTGCTGCAAGGCTACACCAGCCGGGGGGCGCGGGTCTTTTTGTTGGCAGAGGCCGCCGCGCGCTATCTCAAAGATCAAGGCAGGGGCGGGGCCACCCATTGGGAAAATGCCGCGCTGCTGCGCGAACGTCAGGGCCTGTTCGAGGCCAGCCACGCGCTGGCCAGCGAGGATGGCCCAATCATCACCTGTGCCGGAATGGGGGCCACCACTGATATCGTGCTGGCCTTGATTGGGCGGCTCACCTCGGCGGCCGCACAGGTCAGCGTCGCCAATATCATGCTGCATGAACAGGTGCGGGACTATTCCTCCTTGCAGCCTTTCTCTGGGGCCAGACCGACGATCACTGGCGACCGGGATCTGGACCATGCCATCCGTCTGATGCAGGCCAATATCGAAGAGCCACTGCCCATTGGTGAGATCGTGGCGGAGCTGGGGGTTTCGACCCGATCGCTGGAGCGCAAGTTCAGGACCTATCTGGCCACCACCCCCAATGGGTTCTACCGGGAAATGCGACTGAACAAGGCCAATAACCTGCTGCTCAATACCACCATGAGCGTGCGCGAAATTGGCCTGGCCTGTGGGTTTCAGAACGGATTTTCCACCCTGTACAAATCGGTCTTTGGAATCACCCCCTTTGCGCTGCGCAAGCGTCGCCGCCTGGGGGCAGATCAGTCGCCGGATTTTCAAAACCTCGGAGAATAGCCCTGGGTAACTGGCGCTTTTGGCACCTTTTGTGACGCCTGCCTGTGATAATCTGAGTGGAATTCAGGTTCTTTCGGAGTGCTGACATGAGCGAACTTCCAACTCAGGCCCGTGTGGTCATTATCGGGGGCGGCGTTATTGGCTGCTCGGTTGCCTATCATCTGACCAAACTGGGCTGGACGGATGTGGTGCTGCTGGAGCGCAAGCAGCTCACCTCGGGGACCACCTGGCATGCTGCCGGTCTGATTGCCCAGCTGCGTGCCACCGCCAATATGACCAAATTGGCCAAATACTCCCAAGAGCTCTATGGCGGGCTGGAACAGGAAACCGGTGTCGCCACCGGCTTTAAACGCTGTGGGTCGATCACTGTCGCCCTGACCGAGGAACGCCGCGAAGAAATCTTCCGCCAGGCCGGCATGGCGCGGGCCTTTGGCGTTGATGTGGAAGAAATCTCACCTCAGGAGGTGAAGGCAAAATATGAACACCTGAACATTGGTGACGTAAAGGCCGGTGTCTGGCTTCCCAGGGATGGTCAGGGTGATCCGGGCAATATCGCCCTGGCGCTGGCCAAGGGGGCGCGTCAGCGTGGCGCCCTGATCAAGGAACGCATCAAGGTCACTGGCCTGTCAAAGACTGGCCGCCGGGTGACCGGGGTTGACTGGATCAGCGATGATGGGGCGAGCCAGGGTCATATCGCCGCCGATATGGTGGTGAACTGTGCTGGCATGTGGGGCCACGAGGTCGGTCGTATGGCGGGGGTGAATGTGCCGCTGCATGCCTGCGAACACTTCTATATCGTCACCGAAGCCATCAAGGGCCTGACCCAGCTGCCAGTGCTGCGGGTGCCGGATGAATGCGCCTATTACAAGGAAGACGCGGGCAAGATGTTGCTGGGCGCTTTTGAACCCAATGCCAAACCCTGGGCGATGACGGGTATTCCCGACAGTTTTGAATTTGACCAGCTGCCGGAAGATTTTGACCATTTTGAACCCATTTTGGAAAACGCCTGCAACCGGATGCCGATGCTGGCCGAGGCCGGGATCCACACTTTCTTTAACGGACCGGAAAGCTTTACCCCCGATGACGCCTATCATCTGGGCCTGGCGCCCGAGATGGACAATGTCTGGGTCGCGGCGGGTTTTAACTCCATCGGTATTCAATCCGCTGGCGGCGCTGGCATGGCGCTGGCGCAATGGATGGACGAGGGGCAGAAACCCTTTGATCTGGGCGATGTGGACATCTCGCGGATGCAGCCTTTTCAGGGCAACAAACATTACCTGTTTGAACGCTCCAAAGAGACCCTGGGACTGCTTTATGCAGATCACTTTCCCTATCGGCAAAAGGCCACCGCGCGGGGAGTGCGCCGCACACCGTTCCATCACCACCTGAAAGAAGAAGGCGCAGTGATGGGTGAACTGGCCGGCTGGGAGCGCGCCAACTGGTTCGCCAATGCGGGCCAGACGGCGGAGTATGAGTACAGCTGGAAGCGGCAGAACTGGTTTGAAAACGCCGCAGCCGAACACCGCGCCGTGCGCGAAAACCTCGGCATGTATGACATGTCGTCGTTTGGCAAACTGCGCGTCGAAGGGCCTGATGCTGAGGTGTTCCTCAACCATGTGTGTGGCGCCAACCTGTCGGTGCCTGCGGGCAAGATTGTCTATACCCAGTTCCTCAACACGCGGGGCGGCATCGAGGCCGACGTCACCGTCACCCGCCTTTCGGAAACCGCCTATCTGGTGGTAACTCCGGCAGCGACCCGCCTGGCGGATGAAACCTGGATGAGGCGTCATGTGGGCGATCACCGCGTGGTCATCACCGATGTAACTGCGGGTGAGGGCGTCTTGGCGGTGATGGGACCAAATGCCCGCAAGCTGCTGGAGCGTGTTTCTCCCAATGATTTCTCAAACGCGGTGAATCCCTTTGGCACCGCGCAGGAGATCGAGCTGGGCATGGGGCTGGCCCGGGTGCACCGGGTCACCTATGTGGGGGAGCTGGGCTGGGAAATCTACATGAGCGCGGACATGGCAGGCCATGCCTTTGAAACCCTGCACGCCGCTGGTCAGGACATGGGGCTAAAACTTTGCGGTATGCATATGATGGACAGCTGCCGCATCGAGAAGGGCTTTTGCCACTTTGGCCATGACATCACCTGCGAAGATCATGTGATTGATGCCGGGCTGGGCTTTGCGGTGAAAACCGACAAACCGGCTTTCATTGGCCGCGACGCGGTGCTCCAGCGCAAGGAAACTGGCCCCAAGGCGCGGCTCTTGCAGTTCAAACTCAGCGATCCTGAGCCACTGCTGTACCACAACGAGCCGCTCCTGCGGGACGGGGAGATCGTCGGCTATATCTGTTCGGGCAACTATGGTCATACCCTGGGGGCGGCTATTGGCATGGGCTATGTGCCCTGCGAGGGGGAGACGGCAGCGGAGGTGCTGGCCTCCAGCTATGAGATTGAGGTCATGGGGGTGCGGGTACAGGCCGAGGCTTCGCTCAAACCCATGTATGACCCAAAATCGGAGCGGGTGAAGGTCTAACCCAAGGGCGGGCAAAGCAGGCCATGGCTTTTGCTTTGCCCCGACCAGACCGGACGATTTGGCCCACTTGGTCCACTCCTTGGTCATGTTTCACCGGTGTTTGTCCCCGCGGTCTTTCGTCAGCATCAGCGAGGTGTGCTTGACGCATGGTCAGCATTGTTTGCACACCGGGGGCTGCGGCTAGACTAGGCTAGGCCAAAATGCGGGTCTGATAACAACAAGAAGGGGGAGGCTGATGTGGCGGAACTGGTCTGGCTGTGAAAGCTCAGAGGCGGCGGTTGTGGCACCGCGCACGATTGAACAGCTGCGGGAGGTTCTGGCAGCCCCCGATAAGGTTCTGCGCCCCGTGGGGGCAGGGCATTCCTTTACCCCCTTGGTGTCTGGGGGCGGGCGCATTCTTGACCTGAGCCAGATAAATACGCCCACCGTACTGACGAGCGCACCGGGCCGCGCGCGGGTCAGTGCCAATGCCCGGCTACATGACCTGTCAGCTGCTCTGCAGGCCAAAGGGCAGGGGTTCCGCAATCTCGGGGATATCAATGTCCAGACCCTGGCCGGGGCCATGTCGACCGCCACTCACGGCACCGGACGGGATCTGCCCAGCATCGCGGCGGAAATGACTGGTGCCCGGCTGCTCTCGGGCAGCGGTGAGCTGGTTGAGATCGCGGCAGAGGATTTGCCAGGGGTTCAGGTCGGCCTTGGTCTTTTGGGGATCTTGCTGGAGATTGAACTGAACACCGTTCCTGCATTTAATCTGCGCCGCCGTGTTGGGGTGCGGCCCTTTGAGGTGCTGTTGGAGCAGATGCATGGCAACTGGTCGGCGCATCGCTGTTTTGAATTCTTCCTGTTGCCCCATAGTGGCAAGGGGGTGCAGATTTCACATGACGTGACCGAGGCCGCGCCCAGCAAACCCCCGCTTGATCTAGATGCGCTGGGGTTGCAGGTGATGAAGGTCGCCAGCGCCCTGCGCCATCTGCACCCCAAAGCGCAGCGCGGGGTTTTGGCGCTGATGTTGAAACTGCAGGGGGAGGAGGACTATGTCGGCGAAAGCTGGCGCGTGCTCAGCTCGACCCGTGCCATGCGTTTTAATGAGATGGAGTATCACCTGCCACCGGATGTTGCCGAACCCGTATTGCGCGACATCATCGCGTTGATCGAAAGGCGCCACCCAGATGTCTGGTTCCCGATTGAGGTGCGCCAAACCGCCGGAGACACTGCCTGGCTGTCACCCTTTCAGCATGGCCGCCGGGTCTCGGTGGCGGTGCATATGCATGGGGGACAGGATTACACCGGGTTCTTTCACGATTGCGAAGCCATTTTCCGCAGCGCTGGCGGGCGGCCCCATTGGGGTAAGTTGCACAGCCTGCAGCGGCGTGATCTCGAAGATCTCTATCCTGATCTGGGCAAGTTTGACGCGCTGCGCGCCCGGCTCGACCCCAAGGACCGCTTTTTGTCCCCCGCCCTGGCCCGGATGTTTCGCCCATGAGCAGCGCAGAGAGCCTGCCAGATTTTGCGCTTTGGGATGGGGCGTTGCGGCAAGCAGGCCAGACCCTGCCCTGTCTGGTGCTGGACCGAGCGCGTTTTGTCGCCAACCTGGCGCTGGCCCGCAGCAGGGCGCACCCCGGCACCGGGCTGCGGGTGGTGGCAAAATCGCTGGCCGCGCTGCCAATGCTGGATCTGGCGGTGCAGCAGCTTGGCGCCGTGGGCGTGATGACTTTTTCTTCGGCCATGTTGCACAGCCTGCTGCAGGAACGTCCTGCGCTGGACCACCTCATGGGGAAACCCCTGCCCGTTGGCGCCGCTGCCGAGGTTCTGACGCAGCAGGCAAAGGCCCCGGATCAGGTGATCTGGCTGCTTGATACCGTGGTGCGGGCACAGCAATATGCAGAGCTTGCGCAGTTCTGCGGTATCCGCCTGCGGGTGGCGATAGAGCTGGACGTGGGGTTGCATCGCGGCGGTGTTGAGCCCGCCGCCTTTGCCGCGCTGCTGACACAGATCCAGCAAATGCCACAGCTGCAGCTTGAGGGGGTGATGGGCTATGAGCCGCATTTGGACAAGCTGCCGGCACCGCTGCGCAAGCGATCCATAGCAGCGGTCGAACAGGCGCTGCGCGGGGCGGCGGAGCTGCTGAAACAACGGGGGATTACCGGGCCGCAGGGGGCTGCACCACTGGTCAATACCGGCGGCAGCCTCACCTTTGACCGCTACGGGCCAGCGCAGGGGGTCAGCGAAGTCTCGCTGGGGTCCGTGCTGGTAAAGCCACAGGGTTTTTGCCGCCCCGCAACCCGTGGGTTTCTGCCTGCGATGTTCATCGCCACACCAATTCTTAAATACCGCGCCAACAACCCGTTGCCGGGGCTTGACGGATTAAACCCCCTGCTGACCTGGCGCCGCCGCGCCAACCTGGCCATCTATGGCGGCTATTGGAAGGCCTCGCCAGTCTATCCCCATGGCTACGGCTATTCTGGGATCTTTGGCCGCTCCTCAAATCAGGAGGTCTGGTCCGGCCCGCAACTCGCGGCGTCTCCGGTGGATCACTTTGCCTTTTTACACCCCAGCCAAAGCGAGGCGGTGATCCCCGAGTTCGGCGAAATCCTGGTGCTGACAGAGGGCCAGATCACCGAAACCTGGCCCGCGCTGAGCCCACGTCACTAGCTTTGCCGCCTTCCCCACGCAGCATTGGCGCGCAGGATGATGCCGGTGGACAAGATGATGCGGGTAGAAATGTGTGTGCAGGTCCTGCCTGTGGCGCTGCTGTGTTCAATAAAACCAACGGCGCTGGCGGCCCCGGCAGGATTCGAACCTGCAACCTGCCCCTTAGGAGGGAACCGTTCATAGCGTTATTCCTTCTGTGATTTCTTGCTCTTGTGTGTTTTTACAGTGTCCGCCTGTACGTGGTTTGTACGAAATAGGGCCCTGACATCGGCCTCATCCGTCTCTGCGTGGGCGTAAATGCGCATCGGCAAATTGGGGTCGGACCAGCGGCCAGCCTTGGCAGCGGTGACCGGGTCAACGCCTTGGCGCACGACCAATTCTGTGAAGAACCCATGCCGCCCTGCCGGGTGTGCCGACAGGTATGGAATGCCTGCACGCTTGCAGATCGTCTTCCAGCGCGTGTTGTAGCCGGTCGAACTGCCATAGCCAAAACGCGCGGTTTCATGAGCCTGCCAGTCTTGCGGTTCTTGGGTCGCTTGGCTGGCAAGGCCAGCAGTTCGTCCATCATCTGTGGGGAAACGGTGATCCAACTTTCGGGATGACCTTTCTGTGCCTTCACCCTGACCTTGTTTTCGGCGGGCCGCAGATCGTCTGGCTCCAATGATACGGCCTGATCAATCCGCGCCGCCGTCTCAAACATGAAGCGCACCAATGCAGCATTGTATGGATCAGCAGCCCTGCAAAACGCATCGATCCATTCCTTGTCCGCTGGTTTTCGCTCCACACGACTCGGTTTATTACGTCGCTTGTCTTGAGCGATCCGCTCAAAGTTGTCGTATGCCTTTACGCGGATCATTGGCGTGTTCTTCAAATCGTGGGCATTGTTGATCACTGCACAGGCGGGAGTGACAATTTCCCGCCACCACGTGTCTGTGCAAGCATCTGGCTTTAACTTTGGCCCCAGCTCCTTAAGCATCCTGCCCGAGATCGCGGACAGAGGCAGATCGCCGACTTCTTCGACAATGGGGATGAGCTGCTTCGCTGCTTTCGGTGATGCCTTGTAGATCAAGATCGCATCAGCGAAAGTCATGCGCGGTTCATCTCCGAAAACGTATCGATGAATTTGTGCCTCTGTTTCGCGGGCTACCCAGTCCCGTGCGCCTGCTTCTGTAGATGCCTTAGTGCTTCGCCGGTATGGGCCCGCGATACGCCTGCCGTTGTACTCGACCCAGCCTTTCGCCCAGTAAACTCGGCCCCTCTTGTAGATTTCGAGCGGCATGACTGACCTCCTTCAAAAATCGTATCGATCTGCGCGGGTGTGATCAGCATGGTCCGCCCAAGGCGGTAGAATGCCCCTGTTTCATTTGCCCGCTCGCGCAAGGTTCGCTCGGAAATTTCAATCTCTCGCTCGGCCATAATCTCAACCCACTGCGCTGGCGTCTTTCCAAGCCCCAGGATTTGCGAGCTGTCGGTTTTGTCGATTTCTGCCATTTCAGTCATCCTTGTTCGTTTGGGTTGAATTCGCTGTACGCATGGAATCGCTTGTTCTGCACCTTCTGACGTGGTCAGATGAGTTGAAACGTAAATATACGTCATTTTGTGCTATGTTTATACAAAATTGCGCAATGGTCAATTAGGAAACTTGCATGCCGCGAGAAGATGCCGAATTGTTTGCTGAGATAGGCGCACGCCTCGCGATCTGTCGCAGCGAAATAGGCGTCTCTCAGGCCGCGATGGCCGAAGCCGTTGGCGTCTCGCATAGAGCCTATCACAGCTACGAAAAGGGCAAGCGCGGCGTCCCGGTCGAAGCCCTAATCAAGATGCAGAACAAGTATGACGTTGACGTTGCTTGGCTGCTGCTTGGCACAAAATCAATCCGCGCCGGTCATGATTTCGATGCGCTGAAAAGAATTGAGACCTCGCTCGATCAGCACCTGGTGAGCGCTAACATCAAGATCAAAAGTGAGAAGCGAGGGGCCATCGTCGCGCGCTGGTACGAGTCGCACGTCAAGGGCCGGGAAGTAACGGATGATGAGGTCCACACTTGGATCGAATTCGCAAGGGAGTGAGAAAATGCAAAAACCAAGCGAGAACTGGAAGCGTATTCGCCGGGCAACTTTGGAACGAGCACAACGAACCGCTATAGACCCTTTATCGCCGCTCTATGACTTATACTTTGGCGTCTGTGCCGTTTATCTAGCGGGCTTCCTTCATTTCAGCTTCTTCGAACGCGGCACTGATTTCAGTTGGTTCACAGCATGCGTAGTCATCTGTGTTGCCGTGGCAGGCGCTCTAGTTCCTGTGCTGACAGGCTCAATTCTGACCTTGCATTTCGCGAGCAAGAAATTGGAGCGTTTAATTGCTGAGTGAGCAAAGCATAGTATGCCACTCCTCGGCTTTCCCGGCGATTAACTACCTACCCTTCAACGGGGTAAGAGTTTGGCCTAGAGGAACGGATTACTAGCAATGATATCTAGCAAACCGTTGATTAATCGCACTGAGATAGTACAAATTCACCTCGATCTGTTGGAAGAAGCTACGAACGAAACTGCTTCTGCCAAGCAGGCCATAAAGGCCAGCATATCGTTGAGGTTTCTCTTTGACGGAAACTTGAACCACGTAGCGCATGAAAACGGCCTAGATCTGAAAATAATGGCCCCAGATCTGCGAGAAGTCCCTACAAGCAATGCACTGCTGTTCGCATGCGGAGGCTACCAAATTGGCAAGCAAGAGATTCTTCCATATTATCTCTACCGAGAACCTGGACAAAACAGTCCCCACCGCCCTCAGTTTGAAAGAGAGAGAGCGGCTTCGCCACGCCACCACACGCAGACGGAGCAAAAATTGGGTATATTTATGAAGCAACCCTGCGTTGCTTTCGCTGGCCAGCAGTTTGATCGAGAAGCAATAGTTCGTTTCGTCGCCAATAAATGCGGTGGAGCGCATCACCATGACAACGCTAAGAAATTCGGGGAAATCGAGCACCGAATGGCAAGCATTGGTCATACCCTTAAGCTCCCATCTGGTGACGTCTCAGCGATTTTCCTTGAGACGTTGGGAACGGCTTGGTTTCTTCTAGGTTCGCCAAGCGTCCGCGAACTTCGGGCAACCAAACTCAACAAGGCCGGCGCGCCATGATTTATTCTCGGGTAATATAAATCTCCGGCACATGAACCGGCACAAAGCCAGCTCAATATGCACATTAACTTACTGAAAAATATGAATTTACAACCGGCATAAAAACCGGCACAGTACGTCGTATGGATGTAACTATGATGGAACCAATGCTGCCAGAAGATGCAGCCATACAGCAGCTCGAAGACAGCGCATTAAAACTTGTAGAAAGCGCTAGCGGGCTGGCAAAGCGAGTTCATCCCACTCTTCAAAAGTCAGTCGGTGATCTTGTAAGGTCAATGAACTGCTACTACTCGAACCTAATCGAAGGCCATAATACACATCCTCGAGATATCGAACGTGCTCTGGCAGACGACTTCTCAACAGAGCCGAAAGAACGTGATCTCCAACTTGAAGCTGTCGCGCATATCCATGTTCAGAAATTAATTGACGAAGGTCGTGATCCCGCCGTTTGGCCGACCACGGCGGCATATGCTCGTTGGCTACACCGAGAATTCTGCCAACTATTGCCTGAAGATATGCTTTGGATTGAAAACCCGAGTACTGGCGAGCGCCATCAAGTTGTTCCTGGGCAGTTCCGGCGCATTGACGTTGAAGTCGGCAAGCATTTACCACCTGCTTATGACGATGTCCCGCGCTTCCTCGCGCGGTTTGATCGAGCGTACGTTTCGCCGACATTATCAAGAATGCGTCAAATTCAGTCCGTAGGTGCGGCGCATCATCGCTTTTTATGGATTCATCCTTTTCTAGATGGGAATGGTCGGGTTGCGCGTCTGATGTCGCATGCGCTGCTCAAACGGCTCGGAATCGGGACAAGCCTTTGGTCGGTTGCTCGAGGTCTCGCGCGTGAAGAGACAGATTATAAGTTACGCCTTACGGCCGCAGATCATCCTCGACACGGTGACCGCGATGGCCGTGGAAACCTTACTCAGTCCGGCTTGCTCTCATTTTGTAAATTTTTCCTCGAGCGCTCAATCGACCAGGTAGAATTCATGGAAGGGTTGCTTGACCCGTCGGAGCTTTTGCGCCGCATGGAAATCCATATTGAGGAGGAAATTCGTGCTAAGCGGCTAGAGAAAGGAAGCTTCATGGTTTTGCGAGAAGCCGCGCTCGCCGGTCAGGTAGAGCGCGCCAAAATCCCGATGCTGACGAACTACGAAGAACGTGCCGCACGTAAGGTTACTTCGGCGCTTTTGAAACGCGGGATGCTGGTCACGGCAAACCATCGTGCTCCACTTAGACTCGCGTTTCCGACAGACGCGGTCGAGCGATGGTTCCCTCTCTTATATCCCAATACACCGGGAGACGCAGGATGAGCAGTCAAGGACCAAGTGTTCCCTTAGAAAGGCGTTTTTCCCCTACTTTTCGACCGTCTGAAGACGGAGATGCCGACCGCGAAACCGTTCAGCCAGACCTTTTTGGCAAAAGCAGCTTTGGATGGGAGGTCATCGAAGAAAAGCGGCGCTGTGTGATTATCGCGGACGCAGGCGCAGGTAAGACGCATGAAATGCTTGGACGCGCTCGTTATTCTGAGCAGCGCGGCAGGCACGCTTTCTTCATAAGGATCGAGAACATAAGCGAAGCCTTTGAAGCTGCGTTCGACATTGGAGACGCCGAAAGCTTCGAGGCATGGCTTGGATCAAACGATGATGCTTGGTTCTTCCTAGATTCCGTCGACGAAGCCCTTCTTAAAGACTCTCTGACCTTCGAAAGAGCGATGCAAGAATTTGCTACACGAATAGCAGACGCACGAGAACGCGCTTACATCATTATTTCGAGTCGTAGCTATGCGTGGCGGGCCTTAACGGATCGGCAGCTTTTGGAACAGCTATTGCCATACGAACCTCCCAAAGCTGAGGAGCTTGGCGAAGAAGATCTCGAGGAGGCCGCCCAGGCAGCAGCGTCTGATCCGAGTAAGCTTGCAGATTCGGTTGAGGTCGTCCTCCTTGACGATCTTGATGACGATGACATCAGGATGTTTGCCGCTCATCTAGGCGCTGCCAATATTGAGGAGATGATGAGCGAGATCAAAAGGACTGGATTGTCCACTCTGTCGGGCCGCCCCTTCGATCTACTCGGAATTCTTGCAAAGTGGCGGTCCGACCGAGAGCTAGGTGGTCGGCTTGGGTACCTTAGCCATAGCATTACGACCCAACTCGATGACATCGATCAGACTACTGGATCAATCGACAAAAGCAAACTTCGCGAAGCTACATGCTGCATCGCAGTTTCAGTGATCCTGACCGGCGAAGCTGAGATACGTGTTCCTGGATCCGACATCACTGACCGCGGATTTAACCTGTTGGAAGCGCTGCCAGATTGGCCCAAAGAGGATATCCAAGCATTGCTCGGATGCACTCTGTTCACTGATCCAGTCTACGGTCTGGTCAGATTCAGACATAGGGACATTCGCGAACTGTTAGCAGCCGAGTGGTTTGCTCAACACTTAGCGAAACCTGAGCGGAGAACAGAAATCGAAGCGATGCTGATCAGGGAGCAGTATGGGGAACGGATACTAACTCCACGCTTTCGACCGATTCTTCCATGGCTTGTATTGCTCGATGACGGAATTCGTCGTGAGGCGACTGCAATTCGCCCCGAAATTGCGGTAGAAGGCGGAGATGTAGCGAGTCTTCCAGTCGAGGAACGCAGAAGCCTAATACATAGCATTGTCGAACAGATCGCTCGAGGCGAAGATGATCGCGGAGCGCGCGACAATGAAGCAATTGCCCGAATTGCTCATGCTGATTTGACCACGGATGTCGCAACCTTAATTGATAAGCACTCCGAGAACGACGACGCCCTATTCTTCTTAGGTCGCCTGGTTTGGCAAGGTCAGATGACCGATTGCCTGCCTTTGCTCCTGGACATTGCTTGCAACAGGTCTCGAGGGCTTTATGCACGCATCGCAGCAGCTAGAGCCGTGTTTACCAGCGGCTCCGATGAACAACGCGACAGGCTATGGGACTCGCTCTTGGAGGTGCCAGATGGAGACCAATAAAATAGACCGACGACTTCTCGCAGAAATTCTGCACAACTGTGCGCCAAATCTTGCTAGCGTTGAGCGTTTGTTGGCGTCACTTGACCTTCTTCCTCCCTATCAAAGGTTTCAGACAAGTGGCCTTACAGAAGCGATCCATGCTTTTATCGACCGCCTTCCGACCGAGAGAGATGGAAGAAAGGGCCCGCTTGCAGCTTTGGTGAGTGGATTGAACGAGTTCCTCGACCGCCCGCCCGTTGCAGAGCGTAGAGAATGCCAAGTATCGAAAGAATTCGCTTGGCTTTTGGCCCCGGCCCTGCACGCAGTTGAACGTCTCGTAGTTCAACGTGCAACAGCAGCATTTGATCAGGCATCCATCGAAATCATGTTGAAAATTCCTGCGGCACGGTTCTGGCAAGATGTTGAATTCAGGGACCGCAAGGATGAACTTGCAGACCGTCTAGCAAGATGGCCGGAGTTAAATGACGTGCTATTTTGGAGTAGCGTGGAAGTAGTGCGCCGCCCATTAGAAGAAAAAGGGGAGCGACTTACGGACGACTGGCCCGTCCAGTACTTGGGGCACTTTTGGAGTTTCCGAGCTGGAGATTTTGACCGCGTGACGCGCTTCATCGCCGAACGTCCGATCGAAGACGACCAATTGATCGCTGTTTCGTTGGCCTATCGCATCTACAAATCATATGATTTGCCGCCTGCTTCGCTTGATGTCCTTCGGTCGGCGGTCAGCGGCGCAGCACCTCTTTCAACACGTTTGGAGGAGCTTCTGGATGCTTCCAAATCGAAAGAGGCAGAAGCGTTCGAAAGAAGAGAAAGAAAGTTTGAGCGTAAACAGGAGCGTAAACTCAGAAAGCAGGCCGAAGACAGGACGCGGTGGATTGGTGAACTGCAATCCAATCCGAACCGAATTCGAAGCCGAGAAGGCGTCGAGCCAGGCGAGATTACGTATGACCATCTCTGGTTGATGTCAGAGATTGAGAAAGATGGTCTGAGAACGGATCGCCATGGCGGAGCAGACTGGAAGGCTCTGATACCCGAGTTTGGCGAAGATGTTGCGCAAGCATATCGAGATGCGGCAATTGCGCATTGGCGGATCTACAAGCCGACCTTAAGGTCTGAAGGCACGGAATCAGACGGGATCCCTTACGCAGTCATCTTTGGGCTTGTTGGACTTGAGATTGAAGCAGCGGAGCAGGAGGACTTCTTAGGTAGTCTTTCCGAAGCAGAGTTCAGGCACATGTTGCGGTACGCAACATGGGAATTGAACGGTTTTCCGACTTGGCTCGAAGCGGCTAACAAGGTGCGTGGTGCTCTTGTGGTGAAGGCCTTGATTCCAGAAATTCGCTGGGAGTTTGAGAACTCTACGCCAGAAAAGACGCCACACCATGTTTTGCAAGACATCGTTTACCATGCACCCTGGCTTCACAGCGCACTGATCGAGCACATCTTGAGCGAACTCGAAAGGTCTGGGTCTATACATCCTGACACACTACGCCATTCTCTTCACATATTGCGAAGCGGAGGTGCATCTGGCGACAGCTTAGCAAATTTCGCGCGGGAGCGGCTGGATCGTGGCAAAGAAGTCGAAGATAAGGCAAGTATTTATGCTCTTTGGGTCGATACGGATGCCGAAGATGCTGTCCCGGCACTGGAGACGTGGCTGGAGAGCCAGGGCGACGCAGAGGCATCAAAGTCAGCGCAGCTTTTTGTCACGGCGCTGATGGGTGGGCGCCATGGTGCCGGAAGAGGTCCTGCCATGGGAAGTTATCGGACGGCTCAAATTCTTAAGAGCCTTTATGTGCTTATGCATCGTTACATCCGCTCTTCTGACGATATTGAGCGAGCGGGAACCGGTGTTTACTCGCCTGGGCTGCGCGACGATGCCCAAGATGGAAGAAACTCTATTTTCAACCTCTTAGCTGAGATTCCAGGAAAGGAAACCTACATTGCCCTGAAAGAGCTGGCTCGGGATCACCCAAACGAGGGATCACGCGATTGGATGGAAAAATTGGCTTACCGTCGTGCTGAGGCGGATGGAGACCTGCCGCCGTGGACTTCTGCGGATTTAGCCAAACTAGATCAGGTAAGATAGTATACCAATAAGAGGATACGCTGATGAGCCTGCTTGAAGAACCAATGCACCCCGGTGAAGTCCTGAAGGAGCTTTACCTTGACCCCCTGGACATGGGGGCAATCGCGTTTGCGCGGCGGCTGGATGTCCCTCGGACGCGCATCGAGCGGTTGATCAAGGGCACGACTGGGATCACGCCTGACACGGCTCTGCGCCTCGCTCGTGTTTTCAACACTACTCCGGCATATTGGGTCAACTTGCAGACGAATTACAACATGGCGGTGGCGGCCAAAGAAATCGACGTGTCTGGTATCGAGCCGCTCGTTGCCGCCTAGCGGACATCAGCCGCGCAAATATGTGAAATCCTGCGATTGTACTGAAGGGTTCTGTGACACAGAAAAGGCCGGTTCGAACCCAAGTTCGACCGATGCGACGTCGCTCTCCAACTGGAGTCATCCAAAGTCTTTGACCTTGGCTTATGACGACATGTGCTCCATAGTTTTTGATGCTCCATCTCCACATTAGCGATTAAAAACATTGGGGTTTTCTTTCTAAGATGCAGGAACACTGAATGGTTGAACAAGAAGATAGCTGGGAAGATGACAGCGTTAGCCTTTGCGCAAATTGTGCAAAGCACCCAGAAATATTAGCACTGGTTGAGAGTGACTTGGCGGAAGGCGTGTGTGGCATTTGCGCGTCCGACTCTGCTAAGGTTTTTAACCCTAAGAATTTTCAGAAAATGGTGAACCTTTTCAGAGCGTTGATCAGGTTTCATTTTAATGAGGATCAATACAACCACCACTGGGGAGGAACTTCGATCCAGAGCCTGCTCTTATCCGAAGATAACCCACTGGTGAGCAATGCTACCTCCGATGAATACGCCGATGCTTTTACCATACGAATTGAGGAGGAAGGTGGGGTCTATCCCGATTTTGACAAAGGTATTTGTCTATATGCAGGCAGCGATGAAGGTGGAATGCGGGGACTTCAATTCTCTCTTCAAGAAACCGTCTGTAAGCCCTTACGGGACATAGAGCAGGGTCTGACGCACAAGAATTTTCATTTGATCGAACCGGAGATGGAGGCACTATTATCCCGTGTCGAGAATGACCTCGATTATTGGATCGATGAAGGAAGTCTTTGGTTTCGCTCAAGAACGGGGGTCAGTGAAGAGTCGTATCACGTCGGTGCGGGAGAGGTTACACATATAGCGGTGCCATTCAAAGGTAACGAAATTGGAGCTCTCCCACCCCCTTCTGCTAACGCAGGCCGGGCAAATCGCCAGGGTGTCTCGGTGCTTTATCTAGCCAGTGATGTTGATACCGCATTATCTGAAATCCGGCCACATCCTGGGCATTTAATGTCAGTTGGCGGCTTTCGTTCGACAGAACGCTTGCGGATCGCCAGTTTTGATCAATCGATATCGAATTTTGCCTCTTGCGATCAGCGACTCGACGATTTTTCCATCGTTCATCATGTCGACGCCCTTCTTCGCGCGCCCGTCGTTCCGGAAGAGCGCCATCGTTATGCTGCAACGCAACTCTTGTCCGATTGCTTGATACGCCGAGGTTTTGACGGAATAGCATTTGGTAGCTCAGTTGGATCTGGCCGAAATATATGCATTTTTAACGCAGCCAAGTTCAAATTTGATGAGGACCAGTCTTATGTGAGGCGCGTTGATAGCCTGAGTTACTCGTTTTCTGATGTCGCTATGAAAATTCCATCAGATTTCTAGGACCGACCAACTCAACTTATCCCTAATGCGTCATCCCCCGGTCCATCTCGACCTCTCGCTCTTCTAGCTCTGTCTCAACCTCTCTTCGGCGGCCTTCACTAATTTCAAGCTGGTCTCGAGTTGCCTCCGCAGCTTCCCGTAGTTCGAGCCCTCGCTCAGCAAGCCGTGCAACGCAGCCACGGATGCCGTTTGCGATTGAATGAGCACCGACACGCAGGCGGCCAATCCATCCAGCTGGCTCTGCATCCTCGTCGTCGAGCGTTCCTCTAACCCGCTCAATTCCTTTGCTGAGGTTTCGCAGGCCGTCACCAACCGCTCGACGCAGGCGAGCAAGTCGCGTTCCAAGGCTGTCAGGGGTGTCGTCATCTAATCCTCCTCGATCTTGATGCAGGTCACTGACCTGCCGCCTAGTGTGCAGGTCCTCAGGCGCGTCTTGGTCGGGTCCAGCACCAGCCACGTCCCGTCCTCCCTGTCGATCCGCGTCAGGCCCAAGTCCGTCATCTCGGAGTTCGCCAGCATCAGCGTCCAGAGCAAGCTCGCCGTCATCATCGAGACGATCCCCGCCAAGAACGCCCCCGTGATCAGCCAGGGTGAGATCGTCAGCCAGCTCTTGTTCTGTCGCAGAAAGGTGCGGGTATCGATCTCGATTGTACGCTGCGCGTTGGTCGCAATGCTGTTCAAATCGGTCCTGAAGCTCTCCAGTTGGGATGCCATCGAGGCGGCGTAGTCCTGCCGGATCGTGTCCAGTTCCGCGTTCAGCTTCTCGCTCAGCCGGGTCGGCTTGCCAGCCTTCATGGAAAATCTCTCCTTTAAGACGCCAGCGCTCGTCGGTGTCGGGATCGCGGGCAGTTAGGTAGGCTTTGCCGACGCGGGGCAGGTCGAAGCCTGCATCGGCGAGTGCATCGAGCATGCTAGCGCGGTCAGTAATTAGGCCCACGCTGACCTGATCTAGAACCCACGAATGCAGCTCGTCGCGACCTTGGGCGCGTGTCGGGGTCTCGATGGTGTCGCGGACCTCTTGGGTGCGCTCCAGCTCCATCGGGTCGGCCCAGCCGTGGCGCTGGTTCATCACGTCGCGCAGGCTGTCGAAGGCTTTCTCATAGCCCGGCGGCGCGATGTTCAGGCTGCGGCCCGAGGTCAGCTCCAAGCGCGGTGTGCAGAAGTGAAGCTCAACGCGGTCTTCGTGGGTATGTCGGACCCAGAGCACCTCATATTGCGTCGGGTCCAGCCCCGCGAAGGCCAGCCGCTCGAAGTGGTCCATGACCTCGGCTTGCTGTTCATCGCTAGGGGCATCCTCGGCGGCAAAGCTGATCACGCCCGCGCGGTAGGTCCACTGGTGACGGCTGGCGTCGATCAAGGCTTCTGTGCGGTCGGGATTGCCGCGCAAGACCTCCGGCAGCGGGTCGCGGGTGACGGTCACCGGCTCGCCGTCTGCATCGCGGATCAGGTCGCGGTTGTCGTCATAGGCCAGCACCTTGTCCGCCACGAGGTAGCCGACCGGACCAGCGCCCGCGCCTTTGCCGTTGCGGAAGAACTTGATCAGCATCGGCGGGCGGCCTCGATGATCTGGGCAAGCTGGCGCTCGATGGTCAGCAGGCGGCGGGCAACGGTGAGCGCGTCCAGGTCGACACGGCTCACCAGCATCGCGCGGTTCAGCCAGCGGGCGATCTGGTTGAGGTTGCCACCGATGCGCCCGACAGCTAGCACCAGCGCTGGGTCAACGCGGGGGATCGGCTTGCGACGGCGGGCTTCGGTCAGGCCAAGCGCCTCGCGCATCAGGGTCGCAGCGGGCAGGCCAGCAGCCTCGGCCTTGGCGCGCAACTGGGCCTTCTCTGCTGCTGTGCACCGGAAGACGAAGGTCTCGGTCAGCGGCTCTTTGGTGCGGGCTTTTCCCGCGCCGGTGGGGTTCGAAGGGGAGGCTTGCCGCCCCTCGCAAGGTCCCGTGTCAGCAGCGCCAGCGTATGACATGGGTCGCCTTGCTGTTTGCTCTTCTGTCGGATCGGTAGCGGTCATGATCTGAGGCCTGCGGCTTGGATTTGGGCCTCGGTCACCATCTTCGACGCCAGCAACGCCGTGACCTGAGGGGCCGTGATGTGCTTGCACATCGGGCTGCGGTCACTGATCCAGCAGGCCAGCCGTGCATTGTGGTCGGCTTGCAGCGCCGCTGTCTTTTCTAGGTCCTCCGCTTGCTTCTCAACATAGGCCTGCCAGCGCCGCGACTGAAACCAGTTGTCAGAAAAGCAGACCTTGGAGCGGCTGAAACCTGCGCTGTCGGTGGCGTAGGCTTTGACGGCTTGTAGCAAATCCTCCGGCCTTATCCCTTCCTTCATGGCCTCTTCGATATGGGCAAGGCAGGCCTCTTTGCCGCGCAATCGGTCGGGCGGATAGGCTCCCAAAATCTTCTCAGCCTCTTCATACTCCGCCGCCTCGCGTTCGCGCGTAGGTGGTCTATGGACGGTTTTAGGGTGGTTTGGGGGCCGTGGTGGCCCCGGTACCCCGGCCACTGTGGCCCCCGCTCCGGGTCCAGTCTGGACGGGGTCCACTGTGGCCCCCGTCTCAATCTCGGGCTCAAGCGTGGGTTCCAGCGCTTCCACCTTCGCTAGATCGATCCGGTAAACGACGGTGAATCCGTTCTTGCAGGTCCGCGCGCCAGTCTCGATCAGGATACCTTCCCTCAGGAACTCACGCACGGTTCGCTTGACTGTGGTCTCCCCCAGCTCGGTGTGCCGCTGGATCGTTCCCTTCGAACACCAGATGCCTGAGCCATCGTCGCTCGCCTTATCCGCCAAAAACATGATGATCTGCTTGCGCGTTGCGCTTCCGAACTTTCGTTCCGCGCATGTGTTCGCAACCCGCCAGCTCATTGGAAGGCCCCAAACTGCGCAAAGACGTGCGAATTTTGTACAGGTTTTGTACGAGAATTCCGCTGTTTCAGCAGAATTCGGCCCGAAAGCTCGCGGGACTTTCTGCACGCTTCTGCACAAAGCCCTGTAAATAAGCCATATTTTTCAGGTGTTTTTGGTGACCCCGGCAGGATTCGAACCTGCAACCTGCCCCTTAGGAGGGGGCTGCTCTATCCAGTTGAGCCACGGGGCCGGGCTTGTTTACGCGATAGCAAATCCTCCGGGGTATCACAATGAGGCGTGGCGCCTTGGTTATTGATTATTCGACGGCTTTGTCGCGCTCCTTTCCTGCAACGCCCCATTGTACTGGGCGCGCGCACTGGCTAACCTTAAAAGCAGCAGAAAATATGAGGCCTTAGAACGTGACCACGGACCCCAAGCGCCCGCTCACCCTACGTGATGTATCAGAAGCCACAGGCGTGTCAGAAATGACCGTGAGCCGTGTGTTGCGAAACCGCGGAGATGTTTCTGAAAAGACCCGGGTGAAGGTTCTGACCGCCGCCAAGGAATTGGGCTATGTGCCCAACAAGATTGCCGGGGCGCTGGCCTCTAAGCGGGTCAATCTGGTGGCGGTGATCATCCCCTCGCTGTCCAATATGGTGTTTCCCGAGGTGCTGACGGGCATCAATCAGGTGCTGGAAAATACCCCGTTGCAGCCCGTTGTCGGGGTGACGGACTATCAGCCGGAGAAAGAAGAAAAAGTTCTCTATGAGATGCTGTCCTGGCGGCCCTCTGGGGTGATCATTGCCGGGTTGGAGCATACCGAAGCGGCGCGGGCGATGCTCAATGCCTCGGGTATTCCGGTGGTGGAGATCATGGACACCGACGGCAAGCCGGTGGATTCGATGGTGGGGATTTCGCATCGCCGGGCCGGCAGTGAGATGGCTAAGGCGATCCTGAAAGCGGGCTATCGCCATATCGGTTTCATGGGCACCAAAATGCCACTGGATCACCGCGCCCGCAAACGGTTTGAGGGCTTTACCGGAGCCCTGGCCAAAGAAGGCGTCGAGATCGAAGACCGGGCGTTTTATTCCGGCGGCTCAGCCCTGGCCAAGGGGCGTGAGATGACGCAAGAGATGCTGGAACGCTCTCCTGAGTTGGATTTTCTCTATTATTCCAACGATATGATTGGTGCAGGCGGGCTTTTGTATCTGATGGATCAGGGCATTGATGTGCCCGGACAGATTGGTCTTGCTGGCTTTAACGGGGTTGAGCTGCTGCAGGGCCTGCCGCGCCAATTGGCCACCATGGATGCCTGTCGGCTGGAGATCGGTCGCAAGGCCGCCGAGATTATTGCGGCGCAATTGGATGATCCCGAGGCGGCGCAAGAACACCATGTGACGCTGACCCCCACCATTTCTTATGGTGACACGCTCAAGCGGCGCTGATGGCTCTGCCACGTCTTGAAAATGCGGTGGCGCGGCGGCTGTTTATGGATCGCCACGCCCTGTTGGAACAGCCAAGCGGGGCCTCCAAAGGCGGGGACCTGTTGCAGCTGATATCCCGGCTGGGATTTGTGCAGCTCGACAGTATCAATACTGTGGCGCGGGCCCATGATATGATCCTCTATTCCCGCCGCCCCAGCTATCGTGCCAAACATCTGACGGATCTCTATCATGGCGGCGGGGCGCTGTTTGAGCACTGGACCCATGATGCGGCGATGATCCCGCTGGCGTTTTATCCGCAGTGGCATCTGCGGTTTCAGCGCGACGAGGCGCTGCTGCGCAAACGCTGGCGCAATTGGCGCCGTGACGGGTTTGAGCAGCAGTTTGACACGGTGTTGACCCATATTCGGGACCATGGGCCGGTCAGCTCGTCGGATTTGGGCAAGGGCGAGAAAAAGAGCTCGGGCGGCTGGTGGGACTGGCACCCGTCCAAGACGGCGCTGGAGTATCTGTGGCGCACCGGCGCGCTGACCGTTGTTGGGCGGTCCGGCTTTCAAAAACGCTATGACCTGACAGAGCGGGTGATTGACGAGGCGCTGCATGCGCCTGCGGCGCCGCTGGATCCGGCGCCGACGGTGGATTGGCTGTGCTCACAGGCGCTGGACCGGCTTGGCTTTGCCACCTCAGGTGAGCTGGCGGCATTTTGGGACACTGCCAGTGCTGCTGAGGCGCGGCAGTGGTGCCAACAGGCCAAGGCGCGCGATGAGATCGAAGAGATCGAGGTCGAGGCGGCAGACGGCAGCCTGCGCAAATGCTTTGCCCGACCGGGCACAGTGGATCAGGCGGCAGAGCTGGCACCTGCGCCGGGCCGGATGCGGGTTCTCAGCCCCTTTGACCCGATGCTGCGGGATCGCAAACGGGCTGAACGGCTGTTTGGGTTTTATTACCGCATCGAAGTTTTCACTCCGGCCCCCAAACGCATCTATGGCTATTATGTCTTTCCCCTGATTGAGGGGCAGCGCATGGTCGGGCGCATCGACATGAAGGCGGATCGCCCGGCTGAGTGTCTGCGGGTAAGTGCGCTATGGCCGGAGCGCGGCGTTACATTCACCCCTGCGCGCATCAAACGGTTAGAGGCCGAGCTGGAGCGCACCGCCCGTTTTGCCGGGCTTGGAACCGTTGACTTTGCAGCAGACTGGCTGCGAGAGCCGGTCTGATCCATCGGATGAGTGTTTTGGGTGAGTGCTATGAGTGAGCGCTATTCGGGCTGCAGGTTGGCTTCGATCACCGCGCGGTAATCCGCCGGGGCAGGACGGGCCTTGAACTCTGGCTGGGTGATGAAGACACAGGTGAACCGGCCTTCAAAACAAAGCGTACCATTCTGATGTGCATCGACGCGGAAGGTCACGGATTTGGTGCCGATCGCACAGGGCCAGACAGCGCACTCCAGTCGGTGGCGCGGCGTGACCGGGGAGCGAAATTCCAGGTTCATGCTGACAAAGGGGGTGCCGGTGCCGCGGTCCAATTCCATCTGAAACCAGCCGTCGCCATCCAGGTGGTGCTCCCACCAGGCATCAATCGCCTCGAGCGCAAATCTGGGCAAATGGCCAGTATAGGCGATTTGCGCCGGGTCACAGTGCCCCCAGCCAACCCGAATGCTATGAACAAAAGCCGGGCTGTCACCTGTGCTGTCAACCTGTTTGGACATCTGAATTCCTTGCCTCAACTGCCGGTGCTGCAACTGCCGGTGCGCCACCCTAACGATGGGGCAGTGATCTTTCAAACCGCCCCGATGAAAAGCCCCCTCCCAGCCAAGCTGGAAGAGGGCGCTGTTTGTCCGTGCCGTGCCAGGAATTTTCCGGGCCGATTTGCTGTGTTGGGCTTTAGTACAAAAGATACAGCGGCAGCAGGGTGATGAAGGGGAAGAGCACCAGGATAATCACGCGGATGATATCGGAGGCGACAAAGAACATCACCGCCTTGTAGGTGTCGATCATCTTGGTCTTGCGATCCATCGCGTTGATGATGAACAGGTTCATCCCAACCGGCGGAGTGATCAGGCCGACCTCGACCACGATGAGCACCAGAATACCAAACCAGATGGCGACATACTCGGACTCGATGCGGTTGACGCGCCCCTCGGTCACCCGAATGCCCAGCTCTTTCATCTGTTCCCGGGTCAGCTCAGTACCGGTGGCAATGGCATCTTGAATTGAGGCGAGCATCTCTGCTCCCATGCCATCGGGTATGCCGTTGTTCAGCACCTCCATTGCGGCACTTGCTTGCATGTCGATAAGCGACAGCAGGCCAAAATCCATCACCGAAATCACCGGGAAAAAGATTGGAATGGTCAGCAGGATCATCGACAGACTGTCCATCAGGCAGCCAAAGACCAGATAGAAGGCCAGGATCAGCGCCAGCACCATCCAGGGGCTAAAGCCCTGGCTGACCACAAAATCAGCCAGCTCTTGCGGCACTTTGGTCAGGGCGAGAAAGCCATTGTAAAAGCCTGCCCCCAGGACGATGAAAAAGATCATCGCGGTGGAGCGTGCTGTCACCATAAAGCTGTCGACCAGATTTTCACGATCCAGCCCACCGTTCATCCAGGCGATGAAACCGGTACCCGTGGCGCCAACAGCGGCGCCTTCGGTTGGGGTGAACAAGCCGCCATAGATGCCGCCAACAACCAGGCCAAAAACTGTCAGTACCGGCCAGACCTTGATCAGATTGGCAAAGCGCTCGGACCAGGGAATGGCCGGGCGGGTGCCTGCGGCCTTGGGGTTCAGGCGCACGTAGATAGAAATCACGATGACATAGCCAATGGCTGCCAGCAGGCCAGGGATAAAGGCGGCGAGGAACAGTTTGGCGATGTTTTGTTCGGTCAGAATGGCATAGATCACCAGCACCACAGAGGGCGGGATCAGAATACCCAGGGTGCCGCCTGCTGCCAGGGTCGCGGTGGAAAACCCGCCGGCGTAGCCATATTGTTTCAGTTCGGGCAGGGCGACCCGGCCCATGGTGGCAGCTGTTGCCAGCGAGGAGCCACAGATGGCCCCAAAGCCAGCGCAGGCCCCGATCGAGGCCATGGCGACGCCGCCCTTTTTATGGCCCAGAAATCCTTCGGCTGCTTTGAACAAGGCCGAGGACATGCCGCCCAGGGTGGCAAAATGGCCCATCAGCAGGAACATCGGCACGATGGTCAGCGAATAGGAGGAGAAGGTCGAGTAGGTCTCACTTTTGAGACGGCCAAAAGCCACCTGCGTGCCATCGGTGACCATGATCAACCCACCAAGGCCGACCAAAAACATCGACAACCCAATGGGCACTCGCAGGAAGATCAGCACCATCAGAACAGGAAATGAGGCGATACCAATTTCAAGAGTAGTCACTGTTCACCCTCCACGCCGTCCCAGATCTGGATACGGCCGGTAAAAAATTCCATGGTGCGGACAGCAGCCATGTAGATGCCAAGGATAGCGGCGATGATTGCGCCAAACAGACTGGCGCCAAAGGCCCACCAGACTGGGAACTCCAGTAGAAACGACGTTTCGCCATTGCCAAACTTGCTGATGGTACCAGCCGCAAGACGCCAGGCGATCAGCACCAGCACCCCGGCAAACAGCAGTTCGGTCACCATGCGCAAAAAGCGGTTTACGCCACGTGGAAAGGAATTGGCGACGACATCAACTGCAGCATGGCCAACAGAGATCTGGCAAAGCGGCAGGAACGCAAAGATGGCAAAGGCAACGCCAGCTTCTACCAATTCAAAATCGCCGTTGATCGGCCCCACCCAGGTGATCATCCAGTTTGAAAAGCCCGGTGCAATTGATTGCATAACACCGCCGTGGAAGACGCCATTGAGCAAGCGGCCGATAATCGACAGGCAGGTCATAATGATCAGAAGAGAGAGGACCATACCGCCGATAATGGCCATGGATCTGGCCAGCCCCATCATGAGCTTGTGCATGGTTAAGAACCCCTTTTTTGTGCGCAAAAGGGCCGCGGCACCAAGTGCTGCTGCGGCCCTTTGACAATATTTCTAGCTTACTCGACGTATTGTGGCGTGTACTTTTCAATCAGATAAGAGGCTTCATCCAGAAGCGCCTGACCGTCGATGCCCTTTTCGGTCATATCTGCCAGCCATGTGTCGTAGACAGGCTGCGCCAGCTTGCGCCATTCAGCAGTCTGCTCTTCGTCCAGGGTGATGACGTTGTTGCCGTTATCCAGCGCCGCTTCACGCGAGGGGTCATCAGAGGCCGCCATGGTGCCACCGGCAAAGACCGAGAATTCCAGGCCGGAGTTGTCGTCGATTGCCGCTTTCTGGGCGTCCGACAGGCTTTCGTATTTTTCTTTGTTCATCGCCAGGACGAAAGTCAGAGTATAGAGCGCTTTTCCGGTGAACTCGGTGTGGTTTTCAACCAGTTCTGGAACTTTCAGCGCGGCAGTGACTTCCCATGGGATGGTGGTGCCGTCAATCACGCCCTTGGACAGACCTTCGGGGATTGCGGGAACCGGCATGCCAACAGGGGTTGCACCCAGTTGTGTCAGCAGCGAGTTGACCGACCGGCCACCGCCACGGATCTTCATGCCCTGCATGTCGGCAGGGGTGCTCACTGGATCGGAGGTATGGATCACACCAGGGCCGTGCACCCAGGTGCCAAGGATTTTGACGTCCTTGAACTCGGTGTCTTTCATGTGTTTATCGAACATTTCCCAATAGGCGTGCGATGTGGCACGGGCATTGGTCATCATGAAGGGCAGTTCAAAGACTTCGGTCGAAGGGAAACGACCGGGTGTATAGGCAACAACGGTCCAAACGATGTCTGCAACGCCGTCGATCGCCTGGTCCATCAGCTCTGGTGGCTTACCGCCCAGCTGCATCGAGGGAAAACGGTCAATGGTGATTTCACCACCGGAAGCCGCTTCGACGTTGTCAGCCCAGACGTCCAGGACCAACTTTGGCACATTGGCCTGCGCAGGCAGAAACTGGTGCAGTTTCAGGGTGACATTTTCGGCAAATGCCGAAGTGGCGCTCAGGGCGACGATGGCGGCGGCGCCAGCGGCTCCAAGAAGCTTTCTACGAGTGGTCATATGATTCCTCCCTTTGACCTTATAATTTACCATCCTATTGCCATCGGAAAACGATATTGCAACAGGAGGCTCGATTCTTTCCAGTTTGTTTCCAGAACGCTGATATTTCTTCGCGAAAGGAACGGGCTGCCCCTCTGCTATTGGGTGCATTTGTAACTATCAATGCCGGATTATGTATTTCTCACTCATGAATTCAGCGGTCAGAGATGTCATCGGTTCCCGTCCCCCAATATGACACAGACATGTTACGAATTTCCGGCCCCATCCCACGGTGTGATACATATCAGCACTATGTATCGCGTTTTTCAATCCCTCTTTGCCGGACACTAAGGCGACAAGAACGCACAGGCTGGTTTCTGCATTTTCCCGTGGCGCCCGTGCCGGTGCCTGTCGCTGCCAGAGCGGTTTAAGCTCTAATATGCAAAGCACAGGTGCCTTTGCGAATGGACCGAGCGCACATAGCATTGTACCTTTCGTACCTGATCACGCTCTATGGTTGAAGACTATGCGGCATCTGAGAGATGCAGCGAGATCGGAGCAAGACCGGTGATTCCACCCTGCATATGTTGCCCGGCCAGGGCGGGTCCGACCCCGGCAGGGGTGCCCGTCAGGATCAGGTCACCGGGACGCAAATGGTAGAAACCGGACAGGTGGCAGATGATTTCCTCAACCGACCAGATCAGCTCGGTCAGGGTGGCATCCTGTTTGGTGTCGCCGTCCAGCGTCAACCAAATCCGCTGATCCGCCACCGGCCCCCAATCGCTCGCCTTGGTCAGTGGGGCAAAGACGGTGCCCTGTTCCAGATCTTTACCCAGATCCCAGGGGCGCTGCTTTTTGCGCTCGCGGATCTGCAAATCGCGCCGGGTCATGTCCAGGGCGCAGCCATAGCCATAGATGGCGGCGCAGGCCTCAGCCGGTGTGGCGCGGAACACCGGCGCGCCAATGGCCAGGGCCAGCTCCATTTCATAGTGAAAGTTCTCGGTGCCGGGGGGGTAGGGGCAGCTTGCCCCGCTCAGCACCGCATTGGCGCTGGATTTGGTGAAATAGAACGGCGCCTCCCGGTCGACCTCGACCCCCATTTCGGCGGCATGCGCCGCATAGTTGCGCCCAACGCAGAAAATGCGACCTACCGGATAGCCGCGCTCTTCCCCGTGGACGGGAATGATCAGCGGTTCTGGCAGGGGGAACAGGGATTTGGTCATGTCATCGGCTCCTTTGGGACAAGACAGCGGTGTCCTGCCTATGTCCACCATAGGCAGAAATCGCGCAATGCCCATGTCAAAGCTTCAATTCAAAGCCCCTGCTAAAACCCCGGCACCCCTCGGCCCAACCTTCCCGGTGGGCTTAGCGCATCACAAAGGGATCCGGGATCGGATCGTCAGAGGTACGCAGCCAGACCGCTTTGACCTTTGTATAGTCCAGCGCCGCCTGCAAACCGCCTTCGCGTCCATGCCCTGACAACCCGTGACCGCCAAAGGGCGCAATGGGAGAAACCGCCCGATAGGTGTTGACCCAGACGATGCCGGCACGAATGCCCCGGATCATCCGATGGGCCCGTGTCAGGCTTTGGGTGAACACACCCGAGGCAAGGCCAAACTGGGTATCATTGGCGATGGCCAGGGCTTCGGCCTCAGTGTTGAAACTAACGACTGACAAAACCGGGCCAAAGAATTCTGTGTGCAGACAGGGGGCGTCCGGCGCATCGGAGCAATCCAGAATGGTGGGCGGAAAGTAGTAGCCCGGCCGATCAGGCGCGGTGCCGCCAGTGACCAGCTTGGCACCTGCTGTGGTGGAGGCGGCAATCAGCGCCAGTGCATGGTCACGCTGCGCCTGGGTACACAGCGGGCCCACCTCGGTAGCCATATCATCTGGGGCGCCGATCACCACGGCTTCGGCCTTTTGTTTCAGCCGCGCCAGGAATTGATCCTTGATCGAACTGGCGATCACCAGCCGTGAGCCTGCGACGCAGCTTTGGCCAGTGGCGGCAAAGATGCCGGAGATCTGCGCATTCACCGCGCTGTCGATATCGGCGTCTTCAAAGACGATAAAGGGCGATTTGCCCCCCAGCTCCAGCGAGGTGGAGGCCAGGTTTTCGGCGGAGTTGCGGACAATATGGCGGGCGGTTTCCGGCCCGCCGGTAAAGGCCACATGGGCAACCTTGGGATGCGAGGTCAGCGCCGCCCCCGCCGCCGCCCCGCCGGTCATCACGTTGAGCACACCGGGCGGAAAACCCGCCTGATCAAAAAGACGGGCAAATTCCAGCAGTGGCGCCGGGGCTTCTTCTGAGGCCTTCAGCACCACGGTGCAGCCTGCGGCCAGCGCCGGGCCGATCTTGACCGCCGACAGAAACAGTTGCGAGTTCCAGGGGACAATGGCGGCCACCACCCCCAGGGGTTCGCGCCGCAGCCAGACCTCCATGTCCGGTTTATCAATGGGCAGATGCGCGCCTTCGATCTTATCCGCCAGCCCGGCATAATAGCGGTAGTACTCCGCCACATAGGCAATCTGGGCTGAGGTCTCGCGGATGATCTTGCCGGTGTCGCGGGTTTCCAGCTCGGCCAGACGCGGGGCGTTTTCGGCCACCAGATCCGCCAGCCGCAGCAACAGCTTGCCGCGCTGGCTGGCGGTCATCTCTGCCCAGTCGGGCGCATAAAAGGCCGCCTCGGCGGCGTCAACGGCCCGGTCCACATCCGCCGGGCTGGCCTCTGGCATCCTGGCCCAGGCCGCGCCGGTGGCGGGATCCAGGCTATCAAACTGGGCTGATCCGGCCTCAAACTGGCCGCCGATATAGTGATGGAACTGCTGCATGATCTGTCCTTTTGCGACGGCGGCCTTTAGGCAAAGGCGGGCATGACCTCATGGATGAAGCGCTCAAGCGAGGCCTTTTTGCGCTCAAAGCTCATGCTGGAGTCGATCCAGAAGGAGTACTCATCATAGCCCAGGGCCTCATATGTCTTGATCCGGTCAATAACACCTGCAGGTTCGGCGATCACCAGATCACGTTCCATCGCGTCCGGCGAGTAGAAAGGATGCGCGGCGATTTCTTCGTCTGAGAGCGGTGCGATCAGGCCCTGATCAACGGCGCGTTCGTTTTTGAACCAGGCGCCAAAGTAGCAGTAGAACCGGTTCAGCTCTGCTGCGGCCTGCTTCACGTCTTCGGCGCTGTCGGCCACATAGGTGTGCAGCAGCAGCATGATCTTGGGACGCGGGGTGTCGGGGTGTTTGGCGCAGGCATCGTTGAAACGCTGCATCAGGCTGCTGATCTCACCGTCGCCCTGCCACAGCGGCGTCACCTGCACATTGCAGTGATTGGCGACAGCAAACTCATGGCTGTTGGGATCGCGGGCGGCAACCCAGATCGGCGGGCCGTCCTGCTGCACGGGCTTGGGGGCAGAGGTGGTTTTGGGGAAGGAATGGAACTCTCCCTCCTGGGCATAATCGCCCTGCCAAAGCCCCTGCACAGCGGGGATCAGCTCGCGCATGCGCTGGCCTGCTTCCCAGGCATCCATGCCGGGCATCATACGCTCATACTCAAAGGAATAGGCGCCACGGGCAATGCCCAGATCCAATCGCCCATCGGTGATGATATCGGTCAGCGCCGCCTCGCCCGCTAGACGGATCGGGTGCCAGAAGGGGGCAATCACGGTACCGGTGCCCAGCCGCACGTTTTCCGTATGGCGGGCCACATCAACGAGGTTCAGAAACGGGTTGGGCGAGATGGTGAAATTCATCCCGTGGTGCTCCCCCGTCCAGATCGCATGCATCCCGCCGCGATCGGCAATTTTGCACAGTTCTATGAACTCGTCATACAGCTGCTTTTGGTCCTGATCCGGTGAGATCCGCTCCATATGGGCAAACAAGGAAAACTTCATGCCGTTGCACTCCCTGACACGATTTTGCGGATATTGCCGCTGGTTTGAGTGCCGTAAAACACCCCGTAATTGCCCATGCGGCTTTCGCTGGCGAAACGTTCCAGCATAATGCGCAGCGCCGGGTCGGTGACCTCCATCATGGTTGATGCGGTCAGAGCCGTGAAACAGCCCTGTTTTGGGGTGCCTTCGCCAGCCTGACAGAGGAAGGAAATATGCTGATGCTCGCGGGCGGCGTCTTCAAAGACCGAGTAGATAAAGCCCGGATCCGCCTCAATTCCGCAGCTGGTGATCAGCTCGCTCAGCGCTACCGAGGCCCCGGCGCGGCCAACGGGTTTTTGCGGCAGGGTCAGCCCGCCAAACCCGTCGTCGATCAGCAGCACTTCGCCAGCCCGTTCAATCAAAGCCGAGACCACCAGGTTGGCGCCATGGGCCAGCGCCTCTGCTTCGGCGGCGGGAGTGACATAGGCGCCACGGGCATAGCCCAGACCAGGGGCGGTGCTGGTGTCAAAGGCCTCCACTTGGCCGATCAGGATCACATGGTCGCCGGCCTCAACCGTTTTATGCATGCTGCAGTCAAACCAGGCCGAAACCCCGGCCAGAATGGGCGAGCCCTGGGGCCCGATCTGCCAGTCCACCGCTGCAAAGCGGTCCTCAGCAGGCCGCGCAAAGGTGTTGGAGATGTCTTTCTGGTCTTCCGCAAGAATGTTCACCGCAAAGCCAGAGGCCTGGGTCAGAGCCTCGAAGTTCCGGGAGCTATTGGCCAGGCAGACCAGCACCAGCGGCGGGTCTAGCGACACCGAGGCAAAGGAATTGGCGGTAAAACCCAGCGGTGTGCCGGTGTCGTCATGGCTGGTGACCACGGTGACACCGGTCAGGAAGGTGCCAAAGGCATCGCGCAGGGCGCGCGGATCAAGCGGGGCGGGGGCCATTGGGGTCTCCTTTATATTGGGTGTTGGGCGTCGCAACCAGCGGCTTAGGCTTTGTGTCACCGCATCTGGGTCGGTCAGATTGACCATATGGCGGCCGGGCAGAATTTCCGCCGTGCCGTTCTGGGCCAGATCCGCCATGGCGCGGGCCATTGCCGGGGTCGAGTTTGGATCGGCGTCACCGGTGAGCGCCAGCAGCGGGCAGGCAATCTGTGGCCAGGCTTGTGCATAGGTGGCATCGCCCCGGGCAAAGGCGCCATAGGCGGTGGCATAGCCCGCTTGATCAACCTGCGACAGCCAGCGCGCGACCTGTGTTCTGGCCTGCTGTTCAGCCGGGCTATCGCCAAACCAGCGGCTGAGCGGCGTTTCCAGATCCACTCTGCCGGCCTTGATTTCGCCAGCACGGGCCAGCACCGCAGACCGGGCCGGGTCTGAGCGCCTGAACACGCCATTGATCAGCGCAACCCGGCGCAGCATTTGGGGATGCGTGCAGGCAAAGCCACCCGCGATTAACGCCCCCATGGAGTGGCCGGCCAGATTGACCGGGCCTAAATTCAGCGCACCCAGGGCCGCATGCAGCCAGGCCACATAGGTCGGCAGATCGGCACCTTCTGCCAGGGCGCTACTGCCACCGTGGCCGGGCATGTCCAGCGACAGGACCCGATGGGTTTTCGACAACGCCTCAATCTGCGGCGCCCAGGCGGCGCTCTGCATGCCGACCCCATGGATCAACACCAGAGCTTCGCCGCTACCGGCGTCGCGGTAGCTGAGGCTGCCGAAGGGATCAGACAGAGGCAGGGTTGTCGAGATCATGGCCCAGATCCTTTAGATCCTGATAACGGTCACCAATACGGTGATGTGGTCGCCCACCAATTGAGGCGCCCAGGGCGATGACAATCTCATCCGCCGCCGGGGCATCCGCCACCGCGCATTGAATGGTGAGATAATGCGAGCGGCGACCGCCGTCGTTTTTATCCATCAGGGGGATCATCAGCGGCGCATTGGCCGGGCCACGGGTGTTGCAAAAGGCCAGGTAGCTCTTGGCGCCCACGGCCTCGCGGTAGTGGTTGCCAAACCGCAGGGTGTGGATCAGCGCCGAGGCATGCTCGACCTCGCCGTCCAACCCGACAATGGCGGATTTGCCATAGGCTTCGACCTTGTCGCCACCACCGGCAGCATCCAGCACCATCTTGGTCAGCAACTCGCCCAGCTCTGGCGCGCAGTCATGGATTTCCGGCTTCAGGTCCTCAACGAACCCCCGACCTGCCCAGGGGTTTTTGACCACCGCGATGGCGGCAATCAGTTTGAGCGGAGTTGCGGCTTCCTTACCGCCCTCGATCAGGGTTTCTTCGATATGGAGGAGAGTTTTGCGAATGACAGCTGGCATGGGGCACCTGAGTTGGAGTGAATCTGTTGAGCCAACTTATGGTATACCATAATCTCGTTAGTCAAGAATCTATTGTCTTGCCGCAGGGCTGCTGGTAGATAGCACCCATGGAAAACCCTGGTCTGGCTCAGCTGAGAATCGAACAACCCCCTGCAACGCTTCGTGAAATCGTGCAGGAAAAAATGCGTGAGGCGATCATCGCGGGGGTGTTTTCCCCGGGTGAGCGGCTGGTGGAGCGGCCCCTGTGTGATCAACTGGGGGTTAGCCGGACGGTCATCCGAGAGACGATTCGATACCTCGAGGCCGAAGGGCTGGTGGAGATCCTGCCCAATCGCGGCCCCATCGTGGCCTCGCTGAGCTGGGAAGATGCGCGCCAGATCTATGAGATCCGCCGCATGCTCGAGACCTCGGTTGCCATGGCCTGCGCCCGATCTGGCGCGCCCAGTTTGCACCGCGATTTGCGGGCAGCACTGGCGGCCCTGAAACGGGCCTTTGCCCAGACCGGCGCAGATGTAGAGCCGGGGGCTTTGTATAAGGCTTCGACCGGGTTTTATCAGGTGATGTTTGAGGCCGCCGGCCATCATATCGCCTGGGAGGTGGTCAATCGGCTCAATGGTCGGATCAGCCGGCTGCGGGCGATGACGCTGTCAGCCAGCGACCGGGCCCAGCCTGGGCTGTTTCATATGCAGGCGATCTGTGATGCCATCATTGCAGGCGACCCCGAGGCGGCACGCCGCGCGGTGGAGGCGCATCTGGCGGATGCCTCAGCCGTGGCAGAGCGGCTGCTGGCGGGGACAGAAAGGGAATAGTCTGGTGCCCAAGGCCTATTGGATTGCCCATGTCACAGTGACAGACCCAGAGGCCTATCTGGGCTATCAGGCCATCGCTCCGGCTGCGTTTGCGCAGTATGGTGCCATATTCCTAGCCCGTGGCGGCAGTGCACAAACCCTGGAGGGCGACAGCTGGCAGCGCCATGTGGTGATCCAGTTCGACAGCCTGCAACAGGCGCGCGACTGCTACAATTCATCCGAATACACCGATGCCCGCGCCCGCCGCGCAGGCGCCTGCGAGGCCAGCATTACCATCGTTGAGGGTTGCTGAGCTGGCTGCAGACTTGGCTGCAGACCTGGCGGATACTGCTGCACAGGTTGATGTTACTGGCGTCAGATTTCCAGCGAGACCCAAAGAACCTTTGCGTCCTCTGCGCTGGTGGATACGCAGCCATGGCCCATGCCGCTGTCGTAATAGACCGAATCACCTGCGGTCATGCTGAGCGGGCGATAGTGTTCGGTATAGAGCACCAGATCGCCGCTGATCACATACATGAACTCTTCGCCGCGATGGCGTACCCAGCTGTCATATTCGGTCACATCCCGCGCCTTGATGGTGCTGATATAGGGCAGCATCCGCTTGCTGGTGAGCTCGGTACACAACAGCTCATGGTCATAGGTCTTGGTTTCCTGATGCTCGCCGCGCCCCGACAGGGTGTAGTCACGGCGCCCCGAAATGCTGCTTTGCGCCGATTGGACGAATAATTGCGGCGTTTCCAGCTCCAATGTCTGCATCAGGCGGCGGATAATCTCAAAACTCGGGCGGGTCTGGTTGTTCTCGATCTTTGACAGGGTTGAACGCCCGATGGCCGCGGCCTTGGCCGCTTCTTCCAGGGTCAGGCCCTTTTCCTTGCGCGCGTCGCGAATCATTTTGCCCAGAACCTGCCCGTCCGGGGCTTCGCCTGCCTCGGGCGCGAGCCCTGCTTCTTCTGATTGAACCGGTTCCATGTTGGCGGTTTCTCCTGTTGCGGTTGAACCTTAGCTGTGATGCTTGCAGCAGTCAAAATTTCACTAGAACATCTTTTGTTGATTAAGGGGGAAAAGTTTCCTAAAGGAGATATGCGGGACGTATGGGCGCATTTTCCCAAACTGGGCGTGTCCTGATCGGAGGCGGAGCTGTGACGCGCGAAGATGTACAGATCAGAGGCCTGGCCCGTGTGGTGCGCAATGCGCCTTACACCGTTATGGTGTCCCGTGACTGCTCTTCGCAAACAAAGGCCCGATACAATGTCCGATACACTGACTGACGTACCCAAACGCACACCGCTTTATGACCTGCATGTGGAACTTGGCGGCAAGATGGTAGATTTTGCTGGCTGGGAAATGCCGGTTCAATACCCCATGGGCATCATGGGAGAGCACAAGCAGTGCCGCGAAAAGGCAGGGCTGTTTGACGTCTCCCATATGGGGCAGGTGATCCTGAAGGGCGACAATATCGCCGCCCAGCTGGAAAAGATCGCGCCCTCCGCCTTTACCACTCTGAAAGAGGGCAAGGCCCGCTACACCTTCTTTACCAATGACCAGGGCGGCATCATGGACGATTTGATCGTTTCCAATGCCGGTGATCATTTCTTTGTCGTGGTCAACGCCTCCATGCGGCACCAGGATATTCCCCATATGGCCCAACATCTTGAGGGCATCGAGGTCACCGAGATTTTTGACCGCGCCCTGGTTGCGGTGCAGGGCCCGGCGGCGGAAAACGTGGTGGGGGCGCTCTGTCCTGCCGCGCGCGATATGAAATTCATGGAAACCATCCTGGCTGACATCATGGGGGTCGAGTGCCGCCTGTCGCGCCTGGGCTATACCGGCGAAGATGGCTATGAGATTTCCATCCCGGAAGACAAGGCGGTAGAGATCACCCGTGCCCTGCTGGCCCATGAGGATTGCGAACCCGCAGGTCTGGGCGCGCGCGATTCCTTGCGTCTTGAGGCCGGCCTTTGTCTGTATGGCAATGACATCGACACCGAGACCACGCCGGTTGAGGCCGCGTTGACCTGGGCAATGCAGAAACGGCGCCGCGAAGAGGGCGGCTTTCCCGGCGCTGCCCGCATTCAGAAACAGCTGACTGAGGGCGCTGCCCGCAAACTGGTCGGGATTAAGCCCATTGGCCGCGCCCCTGCCCGCCAGGGCGTCGAAGTGCAAAGCACCGAGGGCGAGACCATCGGGGCGATCACCTCGGGGGGGTTTGGTCCTACGGTCGGCGGACCCGTCGCCATGGGATATGTCGCAGCCGGCCACAGCACCCCCGGCGAGACGGTAAACCTGATCATACGGGGCAAGTCCCAGCCGGCCGAAGTGGTCGCGCTCCCCTTTGTGACCCAGAACTACAAACGCTAAGACACTAAACTTGGACACGAGGAGCGTCCCAGATGGCCACTTATTATTCAGAAGAGCACGAATGGATCACCGTAGAAGGCGATACCGCAACCCTTGGCATCACCCAACACGCGGCTGATCAACTGGGCGAAATCGTCTTTTGCGAACAGAAAGAAGCAGGCGATACCTTTGAAAAAGGGGACGAAATTGGCGTCATCGAATCCGTCAAGGCGGCCTCGGAAATCTACGCGCCACTGGATGGCGAAGTCATCGCCGCCAACGAGACCCTCGCCGATAATCCCGGCACTTTGAACGAAAACCCCGAAGGTGATGCCTGGATCTATAAAATCAAATTGTCGGATGCTACCCAGCTCGACGATCTGATGGATCTGCACGGTTACAAAACCCTGATTGGCTGAGTGTGTCGGGGCCGGCTGGTCTGGCCCCGCTGTTTCACCTTTCTCCAAATATCTCCGCCGGAGGCTCCAACAGCTCCGGTTGGATGCCCCCTCTCCATAGGAGCGCTGCACATGGCCTTTAAACTGACCGACTACGAAGCCTATGATTTTGCCAACCGCCGCCACATCGGCCCCTCTCCCACGGAGATGGCCGAGATGCTCAAGGTGATTGGCTTCAAAACCCTGGATGATCTGATCGACGCCACCGTGCCCGAAGCCATTCGTCAGCAAGAGCCGCTGGACTGGGGTCCGGCGATGACCGAGCGCGACGCGCTCTATCATATGAAAGAAGTCGCCGGTCAGAACAAGGTGCTGACCTCACTGATCGGGCAGGGCTACTATGGCACCTCAACCCCGGCACCGATCCTGCGCAACATCCTGGAAAACCCCGCCTGGTACACTGCCTATACGCCCTACCAGCCCGAGATCTCCCAGGGGCGTCTTGAGGCGCTGTTGAACTACCAGACTATGGTCAGCGATCTCACAGGTATGGATATCGCCAATGCCTCATTGCTGGACGAGGCCACAGCGGCAGCCGAGGCCATGGCCATGGCGCATCGCGGTGCCCGGTCCAAAGCCAATAACGCCGCCTTCTTTGTCGATCAGAACTGCCACGCGCAGACCATCGCGGTGATCCAGACCCGCGCCGCGCCCCTGGGCATCGACGTGGTGGTTGCCGACCCGGATGAGCTGGACGCCGGTGCGGTCTTTGGCGCCATCTTCCAATATCCCGGTACCTATGGCCATGTGCGCGACTTTACCGATGAAATCAAAGCGCTGCATGACCACAAAGGCATCGCCGTTGTCGCCGCCGACATCCTATCGCTGGCGCTGCTGAAATCCCCCGGTGAAATGGGCGCGGATATCGCTATCGGCTCCACCCAGCGCTTTGGTGTCCCCATGGGCTATGGCGGCCCCCACGCCGCCTATATGGCCACCACGGATAAGCTCAAGCGCGCCATGCCGGGGCGCATCATCGGTGTCTCGATCGACAGCCGTGGCAACAAGGCCTACCGTCTGGCGCTGCAAACCCGCGAGCAGCACATCCGCCGTGAAAAGGCCAATTCCAACGTCTGCACAGCACAGGCGCTGCTGGCGGTCATGGCCTCGATGTATGCGGTCTACCATGGCCCCGATGGCATCAAGGCGATTGCCCAGTCGGTGCACCGCAAGACCTCGCGTCTGGCTGCCGGCCTGGAAGAGCATGGCTTCAAGGTTGAGCCCGAAGTCTTCTTTGATACCATCACCGTTGAGGTCGGCCCGCTGCAACAGACCGTCATGGAGGCTGCCGTTGCCCGTGGTATCAACCTGCGCAAGGTTGGCGAAACCAAGGTGGGCATCAGCCTGGACGAACAGACCCGCAAGGAAACCATCGAGGCGGTCTGGGGTGCTTTTGGCATCGACCGCGAGGATGACAGTTCGAACAAACAGTATCGGCTGCCGGACTATGCGCTGCGCGAAAGCGCCTATCTGACCCACCCGATCTTTCACAAGAACCGGGCCGAGGCAGAGATCACCCGCTATATTCGCCGTCTGGCGGACCGCGATCTGGCTTTGGACCGTTCGATGATCCCGCTGGGCTCTTGCACCATGAAGCTGAACGCCACGGTTGAGATGATCCCGGTCACCTGGCCCGAGTTTGGCAACCTGCACCCCTTCTGCCCCAAAGATCAGGCGATGGGCTATCATGCGATGATCGAGGATCTGAACGACAAGCTCTGCCAGATCACCGGCTATGACGCGATTTCCCAGCAGCCCAACTCGGGCGCCCAGGGGGAATATGCCGGGCTGCTAACCATCCGCAATTACCATGCCGCGCGGGGAGAGGCCCATCGCAATGTCTGCCTGATCCCGACCTCGGCCCATGGCACCAACCCGGCCTCGGCGCAGATGGTGGGCTATAAGGTGGTGCCCGTGGTGGCGGACGATCACGGCAATATTGATGTGGCTGACTTCCGCGCCAAAGCGGAAAAGCACAGCGATAACCTGGCAGCCTGCATGATCACCTATCCCTCCACCCACGGCGTGTTTGAGGACACCGTGCAGGAGGTCTGCGAGATCACCCATGAGCACGGCGGCCAGGTCTATATTGATGGCGCCAATATGAACGCCATGGTGGGTCTGGCCCAGCCCGGCAAGATTGGTGGTGATGTCAGCCACCTGAACCTGCACAAAACCTTTTGCATTCCCCATGGCGGCGGCGGTCCCGGCATGGGCCCTATCGGTGTCAAATCCCACCTGACAGACCATCTGCCCGGTCACCCCGAGTATGGCTCTGCCGTTGGCCCGGTCTCGGCTGCGCCTTTTGGCTCGCCCTCGATCCTGCCGGTATCCTGGGCCTATATCCTGTTGATGGGCGGCGCCGGTCTGACCCAGGCAACCAAGGTGGCAATCCTCAACGCCAACTACATCGCCGCCCGGCTCAAAGACGCCTATGGTATCCTCTATACCTCGGCGACGGGGCGTGTGGCCCATGAATGCATTCTGGACACCCGTGCGTTGAATGACGAGGGGGGCGTCACCGTGGATGACGTGGCCAAGCGTCTGGTGGATTCGGGTTTTCACGCCCCCACCATGAGCTGGCCTGTGGCTGGCACCCTGATGGTGGAGCCCACCGAGTCCGAGCCCAAGGATGAGCTGGACCGGTTCTGCGATGCCATGCTGTCGATCCGGTCAGAGGCGCAGGATGTCATCGACGGCAAGATCGACCCGCAGAACAACCCGCTGAAAAACGCGCCGCACACGGTGCGCGATCTGGTGGGGGACTGGGATCGTCCCTACAGCCGCGAAGCCGCCTGCTTCCCTCCGGGGTCGCTGGGGGTCGATAAATACTGGTCGCCGGTAAACCGGGTGGATAACGCTTACGGGGATCGCAACCTGATCTGCACCTGCCCGCCGATGTCGGATTACGACGAAAGCGGTGACAGCTGACACCAGCCCGATTGGCGCTGCCCCCTGACCCATCTTGGGGCAGCGCTCACCCCTTCCTGCTTTTTGGCTGCAAAAGGGCCCAACACTAAGGTCTTGAACCGCTTTGCAAGGGCGGGTCAGGCTGCAGCCACCATCAGGGTCAAAGTCTCGGCACATCCTGTGGCCAAAGTTTTTTTAAGAAATCTCTTGAACCTCTAGTCACTGTAGGTCCTATCTAGGGCAGGTCTTTGCAAACTAAGAGGCCCCAATGCCCCAGGATAGCTGCTGTAGCTCCGTCAATCCGACCCCTACCAACGCCAAAGCCCATAACCATGCCCATGCGGCTGAACCCGCGGGTTGTTGTGGCAGTGGGACTGTGGCTCCGCCGGATGCCGCAGAGCTAACGGCGGGACGCAGTTTTCGTGTCAATGGTCTGTGCTGCGCCGAAGAGGTTGCGAGCCTAAACCGCGCCTTAGGCTCTGTGGTGGGCGGCGCTGACCATCTGGGCTTTGATGTGCTGAACGGGCGCATGACCTTGCTGGCTTCAGCAGTGCAAATCCCCGATGAACAGGTGCTGAGCCTGGTTGCCACCACCGGCATGAGCGCCAAGCCCTGGGACGCCAAAAGCGCCGAGGCGGATCAGGCGGCCCATCTGCGCCGCCAAAAGCGTTTTACCGCCGCCAGCGCGCTGTTCTGGAGCGGTGGTCTGGCCTGGCATGTGGCCCATTCCGGAGCCAGTGGTCTAGGGGAGCTGTTTGCCGGTCATGGCGATGTACCGGTGCCTTTGGGCGAGCTGGGTTTGTTTCTGGTCGCGGTAGCGCTGGGGGTTTGGCTGGTGCTGCCAAAGGCCTGGTATGCGCTGCGCAACCTTTCCCCTGATATGAACCTGCTGATGGTGGTGGCCGTTGCCGGCGCCATCAGCCTGGGCGAATATTTCGAAGCGGCAACGGTGGCGTTATTCTTTGCTCTGTCACTGACGCTGGAATCCTGGAGCGTCGGGCGGGCGCGCAACGCGGTGTCGGCGTTGCTCAATCTGGCACCCGCCACAGCGCGGGTGATCCACGACGATGGCCGCGAGGTTGAAATGCCCGCCGGTGAGGTGCAGATCGGCCAGCACTTTGTTCTGCGTGGCGGCGACCGTATCCCGATGGATGGGCGGGTGATTTCAGGGGCAGGTGCGGTGGATCAGGCCCCCATCACCGGGGAAAGCGCCCTGGTTGCCAAAGAACCCGGCGATGAGGTCTACGCAGGCACGCTGAATGGCGACGGCAGCCTGACCGTGCAAGCAACCAAACTGGCCAGCGATACAGTGCTGGCCAAGATCACCCGCATGGTCGGCGACGCCCATGCCCGCCGCGCCCCGGTGGAGCAATGGGTGGCAAAGTTCGCCCGTATCTATACCCCGTCAGTTCTGGCCCTGGCCATTGCTCTGGCCTGCCTCCCGCCGTTGCTGGCGGGCGGGGATTGGGGCTTTTGGGTCTATAATGCGCTGGTGTTGCTGGTGATTGCCTGCCCCTGTGCCTTGGTGATTTCGACCCCGGTGTCGATTGTGGCCGCCCTTGCAGCGGCGGCCCGCGCCGGGGTGCTGATCAAAGGTGGCGCCTATATCGAGGCCCCGGGCAAACTGCAGGCCATTGCGCTGGATAAGACCGGCACATTGACCGAAGGCCGCCCCGAAGTCGCCGGGATCCACCCCCTCGGCAGTGCCAGTCAGGCCGAGGTATTGCAGGCCGCAGCAGCGCTGGAGGCGCGGGCCTCGCACCCGCTGGCGCTGGCCATCCTGGCCGAGGCAACACGCCAGGATCTGGCCTATGTGGCCGCCACCGACAGCCGTACCATACCCGGGCGCGGGGTGGAGGGCCGACAGGGAGAGCGGGCGATCTGGCTCGGCTCCCCTCGGTTTGCGACGGAAAAGGGCTTTGGCACCGCGCTGCCCGCCGCCCAGATGGCCGAGATCGAGGCTGAGGGAGCGACGCTTGTGGTGGTGGGGGATGCCAGCGGGCCAATAGGGCTGATTGCCCTGCGTGATCGGCTGCGTCCGGGGGCGCGCGACACCATCGCGGCCCTGCATGAACTGGGGGTCAAACAGGTTGTTATGCTTACGGGCGACAATGCGGCCGCCGCTGGTGCCGTTGCGCAAGCCACTGGGATAGATCAGGTGCATGCCGGGTTGCTGCCCGCAGATAAGCTTGCCGAGGTCGAGCGGCTCACCGAGCGCTATGATATGGTGGCGATGATGGGCGATGGGGTGAATGATGCCCCGGCGATGGCACGGGCGCATTTTGCCGTGGCAATGGGGGCTGTGGGCTCTGATGCGGCGATTGAAACCGCTGATATCGCCCTGATGAGCGACGACATCAGCCGCTTGCCCTGGTTGATCGCCCATTCGCGCCGGACCATGGCGGTGATCCATCAGAATATCGGGCTGTCGCTGGTGACCAAGCTGGGGTTTGCCCTGGCAACCGCCTTTGGTCTGGCCTCCATGTGGGGTGCAATTGCCGCTGATGTGGGGGTTTCCCTGCTGGTGGTGGGGAACGCGCTGCGGCTGTTGAAGGGAAAGGAGAGTTAAGATGCTGACCATTGGAACCCTGGCCAAACGCACTGGCACCAAGGTGCAGACCATTCGCTACTATGAGACCATCGGCCTGATGCCGGAACCCGAGCGCACCGAAGGCGGCCAGCGGCGCTATGGCCAGGCCGAGCTGGACCGGCTGGGGTTTGTCCGTCATGGGCGGCAGTTGGGGTTTTCGCTGGAGGCCATACGTGAGTTGCTGGATCTGGCGGACAATCCGGCGCAGTCCTGTGCCGATGCGGATTCTATTGCACAGCGACAGTTGAAACAGGTGGAGGACCGCATCGCCAGGCTGCAGGCGCTGCAGATCGAGCTGAAGCGGATGATCAGCGACTGCGGCCATCATTCGGTGGCGGAATGCCGGGTGCTGGAGGTGCTGCGAGACCACACAGAGTGCCTGACGGATCACGAACACACGGGCCAGGATCACAGAGGTCACGACCCCATTGGCACCTGACCGGGCAGGGCAGGTTCTGGACAGGCCCGGCATCAGCCGTGTGCCCGATCCTATGTCAGTGTGGTGGTTTCCGTTGGCAGCTGGTTGGTGGCTTTTTCAAAATTCAACTGTTGCCCGACCCAGGCTGCAAACATCTTGATCACTTCCAGATCGCCTGCTTCAAACGGATGGCGCTCTTCGGGGGAGGTGAAGTTCAAGGTGCCAAAAATCTCTCCGTCGACAATCAGCGGCACGCCAATATAGGTCTCCAACAGGAAGAGATCATAGCAGGGATGCGTGCCAAACTGCGACTGTTTGGCCGTGTGACAGGCCAGGGGGCCGCCGCTGTTCAACATTTCAGAACAATAAGTATCGCCCAGCGGGAAGACTGTGCCCCGTGGAATATCTACCAGATCCGAATAGCTGTAGAGGATGGTATAACGCTCCCCCTGCACCCAGCTGACCAAGGCCGAGTCGGTTTTAAAATGAGCGCAGCCAAGTTTCAAAATGGCCAGGATCTTGCCGGATTGATCCAGGGCTTGATCCGTGGAAATGTCAAACAACCTGTGCAAGAGATCTTCGATCGCACGGGTCTGGGAGATATCCCTGATAATGGCAAACAGGCCCATGACCCGGCCCTCTTTGTCGCGGATGGGGCCGCCAGTGGTGCGGGTCAGAAAACTGGTGCCGTCCTTGCGCTTGTAGCGCATTTCGTAGTTGTGATCGAGATCTTCAACCGCAACCGAAAACCCGGCGCTGCGTTGTTTTTCATAGCTCTGTGGGGCGGCATAAAGCTGTTCGGCGCTTTGCCCGATCAATTCTTGCTGGCTATATCCAAATAGGGTCTGAAAGGCAGTATTGTACCACGTAATACGTTGGGTTTCGTCCGCGATGATCACTGCATCTGGCAGGTCTCGAAACAGATCGGGAATACGAATGTCGCCGATTGAGACGTCTTTTGTCCGTGGTGCGGGAGGCTCATTACTCGGCATCCTGTCTAGGCTCATACTGTCGTTCGCTTTATTTTTGCGCGCGCCTCTCGCCTTTGTTACCGCGTAACCGCCCCGGCCTGTTGTGGCCGCCGGGCGTTGAGATATCAGAGAAACGCAACGGGAAATCTGTTAGTTAAAGTCAGGCTTGGACAGATCTGTGCAGTGTGGAAAGTGAACAAATGATGCTCATACCGCACAGGGTGAACTTGCTTTGACTATGATCAAAATTGGGTGGGCGTTCAGTAGGGGTCCTCTAATTTCAATATTTTAATTTTCAATTGTTGGGCTGCGAACTTTTTAGACGCTGCGCCCGCCGTGATGGGCTTCCCCGCGTTCACGGGCGAGACGCATCTGCTTTTGCCGCTCGCGGAACCGGGCCTTGTCTGCCTCAGTGGTCTCATCAATGCACTGATAGCAAGAGACCCCCATTTCAAATGACGGTAATGTCTTATCCTTGGGCAGGATGGGGCGGCGACAGCCGTGGCACAGCTCATGTGGGCCTTCGACCAACCCGTGGCCAACCGATACCCGGTTGTCAAAGACAAAACATTCGCCTTGCCAGCTGCTGTCTTCGGGGGGCATTTCCTCCAGGTAGCGCAGAATGCCACCTTTGAGGTGATAGACATCCTCGACACCCTGGCTCAGCAGGTAGTTTGTTGATTTCTCGCAGCGAATGCCACCGGTGCAAAACATCGCCACGCGTTTGTTGTGAAACCGGTCCTTGTTGGCCTGCCACCAGGCGGGGAAGTCGCGAAAGCTGGCGGTTTCCGGGTCGATTGCGCCCTCAAAGGTGCCAATCTGCACCTCATAGTCGTTGCGGGTGTCGATGACCGCCACATCTTCGGCGCGGATCAGGTCGTTCCAGTCTTCGGGTTCAACATAATGGCCAACACTGGCTTTGGGATCGACATCGGGCTGCCCCATGGTGACGATCTCCTTTTTCAGGCGGACCTTGATCTTGCCAAAAGGTGGCTGCTCGCTAAAGGCCTCTTTCCAGGCAAGATCCGCGCAGCCCGGCAGCGTTTTGATATGGTTGAGCACCGCTTCGATCCCGGCTTCAGGGCCTGCAATAGTGCCATTGATACCCTCCTGTGCCAGCAGCAGGGACCCCGTCACCGCGTGGTGCAGACAAAGCTCCAGCAGTGCCGGTTTGAGAGCGGCAGGATCGGTGAAACGGGTGAAGTGATAAAGGGCGGCGATTTTATACATGATGCGCCCTTAGAACTCTGCGCTGCATTTTTCAAGAAAAACAAAAAAAGGCGGGCTGTTTTGCCGCCGGATCGCGCCCTTTCGCCCTGCATCAAGGTGACGTATTTCCTGTGTGGCAATAGACGTCTAGGTAGGTTGATAGAACAAACGCTTGGAGGAACAGAGATGACGCAGGCCCTGATCGTAATTGATGTCCAGAACGATTTTTGTCCAGGTGGCGCGCTTGCGGTCCCCGGAGGCGATGAAGTGGTGGCGCCGATCAATGCTATGATGGGGAATTTCGACACTGTGATCCTGACCCAGGACTGGCACCCGGCGGGGCATTCCTCCTTTGCCAGCTCGCACTCTGGCATGTCGCCGTTTGAGAGCGTCGGGATGAGCTATGGGCCGCAGGTTTTGTGGCCGGATCACTGTGTTCAGGGCAGCGCCGGAGCCGAATTTCACCCGGAACTGGATGTGAGCGGTGATCTGATTATCCGCAAGGGGTTTCGCCCCCTGATCGACAGCTATTCCGGGTTCTTTGAAAATGATCAAAAGACCCCCACGGGGTTGGACGGGTATCTGCGCTCTCGTGGGGTGTCGGAGCTGACCTTTGTTGGGCTGGCGACCGATTTCTGCGTTGCTTTTTCGGCCCTGGATGCCGTCAAACTGGGCTTTAAGGTCCATGTCGATCTCACCGCATGCCGGGGGATAGACCTGGAGGGGTCACTGGCGAAGTCTTTGGCAGAGATGCGCGCCGCTGGGGTGCAATTACAACAGGTTTGAAGACCGAAACATAGTCCGCCCTCATTTTTCTTGCTACGGGTCTTTAGGAGTTTGAAAGAGTGGGGAGGCAATATTTGGCTGATTGCGCGGAGGCAACAGCACAGAATGACGACCCAAGGAAAGTCTGGCGAAGAAGAGCCTCGTATCAGCTCGCTGGCCCAACACCACGAGCGATATAGCCAGGACGGGTTGTTCCGGCGCTATGTGCGTGGTCAGGTGAGGATTTTTTGGCCACGTTTGGCCTTTATTGCGCTGGTGTCTCTGATGATGGTGGTGTTTGCCTCAATCGTGGCCGGGCTGGTTGCATTTTTGGTCGCCGGTACAGTCGAGGTGATAGATGGCACATTCATGCGCTATGCCCAGCGAAAGCTGAAGGCTGGGGCTCCCAGCCGGGGATTGCGTCGCATCAGCGCGGTTACTGGCTTTCTGCAGAGCTGTGGCATGTTTCTCAGTACAGCGAGCCCCTATTGGGTGGGTTCGCTGATTGGCGAAACCAATCTGGCAGAAATAGATCCGCTTTTTGCAATTAGTGTTTTGGCGGGGGCAGCGATAAATGCGGGCCTGCTGATGCCCTACAATAGGCTGGCAACTGTGGCCCGTCTGAGCGTCTATATGCTGGCGCCCTATGTTTTGATGTTCAGTGGTGACAACGTTCTCAGCCAAATGGAATTTCAACTACGTCTCGGCGGATTGCTGATACTCGATGGGACGCTGTTTTGGTATCTGCATTTTGTTAACCGCAGCTTTTCGCGCACCCGCAGCATGTTGTTGACCCAGGCCTTGCAGCAGCAGGAGCTGGAGGGCGCCTATCAGCGCTTGCTGGAGCAGCAGGTCGAGGCAAAGCGGCTGGCCTTGGTGGCACGCCATGCAAATGACAGTGTTCTTCTCATAGATGAAAACAACAAGGTAAAATGGGTGAACGAGGCCTTCACCCGGCTGACGGGATACGGCTTTGATGAAATTCTGGACCGAGAGCCTGGTGACTTGCTGAACCATCCAGACACCGATCCAGACGCGCTTGATCAAATCCTCGAGGGGCGGCGCAAGGCGCGACCTTTCAGGATGGAGATTCTGAACCGCCACAAGGATGGGCGGGATATCTGGCTGGAAACCAACCAGGTTCCCATACGGGGCGAGCAGGGTGGAGAGATGTCCTACATCGCCATCGAGCGTGACATAACAGCGGCCAAACAAAACGCCCAGCAGCTCGAAGAAGCCCGCCAGGCAGCCGAAGAAGGGAGCCGTGCCAAATCGGATTTCCTGGCCACCATGAGCCACGAAATCCGCACTCCGATGAATGGGGTCATTGGTATGGCACAGCTGCTGGAAGAAACCGATCTGGATACCGATCAAAAGCTCTATGCCAACACGATTCTCAGCTCAGCCAAAACCTTGTTGGCACTGATCAACGACATCTTGGATCTGTCAAAGCTGGACGCAGGGCAGATTTCGATCAACCCCTGTGATTTTGACCTGCACCAATGCATTGACGAGACAATTCGATTGCTGCGTACCCAGGCCGAAGCCAAGGGGCTGACCCTGGATGTTGAGCGTGATGCCGATTTACCCCGCTACCTCAATGGCGACGATCACCGGCTGCGCCAAATTTTGAATAATCTGGTGGGCAATGCGATCAAGTTCACTGAACAGGGCCGGGTCAAGGTCACGGTCGAAGCAGAGCCAACATCCGGCGGTGGGGTATTGCTGAACTGTTCAATTATTGACACCGGCATCGGCATCCCAAAAGAAATGCTTACGGGCATTTTTGAGCGTTTCTCGCAGGCTGATGCGGCCATCAGTCGCCGTTTTGGCGGCTCAGGGCTTGGCCTGGCCATCTCCAGGCGCTTGGCCGAGGCCATGGATGGGCGCATCACCGTAACCTCGGAAATCGGGACCGGATCATGTTTCACCCTGGCCCTGCCTTTTGGCCTGGCCAGCGCTGCGGACATCACAGTGGCGCCAGTGCCAGAGCGGACAGGGGACACTGATGGATTGTCTGGGCTGCGGGTGCTGGTGGCCGAAGACAACCGGGTCAACCGGTTGTTGATACAGAAGTTCCTGAAACAGACAGATCTGGAGCTGGAGTTTGCCCATGATGGCGCTGAGGCGGTAGACAAGGTCAAATCGTTCGAGCCGGATATCATCCTGATGGATGTTAGCATGCCGGTCATGGACGGATTGGAGGCGACGCGGATCATTCGCTCTTGGGGCCAGCCGCAACCGGCGATCATCGCCTTGACCGCAAATGCATTTGATACCGATCGTGAGGTCTGTCTGGCCGCTGGCATGAATGAATTTGTCACCAAGCCGATTTCCAGAACCCAGCTTTTGGAGGTTCTGGCCAGCTTTGCGCAAGCCCACCGGGTGCAAATGACAGGGTGACTGCGACTGGCTGACCAGGCCTGGGGGATCGTCACCGGAAACCCTTGGGGCCGGCCTTGCCTTGCTCTGGCTTGCTGCCTGTCCTATCAAGTCGTGACCCAACTTGCATGAGGCCGCCGGTGGATATCGCAACCCGCGTTTACAATCATAAATGGAAGATCGACCCGATCATCCGTTCCTTGATTGATACAGATTTTTACAAACTGCTGATGTGTCAGTCAGTCTTTCGCAATAAACCGCAGACCGAGGTGACATTCTCGTTGATCAACCGGTCAACCTCGGTGCCGCTGGCGCATCTGATCGACGAGGGAGAGCTGCGCGAGCAGTTGGATCATATCCGTTCTTTGTCGCTGTCCCGTGGCGAAAGCACCTGGCTGCGCGGCAATACCTTTTATGGCAAGCGCCAGATGTTTCGCCCGGACTTTATGGAGTGGTTCGAAAACCTGCGCCTGCCCGCCTATCATCTGGAACGCGTCGGTGATCAGTATGAGCTGACCTTTGAAGGCAAATGGCACGAGGTCATGCTCTGGGAGATTTCAGCCCTGGCGGTGCTGATGGAGCTGCGCTCGCGGGCGGTTCTGAATGACATGGGCCGGTTTGAACTGCAGGTGCTTTATGCCCGCGCCATGACGCGGGTCTGGGAAAAGATCGAGCGCCTGCGCGATATCGACGGGTTGAGCATTGCCGATTTTGGCACCCGCCGCCGCCATGGATTCCTCTGGCAGGACTGGTGCGTGCAGGCGATGCGCGAAGGGCTGGGAAGCAAATTCACCGGCACCTCGAACTGTCTGATCGCCATGCGGCGCGAGGTCGAAGCCATTGGCACCAATGCCCATGAGCTGCCGATGGTCTATTCGGCTTTGGCAGCGGATGATGCAGCTTTGGCCCGTGCGCCCTATGATGTGTTGTCAGACTGGCATGAGGAACATGACGGTAATCTGCGCATCATCCTGCCCGATACCTATGGCACCCAGGGGTTTCTGGATCACGCGCCGGACTGGCTGGCGGGCTGGACCGGGATCCGTATCGACAGCGGTGATCCAGCCGCATGGGCGGAGGTGGCGATCAAATGGTGGCAGGAGCGCGGCGAAGATCCGCTGCAAAAGCGGGTGATTTTCTCAGATGGGTTGGACGTCGATAAAATCGCCGAGCTGCACGGGAAATTTGCGGGGCGGACGAAAGTCTCTTTTGGTTGGGGCACCCTGCTGACCAATGATTTTCGCGGCCTGGTCCCCGATGATGGGTTGGCCCCCTTCTCGCTGGTGTGCAAAGCGATCTCCGCCAATGGAAAACCAACGGTAAAATTGTCGGATAACCCGGAAAAAGCCATGGGGTCGGCGGATGAAATCGCCCGCTATAAACGCGTGTTTGGGATTGGAGAACAGGACCATATCGACGTGATCGTCTAGTCGCCCTGTATTGAGTGGTGTTCACCGCGCTTGCGCGCGGTGATGTCTCCGGCGGGAATTGTTGGGAGAAGGTGAAAGCGGCGGATTGCTCATTCCTTCTCCCAAACGAGTGATACTGGCTTGGTTTAGGGGTCAGCCGTGATGGGCCGCCACTGTTTTCAGCTGGGAAAACCCATAAAGCGCCTCAAAGCCTTTTTCGCGGCCGTGGCCGGATTTTCCAACGCCACCAAAGGGCAGTTCAGCACCGCCGCCAGCGCCGTAGTTGTTCAGAAATACCTGACCGGCCCGCAGCTTCTTGGCCAGACGCATCTGCCGCGCCCCATCACGGGTCCAGACGCTGGCAACCAGGCCAAATTCGGTGCCATTGGCAATTGCCAGGGCCTCTTCTTCGGTATCAAAGGGGATCAGAACCTGAACCGGGCCAAAGATCTCCTGCTGTGCCAGCGCATGGTCCGCAGGGACATCGGCAAAAAGCGTCGGTCGCACATAGGCACCCGTTGCAGGGGCACTGTCCACTATCTGCCCCTGTCCGGCAATTTCAAGATCAGCCCCCTTGGCAAGAAAGCCTTCGACAATGTCTTTTTGCCGGTTCGAGATCAGTGGCCCAAGCCGCAGGTCGTCAGCAGCCGGGCCTACGGTCAGGTCGCCATAGGCGGCGGACATGCGCGCCTTGACTGTGTCATAGACCCCCCGTTGAACCAGAATACGCGAGGAGGCAGAGCAGGTCTGGCCACCGTTCTGAATGCCGGCATTGACCAGAAACGGCAGGGCGGCGTCCAGATCGGCATCGTCAAACACCAGTTGCGGTGACTTGCCGCCCAACTCCAAGGTCACTGGCACCACGTTCTTGCCTGCGGCCTGTTGCACCAGCGCCCCCGTGGCCACCGACCCAGTAAAGGAGATGTGATGCACCTGTGGATGGGCGGTCAATGCCGCGCCGGCTTCGGCACCGATGCCCGGAACCACATTCAGCGCCCCGGCGGGCAGACCGGCCTCCTGGGCGATATGGGCAAAGGCAAGCGCTGTCAGGCAGGCCTCCTCGGCGGGTTTCAGCACGCAGGCATTGCCCATGGTCAGGGCGGCGCCAACCGAGCGGCCGATAATTTGCATCGGATAGTTCCAGGGCACGATATGGCCCGTCACCCCATGGGGTTCGCGCAGGGTGTAAACCGTGTACCCGTCCAGATAGGGAATGGTTTCGCCATGCACCTTATCGGCGGCACCTCCGTAGAATTCGCAATAGCGCGCCAGCGCCACGGCATCTGCGCGCGCCTGTGTCAGGGGCTTGCCAACGTCGCGCACTTCCAGCGCGGCCAGTTCATCGACCCGCTCCAGCACCAGTTGGCCAATACGGGTCAGGATGCGGCCCCGCTCCAGCGCGGTCATCCGGCCCCAGTCGCCCGCCAGCGCGGCCTCGGCTGCCGCAACGGCGGCATCAATATCAGCGGCCCCGCCTCGGGCGATCTGGCACAGGTTCGACCCATCCGAAGGATCCACCAGCGCCAGCGTTTCGCCAGAGCAGGCAGGCGTCCAGACGCCACCAATCAGGCAGAGACTTGGGTCGAACCAAATTGGGGTTGCGTCAGCTGTTTTTGTGTCTGGCATAACGGAGGCTGGGATCTGCGAGTTAGGCATTATTGGGTCCTGCAATATCAAATGTGTAGCTTTTGGTCTGATGTTCGGTGAAGGGCGCGCCGGTTTGCAGAGCGCTGAGGCCGGGCACCAGGCTAAGACAGGTGCCCCAAAAGGCAGCAGCCTGTGGGGAACCTTCTGAAATGCCCATGCGCCAGCGTCCGGGAAACTCCTGCAGGATCAGGCTGGCGGCCTCTTGCCCGTGGCCCTGACGGCGATACTGCGGCACTATCATGAACTCTGACAGCTCGCGGCGGTCATCCGGCAGGTTCAGCACCAGGGCAAACCCAATGCGGGCTGCGGCGTGATGCAGCCAAAAGGCAGTGACGTCCTTGCGGTTCAACATCTGCTCCGCCCGCTTGACCGGATCAATCGGCGCGCCGGGCGCCACCTCGTGGAAATAGGGCGCCAGAACCGAGGCAAAGACTGTTTGCTCTCGGGGCAGGATCAAGGACAGTGAGACCACTATGCCGCCCCCTGTGCAAGGTCTGGCAGCTGTGGCGCCGCGGCGATCAGCGCGCGGGTATAGGGGTGTTTGGGCTCGGCAAAGATTTCTTCGGTCGGGGCGGCCTCGACAATCTCGCCTTTCTGCATCACCAGACAGCGGTCGGTGATGGTGCGCACAACACTCAGGTCATGGCTGATGAACAGATAGCTGAGGCCATAAGCCTCACAAAGCTCTGCCAGCAGATCCAGGATCTGCGCCCGCACCGAAACATCCAGCGCCGAGACGGCCTCATCAAACAAGATCAGCTCGGGACGGGTGATGAGCGCGCGGGCAATGGCGATGCGCTGGCGCTGGCCACCGGAGAACTGATGCACATATTTTTGGGCATCTTCCGGCTGCAGCCCAACCGCGCGCAGGGTCTCGGCAATGAGATCGCTGCGGGCCGAGCCTGTGGGCGGATCGGTCAGGGTGTAAAAGGGTTCGGTGATCAGCCGATCAACCCGGTGACGCGGGTTGAAACTGCCAAAGGGATCCTGAAACACCACCTGCATGCGGCGGCGGATTTCCGGATTCTGGGTGGTGGTGATCGCCATGCCATCCAGGCTGATGTCACCGCCCTGCAGCGGCTCTAGCCCCAAAATGGCCCGTGTTAGGGTCGATTTCCCACAGCCCGACTCCCCCACCAGCCCCAGGCGTTCCCCCCGGTAAAGGGTAAAGGAGACATCTTTGACGGCGCGAAAATACTCGGGCTTTGCAAACAGGCTTTTGCGGGGCAGCGGATAGTCCCGTACCGCACCCTTGATTTCTAGCAGCGGGCTTGGCGCTGGGGGCTCTGGCAGGGTCACCTGATGGTTGGAGGCTGCAAACAACATCTTGGTGTAGGGATGCTGCATATTGTGCAAAAGCTCCTGGGTGGTGCCGGTTTCCACCACCTCCCCATGGCGCATGACCACGATGCGATCGGCCAGATCGGCCACCACCGCCAGGTCGTGGGTGATGATCATCAACCCCATGTCAAATTCCCGCACCAGGTCACGCAGCAGCTCCAGAATTTGCGCCTGAGTGGTGACATCCAGCGCCGTGGTGGGTTCATCGGCGATCAGCAGCTTGGGGCGCAGGGCAATGGCCATGGCGATGACCACCCGTTGCCTTTGCCCCCCTGACAGCTCGTGTGGGAAGCGGCCAAGCGGGAAGCGATCCGCCGGCAGGCCAACCCGGTCGAGCAATTCGCGGGCCCGGGCGTGGGCCTGATCCGGCGGCAGGGCCTTGTGAATCAGGATGGTTTCCATCACCTGGTCGCCGATGGTTTTGACCGGGTTCAGCGCCGTCATTGGTTCCTGAAACACCATGCCGATGCTGTGCCCCCGCAACCCGCACATCTGGGCCTCGCTCTGGCTTAGCAGGTTGGTGCCGGACAGGGTGATCTGACCCGAGGTGGTCGCAGTATCCGGCAGCAAGCCCATGACGGTAAAAGCGGTCAGGGATTTGCCAGAGCCGCTTTCGCCGGTGATGGCGACAATTTCGCCAGCCTGCACCGACAAGGAGACCTCTTTGAGGATCTTATGGGTGCCGATCCGCAGCGAAAGGTTGGAGATATCAAGCAAGGTCATCAGCGTGCCAGCCTCAGTTTGGGGTCCAGCCAGTCACGCAGGCCGTCTCCCATCAGGTTGAGCCCCAGCACGGTGATCACAATGGCAGAGCCGGGAATAAGGGCGAGGTGCGGGGCAAAGCTCACCATGGTTTGGGCATCCGCCAGCATGCGGCCCCAGCTGGGGGTGGGCGGTTGCGCGCCAAGCCCGACATAGGACAGGCCAGCCTCGGCCAGAATGCCAAGCGAGAACTGAATGGTGCCCTGCACGATCAGCAGGTTGGCGATATTGGGCAGGATATGTTCGCCGGAAATGCGCGCCGCCCCCTTGCCCGAGACCCGCGCGGCCAGGATGAACTCACGTTCCCAAAGGGACAGGGCCGCGCCCCGGGTGATGCGGGCAAAGACCGGGATGTTAAAGATGCCGATGGCGGCGATGGCATTGATGGCGCCGGCGCCAAAGATGGCGGTGATCAGGATGGCAATGACCAAGGACGGGAAGGCAAAGACCAGATCATTGGCCCGCATGATGATTTCATCCAGCCAGCTGCCCTTGTTGGCGGCGGCGGCCAGCCCCAGGGGCACGCCCAGCCCCATGCCGATGCCGACAGCGACCAGGGCCACGGCGATCGAGGTCCGCGCCCCGACCATGATCATCGAGAAGATGTCGCGCCCAAAGTGATCGGTGCCCAGCCAGTGGGTGCCATTGGGCTGTTGCAGCTTGGCCGGGATATCCATCGCCGTATGATCAAAGGGCGTCCAGATAAACGAGACCAAAGCCGCCAATACCACGAGCGAAGAGAGCAGACAGCCCAGGAATAGATTACGGCTCATGTGCGGCTCCTCAGACGGGGGTCGACCAGCGCATAGGCTAGATCAACCAGAAAATTCACCGTGATCACGGCAAAGACCAGGATCATCACCACGGATTCCACCACGATCAGATCGCGTGAGGAAATTGCCTGAAACACCAGCCGCCCCAGACCCGGCAGGAAAAACACCTGTTCGATGATGATGGCGCCGGCCAGCAAAAAGGAAAACTGCAGCCCAATGATGGTCAGCACCGGGATCATCGCGTTGCGCAGGCCATGACGCCACAGCGCCTGCCGGCGGGTCAGGCCTTTGGCACGGGCGGTGCGCATGAAATCTTCGCCCAGGATATCCAACAGGGAAGAGCGCATGACGCGGGCCAGAATCGCCGCCTGCGGCAGCGCCAGGGCGATGGCGGGCAGGGTCAACGAGTGGATGGCGGCGCCAAAGCCTTTGTCCCAGCCAGCAAAGCCGCCGGCGCCAAACCAGCGCAGGTTGATGGCAAAGATCAGCACCAGGATCATGGCAAACCAGAAATTGGGCACCGCGACTCCCAACTGAGTGGCCCCCATCACCGCCATGTCCCCGGCCTTGCCGCGACGAGCGGCGGCATAGATCCCGGCAGGAAAGGCGATCAGCGTCGATAGCGCCAGGGCATAAAGCGCCAGCGGCAGCGACACCCACAGGCGATCGGCAATCATCCCCGCAACGGGGGTGCGATAGGTATAGGACATGCCAAAGTCACCACTCAGCAGCCCACCCACCCAGGCGAGGTAGCGCTGCAGTTTGCTCTGGTCCAAACCCAGTTCGGTTCGCAGGGCGGCAACGGTTTCGGGCTCGGCATTGATGCCAAGCATAAAGGAGGCGGGGTCTCCTGGCGCAATTTCGATGACGAAAAAGATAACCAGCGAGGCGACTGCGAGGCTGATCACCAGCGACAGGCCGCGTTTCAAAGCATAACGAATCATAGGGGTCAGTAGGTGCTCTCAGGGCTGCGCAGATAGTCTGCGTCAGTAACATGTTCCAGCCAGTCGGCGGCCGAGCCATCCTGCTCTTCCTGCAGGGCCAGATGCACCATGGCGGTTTCTGGTGCGGCGCCGTGCCAGTGTTCCACGCCGGGCGGGATCCAGATGGTATCGCCGGGGCGCATGTGTTGCGGGGCGCGGTCACGCAGTCCAACCAGGCCCAAGCCGCTGATGATCTGCAATGTTTGTCCCAGGGGATGGCTGTGCCAGGCGGTGCGCGCAGCCGGGGCAAAGCTCACCCGCAGGGCATTGATCCGGGCGGGGGCAGGGGCAGCAATGATCGGATCCATCCAGACTTCTCCGGTGAACCATTGGGCCGGGGCTTTGCGGCTGGGTCGACTGCCCGCGGGGTAGATATCAATCATTGGCCTGGTCCTGAAATATTGAGGCCTGTCGGGCGCCAGAAATGCGGCGCCCGGCAGGGGAACGGGTGGCTTAGTCAGCCCAGCTTACGGCGGTCAGGTCGATGGCTTGGGTCGGCGCATTGGCCCAAAGCCCCTGTAGATCGGCCTTGGCCACGCTGAGAGAGGCCATCTGGAACAGGTATCCGTTCACATAGTCATTTGCGATGGTTTCCTGCGCCTGCTTGAGCATCGCCATGCGCTGATCGGGATCTGTGGTTGCGTTCAGGCTGGTCATCAGCTCCTGGAATTCAGGATTGTCATACTGAAAGTAGTAGTCCGGGCGGGCATAGATGCCGATGTCCATTGGCTCGGTATGGCTGACGATGGTGAGGCCAAAATCCTTGCCGCGGAATACGGTTTCCAGCCACTGGGCCCATTCCACATTGATGATTTCGGCCTCGATGCCAACCTGTGCCAGCTGGGCGGCGACGATTTCGCCACCGCGACGGGCATAGGAGGGGGGCGGCAGGTGCAGGGTGGTTTTAAAGCCATCTGCAAGGCCGGCCTCGGCCAGCAGCGCCTTGGCGCGTTCCGGATCATAGGCGGACTGGCCGGTCAGATCGACATAGGCGGGGTGATGGGGGGCAAAATGGCTGCCGATTGGGGTGCCATAGCCAAACATGGCGCCGTCGATGATCGCCTGACGGTCAATCGCATGCGCCAGCGCTTGCCGCACGCGGATATCGTCAAAGGGCGCTTTCAGGTTATTGGTCGACAGGATGGTTTCCCCCTCGGTCGACCCGACCAGGACCTGAAAACGCGGGTCTGCATCAAACTGCGGCAGGTTTTCCGGCGCCGGGAAGGCGGAAAAGGCATCTAGATCTTCGGCCATGACCGCTGCAAAGGCGGCGGTGGGATCGGAAATGAACTTGAAGGTGGCACCGTCGAGCACTGCCGGGGTGCCCCAGTAGTCGGCGTTCTTTTCCAGGGAGATGCTGTCGCCCTGCACCCAGCCGGAGAACTTGAAGGCGCCGGTACCAACAGGGGCGGTTTTGATGTCATCGATGCTTTCAGGGGCAACGATAACCGCGTCTCCCCAGGCCAGGTTGAACAGCATGTTGCCGTTGGCTTTGCTCAGGGTGACTTTGACCGTGGCGGGGTCGACGACATCCACGCTGGCGATATCGGCAAACAGGGCCTTTTGCGCGTTGGTGCTGTCCTCGGCGCGGGCGCGATCCAACGAGAACTTCACGTCCTCGGCATCCATTGTGGTGCCGTCATGGAAGGTGACACCCTGGTTCAGATGAAACGTATAGCTCAGCCCGTCAGCGGAGATCTCCCAGCTTTTGGCCAGGCCAGGCACCACAGAGCCATCGCCCATGAACCGGGTCAGCCCTTCAAAGACGTTGGAATACAGCACCTGATCAATCGCCCCGGCGGCGGCGCTGGTGGGGTCCAGATGTGGTGGTTCCAGCTGCATCCCGATGGTGACGGAATCCTTGGCAAAGGCAGTGCCAGCCATGAGGGCCAGTGTTGAACTGGCGGCAAAAACGATTGATCTGAATGTCATTTCTCAATTCCCTAGTTGCGTCTGATCCCCTGTCGCCGGGGGTCTTGGAACGCAGGTTTCCCGTTTTCTGCCGGGTAATCAAGGGGTGCGAGACATTTCGCCCACTGGAGGTGCGTCGCGTAAGTTGCTAGGCGTGCGAAAGCCGCACCAAACCGGGAAAAAACATGAGCGCGACCTCACAAACCTCTGCCATCACCGCGAGCGATATCCTTGCTCAGAAGGGAAAAGCGCCGATTGTCAGCCTGACCGCCTATACCACGCCGATGGCGCAGATGATGGATCAACATTGTGACTTTGTTTTAGTCGGTGACAGCGTTGGCATGGTTCTGCACGGGCTTTCTTCGACGCTGGGCGTCACCATGGAGATGATGATTCTACATGGCGCGGCGGTTGCGCGTGGTCTGTCGCGTGCCATGTTGGTTATCGACATGCCTTTTGGCTCCTACGAGGAAAGCCCCGATCAGGCCTTTCGCAATGCGGCCCGCTTGATGCGGGAAACCAATGCGGCGGCGGTCAAGCTGGAGGGCGGTGTCGAGATGGCTGCGACCATCCGGTTTCTGGTGGCGCGCGGCATTCCGGTGATGGCCCATGTGGGGCTGACGCCGCAGTCGATCAACACTCTGGGCGGCTATAAGGTGCAGGGGCGCGACGCCGCTGGGGCCGCCGTGCTGGCGGGGGCGCAGGCCGTGGCCGAGGCGGGCGCCTTTGCCGTGGTGCTGGAGAAAGTGCCCCAGAGCCTGGCGGATGAGATCACCGCCGCCGTTGCCATTCCCACCATTGGTATAGGAGCCTCCGCAGGATGCGATGGTCAGGTTCTGGTGGTGGATGACATGCTGGGGCTGTTCACCGCCTTTAAGCCAAAGTTCGTCAAACGCTATGGCACGCTGGGCGTCGATGCCGAAGCCGCAATCGCCGCCTATGCAGCCGAGGTGCGCGCCCGCGCCTTCCCTGCTGCTGAACATGTCTTTGCTGACCAGACAGCACCTGCAAAAGGGTAACAGTTGCCATGACCGCTCCGATTATTCGCCAGCTCGCCGCGTTGCGGGCCAAACATAGTGACTGGATTCGCGCCGGTGAACGCGTCGCCGTGGTGCCCACCATGGGGGCGCTCCATGCGGGGCATCTGTCCCTGGTGGAGGCCGCCAAGGCCGCCTGCGACCGGGTGATCGTGACGATCTTTGTCAATCCCAAGCAGTTCAACAACCCCGAAGATCTGGCCAATTACCCGCGCACCGAACATGACGATGCCACCAAGCTGGCCCCCTACGGGGTTGACGTGATCTATGTGCCGGACCCGGATCAGATCTACCCGGATGGTTTTGCCAGCACGGTTTCGGTGGCTGGGGTGGCCGATCAGATGGAGGGGGCCTGTCGCCCTGGTCATTTTGACGGGGTCGCCACGGTGGTGGCCAAGCTGTTTTTGCAGACCGGTGCCCATCAGGCGTTTTTTGGCGAAAAGGATTATCAGCAGCTTTTGGTTGTCCGGCGCATGGCGCGGGACCTTGATATCCCAATCCAGGTGGTCGGCTGTCCAACCGTGCGCGAGGCCTCAGGCCTGGCGATGTCCTCACGCAATATGCGGCTCTCGGCTGCGGGTACGGCCCAGGCCGGGGCGCTGCATCCGATCCTGACCAAACTGGCGACGGCGCTGGCTGCTGGGGGTAATTTTACCCCTCTGGGCACGGCAGCGGAGGCGGCGATCCTGGCAGCGGGCTTTGACGAGGTGGAATACCTGTCGCTGTGCTGCGCAGAAGACCTGAGCGCTCTGGACAGGGCCGACCGCCCGGCGCGGCTTTTTGTGGCGGCCTGGCTGGAAGGGGTGCGCCTGATTGACAATGTCGCCGTCTAGGGAGCTGCGCCTGCGCCTCAGCAGTTTCGGCAACTAAAGCTTTAAGAGGGACTGGCAGCGGTAACATCTTGCGGCTAAAGTCCCGCCCTGAGGAGATCCATCACAGGGGCGGGACATGAAATATATTCTGGCAATCGATCAGGGCACCACGTCAACACGGGCGGTGTTGTTTGACGGCGACATGCAGGCCGTGGGCACAGCGCAGCAGGAGTTCCCCCAGTATTTCCCCAAGGCGGGCTGGGTTGAACATGATCTGGATGAGATCTGGGATTCGGTTGTTGCAACCTGTCGCCAGGTTCTGGCGGAAACAGGGATCACAGCTGGGGATCTGGCAGGCATCGGCATTACCAACCAGCGCGAAACCACGGCGGTGTGGGACAAGGCGACAGGTGCGCCACTCCACCGGGCCATCGTCTGGCAGGATCGCCGCACAGTTGAGATCTGCGAGGCTTTGCGCGGTGGTGGCCATGAGGATATGATCCGCCACAAGACCGGCCTGCTGCTGGACCCCTATTTTTCCGGCACCAAGGCCAGCTGGATCCTGGATCAGAACCCAGAGGCCCGCGATCGCGCCGCGCGCGGGGAGCTGCTGTTTGGCACCATCGACAGCTTTTTGATCTGGCGGCTGACGGGCGGCGCCTCCCATGTGACCGATGCCACCAATGCGTCACGCACCATGCTCTATGACATTCGCGAAGGGGCCTGGAGCGAAGAGATCTGCGGCCTGCTGCAGGTGCCCATGGCGATGCTGCCGGAGGTGAAGGACTGCGCGGCAGATTTTGGCATCACGGTGCCTGAGATTCTGGGCGAGGCAGTGCCTATTCTGGGCGTTGCCGGCGACCAGCAGGCGGCGGGTATTGGCCAGGCCTGTTTTGCGCCGGGGATGATGAAATCCACCTATGGAACCGGGTGTTTTGCGCTGCTGAACACGGGCGAAACACCGGTTGTGTCGCACAATCGTCTGCTGACCACCGTGGCCTATCAGCTGGGCGGCAAGCCCACCTATGCGCTGGAGGGGTCCATCTTTATTGCTGGCGCTGCGGTGCAGTGGCTGCGGGATGGATTGGGGCTGCTTGAGGATGCGGCCCAGTCTGGGGCATTGGCCCGGCAGGCGGACCCCGAACAGGATGTGCTGTTGGTGCCCGCCTTTACCGGGCTGGGCGCGCCCTATTGGCAACCCGAATGTCGCGGCGCGGTCTTTGGTCTGACACGGGGCACTGGCCCAGCTGAAATGGCCCGCGCGGCGCTGCAAAGCGTGGCCTATCAGACGCGGGACCTGTGGGAGGCGATGCGGGCCGACTGGCCGGAAGAAACCCATGTGACCCTGCGGGTTGATGGCGGCATGAGCGCCAGTGACTGGACGATGCAAAGCCTGTCGGACCTGTTGGGGGCCGCTGTGGATCGTCCCAAGATGCAGGAGACAACAGTTCTGGGGGCTGGCTGGCTTGCCGGTATGCAGGCCGGGATCTACCCGGATCAGGCCGGTTTTGCTGCAACCTGGGCGCTGGATCGCAAATTCACGCCTCAAATGGCCCCAGCGCAGCGCGACGCGGCCTATGGCCGCTGGCAACGGGCGGTGCAGGCCGTCATTGGCGTTTAAGAAAATCGTTTGCTGCCCTGTATCAGCTACACAATTTTCGGATCACCAAGGGGCAAGGGGGGCTCCCGCCCCCGCGGGTCATCGGCTGGCGCCGAAAGCCCCTGGCGGTGTTGGGCCCGGCGCCGCGCTGTCGCGCGGCGCGGTTGCGATAGCTGCAGCAGAAGTGGCAGAGCGCCCGCCGTGCGTCAGCACGGCGCTGGGCCCAACGGGAAGAGGGCCCAAAGGGCCTGATGACGGGCGGGAGCCCCCCGTTAGCTGCTCAGCCGTGCCCCAGCTTTGATCGTTGCCGGACGGGCATTCAGTTCCTCTATCGAAAAGCCTGCGATGGATTTGTAGCGCGCAGCATGGGCGGCAAGCTCGGCCTGTGGGATGACCTCATTGATACTGGAAAAATCGCCACCGCAGAGATCTTCGACCTGCTGCAACACCCCATCCGGCCCCTTGCCGGCGCGGTTGGTCTTGCCGATGCCTGTTGCCAGGGGGCGCACCTCTGCCTCAAAGGCGGCAAGCGCGTCTGAGGTGAGGCCATGGGACAGGAAAGATGCGCCGATGATCCGCGCGTCAATGATGGCCTGACTGGCGCCGTTGGAGCCAACAGGATAGGTCGGATGCGCGGCGTCTCCCATCAAGGTCACGGCGCCAAAACTCCATTGTGGCAGCGGGTCGCGATCCACCATGGGATATTCATAGACCACCTCGGCTCCGCGAATGAGGCCAGGCACATCAATCCAGTCAAACTGCCAGTCTTCGAACTCGGCAACAAAGTCATCGATATCGGCGGCGCGGTTCCAGTCCTCTTTCTTCCAGGGCGCGGAAGGGTCAAAGCTTTTCTCCGCGATCCAGTTGAGGGTGGCGCGCCCATCAGCGTCGGGGCGGGAGATCGGATAGGCCACCATGCGCAGGCTGTCGTGACCGATCATCGCCATGGAGGCCTCGCCCTTCCAGGGGGTGCCCTGGGTGGTGGCGCGCCACAGGATCCGGCCATTCCAGATAGGCGCGCCTTCTTCGGGGTACATCTGCGCGCGCAGGGCGGAATGAATGCCGTCTGCTGCAATAACCAGCGTACCGCTTTGACGAGACCCGTCCGCAAACAGCAGATCTGCACCGGACGCAGTCTGTTCAAACCCCACGGCGCGCGCATCGGTGGTGATGCAGTCGGCACCCGCCCGTTCCACCAGTGCCTGGTACAGCATCATTTGCAAGGCGCCGCGATGGACCGAGTACTGCGGCCAGGCGTAGCCCGCCTCAAGCCCGCGCGGCTCTTCCCAGATTGTCTTGCCGAGTTTTGAATAAAACCCCAGCTGCCGGGTGCGGATGCCGATCTCTTCCAGCTCCGCTTCCAGGCCAAGGTCAAACAGTTCGCGTACGGCGTTGGGCTGCAGGTTGATACCAACCCCCATGGGGCGCAGTTCAGCGGCGGCTTCGTAGATGTGAAACGGCACCCCAATCTGATGCAGCGTCAAACCCAGGCTAAGCCCGGCGATACCGCCACCGGCAATAAGAACTGACATGATATCTGTGCCTCCCAATATTTGACGGCACAGAACCATAGAGCCTGGTTAAAGGGCAAGGGGAAACAAGCCGGATCACGGCCGGCATCTGGGGCAAAATGGCGCGCTCAGGATCAGGTTTTGGAGGCGATGATCAGATCGGGGCCAAAGATGATATCGGCGTATTTGTGCAGGTAAATCTTTAGCCAGGGGGTGAAACGTTCCGGGTGACGCTGCACCTCTGCCAACAGGTCATGGTAGTCCATCCAGCGGGTCTCCATCACCTCATCGGGGTTGGCAACCGGAGCCAGTGGCCGGTGCGCATGGGCGAGAAACACATCCACCACCTCATGTTCCACCATCCCATGGCCCACATCGGCCCGATATTCCAACTGATGGCGAAACTCAGGGTACAGCCCTCTGATGCCCAGCTCTTGTTGCATCCGCCGGACCGCGCAGGCCGAGGAGCTTTCCTCCCACATGGGATGGGTGCAGCAGGTATTGGCCCAGAGCCCAGGCGTGTGATATTTCCCCAGGGCGCGGCGTTGCATCAGAATTTTGACTCCCTTGACCACAAACACCGAGACAGCCTTGTGCTTGAGCCCCTGTTCATGCGCCAGGAGCTTTTCTACCGGTGTCAGTTCGCCGTTCACCCAGGCCGGGATCAAATGGGGCATTCCGAATCCGTAATCAGTGTGCCGCCATCACGCAGCCTGCAATGGCTAACGCGGGTCGCAGAGCAAAGCAACTACGCGAAAGGCCGCGCCCCTGCGGTCGCGGCCTTTGATGCCTAAGTTTCAGGCAGTCAGATCTGGCCCCGGCCCGCCACAGCGGGCCAAAAGGCCTGATACACAAGCGGCAGATTACTCGGAGGCCGCGTCCTCGCTGGCTGCGGCATCTTCGGCTGGCTCTTCGGCGGCCGGGCTGAACTGGGCCAGGAAGGCATAGATGTCTTCGGCACCTTTTTTCAGCTTGTACGACATTTTTGACTTGGCCTTGCCATCGTCCAGGTGCTCGCGCAGGAAGCCACGGGGATCTTGGGTATAGGCCTCAAAGCTAGCAAGATCCCAGACCAGACCACCTTCGCCGGCGGCAACCAGATCCTTGCCGTATCTAAACCCTTCGTAGGTGCCCGCCGTGCGGCCAACAACACCCCAAAGATTCGGGCCGGTTTTGCCACCCTTGACGATTTTCTCGCCAGTGTCAGAGACAATGGTGTGGCAGGATTTGCATTTGTTAAAGGCCTTTTCGCCTTTGGCAGCGTCGCCTTCGGCGAAAGCAGGTGCGGCCAGAAGGCCAAGAATGGCTGCGGTTAGGATAGGTTTCATAGGCTTGCTCCGGTTTGAGTTGGCTTTGATAGAATACGGCGCTTGTTGGCGCTGAGTGTCAACGGGCGAATCTGCCGCATCTGAGGTTTCAGGTTTGGGTGGGGCTCCAGCAGGGCAGCAGGTCATTTTCCGCTGGTGTGGCGCAGTAGATCGCCCGTGCAATGGCGCGACTGAGACAGAGCGCGGCAGCATGACCGATCTCGCCCAGCTCAGCCTCCGCAGAGGCGAGTGTCCGGCCGCCAGTGCTGGCGGCAAAGACCAGGTCGCCATCCCCCGGCGCATGGGCCGGAACGGTGGCTCGGCCAATACCGTCATGGGCCGCAGTGGCCATGCGCTGGCATTCAGCCTTGGTCAGGGCGGCATCGGTGGCGACGATGGCAATGGTGGTATTGCCACGCTCCGAGGGCAGGTCGTTATCGGCCGCAAGAGCGCGCATGGCCTGCATTTTGCGACTGTCGAGACTGCGTCCCAGCCCCACTGCGCTGTCAGGGCCGAGGCCGCCAAATTCTCCGTCGACCTCAAAAGGTGCGGCCCAGAAATGGCGATCTCCGGGGGTGGTGACGCTGCCCATCGGATTGGCAGCAACCAGCGCGCCAACAGTCACGCCACTGTCCAGCACAAAAGAGGCAGAGCCAAGCCCGCCTTTGACCATCGCGGTCAGGGCGCCGGTGCCAGCCCCATGGGAGCCAAGGGAGAAATCGCTTGAGACATCCTCAAAAGCGGCGCGACCCAAGGCGCGATAGGGGTTGTCCTGCCAGTCCTTGTCGCCGCCGTTCAGCAGGTCAAACAGGATGGCGCCGGGCACCAGTGGAATGAGTGCAGGCCCCAGGGTAAAGCCACGCCCCTGATCGCGCAGCCCGTCCACGACACCGGAACAGGCATCCAGCCCAAAGGCAGACCCGCCCGACAGCACCAGGGCGTCGATCTTGGCCACGGATTTATCAGGTGCCAGCAGATCTGTTTCGCGGGTGCCCGGCGCGCCCCCCATGACATGCACCGAGGCGGTCAGTGGTTCGCTTGCCAGCAAAACCGTGGTGCCGGATTTCAGCGCCGCATCACTGGCATTGCCGACCATGAGGCCAGGGACATCGGTGATCAGGTTTTTGGGTCCAGGTTTCATGGTGCCAGATGACCTGAGGTGTTGTTGCCAGAGGCCTGGTTTCCTGAGGGATGCATCATCTTATGATCTCCTGTTCCAAGGCAAAGGGCGGGGCAAAATCCCTCCCTTTTTAGATGCTATTTTGATTGGGTCTTTGATCCGGCGCAAACAGGCTGCGCCGGCTTTCAGGGATCTGCTGTGCGCTGTGGCGCTAGATCCGGTTTTTGGCGGCCGCTGTGCTGGCATCGCCGGAGTTTGGCTCGCCCTTGGGTTCGATCAGCAAAACCTTGCATTCCGCCTCGGCCCGGGGGCGGTGGGTGACGCCCTTGGGCACCACAAACAGCTCCCCGGCTTTGACGACATGCGCCGCGCCACCTTCGATCTCCATCACCATCTCGCCCTCTAACACCAGGAAGAAATCATCGGTGTCTTCGTGCAGATGAAAGGGAAAGGCGCCTTGGAATTTGACCACCATGATTTCGTTGTCATTGTAGTCGGCAATGACCTTGGGATCCCAATGGCTGTCAAACAGCGCCAGTTTTTCTGCCAGGTTGATGGTCTTCATATACAGCGGCCGCCGTCGACTTCCATGGCGACGCCTGTCACCATGCTGGCCTCGTCAGAGCACAGATAGCAGGCGGCATTTCCCATGTCCTCGGGGGTGGAAAAACGCCCGATGGGGATGGTGGACAGGAATTTGGCGCGCACTTCCGGGGTGTCTTCGCCCATGAAGGACTGCAACAAAGGTGTCTCGCCAGCCACTGGGTTGATGGCATTGACGCGGATGCCCTTGGGGGCCAGTTCAACCGCCATGGTCTTGGTCGCGGTGATCATCCAGCCCTTGGAGGCATTGTACCAGTTGAGGTTTGCCCGGGGGGAGACCCCGGCGGTGGAGGCCACGTTGAGGATGGCGCCGCTGCCATTGGTTTTCATATGCGGCACCAGGGCGCGGGCGGTTAGATAGACCGATTTCATGTTCACATTGTACACCCGGTCAAAGTCTTCCTCGCTCACCTCGTCCAGCGGTGTGGGCAGATGGGTGACCCCGGCGTTGTTGATCAGAATATCGACCTTGCCAAAACCGGCAATCGCGGCCTCGGCCATGGCCTTCACAGAGGCCGCATTGGCAACATCGACCTGCTGGGCCAGCGCCGCGTCGCCGCGTTCGGCGGCCAACGCAGAGGCGCTGTCACCATTGATGTCAGCAATCATCACCCTAGCCCCTTCGGCCAGGAATTTATCAACGATGCCAAGGCCAAAGCCAGAAGCGCCGCCAGTCACAATGGCGCATTTTCCTGCAAGCCGCATAATGCTCTCCTTCAAATCCATTTGCGGCAAACATGGCCAAGGTGACGGCCGGGTGCAATCGCTAGGATTACTCTGGAGTGATTTTTCCGCGCATTGATTTGACTGCGCTACGCTGTTTCTTGCTGTCAAGCCGTCGTTTCACCGATCCGCGCGTTGGTTTGGTCGCTATACGACGTTTTGGCGCCACCAGGGCCTTGCGGATGAGCTCGGCCAGGCGGTCCCGAACCAGCTCGCGGTTGCGCAGTTGCGAGCGGGTCTCGTCGCATTGCATCAGAATCGCGCCCTCTTTGGTCCAGCGTCGACCTGCGAGACGTTTGAGTCGGGATTTCACCGCCGGGGTGAGCGCAGGGCTGCGGGCGGCCTCGAACCGCAGCTCGACTGCGGTGGCCACCTTGTTGACGTTCTGCCCGCCGGGCCCCGAGGCGCGCATGAAGCTCTCGGACAGTTCCCAGTCCTGCAGCGCTATATCATTTGTGATATGCAACATGGGGCGGATGTAACGTGGTTGGCGAAAATGGAAAAGGCCGCAGTCCGCTGGACCACGGCCTTTTGCCGAGACTGTTGTATTGGCGTGTGCCTTAGGCGGGCTTTGCCGTCAGGTGGGTGACGATCATGCGGAAGGGCACCAGCGCCAGCAGTGCCAGCGAAAGTTTCACCAGCCAGTCAGCCAGGGCCAGAGAAACCCACAGCGGCGCCATGGGGCCTGCGCCCAAAAGCGGCAGCATTTCACCAGCCCAGGAGACGTCATTGGCCGGTTCGATCCAGGTCAGCGCGCCGGAAAAGGCGATGGTAAAGAAGATGACGGTATCCACCGAGGAGCCCACAAGCGTGGAGGCCAGCGGCGCGCGCCACCATTTGCCGCTCCGCAGGGCGGCAAAGATCGACACGTCGAGCAGCTGCGCCGTGAGGAAGGCAAGTCCAGAGCCAAGCGCGATGCGCAGGGTCACAAGCGGGCCAAACTCGCCCATGATCTGGGTGCCAATGAGCGAGCAGACAACGCCCACCACAAAGCCCACAAAGACCACACGACGGGCAGGCCCGGCGCCATAGACGCGGTTCATCACATCAGTGATGAGAAAGGCAATTGGATAGGTAAAGGCGCCCCAGGTCAGCCATTGGCCAAACAGGAATTGCACCAGGATATTGGAGGCCACCACAACGGCAGCCATGGCAAGAATGCCAGGTAGATGAGAACGATTCATTTTTCAGTTCCGTTTTTTATACAAGGTCGCGGCGACTTGTTCCGCAGCTTGTGCGGAAGACGGGCTCACCTAGCTGTGTTGCAGCCGTTTGGCAAGTGTTTTGCCAATTGCGACGCGCGCAGCCAACTCAGTTTAGACCGCCTTTGATCAAGCTATGCAGGCGTAACAGAGGCTGACTGAACTATTGGTTGCGGTTCCGGGCAGATAAACTGGATGTCCAGTTCGAACAGTTTGGACCGTTCTTCCAAAAAACCTGCAGATTGTGAAATGATGATTTTTGCGGCCAAAGATGTGAATATGGTTTCATAGAACAAGGGGCTCGTTTCCCCGATGATCGTCTTGCTTGCGCCGCCTTCCATCAATGGCTGCAGCTCTTGTTCGAGCACTGTTGCAAGCGCACCAGCAGGGGCTTTTCGCTCATGCGCAGGGCATGTAGCCCGTAAATGACAAACGCTGCGAGAGCAAAGAAAAACCTAATTCCCGTCACTCTGGCAGAGTGTATTCCACCAGCTCGGTGCGTTGCAGGGCTTTGAAGTTGTTGTCCGACACCATGGTGGCGCGCAACAGGCCTTTGGCGTCGCGCCAGACGGACAAACCTTCGAGGTTGTCATGCACCCCGGTGCTGCTTTCCAGCAGGGTGACTTCGTTTATCGCGCCCTGTTCGGTGATATCCCAGCGGCGCAAGCGGCTGCGAAAACCGATAAAGACAAAGTTGCGTTCCAGCAGATAGAAACGGCCGTCGGGGCCAAAATCGGCACCAACAGGCAAGAAACCTCCCCGTCGGGGCAGGGTGAAGGGCTGGCTCCACTGCGCTCCGTTCCAGCGCCAGACAGGGATCTCCCCATCGGCATTCAGCGCGTTTTCGGGCATGGTGTACAGCCGTCCCTGGGGGTCAATGGCCAGGGCTTCCAGGGATTTGTTCAGTGGTAAGCCGCGAAACTCATTAGGGCGGGGCAGGACACGGGCACGGCTGGCCTCGGTTTGGTGATGCACCACCCGGGACAGTCCTTCGAAGGAAATATAGAGCGAGCCATCCGGCGCCAGGGCCAGGCCTTCGCTGTCCATGATCCGACCCAACAGCTGTCGCCCCTTGGAGGTGCGCAGATGTTGGGCACTGCGCAGGGTGATCTCTGAGATCTCGCCGTCCTGTCGATGGATATCGGCACGGGCCACATGGGCGCGATCACTGAGAACCACCATCTGCGCCCCATCCGCCGAGAGCTCAATCCCGGAGAACCCCCCAAACCAATCGGGGCTTGCCCGCCAGGTATAGCTGCCTGCCAGTTGCGCGGTGTTGTGCTGTCGGTCCAACCGGGCCGCGGCAAAGGCTGCCGCCGCTGCAATGAGGCCGGAGGCCAGAACAAGGCCACCGACCAGTTTCCTACGCTTCATGGTGTTTATGCTCAGTTAGATTGCAAAACGGCGGCGCATTGTTTGGGCAGGTCCGTCAGGGTGTATTCGCGGCGGGGTTTGGGGGCCGGAGCATTTGGATCTGCCGGTTTTGGCGGCGGAGGGCTCAAGATGTCATTGACCCATTTTTGTGCAGCGTCACAGCCGTCACCGCGTGGTGGGCGATCCTGATCAACGCAGCCTCGGGCGCCCCTGGGGCAGGCCAGACGCACATGGAAATGGTAATGGTGTCCCCACCAGGGACGGATTTTGCGCAGCCAGCGCCGATCGCCCTTGGCGTCCTTGCACATCTGTACCTTGGCGCCGGGAAAGACAAAAATCCGCGCCACCCGTTTGTCCTGTGCTGCGGCCTTGATGATCTCGTGATGGGCGCGGGTCCAGTCTGAATTCACATAGGCGCCGTTGTTGCGCCGCATCGAGATAGAGGAGATCTTTTCGCGCTGGGCGCGGCTATAGGTCAGCTTGTTCGCCGGGCGCATCCAGATATCAATATCCAGCCCCACCTGATGGCTGCGGTGCCCTGACAGCATCGGGCCACCACGGGGCTGGCTGATGTCGCCAATATAAAGCCCGTTCCAGCCGGGCTGACGTGCGGCAAATTTGCTGAGCTTTTCGATAAAGCTGATGGTTTCGGGATGGCCCCAGTTGCGGTTGCGGCTCAGCCGCATGGCCTGCCAGGTGGCGCCGGTTTCCGGCAGCTGCACCGCGCCGGCGACGCAGCCCTTGGCGTAGGAGCCATAGGGGGCCGGCGCCTGTTGCGATCCGGTATCCTTGGCACCAAACAGCTGCTTGGCCGGGGTGGCGGCGCTGGCGCCACTGAGCGCTGCAAAGATGAAACAAAAACTCGCTACAAGCAGTCTCAAACCTGATCTCCTTCTGCCTTGACCCGGTACAATACGATCAATCCGAGGATAAACAGAAAAATCACCGGGCTAATGCCCAATCGTGCGCTACCTGTCAGGGTTGTGGCAACCCCAATTAGCCCAGGCGCCAAAAAGGCGGTGGCGCGCCCGGACAAACCATAGAGCCCAAAGCTCTCGGTTGCCTTTGCAGGGTTGGTATGACGCACCATCAGGCTGCGGCTGGCGGCCTGCAAGATTCCGCCGAAACCACCGATCAGCATGCCGCAGCCAAAGAAGATAGCGTCCGGCAGCTTGGAGCCCGTCGCCAGCTCGATGCCAAACAATGCCTCACGCGACATGTTCACCACGGTTAGGCAGACCAGCGTCAGCACCAGAATCGCGGCGACGATCACGGGTTTGGGGCCAAACCGTTTGTCGGCCATACCGCCGACCCAGCTAAAGGCTGCGGCGGCAATTGCAGATATGACGCCAAAGATGCCGATACTGGTGATTTCCCAGTCCAGCACCAGGCTGGCATAGACGCCGCCAAAGCCATAAAGCCCGTTCAGCGCATCCCGGTAGAGCATCGATGACCCCAGATAGCGGGCCAGACTGCCGCGATAGCGCAGGGCCTTGACGGATGCGATTACCAAAGAGATGGCCTGTCCCAGGGAGCCCCGCTTGCCGGTGCGGGCGTCATCTTTGACCCACAGAAAATAGGGCACCATGAAGAGAATGAACCACAGGGCGGTGAACGGCCCGACGGCGCGGGTGCCCTCGCGGGTTTCAGCATCCAACCCCAGGACCGGGTCCAGCCCGATCAGGGTTTTGCCGCTGCCCTGTTCAACAAACAGCAGCAGCATGATGAACAGCGCCAGAACGCCGCCAAGGTAGCCAAAGGCAAAGCCAGAACCGGAGATGGCTCCGACATCATCCTTGTCGCCGAGGCTGGGCAGTTGCGAATTGGCAAAGATCAGGGCAAATTCCGCACCGATGAAGCCAAAGCCAAAGGTCACCAACATCCACCACAGGTTGCTGCCGGCTGGATCTGAATACCAGATTCCCCAGGCGCCGAGCGCATACATCAGCGAAAAGCCGATCAGCCAGGGCCGTTTGCGTCCGGAAATATCCGCCAATGCGCCGATGAAAGGCGCGCCAAAGCCGATCATCAACCCGGTTACGGTCATCCCGATTGACCACATGGTCTGCGCCTGGGCCTTGGCGGCTTCTGGGGCCAGGCCCTCTCCCAAATAGTAATTGGCAGCCACAGCGGCAAAGAAGGGGCCAAAGACAAAGGTGACCAGCAGTGTGTGATAGGGCTGGCTGGCCCAGTCAAAGAACCACCAGCCCCAAATACGCTTGCGCGATGAAATATTGCTCATGTGTTCCTGCCTGTGCTCACCGATTTGTTATCTGCGATAAGACAGGCACTTAGGTCCCTAGGCAAGGGGATCTTGCATGGGCGGCCAGGGACGTTGCGCGTCCGCCGCGCGCCAGGCGTCAATCCAGTCGGGCATTTCCAGGCTGGGCAGGTCAGGATGGCCCATGGCCTTGAGCACGCGGGCAGGGGGCACGATGCCGTTTTTGTCGGTCAGCGCGGTGCGCAGCATCACGTGGCTGGCGCAGGTGCCGTCCTTTTTCCACATGCTTTGTTCCAGGTAGATGAACTTATCATCCCAGGCCACGGCCCGGCTGCGCATCTCAAACCGTTCAAAGCCGCGAATGCGCTGGCGAAACCGTACCGTGGTACCGGCCACGGTCATGCCCCAGCGGTTTTGCCGCAGGGTGGTGATCAAGCCAACCCGTTGCGCCAGCATGGTGCGCCCCAGATCATACAGCGTCATGGCGCGGCCATTGTTCAGCTCCAGCCAGAAATCCAGATCCCAGGGCCAGCAGATATGGCTGGAGACATGGGTCTCGGTCAGAGCCAGCGGCGCCATACGGCGCGCCTTGAGCAGGTCTTTGATCAGGCGGACAATGGGAAACATCGGCATTACTTTCTTTGCGCATTGTGCCCCTCTTGCCACCGATTAACCAATGGTCAACCGCAACCTCGCGGAAGCCTTGCACATGGGCACAGGGCTGCTTACCTGTAAGGCTGCTATTCCAAAGAGGTAAAGAATGCTCTCTCTGTTCCAAATTCTGCTGCTGATCCTGGACATCGTCTGGTTCTTTATTATCGCCCATGTGATCATGAGCTGGCTGATCAATTTCCAGGTGCTGAACCTGCAACAGCAACTGGTTGGCCAGATCTGGTACATGTTGCAGCGCATTCTTGAGCCGCTTTATGATCCGGTGCGCCGTATTCTGCCCAATATGAGCGGCATTGATCTGGCGCCGCTGGTGGTGCTGATTGCGGTCTATGCGCTGCGTATCATCATCCAGAACAACATGGTCTATTTCTTATAGTCAGGGCGCTGTCGGTCAGGTCGTTGCCCCGCCGCTTGGCTGGGCAGCTCTGCCGTAGCTAAGCGCTGGTTTCAGCGATTGACGCGCGTAAAAGTCGAGGGGTGAGGCATAAAGCTTTGCCCCTTGCTCTTGTCGCCCGAATCGACCTGTGGGATTGTACCGCTTAAATCAGAGCAGCCGCCCCCAACGAGGTCCCACTCCATGACAGCCGCGCCAGCGATCCCCGAGCCGGAAAGCACCGCTAGTCCGCTCCTGCGTGAGATTTTTGGCTTTGACGCTTTTCGTCCCGGCCAGGAAGAGATCGTTGATGCGGTGACGCGTGGGGAAAACGTGCTGGCGATCATGCCCACGGGGGGCGGCAAATCACTGTGTTTTCAGCTGCCCGCGCTGCAACGGGCCGGCATCACCGTGGTGATCTCGCCGCTGATTGCCCTGATGCGCGATCAGGTACGCGCCCTACAGGCGGTCGGCGTTACCGCAGGGGCGCTGACCTCTGGCAATACCGAGGAAGAGACCGAAGCGGTTTGGCAGTCCATCGAAGCGGGCGAGCTGAAGCTCTTGTATATGGCACCCGAACGTCTGGCCTCGGGCTCGACCCTGAATATGTTGCATCGTATCAATGTCAGTCTCATCGCGGTGGATGAGGCCCATTGCGTCAGCCAGTGGGGCCATGATTTCCGCCCGGATTATCTGCGCATCGGTGAGCTGCGTCAGGCGCTGGACGTGCCCCTGGCCGCCTTTACCGCCACCGCCGATTCCGAGACCCGCGAAGAGATCGTGCGCAAGCTGTTTGACGGTCAGGCCCCGCGCAGCTTCTTGCGCGGCTTTGACCGGCCCAATATTCACCTGGCCTTTGCCGCCAAGGACGGTCCGCGACGGCAGATCCTTGAGTTTGCAGCGGCGCGCAAAGGGCAGTCCGGCATTGTCTACTGCGGCACCCGCGCCAAGACCGAAGACCTGGCCCGGGCCCTGCGCGATGCCGGTCATGCGGCCTGCCATTATCATGGCGGCATGGAGGCCGGGGAGCGCCGCGATGTGGAAACGCGCTTTGCCCGCGAAGATGGGCTGATCGTGGTGGCCACCGTGGCCTTTGGCATGGGCATTGATAAACCTGACATCCGCTGGGTGGCCCATGCGGATCTGCCCAAATCAATCGAGTCCTATTATCAGGAAATTGGCCGCGCGGGCCGTGATGGCGCCCCGGCAGAGACCCTCACCCTGTTTGGATCAGATGACATCCGCCTGCGCCGCAGCCAGATCGACGAAGGCCTCGCCCCACCCGAGCGCCGCGCCGCAGACCATGGGCGGCTTAACGCGCTTTTGGGGCTGGCCGAGGCCCTGACCTGCCGCCGTCAGACATTGCTGGGATATTTCGAGGAAGAGGCCGCGCCCTGCGGCAACTGCGATCTTTGCGACACGCCGGTGGAGGTCTTTGATGGCACCACAGCGGTGCGCAAGGCGCTTTCGGCGATCCTGCGGACCAATGAAACCTATGGCGCCGGGCATCTTATTGACATTCTGTATGGCAATGAAACCGACCGGGTGCGGGAAAAGGGCCATAGTGACCTGTCGGTCTTTGGCTGCGGCAAGGAATACAGCAAGCGCCAGTGGCAGGCGGTGTTCCGGCAAATGATGGGCCATGATCTGGTGCGTCCCGACCCCGAACGCCACGGTGCCCTGCGCATGACCGAGGCCGCCCTGCCAGTGCTGAAAGGCGAGGCGCAGATCTCCCTGCGCAAGGATACCATCAAATCGGCGGAGCGTCGTCCTGCGGTCAAGATGCTGGTCTCGGAAGAAGACGCGCCGCTGCTGTCGGCGCTGAAGGCCAAGCGCCGTGCCCTGGCGGAGGCGCAAAAAGTGCCCGCCTATGTGGTGTTCAACGACAAAACCCTGATCGAGATGGCTGAAACCCGCCCCGCCACGCTGGACCAGATGGCGCGGATCGGGGGCGTCGGCGCCAAAAAGCTGGACCGCTATGGCGATGAGTTCCTGGAGGTGATCACCGGCGCGGTGGAGCAGCTGCACCCCCAGCGGCGCAAGTTGGCCAATCGGGCCGGGGCGGGCTCGACCTATGATGCCTTGATGGAAGCACAGACCCAGTTGATCCGGGGCGATTGCGGCACCCTGAAACCGCTGAGCTGCCCGGCGGCCCTGCTGGCGAAACTGACCCAAATGCGGCCAGAGGATGAGCGCGGCATAACCATGTTGTTAGGCGAACGCCGGGCCGAGAGATTCTTGCCCGCCTTTCTGGACGTTTTGCGCCAGACTGACTAAGTCTAACGGGAAACAAAGCGGAAACAAAAGGAGCGCGCGATGCTGGTAGTGGTATCCCCGGCCAAAAAGCTGGATTGGTCGGAGCGGGATCAGGAGATGAGCTTTCCTGCCTTTCAGGATGATGCCATCGCTCTGAATGCCGTGGCGCGTGCGCTCACTGTGCCAGAGCTGATGAAGCTGATGCATATCAGTGAGGATCTGGCCAAGCTGAACTATGATCGGTTCCGCGATTTTGCTGCGGATCCACAGGCTGCGGATCTGCGCCCTGCGGCGCTGGCCTTTGCCGGCGACACCTATCAGGGGCTGGAAGCTGCCTCGCTGGAGCCCGACGAAATGGCCTGGGCACAGGATCATTTTCGCATTCTGTCTGGTCTGTATGGCCTGCTGCGGCCGCTGGACGCAATGCAGCCCTACCGGCTGGAAATGGGCTCGCGGCTGAAAAATCCACGCGGCAAAAACCTGTATGAATACTGGGGCAGCCAGATCGCCGAGGCGCTGAATGCCCAGGCCGAAGCGGTCGGGGCCAAGGTCCTGGTGAACTGCGCCAGCCAGGAGTATTTTGGCGCAGTGGATCTGAAGGCGCTCAAACCGCAGGTGGTGACGCCGGTCTTTATGGAAGACAAAAACGGCACCCCCAAGGTGGTCAGCTTTTATGCCAAACGCGCCCGTGGGGCGATGGCGCGCTATGTGATCCAGAACCGGATTGCTGATGCCTCGGCATTGCAGGAGTTTGACAGCGGCGGATATGTCTATCAGCCACAGCTGTCAGAGCCGATGAAGCCGGTATTTCTGCGTCACGCGGCGGTGTGAGGCGCTGACCCTAGGCGGCTGAGGTGACTTCGATGGACTGAAACGCCTGCGTGGTATGTTGCAAAATGCGCTCCAGAATAACCGCCTTGCGCAGGGGCTTGGTCAGGTAATGATCCAGCCCGGCGGCAAGGATGCCATCGGAATCGCCGCTCATCGCATGGGCGGTCAGGGCAACGATCGGCACATGGCGCCCGGTTTGGGCTTCCAGCTTGCGGATCTCGCCGGTTGCCTCTTTGCCATCCATTTCCGGCATGGAAATATCCATAAAGATCAGATCCGGCTCAAAGGACTGATACAGCGCCACCGCTTCGACGCCGTTATTGGCAAATTGCAGTTCGATGTTGAAATCCTTGACCATCTTGCGGAAAACCAGCTGGTTGGTCCTGTTGTCCTCGGCCGCCAGAATGCGCATCTGGCGTGTCCCGGGATCGTCAGGTGCCGACAGCTGCATGGCGGCATTGTCGGCTGCATAGGCCTCTTCCAAGGTCTGGGAAGCGGCGTCGGTCTCTGCGTCTGCCCCTGTCTGGTCTGTCAGCTCTGTGGCGTCGGTTGCTGCCAATCCGGTCCGGTCGGGTTTATCGATGAGCGCATTGCCGAGGCTTTCAAGCTTGGAAAACAATTCATCGCGTGGCGTTGGACGCGGCAGAAGGTCCACCTTGAGGTCCAGAATTTCATTTTCGGAGTATTCATGGGGGTTGCTGCACAGCATGACCATTGGGAGGCTGGCCCATTTGCTTTGCCGCAATTGGCGCGCCAGTGCGAGCCCGCCGCCACCGGCAATGGCATGATCGGCCAGAATCAAATCGACGCCGATATTCATTTTTGCCAAGGCTGCAGAGACGCTGTCCGCGATTGTTGTCTCTACGCCCAGCAGCATCAGCTGGCGTTGCAGGATTTCGCTGTTGAGGGTGGATTCGTCCACCAACATAATATGGCGCAAGCTTTTGGGCAGTTTGGGCGTTGCACCATGGGAGCCTTCCACGATCGGCAGGGGAATGCGGAAGCCAAAGCAGGAGCCTTTGCCTTCGTCGCTTTCGACCCAGATCTCGCCCTCCATCATTTCAATCAACCGCCGCGAGATTGCCAGCCCCAGACCGGTGCCTTCAAACTTGCGATTGCGCTCATCTTCGACCTGGTTGAACTCCCCAAACACGTGGTCGATCTTTTCTTCCGGGATACCAATGCCGGTGTCTTCTATCATGCAATGCACCGCGCAGATGCCTTGGTCATGGTTGAAAATTCCGGTTACCCGCAGGGTTACATGGCCCTCGTTGGTGAACTTGACCGCATTGCCGGCAAGATTGGTCAACACCTGACGGATGCGCCCTGGATCACCTACAAACTGTGTTGGCAGGAATAGGTCATAATCCACCAGAATCGACAGTCCCTTGTCCCGTGCGGTGGGCTGCAGCAGCATGACAATTTCGTGGATGCAGCGCTCCAGATCAAAGGCTTCTTCGTGTAGCACCAGTTTGTCGGCTTCGATCTTGGAATAGTCGAGCACATCATTGATGATCACCAGCAGCGCTTCGCCTGAGTTCTTGATGGTGGTGGCGTAGAGTTTTTGTTCGTCATTGAGCGTGGTGTCGTTCAGCAACTCGGCCATACCGACCACACCGTTCATCGGCGTGCGGATTTCGTGGCTCATATTGGCCAGGAACGCCGACTTGGCGCGGTTGGCGGCTTCGGCACGTTCACGGGCGTTGCGCAGTTCTTCTTCGTAATGCACCGACGAGGTGATATCGAGCGCCAGACTCACCACATCGCCCCCGTGCCCCCGTTGGTCAATGAGACGCAGATAGCGATCATCCCACATTTGGATGATCACGGGATCCGGTGACATCGACAGCCAGCGCTCGCTCATCATTGCGCGCCAGGCGTCCGGCTTCATATCACCGGTGTTGACCAGGCCTTCGTCGGTCAGGATCTGCAAAATGCGCATGTAAGAGATGCCCGGCGTGACCTCCTCCAGCCCGTCAAAAATATTGAGATAGGCGGTATTGGCACCGATGAGCTGACTGTCGGCGTTGAAAAAGGCAAACCCGTCCTGAAAGGCCTGGATCGAATGCCAGAGCCGCCGCTCTGCTGTTTCGATCTTTTCATTGGCCATGCTCAGGTCTGATTTTACCTTGGCGTTTTCATCCCGCACGGTGGCCACTTCGGCCTGGGTTACCCCAATCTGTTTAGTTAGAGCCAGAGCGTGGCGGCCAAGTTTGCGATTCGCAGCTGAGAGTTCGGCCTGCTTGAGTTCAAGCAGGCGCTCTGCCGCCAGTCTGGCCCGGCGCTCTTCCGCGATTTTGTCAGCAAGGCTCATCCCTGCAGGCTCCAACAAATACAACAAACAGTCCCCCAAAATATGGGGGGCGACAGTCGGGTGAAAATACAAAGGTCGTAGCAACAGTCTTACGCGTGAACTTCTTGCTATGATGTTAAGCTCGTGCCAGCCTGTGCTTGATTTAGGAGGGCGCTATGCCAGTTTGTTTTATTCAACGGTTCACCTTTTTTCTCCACGCATTTTGCCAGCGTGTTTTCGTCTGGACAGGGCGGCCTGCATACAGCGACCCGCAACAGCGGCAGCGAGCGGCCGTCATCGCGCATCTTGCCCTTGTGCTGATCACTGGGATTTCAACGGGTTTTGCAACTGCGGCGCAGGCTGATTCCGTTATCCCGCCGCAGCGCTATCAGGGCTTTATGGATACCGATTATTACGGATCGGATCTGCAGGCGCTGTTTGATACGGATCTGGCATCGTGTCAGGCGGCCTGTAGCGCCCAGGACAGCTGCGCTGGGTTCTCCTACAATAGCCGTTCAAACGCCTGTTTTCCAAAGCAGAACATGCAGTCGGCGTCGCAATTCGTCGGGGCGATTTCGGCCCTGAAGCAGGATCAGCCTGCTGCTCTTTTGGCCCAGGGCGCCGCACGGGCCAAGCGCTTGACCAGCCTGCGAGACGCGGATTTCAAAAATGCCTACCGGATTGCTGCAGAGATGGGGCGCCAGTTCCCGTCCGAGGGTGCGGCATTGGAAGACATGGTCGCGGCGGCGCGGATTCAGGCGCGGGGCGGCAATACCAAAGGCGCACTGCGGTGGTTGGCGCAGGCGGTTGCGCTGAGCGATGAAGCCGGGCTTTGGGCGGAATATTCCGCTGTGCTGCTGCGCCATAGCGATAATCAAAGCGGCTCCTCTGCCAAGCGGGAGGCGCGGAAACAGGCGCTGGCGGCTGGTCTCAACGCCTATCTGCGTGCCTCCTCCGGTGAGGTTCAGGTCAACGGTTTGGTTGCCGCTGCACGGGCGCTGGAAAAACTGGGACGGGGGCGGGATATGCTGCCGCTGCTGCGGTTGGCCGAAGAGATTGCACCGCGCCGGGATACCGCCCGGCTGCTGGACCGGATGATCGAAAAATACGGCTTTCGCGTCACCGACAGCCGGGTGCAAAGCGACAGCGCCACGCCGCGTCTCTGTGTTGAGTTCTCCGAACCCCTGCTGCTGAGCGGCGTCACCTATGAGGATTATCTCAAACTGTCAGCGCCAGGAATCGTCGCCACTGCCGAGGGTCGGGAGCTTTGTGTCGAGGGGCTGGAACATGGTCGCCGCTACCAGATGACCCTGCGCAGCGGTCTGCCTGCGGGCAATGGCGATGCGCTGATCAAGGATGTGGAACTGACCCATTACATTGGCGATCGCAGCCCGGCAGTGCGGTTTCCGGGGCGAGCCTATGTTTTGGCCAAGACCGATCAGGCGGCGCTGCCGGTTGAAACCGTAAACCTGACGGAGCTCACCCTGCAACTGCGCCGGGTCAGTGACCGGAACCTGCTGCGCAGCCTGCAAGAGGGCTATTTTGGCCGCCCCCTGTCGCAGTGGCAGGAAGAAGATTTTGCCCGCGACATCGCCGAAGAGGTCTGGAGCGGCACCGCAGTGGTGCAAAACACCCTGAACCAGGACATGACCACCCGTCTGCCCCTGGCCGAAGCCATTGCCGACCAGCCGGTGGGGATTTACGTGCTCTCGGCCAGCTACAAGGGCGCTGACCCCTATGAAGATCCCAGTGCCAACCAGTGGTTTGTTCTGACTGATCTTGGGCTCAGCACCATGTCGGGCAGCGACGGGCTGCACGTTCAGGTGCAGGGGCTGTCTGATGCCAAGCCGCGCGCCGGGGTCGAGGTGACGCTGATCTCCAATGCCAATGCGGTGCTGGGCACAGCCACAAGCGACGCCACCGGCTATGCCCATTTTGCACCGGGTCTGGCCCGGGGGCGCGGCGGCTCGGCTGCGGCGATGATCCAGGCGCAGGTCATGGGCGCCACAGAGGTTGAGGATTTTGCCTTCCTGTCGTTGAAAGATGCCGCCTTTGATCTGTCCGACCGTGGTGTCGAGGGACGGCCCTCGCCGGGGCCGGTGGATGTGTTTTTGGCCACCGACCGTGGGGCGTACCGCGCCGGGGAGGAGATCCATGTCACTGCTTTGACCCGCGACAGCGCGGCCCAGGCGATCCAGGATCTGCCGCTGACTGCGATACTCACCCGGCCTGACGGGGTGGAATACAGCCGTCATGTGTCAACCGGGGGAAACATGGGGGGCCATGTCTTTGGCCTGCCCGTTGGCAGCACCGCGCCACGGGGCACCTGGCGGCTAGAGATCAAGAGCGATGTCAAAGCGCCTGCCCTGGCCAGCCGTCAGATCCTGGTCGAAGATTTCCTGCCCGAACGTATAGATTTTGACCAAAGCATTGCCAATTCCGGCAATCTGCGCCCGGGTGAATTTGCCCAGCTGGATATCTCTGCGCGCTATCTCTTTGGCGCGCCGGGGGCGGATCTTGGCATTGATGGGGATCTGCGCCTGCGCCCGGTCAGCACTCTGGCGAAATGGCCCGGCTATCACTTTGGCCGCTATGATGCGCCCAATGACAGCCAAAGGAACTATTTTGGCGGCGACAAGACGGATGCCAGTGGCGCGGCCCGGCTTACCGTTGAGCTGCCGGTGGTCGAGGCCACGGGTCAGCCCTTTGAAGCCTCACTCACCACCCGACTGACAGATGGATCGGGCCGCCCGGTTGAGCGTCGGATGGATCTTCCGGTCAGCCCCTCGGGGCCGATCCTGGGCATCAAACCACTGTTTGACGAAGTGGTCGCCGAGGGCACCGAAGCCGGGTTTGAACTGGTGGCCCTGTCGCCGGATCAGCAGCCGATGCCCATGCGGGTGAAATGGAGCCTGAACCGGATCGAGACCCGTTATCACTGGTATCAGCTTTATGGCAATTGGAACTGGGAGCGCAGCACCCGCCGCAAAAGCATCGCCACGGGCGAAGCCCTGCTGGGGGAGACACCTGTTCTGCTGTCGACCCCGACGGACTGGGGCCGCTATGAACTGGTGGTTGAGCGGCTGGATGGCGATTACGTCGAGGCGGCTTTGGATTTCTACGCGGGCTGGTATGCCCCCGCCGATGCTTCGGCCACGCCGGACCGGCTGGAGATGTCCCTGGATGCCGACAGCTATCAGCCCGGCGATACCGCCCAGCTGCGGCTGGTGCCACAAAGCGCCGGCACGGCGTTGATTTCGGTGCTGTCGAACCAGGTGATCGAACGCCACGCGGTTGAGGTCGAGGCCGGCGAGGTGCTGGTGCCACTGACCGTCACCCAGGACTGGGGCAGCGGTGCCTATGTCACTGCGATGATGCTACAGCCCCTGACCGGCAAGACCAGCCGCACTCCAACCCGGGCGCTGGGGCTGGCCCATGCAACCATCACCCAGCCGGGACAAGAGCTCGAGGTTGCCATCGAGGTGCCCGAGGTAGCCCGCCCCCGCAGTACCGAGACGGCGCAGATCAAAGTCACTGGCGCCAAGCCGGGGGAGCAGGTCTGGCTGACGGTGGCGGCGGTGGATCTTGGCATTCTCAACCTCACCGACTTCAAAAGCCCGGATCCCAGCGCCCATTATCACGGTCAACGTCGTCTGGGGATGGAGCTGCGCGACATCTACGGGCGGTTGATTGATCCGGGCAATGGCGCCTTGGGGCAGCTGCGCTCTGGCGGCGATGCAGATCGTGGCATGCAGATGCAATCGCCGCCCCCGACGCAGGATCTGGTGGCCTTCTTCTCTGGCGCGGTGCAGGTCGATGCCAGCGGTATGGTTGCGTTCCCGATGGATCTGCCTGCCTTTAACGGCACCGTGCGGCTGATGGCCATGGCCTGGTCCGGGGCTGCAGTTGGCCAGGCCGAGGCCGATATGCTGGTGCGCGACCCGGTGGTGGTTACGGCCTCCTTGCCGCGCTTCCTGGCCCCTGGGGATCAAAGCCGGATCAATATTGAACTGGTACACGCTGATGGCCCCGCCGGAGAAATGACCCTGCTGGCGCAGTCTCTGGGCGCCGGGATCACCCTGGGCAATCTGCCGGGATCAATCACCCTGGGCGACCAGGGCAAGGCGGTGCTGGAGCTGCCGGTCACGGCAACAGCTGTGGGCGACCCCGAGGTGATCCTGTCGCTGATTACCCCAGATGGCAAACACCTGAGCCAGGTCTTGCGCCTGCCGGTGCGGGCCAATGATCCGGTGCTGGCCACTACCCGCCGGTTCACCCTCAACAAAGGCAGCAATTTTGAGCTGACCGAGGATGTCTTTGCCGGGCTCAGACCGGGCACGGCACGGGCGGTTCTGTCGGCGGGACCACTGGCAAAATTTGACGTGCCGGGACTGCTCGCAAGCCTTGATCAGTATCCCTATGGCTGCACCGAGCAGGTGACCTCCAAGGCGCTGCCGCTGCTCTATCTGTCTTCGGTGGCGCAGTCGCTGGGGTTGGGCCGCGGGCCGCAGGTCAAGGAGCGGATCCAATCGGCGATCCAGCGGGTGTTGACGCGTCAGGCCAGCAATGGTGCCTTTGGTTTGTGGCGGGCCGAAAGCGGTGATTTCTGGCTAGATGCCTATGCCTCTGACTTCCTGTCGCGGGCGCGTCGGCAGGGCCACCAAGTGCCAGAGGCCGCCTTTGTGCGGGCGATGGACAATCTGCGCAACCGGCTGAACTACGCCTCTGATTTTGATGAGGGCGGTGAAGACGTGGCCTATGCGCTGCTGGTTCTGGCCCGCGAAGGCGCGGCCTCCATGGGTGATCTGCGCTACTATGCCGATGTAAAGGCACGGGCCTTTGCCACACCTTTGACGGCGGCTCAGCTGGGCGGCGCGCTGGCGGCCTATGGCGATCAGCGCCGTGCCGACCGGATGTTTGCCCGCGCAGGCGAGCTGTTGCAGCGGGCCGAGCAGGAAGGTCCGGTCTGGCGGGCGGACTATGGCACCCAGCGTCGCGATGCGGCGGCGGTTCTGGCCTTGATCACCGAGGCGGGGTCGGATGTGATCAGCGCCGAGACGCTGAGCACCCGTGTCAGCACAAACACCACCCGGATGTCGACGCAGGAATCCGCCTGGACGCTTTTGGCGGCCCATGCGCTGATCAAAAACCCCGAGAGCTCGGGGATGTTGATCAATGGCCAACCCTCAGACGGGCCCTTTGTGCAGATAGATGGCGGCCAGAGCCTGCCTGATATGTCGATCACCAGTGCCAGTGGCGCGGTAACGGATCTCACCCTGACCACGCTGGGGGTGCCTGAGGTGCCACCAGCTGCCGGCGGTTATGGCTATACGATTACGCGCAGCTACTACAGCCTGGAGGGGCAGGAGCTGGATGGCACGGCCTTTGAAATCGGGGATCGTTTTGTCACCGTGCTGCGGGTCACGCCCCATGAGACCGTGGGGGCGCGGCTGATGATCAGCGATCCGCTGGCCGCCGGGATCGAGATCGACAACCCCAATCTGTTGCGCTCGGGGGATCTGCGCGATTTGGCCTGGCTGAAACCAACCTCAGCAGAACATGCCGAGTTCCGCAGTGACCGGTTTTTGGCGGCGATTGATCTGTCAGGACGCAAAACCGCAACGCTGGCCTATATCAGCCGCGCGGTGACGCCGGGTACCTTCCATCGTCCGGCCGCCCAGGTCGAGGATATGTATCGCCCGGCCTACCGCGCCCATACTGCTGCGGGCTCGGTTGTGATCCGGTGATCCGCCGTCTGAAGGCAAAGGCGCGCTTGGCTGCGCCTTTTGCCAGGCTCTTAGCTGGGCATTGGCGAAGACGCAGGGGCGGATCGGGCTGGGGGCTGTGGCAGCGCGGCTTTGCCTTGGCCCTGCTCCTGGCGGTCGCCGGGGCGGGGCTGCAGCGCTTTGACCAATGGATCGCGCAGACGGCTCTGCCGGTGACGCTAGCGGAAACCTCAACCGAGGTTCTGGACCGCGACGGGGCGCTCATGCGGGTCTATCCGGTTGGCGATGGCATCTGGCGCATGGCGCCGCAGCTGGCGCAGGTGGATCCGGATTTCATCGCCATGCTGATCGCCTATGAGGACAAGCGGTTTCAGACCCATGCCGGGGTGGATCCCCTGGCCATGCTGCGGGCGGTGGGGCAGGCGCTGTGGCATGGGCGGACCATTTCGGGGGGATCAACCCTGACCATGCAACTGGCGCGGCTGCTGGAGGATGGCACCACCGGAGCCTGGGCCGGCAAGCTACGTCAGATCCGTCTGGCGCTGGCGCTGGAGCGCCGCCTTTCCAAGCAGCAGATCCTGGGGCTCTATCTCACCCATGCGCCCTATGGTGGCAATCTCGAAGGCATCCGCGCGGCGAGCTATGCCTGGTTTGGCAAGGCCCCCAACCGGTTGACACCCTCGCAGGCGGCGCTGCTGATCGCGCTGCCGCAATCGCCCGAGCGCCGCCGCCCGGATCGTGCCGCTGGGGCCGCCGCGGCAGCGCGGGATCGGGTCTTGGCGCGGCTGGCGCAGGCGGGTCTGCTGACTGGGGCGCAGGTTGCGGTGGCGCAACAGGCGCCCCTGCCGCGCCGGATGCAGGGCTTTCCCCGGCTGGCGCCGCATCTGTCGGATCGGTTGTTGGCAGCGCGCCCCGGGGTCTCGCGTCTGGCGGTGACCCTGGATGCACAGGTGCAGGCCAAAATGGCGACGCTGGTGGCAGAGGCCGCCCGCAAGGCGGGTCCACGGGTTTCTGCGGCGTTGTTGGCGGTGGATCATCGCAGCGGCGAAATCCTGGCCTCGGTTGGCTCGCCCTCTTACGAGGACAGCGCGCGTCAGGGGTTTGTCGATATGACCCAGGCGCAGCGCTCGCCGGGCTCGACCCTGAAGCCGCTGGTCTATGGACTGGGGTTTGACTCCGGCCTGGTCCACCCCGAGAGCCTGATCCATGACGGCCCGGTGGATTTTGATGGCTATGCGCCGCAGAATTTTGATGGGCAGTTTCGCGGCGACCTGCGGGTGCGTGAGGCGCTGCAACTGTCCCTGAACATCCCGGTGGTCCGGCTAACGCGAGAGATCGGCCCGGCGCAGCTGTTGGCGGTGATGCGGCGTGGCGGCGCCACCCCCAAGCTGCCAGGTGGCAAGCCCGGATTGGCCATCAGCCTGGGCGGTATTGGCACCTCGCTACAGGATCTGGTGCAGCTCTATGTTGGTATTGCCGCCGGTGGTCAGGGGCCGCAGCTGCGGGCGCTGCAGAGCGCCGGAGCCAAAGATCTGCCCCGGATGATGTCCGAGGTCGCCGCCTGGCAGCTGGGAGATATCCTGCGCGGGCTGGCGCCGCCGCCCGGTGCCCGGGCCGGGGTGCTGGCCTATAAAACCGGAACCTCCTATGGCCACCGCGACGCCTGGGCGATTGGCTGGGATGGGCAGCATGTGATTGGCGTCTGGCTGGGGCGGGCCGATGGCACCCCGGTGCCGGGGGCTTTTGGTGGCGATCTGGCTGCGCCGGTGCTGTTCGAAGCCTTTGGCCGTCTCAAGCCCGAAACTGCGCCACCGCCGCCACCACCCGCCGCCACCTTGATCCTGGGGGCGGCAGAGCTGCCGCTGCCGCTGCGCCGGTTCCGGCCGCGGGATGCGGTTTTTGCCCAAAGCGCTGCCGCACCGCAGGTGCTGTTTCCCCCGGATGGGGCCGCCCTAGCGCTGGAGGGCGCGCCGCTGGTGGTGAAGCTGCGCGGCGGCACTGCCCCCTTTGCCCTGTTGGCGGATGGTCGGGTTCTGGCCAAGGGCCAGCGCCGCCGCGAGTTTGAAGTGCCAAATCCGGGGCCGGGCTTTGCCAATCTGGTGGTGCTGGATAGCGCCGGTCATAGCGTCAGTGTTGACGTCGAAATCGACAGGTTGCTTCATTAGCCCGCACGCGATCTGCCCCTTGCCTTTGTTCTCTTGCGGCTTGCTGGGAAAGGCCACACGGTCTGCTAGCGGCGTCCCTCGCGCAGCCAGCCGGCAATGATCAAACCCGCTGCCAGCAACAGGCCCAGCCAGGCTGGCAGCAGCGTGGTTTGGGATACCGATCGGGTCTCATAGGCGGCGCGTGGCGTCAGCCCGATCCAGCCGCGCCCCGAGGCGGGACGACCAGCGCTGACCTCGCGCAGGCGCGGCAGCCCGTCTTCCAGGGCCATGGCGCCCCCACGCAGCGGCGCCAGCACCGGGGCCAAAAGATCCGCTGTGGCAATGGTCTGTTGGAATTCGCGCGGCGCGGCGGGGCCGAGGCCAACAACCGTATCGACTGCGCCTTCGCTCAGCCGGTAGAGCCCGGGTTCAGCCCCGGTATAGCTGACCTCCCACAGGCCCGGCGCGCGTTGCTGCATCTGCAGGCTGGTTTCGCTGCCATCCGGCGCCGTCACGGTGAGCGCGCCTGCGGTGCCACTCATCCGGCGGCGAAACACCTGCATGGTCTGTCCGGTGACCTCTGCCCAGAGCATTTCCTCTTCCAGCTCGGGCTCTTTCATCATCCAATGGGCCAGCCGGCGCAGCAGTTCCAGCTGTGGTCCGCCGCCCTGATAGCCCCGGCTCCACAGCCAGGCATGGTCCGAGGCCAGCAGGGCCACCCGCCCGGCGGCGACCCGGTTCAGCACCAGCAGTGGCCGGGTCTCGACACCTTGCATCAGGACATGGCCCTGGGGTGCGGCAACTTCGATCTGGCGCAGCCAGCTGCCCCAGTGCGGCTCGTTCTCTTTCCCCGGCGGTTCCAGCCCTGCGGTGACGGGATGGCGATGGCCCAGCTCGGTGACTTTGGGGCGATAGGCCTGCTCCAGCACCCGTGCGGTTGGGGCTGCGGGCAGCACCCGCGCCAGCGGCGAGCGATAGATCGAATCGGCACTGGCAAAATCCGGTCCTGCTGCGATCAGAACCGCGCCGCCCTGTTCCACATAGTTGGCCACATTGTCGAGATAGATCGCCGGCAGGATGCCGCGCCGCTTGTAGCGGTCAAAGATAATCAGATCAAAGTCGTCAATTTTTTCCAGAAACAGCTCGCGGGTGGGAAAGGCGATCAGCGACAGCTCATCCACCGGCACCCCGTCCTGTTTCTCAGGTGGCCGCAGGATGGTGAAATGCACCAGATCAACCGAGCTGTCGGATTTCAACAGATTGCGCCAGGTGCGCCCGCCGGCATGGGGCTCGCCCGAGACCAAGAGCACCCGCAGCCGGTCCCGCACGCCGTTGATCTGCACCAGGGCGGCATTGTTGCGATCGGTGAGCTCCCCCGGGATTTCCGGGGTGGCAAAGCGGATCACGTTGCGCCCGCCATGGGGCAGGGTCAGGGGCAGGTCAAAATCCACCCCAAGCGGCAGGTTAAAGCGTTGGGGCGGGCCGCCATCAATGGAGATTTCAAGCGGGGCCTGACGTTGATCCGGGGGCGGGGTGCCCTGATCTTCGATCCGCAGGGTCAGGGTGATCGGTTCGCCGATGATGGCAAAGGCCGGGGCATTGCGCAGAATCAGGCGCCGGTCCCAGTCCCCCTCTCGGCCGGTCATCAACAGATGCATCGGTGCGGGCAGATCTATGGGCTGTTCGGTGTCATGCACCTGGCCATCTGACAGGGCAATGATGCCGGCCACGCGTCCCTGGGGTTCATCCGCCAGCGCCTGAGACAGTCTTTGCATCAGCGTGGTGCCGCCGTCTCCGGGGCTGTCCTCGACGGTGATCCAGCGGGTTTCGGTATTGGGGCGGGCGTTGAGTTGGCGTTGCAACCCGGCGCGGGCCTCTGCCATCTGCGCCTGCCGGTCCGACAGCTGCTGGCTGGCGCTGTTGTCCACGGCCACCAGCACAATATCGCTGAGCGGCGCGCGGTCTTCGCTCTGGCTGAGCGGGCCAGTCAGGGCCCCCAGCAGGCAGAGCGCTGCCAGCCCACGCAGCCCCCAGCCGGGTAAGCGCCGCCAAATGGCCAGCACGATACTGGCCAGCACCAGTGCCGCCAAACCGGCAAGAACAGGCCAGGGCAGCAGCGGGTCAAAGAGTATGGTCTGTGTCATCAAATCCGTCCCTATTGTCCCAGCCGTTCCAGCAGGGCCGGTACATGCACCTGATCGGATTTGTAATTCCCGGTGAGCACATGCATCACCAGATTGACGCCAAAGCGATAGGCGAGTTCCCGTTGGCGCTCGCCGGCATAGCCGCGGCCCACGGGCAGCATCGGCCTGCCATTGGTATCCACCGCCCAGGCCGCAGCCCAGTCATTGCCGCCAATCACCACCGGCGTCACCCCGTCGTTCAGATCGCGAAAGGGAATGCCCTCAACCTGTTGGGCATCTGCCGGCGCGGCCTCAACCCAAAGCGCGCCGCGTGGGTGGCGGCCGGGGAAATCCTGCAACAGATAGAATGCGCGGGTCAGCACGTGATCGTTGGGCAGCGGCTCCAGCGGCGGGATATCCAGCGGCAGGGCCAGTTGCTGCAACCGCTGCGCTGCCGGGCTGGCGCTGCCACTTGCCGGGCGCCCGGCGTCGCGGGTGTCAAACAGGATCATGCCGCCGGATCCCAGATATCTGTTAAGCCGCGCATAAGCCTCCCCCGAGGGCAGCGGCTGGCTGGCGGTGACGGGCCAGTAGAGCAGCGGATAGAGCGCCAGATCGTCGCGCTCCAGATCAATGCTGACGGGGGGAGATGGCTCGACAGAGGTGCGGAAGAACAGCGTGTCTGACAGGCCGCGCAGCCCCGCCAGGGCAATGCGGTCGGTCTTGGCCTCCCCGGTAAGCACATGGGCCAGGGTGAGCTCTCCGGCGCGGATGGCATGTTCGTCCTGGGTGGTATCTCGGGCTGTATCCTGGCTGGTTTGGGCCTGGTTATTTTGGGCCTGGCTGGTTTGGGCCTGGCTCGCAGTGGGCCAGCCTGCGGCCATGCCCAGCCCTGCCCCCAGGACCAGAGCAATCATGGCAAGGCTTTGGCGCCGCGCCAAAAGGCCACTGATCAGCAGTGTCGCCACCACATCGAGGCTCAGCAAGAGGAGCGCCAGCCCCAGCAGCAGCCCGGCCAGCGCCTGCTCCTGGTTGCTGTGGTATCCGGCCTGGGTCACCTCATTGCCCCAGCTGGCGGCGGTCAAGACAGCCCCCTGAGCCAGCGTGTTGCGCGCCAGACTGCGGCTTTCGCTTTGGTACAGGCCGGGGGGCAGCGCGGGTCCGGTTGGCAGGTCAATCAGGTCAGGTCCAGCCACCCCCGACAGGCGAGAGGCGTCGGCGTTGCGGCCAAACCCGTCCAGAATGGTGAGGGGACGCCAGGTGGTGCCTTCCAGACTTTGTGCCTCTGGTGGTTTTGCGGCTGACGACACCGCCAGCCGTTCCAGCATGCGCACAAACAGACCCGACAGCGGCAGGCTGCTCCATTCGGCATTGGCGGTGACGTGAAACAGCACCACCTGTCCCTGTCCCAGGGCCTTGCGGGTTACCAAGGGCGTGCCATCGTCGAGCGCGGCAATAACGCGGGCGGCGAGGCTGGGATCGGGCTGCGCCACCACCTGCGACGAGACCGAGACCTCAGCCGGGATAGTGAGACCAAAGAAGGGCGAGCCTTCGGCAAAGGGCGCCAGGGTTTTGGGCTCTCCCCAGCTCATGGCGCCACCGATGCTGCGCCCGCCAATGCGCAGCCGCACCGGCATCAGCAGCTCTTCGCTGTCGCGGGCGGTGTCGCTGGAGGCCAGGCGCGGTCCGGCAAACCGCAACAGCAAACCGCCCGCCTCGACCCATTCGGCCAGTGCGTCCTGCAGGTCCGGGGCGATGCGGGCCACATCGGCCAGCACGATCACATCCGGGTTGGCGGGCAGAATGTCCCCCAGGCTACCCTCGATCAGCTCGGCTGTGGGTTTCAGCGCTTGGCGCAGGTAGTGCAGCGACGACAACAGCGCCAGGCCTTCGTCCGGGGCACCGGATGAAATCAGCGCCACTTCGCGCCGTCGCAGGCTGTCATCGCTCAGGGCCACCGCCCCGGCAGAGCGCTGGTCTGGCAGCTCAAACCGTTCAATCCTGGCACGCAGTTCTGCGGGTAGCGCCAGTTGCAGGCTGGTGCTGGTGGCCCCTGGTTCAAACTGCGCGGTGACCTGGGCCAGGGTGCGGTGGGTGCCACCGGGATCGCGGCCACGGGCCAGCACCTCAACCGATTGGGCGCCCAGCGTGGGGCCACCGGGGGCGCTGCGCAACAGCGAAATCTCCAGCGCGCCGTCTTTGGCAACAGGTGGCAACAGCCCCAGGATGGGCAGACCAGAGGAGATCACCGTGACGGCGCCATGGCTGGACAGGGCCTCTGTGATGTCCTGTTGACCCGCATAGGCCAGTCCATCGCTGAACCAGAGGCTGTCAAAGCGCTGGTCGCTGGCAGCCAGATGGGCTGTGGCGGCGTCGATCTGATCCGCCGAGGGCTGCCAGGGCTGCGGCAGCAGGCCGGGCAGTTGCTGTTGCCAGGTTGCGGCGGCCTGAAACTGCAGCGCCTTGGGGGCGGTAAGCTGCAACAGCGCCACGGGGCGGTTGGCGCGTCCGGCCTCTTCCAGGCGGCTGCTGATCTGTTTGCCGGTTTCCTGCCAGTTGGTCGCCCCGGCCCAAGAGCCATCAAGCACCAGGACCAGCGGACCGGATCCTGCGGTGTCGCGGGTTGGGTTCAGCACCGGACCGGCAAAGCCCAGGATCGCCGCCGCCACCGCCAAAAGCCGCAACAGCAACAGCCACCAGGGGGTGCGGTCGGATTGGCTGTCCTTATCCGACAGGCCCAGCAGCAGCGTCACGGCGGGAAAGATCTGTTTCTTTGGCGCCGGCGGCACCGCCCGCAGCAGGATCCACAGCAGCGGCAGCCCCAGTAGTCCCAGCAACAGCCAGGGCGCAGTAAAGCCAAGCCCAGCAATCATCGTCATAGCTGACCCCGATCCATCGCGTGATAAAGCCACATCAAAGCCGAGAGCGCAGGCGTATCGCTGTGATGCTGGCCGATGCGCCAGCCTGTGGTGCGGCACAGGTGCTCCAGCGCGTCCCGTCGCTCGGCCAGACGGTCCAGATACTGCTGCCGCAGAGAGGCCGCCTTGAGGGTCTCATGGGACAGCGCGCCGGTGACGCTTTCGAACCGGGTGCGGCCCGCAAAGGGAAAGCGTTCCTCGGCCGGGTCCAGCACCTGCAGCAAAACGCCATGTACGCCGCGATCTGCGGCTTTCGACAGGGCGTGCTCCAGCGGTTCAAAAGAACCCAGGAAATCTGAAATGAACAGGGCGCGGGCATGGGGGGCCATGGCGCGATGCTCGGGTGGGGCATAGTCCTGGGCATCATCGGCGCTGAGCGCATCACACAGGCGCAGGATTTGCAGGTTGCCACGCCGCGGCGGCAGGCTGCCACCGGTCAGGCCGACCCGTTCACCGCCGCGCAGCATCAGGATCGACAGGGCGAGGCCGATCAGCCGGGCGCGCTCGATCTTGCGGGGCAGGTCAGGGGTTGAGGCAAAGCGCATCGAGGCGCCTTGATCGATCCAGAGATGCACCGTCTGGGCGATCTGCAATTCCCGTTCGCGCACAAATTGCTGGTCCCCACGGGCGGAGCGGCGATGATCAATCATCCGGCGGCTGTCGCCCTGTTGCAGGGGGCGGTATTGCCAGAAATCATCCCCCATACCGGCCCGCCGCCGCCCGTGTTCGCCACCCAGCACCGATCCGGCCAGTTGCTGCGCCTGCACCAAGAGCGGCGGCAAAGCACTGGCAGCACTTTCGGCGCGGCTGCGCAGCTGTGCCGCCTCGGCAGAGGCGCCGACAGAGCGGCCGGTGCTTGAGGGCGCGGCGGGCTGGCTCATGCGGCGATCCCGTTCTGGGCCAGATCCGCAGCGGTCTGCGCGATGAGATCACTGAGACTGTCACCGCGTGCCCTGGCGGCAAAGCTCAGCTGCATGCGGTGGCTCAGCACTGGCAGCGCCATATCGAGCACGTCTTCGGCATTGGGGGCCAGGCGGCTGTGCAGCAGGGCGCGGGCGCGCACCGCCAGCATCAGGGCCTGCGCCGCACGGGGGCCAGGACCCCAGGCAACGGTCTGCGCCACCCGATCCGAGACGCCGGGCTCTTCGGGGCGGAAGGCGCGCACCAGATCCAGGATCATCTCCACCACTGATTCGCCCACCGGCATGCGCCGCAGCAGCTCTTGCGCGGCGATCAGCTCGGTGGCGGAAAACACCTGATGGGCGGCGCCTTCCTCGGTGCCGGTGGTGGTCAGCAGGATATCGCGTTCGGTGTCGCGGGTGGGATAGGGCACGTCGATCTGAAACAGAAAACGGTCCAGCTGTGCTTCGGGCAGGGGGTAGGTGCCTTCCTGTTCGATCGGGTTCTGGGTGGCCAGCACGTGAAAGGGCAAGCCCAGAGACCGGTCAGCGCCTGCAACCGTCACTTGGCGTTCCTGCATCGCCTGCAGTAGCGCCGATTGGGTGCGCGGGCTGGCGCGGTTGATCTCATCCGCCATCAGCAGCTGGCAGAACACCGGTCCGGGCAGGAACCGAAAGGCGCGGCTGCCATCGGTGTTGGTCTCCAGCACCTCGGAGCCGAGGATGTCAGCGGGCATCAGATCCGGGGTGAACTGCACACGCTTGCCATCCAGCCCCATGACGGTGGACAGGGTTTCAACCAGCCTGGTTTTACCCAGGCCGGGCAGCCCCACCAGCAAGCCATGGCCGCCACAGAGCAGGGTAGCCAGGGTCAGGTCCACGACCCTTTCCTGCCCGATGAAACGGCGGGTGATCGACTCCCGTGCCAGTTGCAGCTTGGCTTCCAGAGCTTCAATCTGGATCAGCAGATCGTCAGGTTCGGACATGACATTCCTTTCACGGCGCATATATGCTCTTACTGTATCGCGGTTGAGGGAAATGGCAAAAGCAATGAGTGGACAAAAATCTGTGACACCATCGGCAGATGGCTTGGCGGCTTCGATCAAGGCAGCAGGCGAAGCCGGGGGCAAGTCTGGGGCTAAGGGCGGATTACCGCCGGTGCATCTGTGGAACCCGCCCTTTTGCGGCGATCTGGACATGCGTATCGCCCGCGACGGCACCTGGTTCTACCTTGGCACGCCCATTGGCCGCTTTGAGCTGGTCAAACTGTTTTCTTCGATCCTGAAGCGTGAAGATGGCAAATATTTTTTGGTGACCCCGGTCGAGAAGGTCGGCATCACCGTTGATGATGCGCCCTTTGTGGCGGTGGATTTTGAGGCAAGCGGTGAGGGCGACGCCCAGGAACTGCATTTTACCACCCATGTGGGCGATCAGATGCTGGCAGGGCCTGACCATCCGATTCGGGTTGAGCGGGATCCGCAGACCGGTGAGCCTTCGCCCTATGTCTTGGTGCGCAGCGATCTTGAAGCGCTGATTGACCGCAAGAGTTTTTACCGGCTGGTGGAGCTGGGCTGCCACCATGAGGGCTGGTTTGGTCTGTGGTCGGGGGGACGCTTTTTCCCGGTGATCCCGTCAAAGGAATTGCCCTGAGCTACCTGCGGCTGTGAGCGGCGGCGCCGGTTAGAAAAAATGCAGTGTTTTCTCTGCTTGGCTGCAAGGCCGCGATAGGGCTAGACCACTGGCGACGACAGACAGGAGGTCTCTGACATGCCAAGATTTGCGGCAAATATCTCAATGCTCTTTGCTGAGCTGCCCTATCTTGATCGTTTTGCGGCGGCGGCCAATGCCGGGTTCAAAGCGGTAGAGATCCTGTCTCCCTATGAGGTTGCCGCCAAGGAAACCCAGCGGGCCTTGTTGTCCAATGGGCTGGAGCTGTTGCTGATCAACGCGCCACCGCCAAATTACACCGGAGGTGTGCCGGGCTATGCGGCCCATCCCGGCGGCACGGACCGGTTTCAGCGCGATATCCGCCGGGTGCTGCGCTATGGCGAGGTGCTGAATGTGGGCCTTATCCATGTGATGGCGGGCTATGCCAAGGGCGATGAGGCGCGCGATGCCTTCATCAACAACCTGCGCTGGGCGGCGGATTTTGCGCCCAAGCAGCGCTTTACCATCGAGCCGCTGAATGCCGGCGATCAGCCAGGGTATTTTCTGGATGATTACAATCTGGCCGCTGAGATACTGGAGGCGGTCAACCGGCCCAATGTCGGGCTGCAATATGACGCCTATCACGCCCAGATGATCCACGGCGATGCCGCCCAGGTCTGGGAAAGTTTTGGCTCAGCGGCGATGCATGTGCAGATTGGTGCTGCCCCCAGTCGCTGTGAACCGGGAACCGGACCTGTTGATTTTGCCGCCTTGTTTCAGGCCATAGATGACAGTGGCTATGGGGGCTGGGTCAGTGCAGAGTATACCCCATCGACTTTGCGGACCGAGGATAGTCTGAGCTGGCTGCCTGAATAACAGCGGGCTTATGACTGCGGGCTGTGGGTACTTTGGCCTGCACATAAGAATTGCGGCACTGAAACCAGTCGGTTCTGCTCCTGTACTGGTTGGATTTCTCCTGCCGGGATTGATGTGCTGGATCGTTGCGTGAGTGTCCTTCAAAACGGTTGGGGCGAGGGGGGTGTGGCCTGATCGGCAGAGGGATGAACCCCTCACTCCAGGAAATGCGGAGTCATTGCCAGAGCTTCGCTGGGCCTTTGTCAGACTTTTGCTACATCTTTGTCGGGCCTTTGCCGGGCCGGTGGTGCTCCCGCCAATTCCGAGACATCCTTTGGATGTCCCTCTATTGTTGGGCTTGGCGCCGCGCTGACGCGCGGCGCAGACAGATTTGCTGAGATGCGTTTCAGGGGCAGGTCTGCCCTGAAGCGCCAGTGCAAGGGTGGGAGGTTCCGATTCGCCTCAAGGGCAAGCCGCGCGTGGCGCGGCGGCTTTGCCGCCCTTGACCCGAATCGCAACAATAAGGGTCAGACCGATGGCGTGAAGACTTTGCGGGCAGGCACCCCCGCGCCGCGCGTCAGCGCGGCGCCACCCCCAACGGGGGAGGATCAATCTTGATTGTTCCGAGACGGGCGGGAGCCCCCCCTTTTTGTTTTCAGGGTTCTATGGCCGCTTGGGTTAATGCGCTTCAGCCCAGTTGCTGCCCTGACCTGCGTCGACGCTGAGTTTCACGTCCAGATGCACGGCTGGGTCTGCGGCATTTTCCATCACTTGGCGGGCCGTTTCGATGGTCTCTTCAACCGCAGCCTGCGGCACTTCGAACAGCAGTTCATCATGGACCTGCAACAACATCCGGGCGGGCAGATGGGCGATGGCCTGTGGCATGCGGACCATGGCGCGGCGGATCACATCGGCGGCGGTACCCTGGATCGGAGCATTGATGGCGGCGCGTTTGGCAAACCCGGCGCGTGGGCCTTTGGCGGCGATCTCTGGCGTGTGGATCTTGCGGCCAAACAGCGTCTGCACATAGCCGTGCTCTTTGGCAAACTCCACCGTCTGATCCATATAGGCGCGGATGCCGGGGAAGCGTTCAAAGTAGCGGTCGATAAAGCCCTGGGCCTCGGCCCGGGGGATGCGCAGATTGCGGGCGAGGCCAAAGCCGGAGATGCCGTAGATGACGCCAAAGTTGATTGCCTTGGCCTGGCGGCGAATCTCCGAGGTCATCTCTTCCATCGGTACGTTGAACATTTCCGACGCGGTCATGGCGTGAATATCCTGACCGGCAGCAAAGGCGGCTTTCAGCGCGTCAATCCCGGCCACATGGGCCAGAATGCGCAGCTCGATCTGGCTATAGTCGAGCGACAAGAGCACATTGCCCTCTTCTGCGACAAAGGCCTCGCGGATGCGACGGCCTTCCTCGGAGCGCACAGGAATATTCTGCAGGTTCGGATCAGAGGAGGCCATGCGGCCGGTGTTGGCCCCGGTCTGGATATAGGAGGTATGCACCCGGCCAGTATCCGGGTTGATATGGTCCTGCAGCGCGTCCGTATAGGTGGATTTCAGCTTGCTCAGCTGGCGCCAGTCCAGCACCAGAGCGGGCAGCGCGTGTTCGGTGGCCAGATCCTCGAGGATATCGGCGCCGGTTGCATAGGCGCCGGTCTTGCCCTTTTTGCCGCCGGGCAGCTCCAGCTTGTCAAACAGGATCTCACCCAGCTGTTTGGGGGAACCGACGTTGAAAGACTGGCCCGCCAGGCTGTGGATCTCATCCTCCAGCCCGGCCATTTTCTGGGCAAAGGCGTTGGACATGCGGCTCAGCGTGTCGCGGTCCACCTTGATGCCGTTGCGCTCCATCTCGGCCAGCACCGGCACCAGCGGTCGTTCCAGGGTTTCATAGACGGTGGTCACCTGCCGCTGGTGCAGTTCCGGTTTGAAATGTTGCCACAGGCGCAGGGTGATATCGGCGTCTTCGGCGGCATAGGGCACTGCATCGGCCATGGGCACCCGGTCAAAGGTGATGGCGGATTTCCCCGTGCCCAGCAGCGGTTTGATCGGGATCGGTTTGTGATCGAGATAACGCTCCGACAGGATATCCATACCATGGTTATGTTCGCCGGCGTGCAGCGCATAGGACATCAGCATGGTGTCATCAATCGGGGCCACATCAATGCCATAGCGGTGCAGGATCTTGGCGTCATATTTCATGTTCTGGCCGATCTTGAGCACCGCAGGGTCCTCCAGCATCGGCTTGAGCATGGCCAGCGCCTGCTCCAGCGGCATCTGCCCCTCGGCAAGGCCCTCACCGCCAAAGAGATCATCGCCGCCCTGTTTATGGGCCAGCGGAATATAGCAGGCCTCGCCAGGATCAACGCAGAGCGACACCCCAACCAGATCCACCACCATGGCATCCAGCCCGGTGGTTTCGGTATCCACCGCCACATAGCCGCGCTCATAGATCCGGTCGATCCAGCCCTGCAGCCCAGCCACGTCGCCAAGGCATTCATATTTTTCAGCATCAAAGGCCACGGCTGCGGCGACTTCGGTCGCGGCAGTGGCGCCTGCAGCACTGGCTTCGGGGAGGGCGGGGGCGTCAATCCCCATCTGTTCCGCCATGCGTTTGGCCAGGGTGCGGAATTCCATCAGTCCCAGGAATTCCATCAACACCTCGGCATCGGGTTCCAGCACCTCTAGGTCTTCGAGGGAGAAATCCAGCTCCATTGTGCAATCCAGCTGCACCAGCTGTTTGGACATCTCGATCTGCGCGCGGTTATCGATCAGGGTCTGGCGACGCTTGGGCTGTTTGATCTCTTCGGCGCGGTCCAGCAATTCTTCGAGCGAGCCATATTCGTTGATCAAAAGCGCCGCGGTCTTGATGCCAATGCCGGGGGCGCCGGGCACATTGTCGACGCTATCGCCGGCCAGCGCCTGCACATCCACCACCCGGTCGGGGCCAACGCCAAATTTCTCTACCACGCCATCGCTGTCGATGCGCTTGTTTTTCATCGCGTCCAGCATTTCAACGCCGCCGCCCACCAGCTGCATCAGATCCTTGTCTGACGAAATGATGGTGCAGCGCCCGCCAGCATCACGCGCCTGATGGGCAAGGGTGGCGATGATATCGTCGGCCTCAAAGCCTTCGACCTCTTTGCAGGCGATATTGAAGGCGCGGGTGGCATCGCGGGTCAGCGGGAACTGGGGGCGCAGATCCTCGGGCGCCGGCGGGCGGTTGGCCTTGTAGAGATCATACATGTCATTACGGAAGCTTTTGCCGGAATGATCAAAGATCACCGCCACATGGGTGGGGGCATCCGGGCCGGTGTTGGCCTCGACATAGCGGTGCAGCATGTTGCAAAAGCCGGCAACGGCGCCGATGGGCAGCCCATCTGATTTGCGCGTCAGCGGCGGCAGCGCGTGATAGGCCCGAAAGATAAAGGCAGAGCCATCAATCAAATGCAGATGGCATCCTTTGCCGAATTTGGCCTGGCCAAGTGTACTTTCGCTCATGGGCTGATGCTCCGGCTGTTGCGCGTTTGTCCCGTTATCGGTGATCGCGCGGCAGAGGGCAATTGCCCATTCCGGCAGGATTTGCGGTAGGCGATGCGATTGGCGTAATACAGGGCAGCAGCCCGTGGCTGTTGGTCAGGTCACAGAGCCGTTATTGGGTTTCACAGCAGTAGATTTTCCCGATTGATCTCGAATAAAGCTATCAACAAAAACGGAATACTCTTTGAAAGGATTTATAAAGTGAAAGCCCTGATTTTGGCCTTGTCTACGCTGTCTTCCCTGGTTTTTAGCACATCGCGCGCCCATGCCGACTATTTTGAGCACGGCAACTGGGCGACGGTCAAAATAGGCCAGGTGTGCTATGTCTAAGCGCTGAGATCAGCCAAGGATACCTCTGGTACCTTGATCTTTGGCTTCCTGGAAAAGGGCTACAACGCCAGTTTTGAGTATCGCTATACCCCCTACCCGGGGGAGACCGGTTCGCCCTGGGACCAGGAGGATTATGTCGTCCTGTCCGTTGATGGCAGCGAGTCCTGGCTTGGTGATGAAATGACCACCGGTTTGGATTCCCATGGCGATTTTGCCAGTCTGACGGCAGGGTTTGTGCCCGAGATGATCGCGATGATCCGGGCGGCGACCAGCAACGTCGAAGTGGCCTTTGATCGTGAAAAACTGGGGGAACGTTGGGTCTATGGGCTGTTTTCGGCCACCGGGTTTTCCGCCACTGTTGTCAAGGCTGGTGAGTGGTGCCAGTTCGATCCTGCCAATTTGCCCGCGTCGTGACTTCCAGGCTCAGTCTGGTCCGGCAAACAGCCAATGGGACAGGCTGACGGAATAGGGCAAGGGGGTCCAGAGACCAAAACGGCGACCCGAGGCCCGGATCATGCGTGAGACCCAGGTATTGCAGGTGCGCAAGAGGTGAAACCGCCCCTTGGCGGCATAAAAGCGATCCCCCGGGGTGAACCCAGGGAGATTGAGGCTCTGCACCGGGCCGGTCACGGGCCGGTCGAAACTATCGGCAATGGCGGCTAGGAAGGCTGCATATTCCGCCTCGTCAAAGTTGATGCTGCGCAGGTCGGGCAAAGTGTTCAGCGGCCCCAGCACCTCTGCGCGCAACACAGAGCGGTCACCAATGGCGGCATTTAGCAGGGTTGTCGGGGTCAGGTCGTGATAGTCTGTCGCGGTGTAAAAGCCACGGGCGCCCCAGCCAATCACCAGCCAGCGTGCGTCTGGGTGGCCCACCGGTAATCCGCTGGCCTCCAGAAACTGAAACTGCGCCCGTGTGGCGTCATCCAGCGGCAGCAGAAAATCATAGTGAATTGGCCCGGCAACCAGTCGCACCTGATGGCTGGGTGCCGTTTCTGCTGTCTTGGCTGGTCCAGAGGGAATCGCGGCGCCGACAACGGCTGCGAAGCAATAGGCGCAGACCAACCCAAGTGGCAAAAGCAGGGCTCTTGCCAGCCAGGAGATCACGCAGCGGAGTCTACATGATCCTTATGGATGTATTTGCAGTCGCAATAGGGGCATTCGACAAAGCCGTCGCCTTCGGGGATCTGCAGGTAGACCCGGGGATGACCCAGCGCGCCTTCGCCGCCATCGCAGGCAACGCGGTAGGTTTCAACGATCTTGGTTTCGGGCGCTTCAATAGTCATCGCTGGCGGTCCTTTTGAATTTCGGCTAGGCGCATGGGTGAACCATGTATGTCTGATGCCAAAACCGGGGGCAAGTACTGCTATGAGAGATGATGCAATCCGTATCGAAAGCTTGCGCAAAACCTACATAGGCGCCAAGGGCCAACCGGAAAAGCAGGCCCTGAAAGGCATCGACCTGACCATTCCGCGCGGATCTGTCTTTGGCCTGCTGGGGCCCAATGGGGCCGGTAAGTCCACCATGATCAACATCATGGCCGGTCTGGTGCGCAAGACTTCGGGCCGGGTGACGATCTGGGGGTTTGATCAGGACACCAACCCCCGCCAAAGCCGCGCCGCCATTGGAGTGATGCCGCAGGAGCTGAACCTGGATCCCTTCTTTACCCCGCGCGGCGCGCTGGAGGTGCAGGCCGGGTTGTATGGCGTGCCAAAACAGCAGCGCCGCAGCGATGAAATCCTCGAGATGGTGGGGCTGACGGACAAGGCCCATGCCTATGCGCGCACCCTGTCGGGGGGCATGCGGCGGCGGCTCTTGCTGGGCAAGGCGCTGGTGCATCACCCGCATATTCTGGTGCTGGATGAACCCACCGCCGGGGTGGATATCGGGCTGCGCCAGATGTTGTGGGAAAACATTCGCAAGCTGAACCAGCAGGGCATGACCATTATCCTGACCACCCATTACCTGGAAGAGGCCGAAGAGATGTGCGACGAGATCGCCATCATCGACAAGGGCGAAGTGGTGGCACGCGACAGCACCGCCAATCTGTTAGGACGGCTGGATGCGAAATCCATGGTGGTGCATCCCGCCAGCCCGGTTGAAACCCTGCCGCAGGGCGCCGGCATCACCGCCGATCTGCGCGACGATGGCGCGGTTCTGCTGCGCTATCACGGCAATACAACCAGCGCCGAAGAGGTGCTGGCCGCCGTCCATGCCGCCGGCATTTCGATCCGCGACGTCAAAACCGCTGAGGCGGATCTGGAGGATGTTTTCCTGGCGCTAACGAAGTCTGGTTGAACGGGACCAGTTGCAGCCCTTTCACGACATTCGTATGAGACACAGCGATGGACTTGCTGCAGGCGCGAAGGCTTGTAGCCATTTTCACCGAATCAGACATTCAGCTTGGCAAGATCGTCCAAGGTGATGCTGCGCCTGGCGGAAAAGTCAGCGAGGCGCAGTTTCCTAAGTTTGTATAACCTACAATCAATCACAAAGCTGGAATTCAAAAAACTGAGAGGGCACTTTCAAGCGTGTCCCAATCTGTATAGCCGGTCAATGTAAGTGTGTTCCCACCCTCGAAGTCAAAGACCAAGTTTCCGTTTTCGATTTCCGCAAACTGCATGATTTCATCGGAAGTAAGATTACCATTTTGCCAAAGACTATCGTCAAGCCGAATTAAATCGTTGTCAAAATCAGTGATTGTGTCATGACCTCTCCCGAATACAAACACATCCGCTCCGGCACCGCCCTGCAAAATGTCATCACCAGCTTGACCGTTCAAAAAGTCTCTACCTCGGCCTCCACGGATTACGTCGTCGCCGCTGCCACCCAAAATTTTGTCATTTTGGTTCCCTCCGAGCAGGCGGTCAGAGCCGGAATGGCCTTTAAGTGTGTCTTGACCATGTCCACCTATCAGTCTGTCGTTGCCCGCGTAGCCTAGAATTTTATCATCACCTCGCATCGCCTCCAGTCGGTCACGAAACCTGGTCCCCGACAAAACGTCGTCCCCACTACTTCCCAAGTCCGGTGTCAAGACTAGCCTTGTCTCGATCTGACCTGTGAAGGTGTTCCTATCATAATCTTGCCAGCTTACAGAGAGAACACCCTCGGAGAGTTCAATCACTTTCGGCCTTGCTTCAAGGTCTTCGCTCCCCTGTGAAAGGGTGGTCTCATCGCCGATTTGCTCGCCACTAGCCGAAAACCGTTGCGCCATAACTACGCTCGTCTCTTCCGAAGTGACATCGACCCAGACCACAAGAAACCCGCCGTCTGAGAGAGCTGTTACTTCTGGGGCATATTGATCGCCTAGGGTTTGCGTATGGACCTGAAACTCGCTGCCGACCGGGCTACCGTCTGGACCGATGATGCGGGCATAAACCCCTTTGTCACTCCCATCTTGGCCTTCTGAATCCCAGGCGAGCAGGATATTTCCGTTTTTCAAACGGGCGATGGTCGGGTTGGTCTGGCTGAAATGCCAGTACTGGTTGACCTGAAACTCATTGGTGCGTGGAGATCCATCTGGATCATAAAGGCGCAGCATTATGGCATAAAAGCTACCATCCACCTCTCGTGACCGCCAAGTTACGGCAAAACCGCCATCCTCAAGAGAGGTCACCTCACCGAATGACTGGAAGCTTTCGGTGGTCTGGTTTATGCGAAAATCATTTCCGCGGGGAGTCCCATCAGCATCAAAGACGCGGGCATGACAACTAAAATAGGATCCGTCCCGACCAAGTCCGGTGTAGGAAACCACATATCCGCCGTCTGTCAGAGCAGTGATTTCCGGAGCGATACTGGTGTGACTAGAGTTCCCATAAACTGTAAACTCATCGCCGATGGGGGTGCCGTCGGCAGAAAACCTTTGTGCATTAATCGATGCATTGGTTGCTGTTTGCAACGAAGTGTAAGTGATGACAAAGCTGCCGTCCGCCAAAGTAGTAACTGCAGGGCGATTTTCGTCATTTGTGCTGCTGCTTACATCAAAAACCTCGGACTTTGGCTTCCCATTTTCTCCAATAATCTGGGCTCTGGTAACGCTGTCACTCCCACACCACGTTAGGATGTAGCCACCGTTTTGTAAGGCCGATACCTCGTGATCGTCTATGACATCACCTGCTCCAAGAACAGCTTGTTCCCGTCCTGATCTTGAAATTACTTTCATCAAATTGCTATCTCTTCTTTGGTCATTCCAATAGCGGCCAATAGATCACCCTGCGGGGAAAGCCACAACTATTAAGCTGTTGCTTTGGCCAACTAGCCCGCCATTCGATATAGCGCTTTTTCAATGCCTTAGAAAGTCATTTAGGGCCAACCCTTGTCGTTTCTCCATTTAAGCAAGACATTGGTTTCGGAATTGTCGACATAGCTTCCCTCCACAACAAATCTCACCAATTACCGCTTCTCGTGCGGCAGCGCAGTGAGTGCAGGCTAAGTTCGCTGGGCAGCACACTGACCTTGCAAAGCCCGCTACCTGCGCATTGTTGCCATTGATGTGTTGCCCTGCCCCCGTACGCTAGGGTCGGGGGCGGGCAATCTTCCTTGCCAAATCCTTGCTCTGTTTCGCGGGCGAAACATTTGCGGCGCTGTCAGGCCCGGTCGATGCGGGCTTGGTAGCAGTTGTTGCGGGCGGATCGAATATGGACATAGGCGACGCGGTCATTTGCAAGAATGGTCCCCGCCTGCTGCATCATCTGCGCCTGCGGGATCACGATGCCGGTGCCGTAAACGATGCGGTCTTCGGTGGTGTAGCCCTTGATCAGATAGTCGGGGGCGCGTGTCAGCGCCTCGGGGAGCTCAGCGCTGTCGTGGCGGGGGCAGGGGGCGGCACAGAGGAAGATTGGGCCGGTTTCCGCATAGGGCTGCGCCGTGGCAAAGGGGCGATGGGCCAGGATCAGCATCTCGGCGCCCTTGGGAATATAGCGTAGGCAATGGCGGCAGGGATTTCCGCCACCGTCCGATGTCACGCGTTCTGGCAGCTGGCCATGGGCGTCCATCCCGCCGTTCTGCAGCTGGCGGGTGATCTCAGTAGGGAGGGCGGTGATTTTGGTCATCTGGGGGTCCTTCTTGGAGACGATTGGCTGTGATCCTGGCGTAGATCCCGATCTGCAGGCGACCCGAAACATGCGGGTAATCAGCCGGGGTATTCAAAAGGGGGGGGGCTCCCGCCCGGTGGCAGTGCATCACAGATGCCCAGCCCACCCGTTGGGCCCGGCGCGAAGCGCTCCTGCGGAGGCTCGCGCGCGGCGCCTTGGGCAGCCAAGGAATATGTAAGCGCAGCGCAGGTCCTGGCTGAGCCTTCGGATATTTTGGTCTCGGATCTGGCCCGCCGGGGGGGGGGCTTTTGCCGTGTCGGAGCGGATGGTGCGACTGATAACGCCACCTGTGACAGGTTGTCGGTTCACCCCGAGGGGGCAAGCGGTTAGAAGACGGGGACGATCTATTTCACCTGCCCTTGCTCCGGAGCTTTGACATGTCCACGCCCAAACCCGTCGTTCTGTGTATTCTTGATGGTTGGGGCAGTGCCGCGCCCGGAGAGGCCAATGCGCCGCATCTGGCACAGACCCCCACTTTTGATGCGCTGATGGCGGCAGGTCCGCAGGCGCGGCTGGTGACCCATGGGCCGGATGTGGGACTGCCCAGCGGCCAGATGGGGAACTCGGAGGTGGGGCATACCAATATCGGTGCTGGCCGGGTGGTGGCGATGGATCTGGGTCAGATTGATTTGGCGATCGAGGATGGCTCTTTTGAACAAAATCCGGAACTTTTGGATTTTATCGCCAAGCTGCAAGAAACTGGCGGTGCGGCGCATCTGATGGGGCTGGTCTCGGATGGTGGGGTACATGGGCATATCAGCCATATCCTGGCGGCAATCCGGGCGATCACTGCAGCGGGTGTGCCGGTTTGGCTGCATGCCATCACGGATGGGCGCGATGTGGCGCCAAAATCCGCCTACGGGTACTTTGAACAGCTGAAAGAGGGCCTGCCCAGAGGCGCCAAAATTGCCAGTGTTACCGGGCGCTATTTTGCCATGGACCGTGACAACCGCTGGGAGCGGGTGAGCGAGGCCTATAACGCCATGATCAAGGGCGAGGGGCGCTCGGTCGCGGATGCGCATGACGCTGTGACCCATGGCTATAACCAGTCGGAAACCGATGAATTCATCGGGGCCAGCGTGTTGCGCGGCTATGAGGGGGTGCAGGATGGCGACGGGTTTTTCTGTCTCAACTTCCGCGCCGACCGCGCCCGTGAGATTCTGCGCGCCATTGGCGAGCCGGGCTTTGCCGAGTTTGACACCGGGGAGCGCCCGAAACTGGCGGCGCTTTTGGGTATGGTGGACTACTCCAAGGCCCATAATGACTACATGACAACCGCCTACCCCAAGGCCGAGCTGGTCAATACCCTGGGCGAATGGGTGGCCAAGCAGGGCAAACGCCAGTTCCGTTTGGCGGAGACTGAGAAGTATCCGCATGTGACCTTTTTCCTCAACGGCGGCAAGGAAGAGCCGGAACAGGGCGAAGACCGCGCCATGCCCAAATCGCCCAAGGTGGCGACCTATGATCTGCAGCCAGAGATGAGCGCGCCGGAGGTGACAGCGAAATTCGTTGCGGCGATTGAGGCCGGCTATGATCTGATTGTGACCAACTACGCCAACCCCGATATGGTTGGCCACACCGGTGACATTCAGGCCGCAATCAAGGCCTGCGAGGCGGTGGATCAGGGATTGGCCCAGGTGGTTGCGGCCTTGGAAAAGGCCGGTGGCGCCATGCTGGTCACGGCGGATCATGGCAATTGCGAGGTTATGGTGGACCCCAAAACCGGTGGCGCTCATACCGCGCATACCACCAACCTGGTGCCGGTGGCGCTGGTTGGCGGGCCAGCGGGGACTGGGCTGCGCAATGGCCGTCTTGCCGATCTTGCCCCCACCCTGCTAGAGCTTATGGGCTTGCCCAAGCCGAAGGAAATGACCGGTGAGAGCCTGCTGACCTGAGACCCAGACCAAAACGACCTGACCAAAACGACCTGGCCAAAAAGATCTGAACCATATGACCAACCGCGCCGCAGGGCTGCTTCTTTTTGCATTGATCAGCTTTGCCGCACCGCTGCAGGGCCAGCAGGCGCCTGCCGAGGCTGCACAGGCGGCAGCGGATCAGTTGGAGGCGGCAACGGTGGCTTTGGAAGCCGCCGAAAGTGCGCGGGATCGGGTCAAGGCGCTAACTGGCACGGTGCGCGCCTACGAGGCCGGGCTGGGGGCCATGCGTGAGGGGTTGCGGCGGGTGGCGCGCCGCGAATCGCAACTGCTGACCCAGCTGAAATCCCGCGAGGACGACGTGGCAGAGCTGTTGGGCATCCTGCAGACCATAGAAACTTCTGCGCCGCCGGTGCTGATGCTGCATCCTTCGGGGCCGCTGGGGGCGGCGCGCTCGGCCATGATGGTGGCTGAGGTAACACCGGGGCTTTATGCCCGCGCCGAGGCGCTGCGCCGTGACCTGGAAGAGGTGCAGACCCTACGCCTGTTGCAGCAAAACGCTGCTGGCACCCTGGAAAAGGGTCTGTCCGGGGTGCAAGAGGCCCGGACCGCCCTGTCCGCCGCAATTGCTGACCGCACCGATCTGCCGCGGCGCTTTACCGAAAACTCCGTGCGCACTGCTATTTTGATTTCCTCGACTGAGACACTGACCGGATTTGCCAGTGGCTTGGCTGAAATTGCCGGCGGTGCTGAAAAGATTACGCCCCTTTCAGTGGATATCAGCGCCCAACGGGGAGAGCTTGACCTGCCGGTTGAAGGCCTGCTGCTGCGCGGCTTTGAAAAACGCGATGCGGCGGGGATTGCCCGTCCCGGCCTGCTGATTGCCGCCCGGCCCCGCGCCTTGGTGAGCACGCCAACGGCGGCGACAATCCGCTACCGTGGCCCGCTTTTGGACCTTGGCAATGTGGTGATCCTTGAACCACAGCCGGATACGCTTTTTATTTTGTCAGGACTGGCAGAGGTGTATGGCGCGGCTGGTCAGGTCATTCCCGCAGGCACGCCGGTGGGCCTGATGGGGGGAAGTGCTCCGCAGGCTGGTGCCATTTTGTCACTAAGTGGTGAAGGGGGTGGAACTGACCGGACAGAAACGCTCTATATAGAAGTTAGAATGGATAACAGCCCGGTGGATCCTGCAACATGGTTCCGCATCGGAAAAGGTGGATGAAGGTTTCATGAGAAAATTTGCCATGGCGGCTATTGGCGGCACGCTGGCCGGAATCGTTGCAACAACCTATGTGGCCGGCCCGCTGCTGGCGCAGGAGACGGACCGCGAAGCAACGGTCTATGAGCAGCTGGATCTTTTTGGCGATATCTTTGAGCGTATTCGCGCCCAGTATGTCGAAGAGGTTGACGAGAAAGAGCTGATCGAGGCGGCCATTGGTGGCATGCTGTCGTCGCTTGATCCGCATTCCAGCTATCTGAAACCAGATGATGCGGCCAGCATGCAGGTGCAGACTCGCGGTGAATTTGGCGGGCTCGGCATCGAGGTGACCCAGGAAGAGGGCTTTGTCAAAGTTGTCTCGCCCATTGATGGCACCCCGGCGGATGAGGCTGGCATGGAAGCCGGCGATTTCATTACCCATGTAGATGGCGAAAGCGTGCTTGGTCTGGGTCTGAACGAAGCGGTTGACCTGATGCGCGGTCCGGTGGGATCTGAAATTGTGATCACTGTGGTGCGCGAAGGCGAGGGAGAGCCCTTTGATGTGTCGATCATCCGCGACACCATCAAGTTGACAGCCGTACGGGCCCGCACCGAAGGCGAAACCGTGGTGCTGCGGATCACCACCTTTAACCGTCAGACCACCCCCAACCTGGTATCCGGTTTGCAGGAACAGATCGAAGAGGCCGGCGGCATCGACAAGGTCAGCGGCATTGTGCTGGATCTGCGTAACAACCCCGGCGGCTTGCTGACCGAGGCGATCAGCGTTGCTGATAGTTTCCTCGACAGCGGCGAGATCGTCTCGACCCGTGGCCGCAACCCAGAAGACGGCGAGCGATTCAACGCCACCCCCGGGGATCTCTCTGGTGGCAAACCCATCGTGGTGCTGATCAACGGTGGCTCTGCTTCGGCGTCTGAAATTGTCGCCGGTGCACTGCAGGATCATCGCCGCGCCATCGTCGTGGGCAGCAAAAGCTTTGGCAAAGGTTCGGTTCAGACCGTGATGCCGCTGCGGGGCAATGGCGCCATGCGCTTGACCACGGCGCGTTATTACACCCCCTCTGGCCGGTCGATCCAGGCGCTGGGCGTGTCCCCCGACATCGTGGTCGAGCAGCCGCGCCGCACCGCCGAGACAGAAGAGGCCGAGGAAGAGAGCGCAGCCCGCCGGACCCGCACCGAGGCGGATCTGCGTGGCAGCCTCAACAACGACAGCCTGACCGAGGATGAAATCCGCCAGATCAAAGAGGATCGTGAGCGGGCAGAAAAAGCCGCTGCACTGCGTGAGCAGGATTACCAGCTGGCCTATGCCATCGACATCCTCAAGGGTCTTGTTGCCCTGGGGCCAAAGCAATAACCGGGTGTGAAATATCAGGGGCGGAGTCCCTGTATTTTCTGCCAGATATTGATCAGGACCGCTCCTTTGGGGGCGGTCCTTTTTTGTCACCAAGGGAACCGCAGCGGGGCAGCGAACGCAAAGGGGCTTTAGCCGACTGGCAATCTGTGGTTCTTAGCGCGCAACCTGTGCTGCCACGTCTCCGTAAGAAAGCAGATCCTTTATGACCACCCGGGATGATCCCCAAGCGCCAGCAAGCGGTGTTGATCAGGGCGCTCCAGATCAACACGGCGCAGATCTGTCCGTGCTGGAGAAGCTCGGCTGGCAGCCGTTCTTTGCCGATCAGGTGATGGGAGAGGACCTGGAGCAGACCCCGCCGGTGCGGGTTGTCGAGGCCCATCGCAGCGGGTTACGCGTTCAGGGGGACGGTATCGACCAGCTGGTACCGCCGAAACTGGCTGCCACGGTTGGTGACTGGGTGTTGCTCGACCGGGTGCTGCCAACCGCCAGTCGGGTGCTGGAGCGCAAAAGCCTGTTCAAGCGGCGCGCTCCGGGGCATGACCGCAGTATCCAGTTGATCGCGGCCAATACCGATACCAGTTTTATTGTCACCTCCTGCAATCCCGATTTCAACCTGGCCCGGCTGGAACGCTATCTGGCGCTGGCCTTTGAGGCCGAGGTGACGCCAGTGATCCTGCTGACCAAGCCGGATCTCTGCGACGATCCTGCGCCCTATGTGGAACAGGCGCAGAGCATCTCGTCACGGGTGCCGGTGGTGCTGCTGAATGCCAAAAGCGATAGCGCCAAAGACCAGCTCGCGCCCTGGTGCAAACCGGGTGACACGCTGGTGTTTCTGGGCACCTCGGGGGTGGGGAAATCGACACTGGTCAATGCTCTGTTTGGCCGGGACACCGCTGAGACGGCTGAAATTCGCGAGGATGATGCCCGTGGTCGCCATACCACGCGGCACCGGCAGATGCGGTTTTTGCCCAATGGCTGCGCTGTGATGGACACGCCGGGCATGCGCGAGCTGCAGATGGCCGAGGCAGAGGCCGGCATTGCCGATCTGTTTGAGGATCTGACCGACCTCGCCGGTCAGTGTAAGTTCCGCAATTGCAAACACGAAAACGAGCCCGGCTGTGCCTTGATCGCCGCCCGTACGCGCGGTGATCTTGATCCCGTGCGGCTGGAGCGCTGGCGCAAGCTGGTTGTCGAGGACCGCAGCAACACCGCGTCGCTTGCAGAGCGCAAACGAGGCGGCAAGGCCCTGCGCAAAACCATCCGCAGCATGAAAAAGCTGAACAAGAAGCTTGGCCGCTGACGGCGCAGCGCAATTTGGCGGATGATTTGCTTTTTCGACAGTAACGCCCGGAAACCGGCGACGGCGGGCCTATGGATTGGCTAATCTGCTGCCATGATGTTTGACCTGCCTGATTCCCAAACGCTTTATGCCGCGCTTTGCGCCCGTGATGCGAGCTATGAGGGGCGCGCCTATGTTGGCGTCTCTTCCACTGGTATCTTTTGTCGCCTCAGTTGCCCGGCGCGCAACCCCAAGTTCGAGAACTGCCAGTTCTTTGCCTCGCCCGGCGCCTGCATCGAGGCAGGTTTTCGTGCCTGCAAACGCTGCAAGCCGCTGAAAGCTGCCGCCGGGGATGACCCGATGGTGCAGCCGCTGATCGACGCGCTGGAGGCGCGTCCGACCCACCGGTGGCGCGAGGATGACCTGGTGCAGCTGGGTTATGATCCTTCGACCGTGCGGCGGGCTTTCAAGCGCCATTTTGGCATGACCTTTCTGGAAATGGCGCGGCAACGGCGGCTGCGTGAGGGCTTTACCGCCCTGTCCGCCGGAGAGCCGGTGATTGCGGCGCAGATCGATGCGGGCTTTGACAGCCCCTCGGCCTTTCGCGCTGCCTTTGCCCGGTTGGTTGGCATGGCCCCCGGTGCCTTTCGCAAGGATGCGCTGCTGTTGGCGGATTGGATCGATACGCCGCTTGGAGCGATGATTGCCATCAGCTGTCAGCACCAGCTGCATCTGCTTGAATTTGCCGATCGCAAGGCCCTGCCGCGGGAGATGCAGCGGCTGCAAAAGGCGCAGCCCGGCGGCATTGGCTTTGGTCGCCCGGCGCCGACGCAGCAGATTGCGGCGGAACTGGCTGATTATTTTGCCGGTACCCAGGCGCGATTTGATACGCCTCTGGCGCTGCATGGTACCGATTTTGAACGGCAGGTCTGGCGCGCCCTGTTGCAGATCCCGGCGGGTGAGACCCGCAGCTATTCGCAGATCGCCCAGGAGCTGGGCCGCCCGACCGCAACCCGCGCGGTGGCGCGGGCCAATGGCAGTAATCAAATTGCCGTGGTCATTCCCTGCCACCGGGTTCTTGCGGCGGATGGCAGCCTGACCGGCTATGGCGGCGGGCTGTGGCGCAAACAACGGCTCATCGAGATTGAAACCAGCTACACAGAAAGGCTGACTGCATGACTTATTCCCAACGGGCTCGTGCCTTTGGCACCCTGCACCAACCGGGCACCCCCCTGGTGCTGTATAATATCTGGGATGCGGGCAGCGCGGCTGCGATTGCCCAAAACGGTGCTCAGGCGCTGGGCACCGGCAGCTGGTCGGTGGCGGCAGCACAGGGCTATGGTGATGGGGAGACGATCCCACTGGAGCTGCTGTTGCAGATTGTCACGCGGATCACCGCCCATTGTGATCTACCGTTGACGGTTGATTTTGAAGGCGGATTTGCGCGACAGCCCGAGACGCTGACCTTGAATGCCAAAAAACTGGTGGCAACGGGCGCGGTTGGGATCAATTTTGAGGATCAGATCATCGGCGGCGACGGGCTTTATGAGATCAATGAGCAAACCAACCGGATTGCAGCGATGCGCGCGGCTGATGCGGATTACTTTATCAATGCCCGTACCGATTTGTTTTTGAAAACCCCGGCGCCTGACCGCCATGAGGATCTGCTGGATGAAGCGCTGACGCGGGCGGCCGCCTATGCCGCCGCCGGGGCCAGTGGCTTTTTTGTTCCCGGCCTGACGGATGCGGGGTTGATTGCCCGTATCACGGAGGCCTCGCCGCTGCCGGTCAATGTGATGATGCGTCCCGGCATGACCCTGTCAGCCATGGCCGCTTCCGGTGTGGCACGGGCCAGCTATGGGCCGCAGCCCTATGTCAAGGCAATGCAACAACTGGGTGCGGACTTTGCGGCGCTAGAGTAGCCGCTAGCTGGGCTGGCCCGGTGTAGATCGGATCAGCTGGTTTCCAGGCAATGGCGGCGAAAGGCGCGTTTCAGCATGTCCAGTTCGGCCCGTAACAGATCAATCTCGGCACGCATGTCATCCACTGCGGCCTCCCCGGCGATCAGCGAAAAGCTTTCCAGTTTCTTGCCGCCTTCGGCGATGACAAAGGTCTGCACCCCATCAGAGATCGCCTGGGCCGGAATGGTAATATGCAGGGCCCACTCGCTGGCGGTGCTGCCCTCGCTGATTGAGAGACCTTCGATGGGTTGGTCCTGATAGAGCACCTGAATATCCGGCGGCAGGCCGCTGTCGCCTGCGTTCTGGATTACCCCTTCCCAGGTGCCATTTTGAAAACGGATCTTGGTGACGGTCAGGTCGCTCATGTTTTGGGCCTCAGATATTGGCGCGGCGGTGGCGCGCAAAAGTCAGATCGCGCAGAATGACCTGGTTCATGTCAGGCGCCTCAAAGATGAGGTCGAGCCAGATACGCTCGATGCGCTTTTCGTTCAGGTCGGAATAGGCGAGGTCAAATTCCACGGTGACGTTTTTTTCACCCAAGGGCAATTCGCGCACCAATTGTTCGGTGTTGGGGCCGTGGCGAATATTGAGACGGGCAAAAATTTCGATGGGCTTTTCGGTCTCTATTATGCTGTCGATGCGCATCAGATGATGCCGCGACAGGCCCTGGCAGGCCTCAGTCGGGAGGTCGACGACCAACGACAGGAAGGATCCGTCAAAATTAAACACGTCCATGCGCAGGCCAAAGGGGGCGAGATCCTCTTCGCGGCTGTTGCGCAACTGGCGCAAAGTCAGCTCCGAAATGCTGCAATCGTGAAACAGGGTGATTTCGTCACCAAGCTTGGATTTGGAGGGCACCGAGGAAATTCCCGGTGTCGGCATTGGTCCGCGCCACAGCTCGGGCCGCCAGGACCAGTCGGTGCCATGGGGACGTGGAAAAAAGGAGGTGCCAATTTGCGGCAGGGCCAGACGTCCTTCGGCGATATGGATCAACCGGTCCAACTCCCCCCGCAGCGCACGGGCCTGGTTTCGCAGTTGGCGCAGTTGTGACAGCGGCATGCGCGCGGCCTGGGCTGTGCCCCGCTGCCAGCGCCGCAGGGCGCGCCGATGAAACAGCTTGTTTAGAAAACCGCCCATATTGCGTTCTGCACCTTTTGTTATGTTTGGCCTTTTGCCCGCAGCTTCTGCCTTGGGCGTTTTTGTTCAGCAGGTCTGGCCGCAGGCGGGTGGGTTCGACCGAGCCATCGACCTTCTTTACTCTGTTGTCAATCTAGCCGTGGAAGAGCTGTGAAATAAACCGCGAATCCGCTGCCCCAGCGAGAGTTTTTCCGCCGGAGCGTTCTGCGCGAGGGCAACAGCAGCATCTGATGGGGGCCTGGCTGTTTCGGAGCGCGCCTTTGGCCGGAGGGAGGCAGCTGCCGGCGGCTGCGCCAGAGGGGGCGACTGCCGGTCCTGGGTCGAAAGAGGCGCAGGCTGCGGCGCTGTTATCAAGCTGGCATTTTGACTGCGCCGGGTCATCTCGGTCAGCAGCTTGGCACCGGCCGGTCCCAGCAGGCTGCTGCCGTCGGGGGCATAAAGCGCAAGGACAACCAGATGGTTGTTCACCACAAAGGCCCCCCGCCAATGCTGGTCACTGGCGCCAGAGCCGCCCATGGCATTATGGCCTGGCCACTGCAACCGGACCAGGGGCAACAGGCCCTTGTCATCATAATACAGCAGCTTTGCCCCCGTGGCAGTCTGGGCCAGCTCTGTGGTTGAGGGCGCCTCAGCCCCCTGGGCCGGGCCGATGGTGGCGGTGATGACGGCGGCGCGATTTCGCCCGAACAGACTGGGGCCATGCAACAGATTGCAGCGGGGCAGCAGGGCAAACCCACCATCGGCATCCTGGCGCAGCATGGTGGTGTCGATGCAATGGCCCGCAGGGGCAACCAGTGTGACCTTGCCCTGGGAAAACTGGGCCTGGGTCTTTGTTGGAGCGCGCGCGGTCTGGCTGTGCTGATCCTTGTTCTGTTCACCGCGGGTGGCAAAGGAAAACCCCGCCTGCGGCAGTGTGGAACAGGCGGACAGCGCGCAGGTCACCGCCAGCGCCGCGAGGGGCCTCAGGCCCGCAAAGCGTCTGCTTGCTCTTGCGGTCCCGTCTTTTGTTGCCCCGTCTTCTGGCGTTCCGTGACCAAAGCTCCAACACTGAGAGGGCGCTTTGGCCGTGGTGACTGGGGGCCTATGCTGTCTGAAAGGCCGACAGGCTGTGGTGAAATTCATCTCTGTTGGTCTTCTGACCTGTCCCGGTCAGCCTCTGTTGCCCCGCTGCCGGGGGTCTGTTGGTTTGGTCGCGCAATAAATTTGCAGCTTTGTGGCTGCAACGACAAAGTTGCGTGACCTAGATCACCTTGGCTTTCTTAAATTTGGTGCATAGGTTTGCCAAGTTTTGACACAGTGACTCAATTTCTGCCGCAGGCGGCAAGTCAGAGCCACTCGCAAGGCTCAGCCATGCAGCTTTTATGCAACAAGGACCGGACATGCCGCGCACGCTGTTTTCATTTATCTGGCGCTATTCAAAGCGGCAGCAGATGGGGCTATTGGCACTAACCTTGCTGATATTTCCGTTTCTTTTTGCGTCTCTGGAACTGCCCAAACGGATCATCAACGATGCCATTGGCGCGCCAACGCCCCGGGTCGAGGTCTGGGGCCATGAGATGAGCCAGGTCGAATATCTCTTGGTGCTGTGTTGTGGCTTTCTGGCGGCGGTGATTATTGCCGGGGTGTTGAAGATGCGCCTCAACACCGCCAAGGGGGTGACGGCGGAACGGCTGTTGCGGCGGCTGCGCTATACCCTGATCAGCCGGATGATCCGCTTTCCCAAACCCTATTTCCGCACCACCAGCCAGGGCGAGCTGGTGTCGATGATCACCTCTGAAAGCGAGCCCATGGGGGGCTTGATGGGGGATGCGCTGGCGCAGCCGGTGTTTCAGGCGGGGCAGATGCTGACCATCGTGGCCTTTTTGTTCATGCAAAGCGTCTGGTTTGGATTGGTCTCTATCGCGCTGATCCCCCTGCAGGCCTGGCTGATCCCGATGTTGCAGCGCCAGATCAACCTGCTGAACAAGGAGCGCATCCAGCAGGTGCGCGCCCTGGCCGCCGAGATTGGCGAGACCGCCGCCGGGATTTCCGATCTGCGCGGCAATGGCGGCTGGCGCTATCGGCTGGCGCAGATCTCGGATCGGCTGGGACGCCTGTTTGAAATCCGCCGCCGGATCTACAACAAGAAATACTTCATGAAGTTCCTCAACAACCTGATCGGCCATATGACCCCCTTTGTGTTTTATTCCGCAGGAGGGGTGCTGGCGATCCGTGGGGAAATCACCGTTGGGGCGCTGGTGGCGGGGCTGGCGGCCTATAAGGATCTTTCCGCCCCCTGGAAGGAGCTTTTGACCTATTACAACCAGATGCAGGACATGGGGCTGCGCTGGTCGGTTATGACAGAACGGTTTGCCCCCAAGGACATGATTGATGCCAATCTGATCGAAGGCATGCCGGATAATCTGCCGCATCTGCGGGGGGATGTGGTGTTTCGCAATGTCTCGCTGCGCGACAGTGAGGGCAACATGGTGATCGAAAACCTGTCCCTGACCATTCCCCAGGGCGCCCGGGTGGCGGTCAAAAGCAGCAGCGATGCCGAGCGCGCCGCCTTTGCCCAGCTCCTGACCCGCGAGGTGCTGCCAACGCGGGGCTCGATCACCGTGGCCGGACACCGGCTGGAGGCCCTGCATCAGGCGGTGATTGCGGCGCGGGTGGGCTATGCCCATTCCCATCCCTACCTGTTTTCAGGCTCGCTGGGCGACAATGTGCTGATGCCCCTGCGCAGCGCCCCCAGCCTGCCGCGCCCCTCGGCCACGGTCGAGCGCCAGATTGCCGAGGCGATCCGGGCCGGCAACAGCCCCGACCCGCTGGAGGCAGACTGGGTGAGCCCGGCGCTGGCGGGGCTGGGCTCGGAAGACGATATGCGTGACTGGTGGTTCCAGCTGATCGAGGCCATGGGCGCCGACCAGCATCTGTTTCGCCGCACCCTGCACGCCCAGTTGCAACCCGGCGCGCATCCACTGCTGGAAAAGCACATCGTACGGCTGCGGCCGCTGATCAAGCGTCGGCTGATCAAGGCCGGGCTGGACAGCGCGGTGCTGCATTTCGATCCCGAGAGCTTTAACCCGGCGGTGCCTCTGGCGAGCAACATGCTTTTTGCAACCCCGACCCGCGACATTGCCCCCGAGGAGCTATTGGCGCCGGGACAGTTGTTTTATCAGGTGATCCGGGATCAGAAGCTGGCCGAGGAAACGCTGGAAATTGGTCTGGGGGTGGCCGAGACCCTGATCAAGACCTTTGGCCGCGACGATCTGGATCATCCGCTGTTTCAACGTCTGGGCCTGGACGCAGAGCTCTATTGTCGCCTGTGCAATGCGGCCGAGGAATACGCCGCGCTGGAGAGCGCTGGGCGCAGTGAGTCCCGCAGCAAGGCGGGGGCGCGCAGTGGCCGTCAGGGCCTGAGCGAGGCGTCACGCGCGGCGCTGATGACGCTGCCTTTTCTGCTTTCGGCGGAACAGATCGGCCCTGGATTTCCCGCAGCCTTCAAGGCCCGCATTCTGAAGATCCGCGCCACCAGCGGCGGCGCGCTGACAGCCCGGTCCCAGGGGCTGTTTGTGCCGTTGAACGCAGGCAGCTATGTGCCGCGCCTTTCGGTGATGGAGAACGCGCTGTTTGGCAAAGTCTCGCTGCATGCCGGGGATAAGGCGCGTCAGGTGGAGGCCCTGGTGAGCGAGGTGGTGACGGACCATGGCTTGCAAAAACGCCTGGCGATGATCCTGTATGATCTGCCCACCGGTCTGGGGGGCTCGCTGCTGGATCCGGTGTTTCAGGAACGCGCTGCCTTTACCCGGGCGGCTATCAAACGGCCGGACGTGCTGATACTGGATCGCGCCCTCGCCAGCCATGATTCCGACAGCCGCCTGCGCACCCGTGACAGGCTGCGGGCGCTGATGCCCGCAACCACGATGATTTTCCTTGAGGAAGAGTTCCGCCACCCGGAACGCTATGATCTGTTTGTCGAGATCCATGACGGCCATATCAACGGGCGCGTCGGCGGTGTCGAACGCCGTCAGAAAGACCGCTCCGAGGGTCTGGTTGCCGAAGATTTCCGCCAAAAGCTGGATGTGATAGGCCGGGCGGGTCTGTTTACCCAACTGGATGCGCGCAACCAGCGGCTGCTGGCCTTTTCTGCCCAGTGGCACCGGGTCGCTGAGGGCGATCTGGTTTTTTCGCGCGGCGAGAGCGGCGATGCGGTGTATCTGTGTCTTGAAGGCCGGGCAGAGCTGCTCTGGCCGGAGGCGCTAGCTGACATGGCCCCGATAGCGGTGATTGAACCGGGCCGGCTGATTGGCGATTTGGCGGTGATCCTGCGGCAGCCGCGTGAAATGGACCTGCGCGCGGTGGAACCCTGCCTGTTCTTGCGGATTGGTGCCGAAGAATACCGCGCGGTCATCGAAAGCGACGCGGGCGTCGCCACCCAATTGCTGGAAACCGTTTCGGGCCATCTGGTGGCTCTGGCCTCCAAGGTGCGCGCGGCGGGCTTGCCTGCCATGGGTTTTTCAGGCGACGTAGCAACTGCTGCTGAAGTCTCCAGCAGTGACACGGGTTTTGCGCCAAAAGAGCGAATAGAGCCAAAAGAGCCAAAAGAGGATGAACCAAGATGATCCCAGGGTCTGCCTACGCCGCCCATGAAGACCTGGTGGCACCGGGGCGATCCAGAGCGCAGCTCTGGCGTCTGCTGCTGGGGCTCGGCCTGATTGCGATGGTCAGCTATGGCTTGCAGATCGTAACGGTTGTGGTTGTGCTGGGCTTTACCTCGGTCGAGTGGTTGCTGGCATTGGAACAGGGAAGTACCCCCGCGGCCCTATTAATCCTGCTGGCGAGTTTTGGGTTTATGACACTGGGTGTAGGCTTGGCGGCGCGCCTGCTGCACGAGCGCTCCCTTGTTGGTCTGATCGGGCCACCGGGGCTGGCGGTGCAGCAGTTTACCCGGACCTGTCTGGGGGTGGCGGCTGTCTTTGTGGTTATCATGATTTTGCCCCCCTATGATTTTGGCGCACCACTTGTGGCCAACCTGCACTGGCAGCTTTGGCTTGGCCTGCTGCCGCTGTCACTTTTGGCCCTGCTGATCCAGGTCAGCGCCGAAGAACTGGTGTTTCGCGGCTATCTGCAACAGGCGCTGGCGGCGCGTTTCAGTCATCCGGTGATTTGGCTGGGGCTGCCTTCGGCGCTGTTTGGCGCGGCGCATTACATGCCGCAAGAGGCCGGGGAAAATGCCCTGCTTTTGTGCCTGTGGGCCACGGGGTTTGGCCTGCTGATGGCGGATCTCACCGCCCGTGCCGGCACCCTGGGGCCTGCCATTGCGGTGCATTTTGTCAACAATATCGTGGCCCTGTTGATCCTGGGGTCGCCCAGCAGTCTGCATGGGCTGGCGCTTTACCTGCTGCCCTATGAGCTGTCGGATGTGGCGGCACTGCGCCCCTGGCTGTGGGTTGACTGCGCGACGACACTGGTCCTGTGGTTGGTGGCACGGCTGGCGATACGGCGCTGATTGCAATTCGGCGCAAGGCAGCTTATCTGGGGTCCAAACTGGCTCCCGCTAGAGGCATGATATGAACTGGATCACCAACTACGTCCGCCCAACGATCAACTCGCTGTTTTCGCGTCGCGAAGTGCCCGAGAATCTTTGGCAGAAATGCAGTGAATGCGGCACCATGCTGTTTCACCGTGAGCTGAGCGATAATCAGAACGTCTGCACCAGCTGCGGCCACCATATGCACATCACTCCGCGCGATCGCTTTGCCGCGCTGTTTGATGGTGGCGTGTTCTCTGAGGTTGCGGTGCCAGAGCCAATCACCGACCCGCTGAAGTTCCGCGATCAGAAAAAATATCCTGACCGGATGAAGGCGGCGCAGAAAAAGACCGACGAAAAAGAAGCCATGCTGGTGGCGTCCGGCGAAATTGGCCGCACGCCAATCATCGCTGCGGCGCAGGATTTCTCCTTTATGGGGGGCTCCATGGGCATGTATGTGGGCAACGCGATTATCGCTGCCGCCGAAGAGGCCGTCAGGCTGGGCCGCCCGTTGGTGCTGTTCTCGGCTGCTGGCGGCGCGCGCATGCAGGAAGGCATCCTGTCGCTGATGCAGATGCCCCGCACCACGGTGGCGGTGCAGATGCTGAAAGAGGCCAACCTGCCCTATATCGTGGTGTTGACCCATCCCACCACCGGCGGTGTCACCGCCTCTTATGCGATGCTGGGCGATGTGCATATCTCCGAACCCAACGCGCTGATCTGTTTTGCCGGTCCCCGGGTGATCGAACAGACCATTCGCGAAAAGCTCCCCGAGGGTTTTCAGCGGGCGGAATATCTGCTGGATCACGGCATGCTGGACCGGGTGATCCCGCGCACCGAAATGCGCGCCGAGCTGATCACCATTATCCGCATGTTGATGGGGCTTCCGCCGCAGGTGGTGGGGGATCTGCCCGCGCCGGTTGCCGACCCAGAAGCCGCGAATGAGGCAGAAGATGCCGCAGAAACAGCTGCGACAGAGGGCTGATTGACCCTATAGTGTTTTGACGCGGCCCGCCTTTCTTGGGTGGGCCGTTTGTCGTTTTGCTGATCCCGTCCTCCCCCTCTTGCTGCCGTTGAGTGTGCCCCCATGACCCAGCCGACATCTGACGCCATCCTTGCCCGTATGCTGGCGCTGCACCCCAAGATCATCGACCTGACGCTCGACCGGGTCTGGCGCCTGCTGGAACGTCTGGACAATCCGCAGGACAAGCTGCCTCCGGTAATCCATTTGGCCGGCACCAATGGCAAGGGGTCAACCCAGGCGATGATCCGCGCCGGGCTGGAAGGCTGGGGCAAATCCGTGCATGCCTATACCTCGCCGCATCTGGCGCGTTTCCATGAACGTATCCGTCTGGCAGGAGAGCTGATCACAGAACAGCATCTCACCGAGGTGCTGGATGAATGCTATGCGACCAATGGCGACGAGAGCATCACCTATTTTGAAATCACCACAGTGGCCGCTCTTCTGGCCTTTGCCCGCACGGCGGCGGATTACACCCTGCTGGAGGTCGGCCTGGGCGGGCGGTTGGATGCCACCAATGTGATTGCCCAGCCAGCGCTCACGGTGATCACGCCGATCTCCATTGATCACGAACAATTCCTCGGCGATACCCTGACCAAGATTGCCACCGAGAAGGCCGGGATTATCAAACGAGGGGTGCCAGTGGTTGTCGGCCCGCAACCGGATGAGGCCCTGGAGGTCATCGAGGCCACAGCTGCGCGTCTGGGGGCTCCGTTGATTGCCTCTGGTCAGCAGTGGCATGTGAGCCAGGAGCGCGACCGGCTGGTGTTCCAGGATGAGCGTGGCTTGCTGGACCTGCCGATGCCGGCGCTTTTGGGGGCGCATCAGGTGCAAAATGCCGGCGCGGCGCTTGCCGCCCTGCGCCACCTGGGCGCGGAGGAAGCCGCCTGCGAGGCCGCCATGACACAGGCGCGCTGGCCCGCACGGATGCAGCGGCTGACATCCGGTCCGCTGGTTGCGGCGGCAGGACAGGCCGAGCTCTGGTTGGATGGTGGCCACAATGCAGCGGCAGGGCTGGCGCTGGAACAGGTCCTGGCAGGGCTGCCGAAGCGGCCGACCCATCTGATTTGCGGGATGCTCAACACCAAGGATGTCAGTGGATATCTAGCGCCCCTGGCCCGGCAAGCCCAGAGCCTCACGGCCATCTCAATCCCTGATGAAGTCAACACCCTGCCAGCCGAGTCAACCCAGTCCGCCGCGCAATCGGTGGGGCTGCAGGCCACAACCGCCGCAAACGCTGCAGAGGCTTTGCAGGCAATTTTGCAAAAAGCGCCAGACTGCCGCGTGCTGATCTGTGGCTCCCTTTACCTTGCAGGCCATATCCTGCGTGAAAACGGCTGATCAGGTCCGGCAAGGGGGGGCTCCCGCCCGTCTTGGATCATTCTTGCAGAATGATCCCCGCCCGTTGGGCCCGGCGCCGCTGACGCGGCGCGGTGGCGCTTTCATTTGGCCCAAAATATCCTGGAGCTGAGTGCCGGCGCTGTAAGGGGGCAAAGCCCATTTACTCTGCCTGGCCCCAATCCTGGTCCTGCATCTCGCGTAGGCGCGAGGCTGTGCGCTCAAACTCAAAGGCGCCATCCCCTTCGACATAGAGAAACTCTGGCTCTGCTGCGGCAGAGCAGATCAGCCGGACCTGCGCCTCATACAGGGCATCAATCAGAGTGACAAAGCGCTTGGCCTCGTTGAAGTTGTTGCGGCTGAGCCGGGGGATATCCTCCAGCACCAGGACCTTCGCCTCTTCTGCAATGGCGAGATAATCCCCTGGGCCGAGCATCTTGCCGCAGAGATCAAAGAAACGCGCCCGGGCCACACCATTGCGAAAGGCCGGCAGAACCACTTCGCGCCCCTTTACCTCTAGGGTAAGCGGCTGTGCATCGCCCCCGGAGAGATCCTCCCAGATGGCCTGCAGGCTGGCGCGGGCCTGCGCATCCGCCGGCGCAAAATAGACCTCGCTGCCCTTCAGGCGGTCCTGGCGGTAATCCACCGGGCTGACCATCTCCCAGATTTCCATCTTTTCCTTGATCAGGTCGATGAAGGGCAAAAACAGCTGCCGGTTCAGCCCGTTCTTATACAGCTCATCGGGCAGTCGGTTGGACGTGGTCACCACGCAGACATCTGCCTTGAACAGGGCCTCAAACAACCGCCCAACAATCATCGCATCGGTGATGTCAGAGATCTGCATCTCGTCAAAGGCCAGGACCCGCACCGAGTCTGCCACCTCCTGCGCTACCGGCGCCAGCGCGTCCTGCACCCCCTGCTGACGGGCATCGTGCATCTTGGCGTGGATCTCCTGCATGAAGGCATGGAAATGCACCCGCCGGGACGGGATATCGCCGAGGCTGTCGACAAAGAGATCCATTAACATGGATTTGCCTCGCCCCACGCCGCCCCACAGATACAGACCTTTTGGCGCAGGCGGTGGGCTGGCGCGGCGAAACAGCCCGCGTTTCACCGGCTCGGCCTGCAACCCGGCTGAGATCCGGTCGAATTGCGGCAGAACCGCCTCTTGTGCGGGGTCGGGGCGTAGATCGCCATCGGCAATCTTTTGGGCGTAAAGCGTGCTGAGATTGGTCATGGGCTAGGCTTACCGTGCTCGTCGCTGATTGAAAAGATATCCGGTGCGTGCAGTGCTATTGGGCACCCAAAACCTGTTTGCAAGCCTGTCGAGTGCACAAGTTAAAGCGGTATTGAGGTTGATACTGCTCGCAAAAGTTGCACCCTTGCTTCAAGTGAATTTTCTAAGGCGGGCATTGATTTATGCGATTCTTTAGCAGCTCTCCAAACCAATCGATTTGTCATGTTTCTAGCTATGTCTGGGTGATAGCTCTCAGCGTGATTTGTTCAGTGCTCACATCAAATAACCTGACCGCGGCGCCCCTCATTAAACACAAACTGGATAGTAGCTTTACGGTTAAAGGGCATTATGAATCGGAGGTTGTGGATGGAAAAACTGTCCATCCGGTCATCAGCTACCACAAAATAATTCAGCACGAAGGCAAACCCTATGTTTGTGCTGGTTTTAAAGTCGGGGTTCGTTTTCCCCACGCACATGAGTTTTTTCGTCAGATCACGCTAAAGCTGGGTAGCAAAACACTGCGGCGTGGTATGGAGCCGATCCTCCGTGAAATCGATTATCTAAGCCTGTTTTCAAAGTCGCTGAGGGTCCTGTCGGGGGATGTCAGATCGCTTTATGGGACAGAGGTAGAGTGTTTGCGGGTAAATCGGAAATGGCGGGATGAATTCAACTCGGCACCAAGTGAGTTGTTCTTTCCTAGTGTGGTGTGGGTATCCGAGGGATAAGAGGTCACATCAAATTTGCTTAACTGGGAAAGCAATATCTTTGATTTGACCGGGGGGAGATTTCCCATACTCTCGCCAATCTGATCAGGAGAATACCCCATGCCCCGCAGTGCTGCGCCCCTTTTTACGCCGGTCTTGATTGTCGGCTGCGTTATTATCATGGCCAGCTTTGCTGTGCGGGCTTCCTTTGGGGTGTTTCAGATCCCCATCGCCGAGGAATTTGGCTGGCTGCGGGCCGAGTTTTCCCTGGCCATCGCCATCCAGAATCTGGCCTGGGGGATTGGCCAGCCGATTTTTGGCGCGCTGGCAGAAAAGATCGGCGATCGTAAGGCCATTGTTCTGGGGGCGATCATCTATGCTGCCGGGCTGGTGCTCAGCTCTGGTGCCACCACGCCGCTTGAAATGCAGGCCTATGAATGGCTGGTGGGTTTTGGCATCGCCGGCACCGGCTTTGGCGTGGTTTTGGCGGTGGTGGGGCGGGCCAGCTCCGATGCAAACCGGTCGATGTCGTTGGCGATTGTCACCGCTGCCGGGTCTGCCGGCCAGATCATTGGCGCGCCTACGGCGGAATATTTGCTGTCGATGATGAGCTGGCAATCGGTGTTCTTGGTTTTTGCCGGTGCGGTACTGGCCCTCATTTTGACCCTGCCGCTGATGCGCGCCCCGCAGGCGGCCAGCAAGGCCGAGCTTGAGGCCAGTATGGGATCTGTCCTGAAGCAGGCCTTTAAGGATCCGTCTTTTACCCTGATCTTCCTCGGGTTCTTTTCCTGCGGCTATCAGCTGGCCTTTATCACCGCGCATTTTCCCGCCTTTGTCACTGAAATGTGCGGGCCGATCCTGCCGGGTGGGGCGCTGCATAGCATTGGTATTACCACCACCTCTGCCCTGGGGGCGGTGTCGATTGCTCTGATTGGCGCCGCCAATGTGGGCGGCACGCTGTTTGCCGGCTGGCTGGGCAATCGCTACAGCAAGAAATACCTGCTGGCGGGGATCTACACGGCGCGCACGGTGGTGGCGGCGATGTTTATCCTGCTGCCGATCACCCCGATGAGCGTGATCATCTTCTCGGTGGTCATGGGATCACTTTGGCTGGCCACGGTGCCGCTGACCTCTGGCCTGATCGCGCATCTTTACGGGCTGCGCTACATGGGTACGCTTTACGGCATTGTGTTCTTTAGCCACCAGCTGGGCGGTTTCTTAGGCGTTTGGCTGGGCGGGCGGATGTATGATGTCTACGGCGATTACACCTTTGTCTGGTGGATTGGCGTTGCGGTCGGGGCCTTTAGCGCCGTGGTGCATCTGCCGGTACGGGAGAAAGCCCCGATGGCGCAGGCTGCCTGACCTGCGCTGATATGGCAAAGTCGCCCCCCCGCTAAGCGCAAAGGCCGCGCTGTCCTGCGCCTTTAGTCAAGCCGGTTGCGACTGTTGGCAGCGATGATCTCCAGCACCTCCTGGGTATGGGTGTAGGGCAGCCCATGGCCGGCGGATTTGATGACCTCCTGACGGGCAGAGCGCGCCTGTTCGGTCATCCGCCCCACCGCGCTGATGGGTATTACTTGGTCCGCATCCCCCCAGATCGCCAGGATCGGTACGCCGCTGCGATGGATCTGGCGCAGATCATCGCCCCTGTCTTCGGCCAGTATGCCGCGCAATGAGGCCAGAACCGCTGGCACAAAGCCTTTGTAGCGCAGCTCGTTTTTCTGCAGATCGACGATGCCGGGCACCGAAGAGGGCAGGGCGCGCTCTGCCTCACAGCCACGGCGATGAAGTTGGGGAAAAAGCGCCAGCATCAGCCAGTCGCCCAGGGGGCTGTGGTCCCGGATGAAGCGCCCCATCTTGCCCGGTTCGGTTTTCAGCCCGGCTGAGGCCAGCAGCACCAGCGTGCGGATGCGGTCGGGATGGGTTGCGGTATAGGCCGTGGCGATGGCGCCGCCCATGGAATAGCCCACCAGGGTAATATCTTCGGTGATCCCTTCATGCGCCAGAATATCTTCCAGCTGGGTGACAAAGAATGCTTTGTCCTGCGCCCCTGCGGGTCGGTCAGAAAAGCCACGCCCGTAGAGATCATAGGTCAGCACGCGGTAGCCTTGGGCCACCAGCCCCTCGGCAAGACCGCCCCAGACAAAAGAGGGCGTGGTGAGCCCATGCACGCAGACAGCAATGGGCCCGCGCGTGGGGCCGTGCCATTGATAATGAGTGAGCCCGCGCGAAAGGCGGGCAAAGCGCCCCGGTGCGGCATTGCGCGCCCCAGGCCCCATGGTCCTGCGCCACCGCTCCCGCACCAGCGGCAACGGGCCCAGCAACAGCAGGCCAAGAAACAGCAGGCCGGAGAGCAGCAGCCAGCTCATGCGGCGGCTTTCCATTTCTCCAGAACATGATGGCTGGTCATCAGATCGAGATGGGCGCCGCCGCCGTTTTTGAACAGGGTGATCGCGGCAGGGTCATAGGCCGGAAACTGGTCGATGCTGTAGAAATCCGCCAGCACATCGCTGCGCTGGATCACGCCCTCGGCCAGCGGGATCTTGAACTCGCCGATATGATCCAGGGTGGTGTCAAAGCTGTCACAATAGATCTGCGCGCGGGTCAGGGCGGTATCATCTGCCTCGCGCATGTCGGGGCGATAGGCGCCGATCATGTTCAGGTGCTGGCCGGGGCGCAGCCACTCCCCCTTGATCACCGGGCTGGAGGACATGGTTGAGGTGACGATGATATCTGCCGCTTTGACCGCCGCTTCAAGATCGGTGGCAACGGCGGTGCCGGGGTAGCGCGCCGCCAGCTCTTCGGCCTTGGATTGGGTGCGGTTACAGATGCGGATCTGCGCCTGCGGGTAGGCGGTGCCAAAGGCCTCAACCAGCGATCCGGCAACGGTGCCAGCGCCGACAATCAGCACCTCGCGGCTGTCGGGGTTGGCCAGCCGCAGCGCGCCGAGCAGACTGTCGCCTGCGGTCTTCCATTTGGTCACCAGATGGAAATCCACCAGCGCTTCCAGCGTGCCGTCGAGATCCGAATACAGACAGACCGAGCCATTGATCATCGGCTTGCCCGCATCAGGGTTGCGCGGGAAGATATTGGCGGTTTTGACCGCCAGCCCCATGCCATCAATCCAGGCAGAGCGGCTGAGCAGCGTATCCGGGTCGCGGTACAGAAAGGTATCGCCGATCTCGGCCTTGGGCAGGTCGTGGCCGCGGGTCAGGGCCTTGGTGAAGTCGATCCAGTCCAGCAGGGCTTCGCCGGCGTCAAAGGTGATCATGGGAATGCTCATTGGGCGTCCTGTTCTGAGAGTAATCCGGCCTCGACCAGGCGCGCGGCCCAGGCCTGGGGGGTGGTGAAAAGATGGCCCTGCCAACCGCGCGCCTCGGCGGCGGCGACATTTTCAGGGCGGTCATCGGCAAACAGCAGACGGTTCGCAGTGAGGCCTGCCCCCTGCTCCAGATGCTGGTAGATCTCGGCATCGGGCTTGATACAGCCCAGATGGCCCGAAATGTAGGATTGATCAAACTCAGCCAGAAAGGGATAGGCTGTGACGGCGACTTCAAAGGTGCCGATACCAAAGTTGCTGAGCGCCAGAACCGGCACACCCTTGGCCCGCAGGGCGCGCAGCAGTCGGACCGACTGCGGGATATCGCTGTGGGCAAACGCCAGCCAGCTGTCGTGCCAGTGGCGTATTTCTTCGGCCCAGGTGGGGTGCTGATCGGCGAGATCATAGACCGAGGCGCGAAAGGGGGCGCCGCGATCCAGGTCAAGGTTCATGTCGTGCAGGGGCACCTCGGCAAACAGGCGCTTGCGGTCCTCAACGCCGAGACGGGCGTCATAGAACCGTTCGGGATCCCATTGGATCAGCACATTGCCGATATCAAAAACGACGGCTTCAATGGTCATGGGTCTGCTGTTTCCTATCCTGTGGAGCGGGGCCGTGGGCGACTGGGCGGGCGGTTGTTGCGGGTCTCGCGCCAGAGGGAAACAAGACCGGCGCCAATGATCAAGCCACTTCCGAGCCAGACCGGCAAATCGGGCCATTCCTGAAACACCAGTATACCCCAGAGCACCGCCAGGGGCATGGCGATGTATTCAAAGGGGGCCACCAGCCCAGCTTCACACTGGCGATAGGCAAAACTGATCAGATAGCCACCGATAGAGGCGGTCAGCCCAAGGGCGACAAAGGCCCACCAATCGTCTGCAGCGGGCCAGATCCAGGCACGCAGGATGAAATCCAGCGCGGCGCTGTCACCCGTGGCAAAGCGGCCATCTCCGGTGGTGAGCCCGACAAGGGCGCTGACAGTCATAAAGGCCAGCGAGGGATAAAAGGTCAGCGCCGCAGGGCTGTCGGCACCGCCGGCGCGGCGGGTTAGAACATGCAGAGTGGCATAGCCGCAGGCGCCAAAGAACGGCAATAGGGCAGCGGCTTGAAAGGTGCCGGGACCTGGGCGCATGATGATCAACACGCCGATAAAGCCCACTGCAACGGCGCTCCAGCGCCAGATGCCGGGCCGTTCGCCCAACAGCACCACCGACAGCAGGGTGACGATCAGAGGCGTGGCAAAGGCAATCGCCACCGCATCGGCCATGGGCATGGTGGCAAGCCCGGTGTAAAAACAGATATTGGCAAACAGCACCGCGCAACAGCGGATCAGGTGCAGTTTGGGCTGGCGGGTGCGCAAGACGTGAAAACCGCCCTCTAGCGGCACCAGGATCAGCAGCAGGATGGGCATCGCTACCAAGGAGCGCAGCAACACCACCTGATAGAGCGGATAATCCCCGGACAGGAATTTGACCAAGACGTCGATGATGGAAAAGCAAATGGCCGAGCCGGCAGCAGCCATGAGCCCAAGAAGGCTGACTTTCATCGTGTCGCTCATCAAAGCCTCCCTGTGCGCTACAGGGAAATGCATCGCGCAAAAACCGGGCTGGGGCAATGGCGGCGCGGGGCTGGCGCGGAAAAGATTTTGCAGTGCCAGCTCCTGCACCTGTGGCTGGCAGAAATTTTATTTGCTGAGAAGCTGTTTGAGGGGGCATGCTGCCCTTCAAACACGCCTCCTCCAGTCTATACCAACAGATCCCGCCTCAAGGACAAGCCGCTGACGCGGGGGCCTTGCGGCCCTCCTTGACCCGCGACCTGCTGGAGGCGACGGATCCTGTCAGCCTGGCGGCGGCTCATCCCGGTCAATTCTGTGCCGGTGAAATCACAGAGTGCAGTGCCAAGTCCCAGACAGTGCAAAAATCGCTTTTGTAAAAGGGTTTCTTACACTCAGGTTGCTGACTTCGCGGCGCGGATCTCGCGTTCCAATGCGTCCAGAAAACGCGACCGATCCGCCTTGGTAAAGCCCTTGCCAGAGCCGCCGGCCCCCAGCGGATTGGCGGCCCGCAGGTCGGCCATCAGATCGCGCATCGCCAGTTGCTGGCCGATATTGGCCGGGGTGAAACGCTCGCCATTGTGGCGCAGTACCTGGGCGCCGGTTTCGATACATTTGGCCGCCAGCGGGATGTCGCCGGTGACAACCACATCGCCGGTGCCGCAGCGCTCGGCGATCCACATGTCGGCGACATCGGCGCCTTCGGAGACGATAATATTCTCCACCAGCGGATTGCGCGAGGGGCGCAACCCGCCGTTGGAGACCACATACATTTTCAGCTTGTGGCGGCTGGCCACCCGCTCGGCCTCTTCTTTGACCGGGCAGGCATCCGCATCAATATAGAGCGCGCTCACTTGGCTGTCTTTTCGTCAGTGTCTTTGCTGGCCTCGGCGGGTTTATCCTTGGCTTTGGTTGGGGCTTTGGTTGAGGCTTTGGCCGGGGCCTTTTCAGTCGATTTTGCAGGCTTTTTCGCCTTGAATTCCTCGGGGATGGGCATCCGATTAAAGGCGTCCAACCCGGCGATCTTATAGGCTTCGGCCAGGGTGGGGTAGTTGAAGGTGTTCTGGACAAAGTAGTCCACGGTGCCCTGCAGGTTCATCACCGCCTGGCCGATGTGGATCAGCTCGGTCGCGCCTTCGCCGACGATCTGTACCCCCAGAACCCGGCGGGTTTTGAGGCTGATCAGCATCTTCAGCATGCCGTGTTCCAGCCCCATGATATGCCCGCGCGAGGTCTCGCGGAAGCGGGCGACGCCGATTTCGTAGTGGATGCCGCGCTCTTGCAGTTCCTCTTCGGACATGCCGCAGGTGGACATCTCTGGCACCGAATAGATGCCATAGGGGTACCAGGGGCTTTCCGGCAGGGTGGGCGTTTCCAGCGCGTGGCAGGCGGCAACACGGCCCTGCTGCAACGAGGTGGAGGCCAGCGACGGGTGGCCGATGACATCGCCAGTGGCATAGATATGCGGCACGGCGGTTTGATAGGTCTTGCGCTCGACGCTAAGACGGCCCCGGTGATCGGTTTCCAGCCCAACGGCCTCAAGGTTCAGCCCATCGGTATTGCCCATGCGCCCGGCGGCAAACAGCAGCATTTCACCGCGGACATGACGGCCATTGTCCAGCGAGACCTCGATATGGCTGCCCGCGTCCTCGATCGTGTCGATGGCAGAGCCAAGGCGCAGATCAACACCGTTTTCACGGATCTGATGGGTGAAATCCTGGATCAGGGTGCTGTCGATGAAATCCAGAAAGCTGTCGCGGGGTTCAATCAGCGTAACGCGCACGTCCAAGGTCGAAAACATGGTGGCATATTCCACCCCGATGACGCCGGCTCCAACAACTACCAGCGAGCGCGGGATCGCAGCCATATCCAGGAACTCATCGCCGTCGACAACGGTTTTACCGTTAAAAGGCACATCCTTTGGCCGGTAGGTGCGGGTGCCGGTGGCAATCAGGAACTTCTCTGCGGTGATCCGGCTGGTGTCCCCGGCCTCGGTGGCGACTTCGACCTCATTTGGGCCAATGAATTTGGCCAGACCGGCCAGCCATTCCACGTGGTTGCGGTTGAACTGGTGCTCCAGCACATCGACCTCGTGGTCCAGGGTCATATGCAGCCGGGCCTTCAGGTCTTCAGCGGCAATTTGGTCTTTGACCCGGTAGGAGCGGCCATAAAAGCTGCGCTCGCGCCAGCCAGAAAGGTTCAGCACGGTTTCGCGCAGGGTTTTGGAGGGCACAGTGCCGGTATGGACCGAAACCCCGCCCAGCCGGTCTGCCCGGTCGATGACCAGCACCCGGCGTTTGAGCTTGCCGGCCTGGATGGCAGCGGTCCGCCCCGAGGGGCCGGAGCCGATAATCACCAGGTCGTAGTCGAAATCGGTCATCGTAGGGGAGGCGGCAGTGTTCATGGTTTAATCCCGGTACAGGGCTTCGGCGTGGAAGGTGACGTGATCTTCCATGAAGCTGGAGACAAAGAAATAGCTGTGATCATAGCCCGGCTGCAGGCGCAGGGTGGCCTCTTGCCGCTTTTCAGCCAAGGCGGCGGCCAGGGCTTCGGGACGCAACAGGTCGATGAACTGGTCGGTGGTGCCGGTATCAATCAGCACCGGTCCGTCAAACCCTGTCTCCCGCATCATCAATGAGGCATCATGCTTGGTCCAGGTGGACTCATCCTCGCCCAGATAGGCGGTGAGCTGCTTGCGGCCCCAGTCGGCGCCGGTTGGATTGCAGATCGGCGCAAAGGCCGAGACCGATTTGAACCGGCCCGGCAGGTTCATTGCCAAGGTCAGTGCGCCGTGGCCCCCCATGGAGTGGCCGGTGATGGCCTGGCGGTCAAGGTCGATGGCAAAGTTTTCCGCCAGCAGCGCGGGCAGCTCTTCGGCGATATAGTCCCACATCTGGTAGTGCGCCGCCCAGGGCTCTTGGGTGGCGTTGACGTAAAAGCCTGCGCCCTGGCCCAGGTCATAGGCGGCGTCATCGGCGACCCCTTCCCCACGGGGGCTGGTGTCGGGAAACACGATGGCGATGCCCTGTTCGGCGCACCAGGCCTGGGCGCCGGCCTTGGTCATGGCGTTTTCATGGGTGCAGGTCAGGCCCGAGAGATACCACAGGATTGGCACTGGCCCGTCCTTGGCTTCTTCTGGAAGGAACAGGCCAAAGGTCATGTCGCAGTTGGTGGCAGTGCTTTTGTGGCGGTAGACGCCCTGATTGCCACCAAAGGCTTTGTTTTGCGAAATGGTTTCCATGGAGCCGCTCCTATCTATGGTTGCCCTATCGCTACCTGTCAGGACGGCGCGGGTCCAGTAGAGGCGCGACAGCTGGACCAGTTAATGCGGCAATCGCGTTACAATAACCTGAATTGTGGGGGCAAAAAGCGGGTGACTACAGCTGCGTGACCCAGGCGATCACCATGGGCACGGTGAAGATGGAGACGAGGGTGGAAATCAAAATGGCCGCCGAGGCCCGGTGTGGTGCCACGCCATAATGCTGTGCCAGCATATAGACGTTGCCCGCCACCGGCAGAGAGGCCGCTGCAATGGCCACCATGGCAGAGTAGCTGTTGACCGGAAACAGGAGGATGACGCAAAGCGCGACACAGAGCGGGTGCAGCACCAGTTTGGCAAAGCTGATCCAGACGGCGATCTGCATCCGCTCCGCCGATTTTGACGCCAGCGAAGCACCAATGGCAAACAGTGCTCCGGGAGTGGCAGCCCCACCCAAAATCGACAGAAAATCGTTCATCGGTTCCGGGATCGGGAGCTCAGAGGCGGACCAGGCGAGGCCGGCACAGATGGCCAGAATCATCGGATTGCGCAGCAGTCCGAGCAGCACCAGCTTGAGCGTTGCCACCCCCAGGCCAGAACCGCGCCCAAGGTTGATCAGGATGACGATCAGTGAGGAAAACACCACCAGATCAACGCTGAGCACCAGCATCATCGGCGCTATGGAGGCCTCACCAAAAAGGATGGCCATCATTGGCAGGCCCAAAAAGCCAACATTGCCGATGGCGGCGCATTGGGCCTCGACGGCGGCGGTGGGCATGTCCAGGCGGCGCAGCAGAGCAACAAGCGTGACCAGCAGATAGACCGCCATAGTGCCTGCCAGGTAGGCCAGAACCAGGTCGGGATCAAAGATCTCGGCAAAGGAGAGATTGGCGGAAAAGCGAAAGATCATCGCCGAGAGCGGGAAGAAAAAGATGAATTTGGTGAGATAGGCGGTGGCCTCTTCGGTGAAGAACCGCGTTCGACCCGCCCAATAGCCGAGGCCGATGATTGCAAAGAAGGGTAGTGTTCTGAAGAAAATATCGGCCATTGCCAGAGTGGTAGCGGCTTTTGGTAAAAAGGCAAGATGGAAAGCTGGGCGTTGTTTGCAAAGGAGCAGGGAAAAGCAAAGGGGGGCTCCCGCCCGTCGTTTGGGCATCACAGATGCCCGCCTCCCGTTGGGCCGGGCGCCGCGCTGCCGCGCGGCGTGGGTGATCCAGCCCTGATCCGCCCCAGGAGGGGCTCGTCCGATTTGAGATTTTCCCGTTTGAGATCTGGACCAAACAAGCGGCCCACTGTGGTGTTTTGGCTCGGGAAAGCGGAAGGCAGTCTGGGTAACAGAGGGGGATAGACGCGGGTGACGGATGGGGGTGACAGAGCGGGGACAGACGGGGCGGCAGGCCCGGATGGCAGGTCTGCGAGAGACGGGACGGGCTTTGGTACGCGCGACCGCGCCGCGCGGCAGCGCGGCGCCACCCCCAACGGCCCCAGCCTTCGCCAGAAGGCTGAAGGGTGGGCGGGAGCGCTTGGCCCTGCAGGTCACTTAAGAAGCGCTTGAGCTTGGCCTCTTGGACAGGCGCGAAACGAGAGCAAAGAGAATGGTGTTGCGCTACCGTTCTCTCGGTTAGAGTGGTGGTTCCATCCCGCCAGTGCCACGAGGTCAGCCATGAACAAACACGCCAGCATTCTGCGAACCGGACGGAAGTTTGATCAGGTTCTCAAGGGCGCGCGTGAGGTGTTTTTGGCAGATGGGTTTGAAGGCGCCAGCGTTGACGATATTGCACGCGCGGCCGGGGTCTCCAAGGCGACGCTTTACAGCTATTTTCCGGATAAACGTCTGTTGTTCATGGAGGTCGCCCGCAGCGAATGTGCTCGACAGGCGGACGCGCCGATGGATCTGGCGACTTGTTCCAGTACTCCGCGTCAAATTTTGCGAGCTGCAGCTGGGCATATCTTGTCCATCAGCCTGTCTGACTTTGGCCTGCGGATGTTTCGTATCTGCGTGGCTGAGGCTGATCGCTTTCCTGACCTTGGACGCCAGTTTTATGAGAGCGGTCCATTGTTGATTCGCGGCAAAATTCGCGATTACCTGCGCAGCGCCACCGCAAGGGGCGAGTTGCAGATCGAGGATTTTGACCTCGCTGCCGATCAGTTTGCCGAACTTTGCCGCGCCGATCTTGTGCCGCGTTTTCTGTTCAACATCGACGCGAGCTTTACAGAGGAAGAACGCAGCAGGATTATTGAAGGCGCGGTTGATACATTTCTCGCCCGCTATGCTGTGTTTTCGATCTAACCGCCGCGGGGGCTATCTGCGGGCCTTGCCAGTGCCTGCCGTGGACACGGATAGGTCGGCTTACTGCGTATTTCGGCAGGCCCTCCAGTGTAACCCTACAGCGAAAGCCCCGTCAGTTGGAGCCACGCCTGGCAGGCTCGCCTCTCCGGCTTCACTGCCGGGCCATCCCGCCCTATGTCTTGCCAACCGGGTTAATGCGTGATCGCCTGATTGGGCGTCGTGCGATAGGTTTGATGGCAGCTGTGGCAGGCCCGTATCATCGTTGGCAGGCTGCGGCGCAGCCCGTTCACAGAATTGGCGCTGATCTGTTTTGCTGCCTGTTGTGCGACCTCGGCGCGGGCCTCAAAATCCTGCCACTGGACCCAGATTTCGGGGCGGGCATAGGAATTGGGGTCCATGCGCTGCTTGGAAAAACGTTTGGGGATCTTGCGAGTGTTGTTCATCAGGACCCGCCGCGCGGCCTTGGCCGTCTGGGGGGTGAAGACCCGCCGCCCCGCCATCATTTCGCTGAGGCTGAGGAGCGCTTCTTTTTGTTGACGCATCAAGGCCAGACGGGCCTGAATCTGTTTATCGGTGATCACCGCGCTGCCGGCATATAGATCAGCGCTGAGCAAGCCTAAGCACAGGCCGAGAGCACTGAAAGCGCCGATCATCCGCCGACAGACCCGCTTGGCAAGCGCGGAAAAACGGTGGCGTGTCCCCTTGTGACGGGGGTTGGAACCAGAGGTCATTATATTTTCTCCACCAAGAGTGGGCATGGCCAAACAGGGAGCGTTTGACCAAAACGAAAGCTGAGACCAAAAAGCGGGCAGGGTGCCGGGCGCCTGCTGGCTGCTTGCCTGGCCATGGTCGGAGCAGTCTCCACCACTCAGGTTATTTCTGCGTTAAACTTGCGCGGCAGCGGCTGGATGGTACTGCGATGGGCTTCGGGCTGCCAACAAGAGAGCCTGTGCCTATGGGCGCACCCCCTCACGCATTGTTCGCTCTGCAGCGAAGGGAATTCTATGGGCAGGGGGGCCGCAAAGGGCTAGCCTTGGGACATGACAACACCACGCTTTGATATCATTGGCCAGGCCCTGAGCGATGCCAGCCGCACCCGGATGCTCTGTGAGCTGATGGAGGGTCGGTCTTTCACCAACAAGGAACTGGCATCGGCGGCGGGCATCACCGCCCAGACCGCCACGGCGCATCTGCGCATGTTGCAAAACGCCGGGCTGGTCCTGGCCGAGAAACGCGGGCGCTGCGTGTTTCACCGCCTCGCCAATAGCGAGGTGGCCGGGGTGCTGGAGCAGCTGGCGGCCATCGCGCCCAGTTCTCATCTGCATCTGGCCCAGCGGCGCAAGGCGGGCGATATTGCCCCGCTGCGCAGTTGCTATGACCACCTCGCGGGCCCTCTGGCGGTGGCTATCACCGGGCAAGTTCTGGACCGAGGCATGCTGGTCGAGGAAAACGGCGGCTTTCGCGTCTGTGGCCACGAGACCTGGCAAAAGCTGGGCGTGCACCCGCCGCAAATGCCTGCATCTGCGCAGGCGCGCCAGCCCTTTGCCCGCCCCTGCATGGATTGGACCGAGCGCAAGCTGCATGTAGCAGGTCCGCTGGGAAAACAGATCCTTGCTCATTTCTTTGATCAGGGCTGGGTGACGCGCAACAGCCACAAACGCGGGCTGCAGATGACCGGCGTCGGGGCACGGGCGCTGGAGAACATTCTTGGACTACGCTGTGAGGAACTGACCAATGCCTGAGGTCTTTGACACAATCCACTGCGACCGCTTTAGGCTCTGGACCCATTCATCTTACGTGCTCAGTTTGACAGATTTTTCGCTGGTTAGGAGCATCTGCGCAGGAATAGTGGTTCTATTTCAATCAGATGTGACGCGTCCAGCGGGAAAATCCGTCAAACCCGAAGGGCAACGATTTCACTTCATTTCAATGTCTCGGATCGCTTGCAAATAGAACCACTATTGGCTGCGCACCCCAAGCCCCTGAAATCTCGTGAAATAGCCGCTGAGCATGTAAGATTAATGGGTCCAGAGCCTAGCATCGAACAGGGCACACGGGTGCTGGTTCAGGTGCCACAGGAGGCCGCCGGGCGGGTTTTGCAGGCGGTGCTGTCTCAGGAGCCATTGCACTGGGGGGACTACGATCAAGTGGCATTTACCACCCGCGCCGGGGTGCAGCAGTTTCGCACCCTGCCACAGGCCCGCAACCGGGCCACGGATCAGGCCGTCGCGGTGGCCTGTGTCGAGCTGCAGATCTTTGTGCCCAAGCAGGGGCAAGCGTTGGAGCCGCTGCTCTGTGCCATTTACCACGCCCACCCCTATGAAGAACCGGTGATCCAGCTGATTGCGGCAGCGCGCAGCCTGCATCGACGCGGCCAGGATGAGGCAAACCCAAACCGGTTTTGGAACCAGGAGACCGCCGATTGGGTGCCGGAGGCGCATCGTTGAGGCAGGGCCTGCGTAGGCTGAGGTCGGGCAGGTGCAAAACACCTTGATTAATCTCGTCGTTGCGGCGATTCTCAGGATATGACTATGGATCCCATTCCGCCCAAGCCGGGCGTGCCTATCCCGCAGCAAGTGGCCTTTGACCGACGTGAGATGTCGGTGATCATGTCGCTCTATGGCCGTATGGTGGCCGCCGGAGAGTGGCGTGATTACGGGATTTCCTGCCTGCGGGAGCTTGCGGTGTTTTCAGTGTTTCGCCGCACCGCTGAAAATCCGCTGTACCGGATCGAAAAACACCCCAAACTGCGCAATCGTCAGGGGCTTTATGCGGTGGTGGGGATGGATGGCCAGATCCTGAAACGCGGCAGCGACCTGAAGGCGGTGCTGCGGGTGTTGGAACGCAAACTCATCCGGGCGGTTAAATAGCCAGCGCTCCGGTGTGGCTCAGCCGATCTGCGGCAACCGCCGGTGTGCCGTTACTGGGCCGTCGCCCTGGTCGGCAATGCGGGCAATCGCCTGCTGCAACGGTTCCAGCGCCACAGCCATGGCATGGACATTGGCATGTAGCAGGGTGTCGGGGTCGTGAACCCAGGCAACATGGCCCTTCCAGAACAACAGATCTCCAGGTTGATAGGCGCTGCCGGGGGGCAGAAGTGTTCCCAATTGGCGCTCTTGTGGGCCGCTGTCGCCGGGGCAGGCAATGCCACAGGCGAGGCAGGCCAGTTGCACCAGCCCCGAGCAATCAATGCCAAAGCGGCTGTTGCCGCCCCAAAGGTAAGGTGTGCCAAGGAACCCCATGGCCACAGACAGCGGATCGCGCAGCTGCTGCTCCATCGGGGTAAGATGCACCCTTGGGATATAGCCCTGATCGGTTTTTGCAAATCTGCCCTCAAAGCCTGAGACCAGGACCTGACTGCCAAAGCTGAGCGCGGCCAGGTCGGGGGATTTGAAATCGGCAGCGCTATAGGCGTGGCTGGCTGGGGCGCTGATCCAATGGCTGTTGGTTTGCGCCGGGGCCAGGGCCGCATCGGGCAGATAGCCGTGGTAGCCATCCTTGGTGGCGCGAATATGGGCCCAGCCCTGATTCTGATCCAGGATCTCTACCGCCTCACCACACAAAAGTTGCCGATCACGCGGCCCGTCGGGGGCGCGCAACAGGTCAACAACAGGCAGGGCAATACGTGCACATTCTGAGCCACTCTCTGACATGGTGCTTACAATCCCAGCAGGTCGGGCAGTGCGGCAAACAGTGCCCGGCAGCCCTGGCCGGTGCCGCCCTTGGGCCGGGCCGGCGCGGCGTTGGGGGTCCAGCCGTAGATGTCAAAATGCATATAGCGGCTTTCGCCGACAAAGCGGCGCAGGAACAGGGCGGCGGTGATTGAGCCGGCAAACCCACCCGCAGGTGCATTGTCGAGATCGGCAATACCGGGCTCGATCATGCTCTCATAGGGGGCGTGAAAGGGCATCCGCCAGACCGGGTCCGCCTGCGGGGCTGCCTGGGTCGCCAGCGCGGCGGCATCCGCGTCGTGATCAGTGTAAAACGGCGCCAGATCCGGGCCAACCGCCACCCGTGCAGCCCCGGTCAGGGTTGCCATCGAGATCACCAGATCAGGATCGCCCTCATCCGCCAGGGTCAGGGCATCGGCCAGCACCAGGCGGCCCTCGGCATCGGTGTTGTTGATCTCAACCGTCAGCCCCTTGCGCGAGGGCAGTACATCACCGGGACGGAAGGCATTGCCAGAGACGGCGTTCTCCACTGCGGGGATCAGCACCCGCAGCTGAATTGGCAGCCCGGCTGCCATGATCATCCGCGCCAGACCCAAAACATTTGCAGCCCCACCCATGTCCTTTTTCATCAATCCCATGCTGGCGCCGGGTTTCAGGTTCAGCCCGCCGGTGTCAAAGCAGACGCCCTTGCCCACCAGGGTCAGCTTTGGCCCGGAACTGCCCCAGTGCAGGTCAATCAGCCGTGGTGCCTGATCTGCGGCGCGGCCAACCGTATGGATCAGCGGCAGATTCGCCTCCAGCAGATCAGCGCCGGTGATCACCCCGACGGAGGCGTCAAACTCAGCCGCCAGGGCCTCAACTGCGGCCTCCAATTCGGCAGGCCCCATGTCGGCGGCGGGGGTGTTGATCAGATCCCGTGTCAGCCATTCGGCAGCGGCCAGCGATTCGATCGCGGCGGCATCAACCGTCGCCGGGGCGATCAGGCTTGCCGCCATCGGTGTGGTGCTTTTGTAGCGGCCAAAACGGTATTGGCTCAGCAGCCAGCCAAGGCATTCCGTCGACAGTGTTTCGGTGTCCAGCTGGGCCAGGCCCGGTGTCTTGGTCTGTAGCTGATAGCAGCCTGCAGGCAGTTTTTCTGCGGCGGCGGCCAGGGTAAAGCGTTGGCGCCTGCGCTGCGTGGCTGTGCCATAGCCCGCCAGAGCAAAGGGCGCAGCACCATCGATTCCCGGAACCAACAGCGCCTGCCCGCTGCCTGCGGTGAAGCCATTGGTCGTGACCCAATCCTGGAGTGACGCGGGCTGATTCTGTAGCCAGCCTTGCAGCTGATCCTGCTCCATCAGAGAGAGGGGGACAGCAGTGTCAGAGACTGGTGCAAAGCAATGGGCCATAAAGGATACTCCGGTTGGGCGTCAGGTGACGTCAGAGTATCTGCCTGCCCGCTGCCTGCAAGTGCCGCCTGTCATTTGTTGTCAGAGTTTTAGGTGTTGCCAGAGTTTTGGTGCTGCCAGAATTCTAGGGAAATCTGCGCGGCGATACTCAGCCTTGGTGCAGGACATCAAAACAGGCCCTCAAACAGGCCAAGGCCGCCGGAGACCATTTAGGTCTCCAGGGCGGCCTGGCATGTAGGCATTTTACACTACAGTTCTAGTGGTCTGTCTTCCTGTTGGGTCAAGCCGTTCAGAAAGTGCGTTTGGTCTTGGCGTTTGATCTAGGCGTTCAAACGGTAATGTCTTGCTGATCCCAGACAGCTGTCAGGGAGCGCTCGCCGACCCGAAGGAGCCGGAACAGGATCGCGGCCACGGCGGGTGCGTCCTCGTTATCAATTGCCGCGGTGACATCGCGGGCAATGGACGCCATGGCGCTCATCCCGATCTGTTCCGCGATTGCGATCAAGGATCGCGCGTTTTTGCGCAGATCAACCATGTTGTTCTGACGCCAAAGTCGTTCGCAATGCGTCAGGCGCACAGCCAGTTCCTCGATGGCGCGACAAACGACATCTTCGGCTCCGGCTTCGCCCAGTTGCGCGTACAGCTCGCCCAGTTTGTCTGGATCAAGATGCACGTTCTCTGCTTGCATGACAGTGAGTATATTAGCCACCACATTCACCCTAAATTTATTGTACCCCCACGGCACGAGGCCAATTTGCCTGCCAGTGGTTGTCAAAAGGTTTCCACCGGACTGTTCAAATCCCTCGAATTTGCGATCAATTTAGGATATTAGCGCCACGAACACTCACAAGAGGATGCTCTCAATGGAATTTGCCAAACCTCTACCCAGCTATCTGGTCACCCGCTATCACGGCTGGAAGGCCACCTCCTATGCGGAGAACCAGGGGTGGTATCGCCGGCTCGCGACCGAAGGACAGCGGCCTCGGGCGATGGTGATTTCCTGTTGTGACAGCCGGGTCCATGTGACCTCGATCTTTGGCGCCGATCAGGGGGAGTTCTTTATCCACCGTAATATTGCCAATCTGGTCCCGCCCTATGCGCCCGATGGCGATTACCACGGCACCAGTGCGACGGTGGAATATGCTGTAACCGTGCTGAAAGTCTCGCATCTTATCGTTCTGGGCCATTCGCAATGTGGCGGCGTGCAGGGCTGTATTGATATGTGCAAAGGCCATGCGCCAACCCTGGAAGCCAAGGATAGCTTTGTCGGGCGTTGGATGGATATCCTTAAGCCCAAGTTCGATCTGGTTGCCGAAATCGAGGACGACGACCACCAGGCGCGCCAGTTTGAACGTCAGGCGGTTGTGGCATCGCTGGAAAATCTGATGACCTTTCCCTTTATCTCGGAGGCTGTCAAAGGCGACAGTCTCAGCCTGCATGGGTTGTGGACCGACATCGGAGAAGGCGGGTTGGAATGCTACGATCCTAAGGCGGGTCTGTTTCAGAAAGTCTGATTGCAAGCCTGGCCCCCCAAAGCCCGTCATTGGGGGATGCGCCAGGAGCAGATACTCCGGCTTATTCTCTTTGAATTTTACCCATATTGCTGGCGGCGCGGGTGTATCCCCCTGCGGCGCCATCGACAAAATGGACGTGATCATCGCTGCTTGCGGAGGGCACGATACAGGTGAGTCGGGCCTCATCCTGCGCATGCAGGCCAAACCGGATATGCCCGGCGGTCTGGGCCTTTTGCAGGATCGCCGTGATCTCGCTCTGCAGATCTGGGGTGCAATCAATGGTCATTTTGAGCCCGTCGTCGAACTTTCGATAGTCGGCATTGTCGCTCATCACCGCAAGGTAGTGGGTTGGATCAAATTGGCCCATGGGCTTTTTGTGGCGGAACAACCAGCTCGTCAGCATGGTGCCGACCATCAGACTAAGCCACTTGCGCAGCACTGATCCGGTGCCATGGGTCAGTTTGGCTTCCAGACCGAGCCCCCGTGGCAGCAGGGCGATCCCCGGTCCTTCGGCGGCGACCGGGTGGCCGCCCCGCGCCAAAGCTGCTGTCCGGGTCAGGATTTCTGCCGCCACCCTGGAAAACTGCGACGCTGTTGCCGTCGGCCCTGGCACCATCACCAGCGACAGGATCAGCCCATTGCGTGCGGGAATCGTGTTCCAGCGGCAGGACAAGCCGGTCAGATCTGGTGGTGTCTCGTCTGTGTTTTCGGGGATGACGTAATGGCCCTGCTTCATCTGATCTTCGGCCCAGGCGAGGCCGCCGCCTGAAAACATCGCGTAGTCGGCATTATCCGAGACCGCATGGCGGGCCACGGTGACATCCAGCCCCTGCGCCCGCACCTCGTGCACGGGGATCATCGCCACCCGCAGGGCAATGCCAAACTCCTGTTTCACCCAGCGGCGCAGACGGGCCAGAGTGCGCCGTGCCGTCGCAGCCTGCGCAGCGGAGACCGCAAACGAGGTCCCGTCGCCGCCAAAGACATAGGGAAAGGCGGCGCCGTCGAGCGCGTTCAGCATGGCTGCAATCACCGAGGCCCCAACCATGTTGACGGTCTTGTACTTCCCGGCGGCAATCAGCCCGGTGGAATCGACGATATCGCTGCAGCAGATCACCCAGTCATCCGGAAGCGGGGTAAAGGCTGCTGGCTTTGTCAGGCTGGAAAAATGCCTCTGCCGGGGCAGAGATTCGTAAAATTTGGCGGTATGCATCATCCGTCTCAATCTCTGCTGTCAGGTATCAAAACAATTGTACCCAGGCTGCAAACATGCAAGCTCGCGTCGCGAACATGTGACAACAAATGCTCAATGGACGCGCAAAGCAAGAGATCTACCCAAAGGGAGCGTTCAAGATGCAGGCTGGATTGATCATGTTGTGCCTGGCCTATGTGCTGAGCCAGTTTTTCCGCGCCTTTCTTGGGGTTCTGACCACGGTGCTGGGACAGGATATTGGCGCCACGCCCAGTGATCTCGCGGATGCGTCTGGTATGTGGTTTTTGTCCTTTGCGGCGATGCAGCTGCCGGTGGGCTGGGCGCTGGACCATCTGGGACCACGCCGGACCTCTGCCTGGCTGTTGTTTCTGGGCGGCTCTGGCGGCGCGGCGGTCTTTGCACTGGCGACATCGCCTTTTCATGTCAGCATGGCGATGTTCTTTATCGGCATCGGCTGTTCGCCGGTTCTGATGGCGTCATATTACATCTTTGCGCGCCAATACCCGGCGGCCCGCTTTGCCACTTTGGCGGCCCTGATGCTGGGCATGGGGTCGGTGGGCAATCTGGTGGCCTCTTACCCGACGGCCTTTGCGGTGGAGCACCTTGGCTGGCGGGCGACGCTCTGGACCCTGGCGCTGGCCTCGTGGTTGGTGGCTGCGGGTATTTTCCTGACGGTGCAGGATCCGGCCAAACCTGAGGGCGGCCAGAAAGGATCGGTGCTGGAGCTGCTGAAGATGCCGGTGCTCTGGGCGATTTTCCCTTTGATGTTTGTCTGCTATGCGCCCTCTGGCGCGCTGCGGGGACTGTGGATCGGCCCCTACTTAACCGATGTCTACGGGCTGAGCACCGGCGAGGTCGGGCTGGCGGCGCTGGTCATGGGCGTGGCCATGGTGGCGGGCACCTTTGCCTATGGGCCGCTGGACCGGATCTTTGGCAGCCGCAAATGGGTGATCTTTACCGGTAACGCGCTAGGTGTGCTGGCAATGGTTGCCCTGATGTCCGTGACGGGCGCGCCGATCTGGATGCCCATCGCGGTGATGGCCTTTGTGGGCTTTGTGGGCGGCTCTTTCCCAGTGATCATTGCCCATGGCCGCGCCTTTGTGCCGCCGCATCTGGTGGGGCGGGGGGTGACGCTGCTCAACTTCTTTGGCATCGGCGGCGTTGGAATCATGCAGTTTGCCTCTGGTAGGCTGCATTCGAACATGGCCGGAGCAGCCCCGGCAGCGCCCTATCTGGCGATTTTTGGCTTCTTTGCGCTGTCTCTGGCGGTGGGATGTGTGATTTATCTGTTCAGCCGCGACCGGCTGGACTGACCAAGCCCTTTAAATGCAGGGCAATTGCCTATATGAGACCCCAGCCGGCCATGAGGCCGGATGATACTGGAGAAACAAAATGGGTTATCGCGTCGTCGTCGTTGGCGCCACAGGCAATGTGGGCCACGAAATGTTGAACATCCTGGCAGAGCGCCAGTTTCCTGCGGATGAGGTTGCCGTTCTGGCCAGCCGTAAATCGCTGGGAACCGAGGTGACGTTCGGCGAGAAGACGTTGAAGACCCAGGATCTCGACACCTTTGATTTCACCGGCTGGGACATGGCGCTGTTTGCCGTGGGCTCTGACGCGACCAAGATCTACGCCCCCAAGGCCGCCAAAGCGGGCTGTGTGGTGATTGATAACTCGTCGCTCTACCGCTACGACCCCGATGTGCCGCTGATCGTGCCCGAGGTGAACCCCGAGGCGGTGCATGGCTATGCCAAGAAGAACATCATCGCCAACCCCAACTGCTCGACCGCGCAGATGGTTGTGGCGCTGAAGCCTTTGCATGACCGGGCCAAGATCAAACGCGTCGTGGTCTCGACCTATCAGTCTGTGTCAGGATCGGGCAAAGAGGCGATCGACGAGCTGTGGGAGCAGACCAAGGCGATTTACAACCCGACCAAAGAAGTACCGCCAAAGGTCTACCCCAAGCAGATTGCCTTCAATGTGATTCCGCATATTGACGTCTTTCTTGACGACGGTTCCACCAAGGAAGAGTGGAAAATGGTCGCCGAAACCAAGAAGATCATCGACAAATCCATCAAGGTCACAGCCACTTGTGTGCGAGTCCCTGTCTTTGTTGGCCACTCTGAATCGATCAATATTGAAACAGAAGACTTCCTCGACGAAGACGAGGCCCGCGACATCCTGCGCGAGGCACCTGGCATCATGGTGATTGATAAGCGCGAAGACGGTGGCTATGTGACCCCGGTTGAATGCGTTGGTGATTTTGCCACGTTTATCAGCCGCATACGCCAGGATTCCACCATTGATAACGGCCTGAACTTCTGGTGTGTCAGCGACAACCTGCGCAAAGGCGCCGCCCTGAACGCGGTACAGATTGCCGAACTACTGGGCCGGGAAGTGCTCAAAAAAGGCTAAAGCTTTTTACACTTTAGGTTAGGGGGGCTGCTTCGCAAGAGGCGGCCCTTAAACTTTTGCAGGGCTGCCCAAATCTGGCCACATAACGCAATATCCTGAGGGTGGGATATGAAAACGGGGTTTGAGCCATGTACTCGAAAGATTTTGAACGCGAAACACAGACAACCGGCGACGCAGCCATGCAACAGACGGCCTGGTCAAGCGCCAGTGATCAGGACCGTATGGATACCGAAATGGCCATCCAGTTGCGGATCATGCTGACGCCACATTTCCAAGAGGCCAAAACCTGGTCAGAGCTGCGCTCGGGGCTGCAGGGCAAGGGCTTTTACATGAAACGTGCCAAGGGCCATATGCATCTTTATGACGCGCAGAGCCATGTCAAAATCTGCACCTGTGCCTTCTTGGGCTTTCCTGCCGCAGATCTGGAACAGCGGTTCAAACGGGTGCGTCCGGTGCGCAAGGCGCCAACCCGCATGATGGCAGCTGCCCCTGTGGCGCAGCACTGATCTGATCCAGGGACTATGCTCTTCCCATTGGCGCTGCCCGCGTGCAGTCTGCGTCGCGCAGCCAATGAGGTTCAAAACGGTGCCAGAACGGCGCCGTTTTTGCTTTCTTGAGGTGGCGAAGCTTCGGCAAATTTGCGCCAGATCGCAACTGCTTGGCAACTTCTGCTTTTAGCTGCGACTTGATACTCTACTGTCAGGACTATTGAGCGGGTCGACTGCTGTTTCACTCAGGGGCGGTGGGACAGGGCCTGCACTCCAAACCTGATTGTGAGATATTCATGCGTTTTTCCCTCTCCTTGCTGTCGTTGCTGGCCAGTTCGGTCGCCAGCCTTGCCTGGGCCGATGACATTACCGTCAACAGCCAGGTGACCGAGGTCACGGTCTACCCAGAGGTGGCTGCGATCACCCGCCGTGCGGAGTTTGACCTGCCAATCGGTCAACATCGTCTGATCCTGAGCAATATTCCCTATTCGGCGGATTTGGAAACGCTGCAACTGGATCTGACCGGGGCGCGACAGACTGCGCTGTTGTTCCGTGAGGATGGCGCGCCGCCTCGACGGGCTGACGATCCAGAGGTTCTGGCGGCTGAGGCGGTGATCAAAGAGGTTGAGGCCCGTATTCAGGCGGTTCGCGATGAGGCAAGCCGGGCCGAGAGCGACGCGGCGGCGGCGCAAACGGCGATTGGTTTTTTGCAGCAGCTGGGCAGCAATGAGGGCCTGGCAGAGGCTGGCGCGGAGGCCCTGCGCGATATCACCCGGATGATCGCGACGGAGGCCGGTGCCGCAGGCAAGCAGGCGTTGGAGGCCCAGATCCGCGCCCGCGCCATCGAGGATCAGCTGGAGGACCTTGCAGAGGAGCTGAAAGATGCTGAACAGGCCCTGGCAGCCGTCGCGGTTCAGGATGCAAATCGGTTCTATCTGGTGGTTGCGGTGGATGTGACCCAAGCCGGACCCGGCGCGCTGGAGCTGAACTATTTCACCAGTGGATACGCGTCCTCGCAGCCAAGCTATGAGTGGCATTTGACCACGGGGGAGACCCCCGAGTTGGAACTGAAGCGCGGCTTTGACGTCTGGCAAGCAACCGGCGAGAACTGGAACGGCGTTGATCTGACGATATCAACCCTGCAACCGGGGGAGCGCGGGACACCTTCCCACATCAACGCCCTACAACGGTGGCTGCAGGACCCGCGCCCGGAACCAAAAATGCGCAACCAGGATTTTGCAGCATCCGATGATTCCGGAGTTGGTTTGCTGGCGCAGCCAATCGTCGAGCCCATGATCATGGAAGAGGGCGCTGGCGGTGTGCAATGGGGGGCGGATACCAGCGGACCCGGGGCCAGCTATCATTTTTCCCATCCTGTTTCCATTGCCTCTGGCCCGGATATTCTGAAGCTTGAGATGGACAGTCTGACCACAGAGGCCGAAGTACTGGCAGTTGCGGTACCGATGCGGGATGAAACCGCCTATCGGGTGGCGAAGTTTACCAATGATTTTGACGGTGACTTGCTGGGAAGTGCTCGGGTGCCGATGTTTGTGGATGGCAAACTGGTGACCTTTTCGAAGTTCGAAAGACTGGCCGTTGGGCAAGAGGCTGAACTGGGCTTTGGCGCGCTGCACGGCCTGCGCCTGACACGGGATGTGTTGCAGAAAAGCGAAGGTGAGCGTGGGATGATCTCGCGCAGCAACCAGCAGCAGGAAGTGGTCGAGATTTCTGTGGAGAACCTGACAGGGGAGACCTGGCCGCTGCGCCTGATGGACCGGGTGCCCTATAGCGAGCAGGAAGAGCTGGAAATCAGCTGGAGTGCCGCGCCCAGTGTCAGCGAGGAGAATGTCGACAAACAGCGCGGTATTCTGGCCTGGGAGTTTGATCTGGCTCCGGGAGCGGACCGGCTGATCCGTCTGGAAACCACCTTGAGCTGGCCTGAGGGCAAGCTGCTGCGCTGAGCCAGATTTTGTCCAGGCCATATACCTCCATCAGGCCTTGCGCATAAAGGGGGGGCTCCCGCCCGGAACGGGAATGGATCAAAGATCCACCCGTTCCCGTTGGGCCCAGCACCGCTGTCGCGGTGCTGGTTTTGTGAGGGGGCACCGCTGGCGCGGTGCAAAAAAGAAAGTCTGCTGAGAAGGCTCTCAGGGGCAGGTCTGCCCTGAGGCGCCTGTTTTAAGTTTGTGAAAGGGCTGCGCGTCAAGGGTGAACCGCGCTGGCGCGCGGCCGCTTGCAGCGGCCCTTGACCCGCGAAACACAGCGACCCGTAGGTGGCAGCTCGTAAGGGGCCGGGCTAGCGGTTTTCGCGCAGCCGCCCCACAACGCCGGTTGGGAAGAAGTAGACGCTGAGGATAAACAGCACACCCAGCCAGAGCAGCCAACGGTCGGCGCTGAGCAGTTCCGGCAGCAGCGGCAGTCCCTCGACCAGATGAGAGGCGGCGCCCATCAGGTTTTGCAGGTAGTTCTGCGCCAGCACAAACAGGGTGGCGCCGATCATCGCACCATAGAGCGTGCCCATGCCGCCGATGACCACCATCAGGAGGATATCAATCATCAGCTCCATCGACAGCACGGTGTCGGGGCCCACATAGCGCAGCCAGACCGCATAAAGAGAGCCCGCCAGTGCCGCAATTGCCGCTGAAAGGCAGGTGGCGGCCACGCGGTAGTAGACTACCCGGTAGCCAATGGATTCGGCGCGAAAGTCATTTTCGCGGATTGCCTGCAGCACCCGGCCAAAGGGGGAGTTCACCACGCGCAGCAGCGCCAGAAACAGCAGGGTGGCGCCAATGAAAACAAAGTAGTAGGCGAGCAGTTTGCCGTTCAGTTTGACGCCAAAGAGGGTGCCGCCAAAGGTGTCTTTGCCAAATTTGAAGGCAGGGCCAAGTTCGCGCGGGGTTTTGAAGGTGAGGCCATCCTCGCCGCCCGTCAGGCCCGAGAGCTGGCTGACAAGCACCGCCACCGCGGAGGCCACCGCGAGGGTGATCATGGCAAAGAAGATAGCCCTGACGCGGAGCGAAAACAGCCCGATCAGCAGCGCCAGAGCCGCTGCCAGACCTGCGCCTGCCAGGGCGCCGATGGCGATGGCATCAAAGCCGCGTCCCATATGGGCAGAGGTCAGGGCAACGCCGTAAGCACCGATGCCAAAGAACATGGTATGGGCAAAACTGACGATACCGCCATAGCCCAGCAGCAGATCATAGCTGGCCACCAGCACGATAAAGATGCAGATCCGCGCCGCGGTATCAACTGTGCGCACGCCGGGAAACAAGAAGGGGGCCAGCGCCAGGCAGAACAGAATGCCGCCAAGGATCAGCGCCAGTGGCAAGGAACGCGGCATATCGCCAGAGAGAAGAGAGCGGATCATTTTGCTTTTACCACCGGAATCATACCCATAGGGCGCCACATCAGAATGGTGACCATCAGGGCAATATTGGAAATGAGGGCGGCTTTGGGCTCGATAAAGGCGATGTAGTTCTGCATCAGCCCAACCAGGAGCGCGCCGATGAAGCAGCCCTCAACCGAGCCAAGCCCGCCGATGATCACCACGATAAAGATCAGGATCATCGCGTGATTGCCCATATGGGCGGTGATCACCTCTTGGTAGAGCGCCCACATGACGCCCCCGAGCCCCGCAAGGGCAGAGCCGGCAATAAAGACACCGACAAAGACCAGCTTGAGCCGGTAGCCAAGCGCCTGCACCATTTCACCGTTTTCGACACCGGCGCGCACAATCAGGCCAATTTTGGTGCGGCGAAGCACCCAGCGCATGGTGGCAAAGACCGCAAGGCCCACGGCCACCGCCACCAGCCGGTATTTTTCGATCGCGGCGCCGGCAAAGGTCACGGCACCTTTCAGGGCTTCGGGGCGGTTGAAATAGATCTCTTCCGGACCCCAAAGCACGATGATCAGCTGTTCCACCACGATGAGCCCGCCCATGGTGACCAGGATCTGTTTCAGGTGATGGCCATAAACGGGGGCGACAATGACTTTTTCAAAGGCATAGCCCATGGCGCCAGTGGCCAGCATGGCCCCGATGACAGCCAGCAGCACCGCGCCGAGGTTGAGCATCAGCGAGGGGGCTTCGGTCAGGTGGCCCAGTCCCATCAGCACGGTGATGCCGACAAAGGCGCCGACAGAGACAAAGGCACCATGGCCAAAGTTGATCACATCCATCAGGCCAAAAACCAGCGTCAGTCCCGAGGCCATGATGAAGATCATCATGCCCATGGCGAGGCCGGAAACTGTGAGGGTCAGCCAGCTGGCAGGATTCAGGATCGCGAGAAATCCGGCGATGGCCAGCAGCGGCACCAGCAGGACGGGCATATAGGGGCCGATGCGCTCAGACAGGGTGGCCTGGGCCATCGTGGGCGCATGTTCGGGGGCGGCACTCATATCAGAGCCTCCATCAGTTTATAGGGCGCGGGGGCGGAGTTTCCAGCCAGGAACGGGCTGGGGGAGAAGCTTTGGAACCGGGACATTCAGTGGGTCTCCATGCTGAGGCCCATCAGCCGTTCCTGCAGGGCAGCATCGCGGCCAAGGTCCGCCATCTCGCCGGACCAGATCATCCGGCCATCATCCATCACGTTGGCGCTGTCGCCAAGGGCTTTGGCGACGGCAAAATTCTGCTCCACCAATAACACCGAAGCACCCTGATCTTTGAGATCTTTCAGAGCCTTGGCCATGGTCGAGATGATTGCGGGCGCCAGGCCTTTGGTGGGTTCATCAATCAAGTATAGCTTACGTTCTTCGATCATCGCGCGGGCAATCGACAGCATCTGTTTTTGCCCGCCTGACAGCGTGCCGGCATCGGATTTCCAGAATGTTTTCAGCGGCGGGAAGGCGGTGAAGATCCAGTCGAGCCGGGCCGAGTTGATCGGGCCGCTGACCGCGGCGAGGGTCATGTTTTCTTCAACCGTGAGATCGGCAAAGATGCCCATGTCTTCGGGCACAAATCCGATACCAAGACGGGCTATGGCCGGGGTGGGCAGCTTGGTGATGTCGGTGCCGTCAAACAGGATGCGGCCCTGATGGGCGCGCCAGTGGCCGATGATGCTGCGCAGGGTGGTGGTTTTGCCAACACCGTTGCGGCCCAACAGCATGGTGACACCGCCACGGGGCACCGCCAGATCGACGCCCTGTAGAATATGGTACTGAGCGATATTGGTATAGACGCCCTCCAGCGTCAGGATGGCATCAGACATCTGCGAGAATTCCTTCGAGACCACGGCCCATATAGGCTTCTTGTACCACATCCGAGGCCATGACCTCAGCCGGGGCGCCATCTGCGGCCAGGGCACCATTGTGCAACACGATAATGCGATCCGCGAGGCTGCGGATCACGTCCATCTTGTGTTCGACCAGCAGAATGCTGCGGTCTTTTTGCTGTTTCAGCTCGGCAATCAGATCCAGCACCACCGGGGCCTCATCGACGCTCATGCCGGCGGTGGGTTCGTCAAACATATAGACATCCGGGTCCTGAGCGATCAGCAGGGCGACCTCCAGTTTGCGCTGGTTGCCATGGGACAGCTCCGAGACCACCTGATCCCGTTGATCCAGCAGATGCACCCGGGCGAGGATCTCTTCGGCCTGATCCGTCAGGTCCTGGTGGCGCGACACCATGGACCACAGGTTAAAACCACGCCCCAGTTTTGCCTGCACCACCAACCGCAGGTTTTCCAGCACGCTCAGCCCTGGAAACAGATTGGTCAGCTGAAAGGCGCGGCCGATGCCGGCCTTGGTGCGGGCAGAGACCGAGGCGCGGGTGATGTCGCGACCGCGCAGTGACACCTGACCGGCGGAGGCCGGGATCTGGCCTGATATCAAGTTGAAATAGGTGGTTTTTCCGGCGCCATTGGGGCCGACAATCGCGGTGAGCTCACCGGCGTTAAACGCGCAGCTGACGGCATCAACAGCCACATGGCCACCAAAGCGGACGGTCAGGTCACGGGTCTTCAGAATGGGTTGGGTCATTTTGATCTCGGAGTGTTCTCTGCAGGCACGTGCCGCGCAACTGGCTGCGCGCCCGGTCTGAGAAAAGGGGCAGACTGGGGCCGCGCGGCCCGCTGCTGAAAAACCATGGCCCAAAGATGAGATCCCTGGGCCATGGAGATTGACTGTTTACAGGCTTACTGGTTGCGGATCGGGATTGGCATCTCGTCGATCGGCAGTTCGCGTACCAGTTCTGGCACCGCCCATTCCACACCGTCCTGCACGGTCAGTTTGAAGTGGTACATGGTCTGCAGTGCCTGGTGATCCTCCGCCCGGAATCGCATGGTGCCTTTGGGGGTTTCCCATTCCATGCCTTCCATCGTGGTGATCAGCTCCTCGGTATCGGTGGAGCCCGCCTTGCGGATCGCCTCAACTGCGGCGATGCCTGCGGCCATGCCCCCGGCAGTGAAGAAATCAGGCGGCCCATCAAAACGCTCAAAATGGGTTTTGACCAGCCAGTCGTTTACCTCATTGTCGGGCAGCTCGTAGTAGTAATAGGTGCCGCCCTCCATGCCTTCATAGTCTTTGAAACCTTTCAGCGCGGCGAGGATATTGCCAACCCCGGCAAATTCGATGCCAAAGCGGCCCGGATCCATGGCGTTGATCTTGCCCAGCGGGTTGCCACCCCCGGCCCAGATCACAAACAGCTTTTTGGGGCCGTCCAGGTCCTTCATGGCGTTAAAAATGCGCTCACCCGCGGCGGTAAAGTCGGTGGTGTCGGTGGGGGCGTATTCTTCGTGAACCAGTTCGATGCCCTGAGTGGCCAGGGCCTCGCGGAAGGCGGCGACCCCGTCGCGGCCAAAGGCATAGTCCTGCGCCAGAGTGGCGATCTTGACGTTGTCAGCCGCCAGCGCGATGGCGCTGGATACCGCGTCCTGCGATGAATTGCGCGAGGTGCGGAAGATATAGCGGTTCCAGTTGGCGCCGGTGATGCTGTCGGCCACGGCGGGCTCAACAATCAGGATCTTTTCGTATTCTTCGGCAACCGGCAGCATTGCCAGGGCCACGCCCGAGCTGACCGGACCAATGGCGAGATCAACTTCGTCGTCGCCGTAAGCCTCTTCCAGCAGGGCCTTGCCGTTCTCTGGTTTCAGCTGGGTGTCTTTTTCGATCACCACGATTGGCTCACCATTGATCTCCATGGTGCCGCCGGTGGCATATTCCAGCCCCAGCATCAGCCCGTCGTGGCTTTGTTTGGCATAGGCCTCAAACGGGCCGGTCTTGCCATAGATATGGGCAATCTTGATATCTGCAGTGGCGGCCGAAGCCAGTGCCAGTGCAGAGACCATTCCTGCTAGCAAAGTGCGTGTCATGTCGTTCCTCCCTGAGGGCGCGCCAATGTGTAGGGCTGGCGCAGTCTCGCTCCTGTGCCTTCAGGCTAACGGCGGCCTCGCATTTTGGTCAATTGCAGGGAAATACGTATGTCGCCTCTCTCCCGCCCCGCAGGCTTACTGTGCCTCTCCCCCGGCTGCAAGCGACAGCCAGAGGAGCCAGGCAAGGAGCGGCAGGCGCGTTAGAGCGTTGCTGCGATTTCGGTGATGACACCGTGGGCCATCATCACGTCGGCCTGGGTGGTTTCAAACTGACCGGCCTGAAAGCGGATCACCAGATCGCCATCCACCCGCGTCTGAGTGAGGTAAATCCGCCCGTCATCATTGATTGCATTGACCAATTTCAGGTTCAACTCATCCAGATCGGAGGCGCCTTTGGGGGCATAACGAAAGGTCCAAAGCGACCACATCGGCGGGGTGACGATCTCAAAATCCGGTGTCGCTGCCAGCTTGTCATGCAGGGCTTCGGACCAGGTGATGTGGTTGCGCAGGCGCTGCCGCAGGCCCTCCAGCCCATAGGTGCGGATCAGGAACCAGATCTTGAGCGCGCGGAAACGCCGCCCCAGCGGCACTGACCATTCCGAGTAGTTGATGATACCGTCTTTGCCGTGGGTTTTCAGATACTCGGGACTGATCGCCAGAGTCTGCACCAGATCGTCGGGGTTTTTCAAAAAATGCGCCGAGCAATCAAACTGCACGCCCAGCCATTTATGCGGGTTAAAGACAATACTGTCGGCGCGCTCGACCCCGGGCCAGTAATGGCGGTATTCGGGGCAGATCATCGCCGATCCCGCCCAGGCGGCGTCGATATGGCTGTAGAGCCCGTAGTCTTCGGCGATTTGCAGGCATTCATCCACCGGATCGGTGGCGCCGGTGCCGGTGCCGCCAACACAGAGGATCAGCCCGGCAGGCTGCATCCCGGCGGCGATGTCGGCCTCGATTGCTTGGCGCAGGGCGGCAGGGTCCATGCCGCGCCAGTCGCCTTTGATCGGCACGCGCACCAGGTTTTGCTGGCCAATCCCGGCGACCCAGATGGCGCGATCCACCGAAGTATGCACTTCGCTCGAGCAATAGATCCGCAGTGGTTTCTGCGCAAACAGCCCCTGTTGGTTGCCCTGCCAGTTCAGCGCCTTTTCCCGCATGGTGAGGACCGCAGCCAGGGTCGCCGAGGAGGCGCTGTCCTGAATGACACCCTGAAACTCCTCGGGCAGATCCAGCGCCTGGCGCAGCCAGTCCATCATCCGGGTTTCCATCTCTGTGGCCGCCGGAGAGGTCTGCCAGAGCATACATTGTGGCGCGATGGCAGAGGTCAGGAATTCCGCCAGCACCGAGGGCGCAGCGGCATTGGAAGTGAAATAGGCAAAGAAACGCGGGTGCTGCCAATGGGTGATCCCCGGCATCACGATCTCTTCAAAATCGGCAAAGATCGCCTCCATGCCCTCGCCGCCCTCGGGGGGTGTTGCTGGCAGGGCGTTCAGCACCTCGCCGGGTTCGGTGCGGGCGCGCACCGGCTTGTCGCCAACGGTCAGGTGATAGTCCTGCGCCCAATCCGCAATGCGGCGGCCCCAGCCTGAGAATTCATCCCATTTCATTGTCAAAACTCCAGTGTTCGGGCCTTGGCCCGGATAGCCGCCCCCAAGGGGAGGGTGCTGTCCTAATTGCTATACTAAGGGGCGATAATTGGCTGTGCGGTCAGGGCGCTGTCTTGGGTGGTGGCGCCTTCGAAGGTGGAGCCCTCCTCGAACCAGCTGCGCGGCGCCGGTGCCCCCCAAAGCGTTTGGCGCTGTGGGTCTTTCAGGGACCATTTGATGGCCTCGTGGTCGGGATCAACGGTTTGATAATCCGAGCAATAGATCTCGATCCGATGGCCGTCAGGGTCGCGCACATACAGAAAGAAGGCGTTGGAGATACCATGGCGGCCCGGGCCACGTTCGATATTGTCGACATAGCCGGTGGTGGACATCAGATCGAGCAGATCAATGATGTTGAGCGGCGTCGGCACCCAGAACGCGCTGTGATGCAGGCGCGGCCCGGTGCCATTGGTAAAGGCAACATCATGCACGCCGCCCTTGCGGTGCATCCAGGCAGCCCAGACCTTGCCGCTTTCGTCGTCCTCTGTGTACTCCGTCACCCGGAAACCGATCTCGTTGTAAAAGGCGACAGAGGCATCCACATCCGCCGAGAACATGTTGAAATGATCAATCCGCAGGGGTTTTACCCCGTTATAGAGCCGATATTCCTGATGGATCGGTGCCATGCGCTCCATCTTGACGTAGAACTCCAGCGGAATGCCCCAGGGGTCACGGGTGCGCAGGGTGCGCCCCATGTGGGGGCGTTCAACCCAGTCCACCGGCAGGCCTTTGTCGGCAAAGAATGCGGCGGCCTTTTCAAGATCGGGCGCATCGTAAAGCTTAAAGCCCAGCACGCCGACTTCGGCCGTGTCCGCCTGGACCAGCACGATGCAGTGATGGCCGCGCTCCTCCATAGCCCGCAGATAGATGTGGGTGTTGTCTTCTTCGGTGACTTGAAGACCGAGAATCTCGACATAGAATTTGCGAGAGGCGGCCAGATCGGTGACGCGGTACTCCACATGGGACAGCCGAACGATGTTGAAAGGGGGATAAAGCACGGGGGCGGGAACTGGCATGGCTGGGCTCCTGTTGGGGACCGGAAAGCCGAAAGGCTTCACATTTGTTGTTAACATGTGTAGCTTTTGGGGGGTGGTTTGTCAAACAGTGAAAAATCGCGACCGCAATTGCCTTTAGGCAGGATTATGAGTGATAAGCAGATATGAAGAACAGATTGCCCTCTACCGCCCGCTCCTTGCCGATCGCCCTTTTACGGGCGCGTGAACGAGTCATGGGACCGATCCGGCATCTGCTGAGCGATGTGGATCTCACGGAGCAGCAATGGCGGGTGCTGCGGGTGGTGCAGGAAAGCAACGGCATTGATCCAACCGAGATCGCCGATCAGGCCTGCCTGCTGCTGCCCAGCCTGACGCGGATCCTGCAAAAGCTGGACGAAAAAGGCCTGATCAGCCGCGAGCGCGACCAGGTGGACCGCCGCCGCCAGGTGATCCGCATCACCGCGGCAGGGGCCGAAATCATCGAGGCCAATATTGCCGCCAGCATCGCCATCGTCGAGCGCACCCGTGAAAAAATGGGAGAGGAGCGCTATGAGGCGCTGCTGGATCTTCTCAATGAGCTTGATGCGATTGATCTGTGAGCGGGCTTGAGGGGCAGGACCCTAGTCAGCTGCCCGCCGCAGAAAAACCTGAACATCCGCCACATTGGTGCCAGTGCCGCCGCAGATCAGCAGGGCCTCGGCGGCTTTGAGCGCGGCGTAGCTGTCGTTATTGGCCAGCAAAGCGGCAGGGTCTTGGCCCGCCTCGGCAATAGCCTGCCAGGTCTGCGGGGTGGCAAAGCCGCCGGCCGCATCGGTTGGGCCGTCGCGGCCATCGGTGCCTGCGGATAGGAACAGCCAGTCTCCGCTCAGCTCGGAGGCGCCGCGCTGGGCCATGCGCAGGGCCAGTTCCTGGTTGCGGCCACCGCGCCCATCGCCCTGCAGGCGCACGGTGGTCTCCCCGCCAAAGATCAGCGCGACGGGCTGGTCCGCTGGCGCGGCCTTGGCCGCGTGCAGGATTTCTTCAACCGCTTCACAGACATCGCCAGTCAGATGATCGCTGACCAGCTGCGGCTGCCATCCCAGGGCGCGGGCGCGCTCCATCATCGCAGCCAGGCTGTGACGGTTGGAGCCGATGAGGCTGTTTTGTGCCTCCGGCAGGGGGCTGGTGGGCGGCTGCTGTGACAGATGGGTTTTGACTGTCTCGGGCAGATCCTGCCAGATCCCGGCCCGCTGCAACAGGGCGCGCGCCGCCGCGCGATCCCCCAATGGCGAAACGGTCGGTCCCGAGGCAATGGCGCGCAGATCATCGCCAATCACATCCGACAGGATATAGGCCTGCACCGATGCCGGGGCCGCATGGCGCAGCAACCCGCCACCTTTCAGCTCGGACAGGTGCTGGCGCACCAGGTTCATCTCATTAATGTCCAACCCGGAAGACAGCAGCGCCGCACCAACAGCGGCCTTGTCTGCTAGGCTGATCCCCGCCGCAGGCGCCACCATCAGCGACGACCCCCCACCCGAGACCAGCACGGTGATGCGGTCCTGCGCGGTGGTTTGCGACACCAGATCTATGACCGCTGCGCCGGCATCGGCGCTGGCCTGATCGGGCACCGGATGTGACCCGGCCAGAACCCTGGCGCCGGGGACCTCTGTCAGGTTTTCCGGGTTGGTGATCACCAGCGCCTGACGCGGCTCTGGGATATGGCGCAGCATTTCCTGCATCATCGGAACCGCCGCTTTGCCGAGCGCCAGGATATAGTCCTGCCCGCCGGGTTCCAAGGCAGGGAGCGGCGTTGCGAGCAGCGCCTGGCTGAGCGCTTTTGCCGGATCGGCGCGGGTCACGGCGGCGTCAAACAGGGTGCGGGCGTCTTGGGGAAGGGAGGTCATCTTGATCTTTACCTTGCGTTGCCAGCGGGCGAACCCGCGCCGTGTTACCGCTAAATCTATGGCGGTTTTGCCTGAGCGCCAGGGGTTAGGTCAAGGGGGCGGATCGCAGTTGATGCGGGACGCAAAGCGCTGGCGGGGCTAGGTTCCCGGCCTGTGGCGCTTTTGCTGGCGTGGCCCATCGGTTGTGATGCTATGCAGCGACAGGCTGTGATCGGCGTTGCGCATCCGGTGGCGCAGCATCTGCCGGGTCATCCGTGCCAGATCCGCCTGCAGCGCCGGGGCCTGCGCCAGGTTTTCCATTTCGCCGGCGCCCTGATGGTCAAACAGCAGCGGTGGCAGGTCGGCGGCAAACTCCACCAGGCTGAACCGCCCATCGCGCAGAATGGCGAGGCTGGACTGGGATGTCGGGGTGGCAAGCATCTGTTGCCAGATCGTCTGCCCCTGCGGGTCGCCAAAATCCAGCTCGGAATAGGTGTATTGCCGCCAGTCAGAGGGGATTTCACCGCGCAGCAACGGCACCAGCGAGGCACCATCCATTGAATTGGGAATCTCCTGCCCCACCCAGTCCAGAATGGTCGGAGTGAGGTCGATGGATTCGGTCATCTGCTGCACCACAGATCCGGCCCGTGCGCCATTGCCGGGCATGCGGATGATCAGCGGAGTTTTATAGGCGGCGTCATAGACGGTGAACTTGCCCCAGCTGTGGCGGTCGCCCAGCATCTCACCGTGGTCGGCGCTCAGCACCACCAGGGTGTTGTCGTCCTGACCGCTGTCTTTGAGGAACTGCATCACCCGGCCGATATGGGCGTCCACTTCGCTTGCCAGCCCCAGATAAAGCGCCCGCAGGGTTTGAATATTTTCATCCGTTGGCTGCAGATCAGGAAAGCCCAAAACCGTAGAAGCCGGGGGAGAGGCCTGGGTTGTGGGGGTAAAGAACGGATGCATCGCGCATTCCTCCGCCGCCGTGCCATGGCGCAGAGGCAGCGGCAGATCGGCAGGATCATACATCGCATTATAGGGCGCAGGCGCCACCAGCGGCGGGTGCGGGCGAATATAGGTGAGATGGGCAAACCAGCTCTGGTCGCCATAGGCGGGCATGGTGGCCAGAAACCGATTGGTCAAAAAGGCGGTGTCGCTGTCGTCTGCCGAATAGGGCGCCGGATCGTTCAGCCGGGCCGGGCCACCAGTGGGCGAGACCGGCCTGTGCAGATCCCAGTAATTGTCAAATGTATAGCCCTTGGAGAGCAGATCGGCGCGCCAAGGATAGGACATCTCCAGCCGCATCTCCAACATCTCCTGAAAGCCGTCCATATGCTGTTCATAGGTGCGGATGGCTGGATCATTGGGGTGATGGGTGCGGGGGTCACGGGCGGTATCGGTATAACCAAACAGCATCGGAGTGTATCCCGCCTTGCGCATCTCGCCGGGCAGGGTGGGGGTGTCATGGCGCAGCGGGGTGCCGTTGCGCACCGAGCGATGGTTCATCGCATATTGCCCGGTGAGGATTGACGCGCGCGAGGGGCCACAGGGGTTCACCACGGTATAATTTTGCTCAAACGTTACCGCCTCTGCCATCAGGGACCGCAGGTTGGGCAGGGCGACATGCGCGGCGAGCGCGCCTGTCAGGCAATCGGCCCGCAGCTGGTCGATCAGAATGAACAGCACGTTCTTTTTCTGGGCTTGATCGGTGCTCATAGGCTGGAGTCCTTTGTCAGCTGGGGGCCTCATTGGCGCCAGATAAGCCTGTCATTTGTGATTTGGGAAGAGGGTTTCTTGACGGTTTTGACCGATATTGACCGCTATCGAGAGTAATTTTGGGAATTTGTGGGGTTTGCCTTGCCATGTTGGCGCTAACCTGACATTTTGCCGCAAAACTGTGAACTGTATCTGCCGTCTTTGTGGAGTTTTGCCCGATGCCCCGTCCTACAGCGCCGTCCCACCGGGAGGTTGAACTGCTTGAAACCCTGCGGCGGTTGGGCGGATCCGGGCGCAGCGCCGAGCTGGCGATGATGCTGCATGTGTCGGAAGAAACCGTGCGCCGCACCATCAAGGCCCTGGCCAAGGCGGGCTCGGTTGAGCGGGTCCATGGCGGAGCCTATCTGGTGGGGCCGCGCGGCACGGGCGAGGCAGGCCCCAGCTTTTTCCGGCGCATGGGGGAGAACCCAACAGAGAAGGCGCAGATTGCGACAGCGGTTTTGCCCAGGATCACCGATGGCATGACGGTGTTTCTGGATGTGGGATCCACCACCTCCTTTGTGGCAGAGGCCCTGCGGCAGCGTCGTAATCTGACGGTGGTGACCAATTCCATCGGGGTGGCGCAGCTGTTGGCCAACCACAATGGCAACCGGCTGCATCTGCTGGGTGGTGAGATGTGTCGCGACGATCGCGGCACCTTTGGCCCGGTAGCCGAAATGCAAGCTGCCCGGTTTGCCTTTGATGTGGCGATTTTATCTGCCGATGCATTGTCACCAAAATACGGGCTGTTGTTTCACAACGCCGCCGAGGCAGAGCTGACCCTTGCTGTCACTGCTGCGGCTGAGCAGATCATGGTGGTGACCACCCATGCAAAATTCTCCGAGAGCGCCCCACATCGTGGGCCAGACCCGCAGCAACTGACGCATCTGGTCAGTGACCGGGAGCCGGGAAAGAAACTGGCGCGGTCGCTGCTGGACTGGGGGGTGGAGTTCACCCTGGCCACCGCAATATCCGAAGAGGCATGATATGGCCATTTTGACGTTTCTCATCAGCCTGGCTGGGGCGACGATGTTTTTGTTGTTTGCCGTGCGTATGGTGCGCACCGGCATCGAGCGCAGCTATGGCGCCTCGTTTCAGCGGCTTTTGACCGGAACCGGCAGCCAGTTGCATGCGGGTGGTGTCGGCGTTGGGATGGCGCTGGTCCTGCAAAGCTCTGCGGCGGTCACGCTGCTGGTGACGGGCTTTGCCTCTGGTGGGTATCTGGCCTTTCCCACCGGGTTGGCCATCGTGCTGGGGGGCGATCTGGGTTCGGCTCTGATTATTCAGATCCTGTCCTTCGATCTGGACTGGCTGGTGCCGGTGCTATTGGCGGTGGGCGGCTATCTTTTTGTCAAAACCGAGGGCAAGAAAACCCGGCAGGCGGGGCGGATCCTTATGGGGATCGCCTTTATTCTGATTTCGCTGCGCTTTTTGCGCGAGGCAATGGACCCTATCCGTGACAGCGCCTTTTTGCCCGCCGTGGCAGGCTATCTAGCGCGGGACTATATCACTGCCTTTCTGGTGGGGGCGGGGCTTGCCTTTGTGATGCATTCCTCGGTGGCGGCCATTCTGATGTGCGTGACCCTGGTGCAGATCGGCGCCATCCCCTTTGAGGCAGGTCTGTCGCTGGTGTTGGGCGCAAATTTTGGCTCTGGCTTTATCCCTGTCTGGCTGAGCCGCGGGATGAGACACAGCGCGCGGCGCATCCCCTATGCCAACCTCGGCCTGCGCGGCACCTGGGCGGTGACCTGCCTGCTGGTGGTGAATTCTGGCCTGGGTGACAGCCTAAGTGCGAGCCTGGCGGCCGCGCTGCAGATCGGGCCGCAGGTTGGGGCGATGGGTGGGCAGATGCTGGTCTATCTGCATCTTGCCTTCAACGGCACGCTGTTGCTGCTGGCGCTGCCGATCTGCCGCCGACTCGAGCCCTTGATGACACGCCTGATGGCAGAACCCCCGGTGCCGGAAGCTGGCCTGACAGGACGACCACCGAGCGCTTTGGAGCCGGGGCACTATGGCCCACCGGCGCAGGTTCTGGCCAATTTGAAACGGGAACTGTTGCGGATGTCTGATCTGGTCGAGACCATGTTTCGCCCGCTCTCGGACCTGTATAAAACCGGTGACGGCGCGCAGATCAAGGCAGTTCAGGAGCTGGACCCCGAGGTCGATGCCTGCCTGTCAGGGATCCGTTCCTATGTGGCAGATATTCCCGAACAGGACTTTACCCCGGCTGAGCTGAAACAAGCCCGTGAAATGGTGGAATATGCCATCCGCCTGGAAAGCGCCGGCGATGTGGCGGCGCGGCGTTTGGCGGTACTGGCGGGGGAGCTGAACAAAAAACACCTGCGGTTCTCCAAAGAGGGCTGGGATGAAATCCTGCATATGCATGAGGCGATCATGGCCAATCTGCGGCTTGCCTCGAATGTGCTGATTTCAAACGATCTGGAAAGCGCCCGGTTGCTCAACCTGGAAAAGACCGAACTAAAACGGATGGAGCGCGACAGCCGCAAGCGCCACCTGAAGCGGCTGCAGCGGGGCACCGGGCACAGTTTTGAAACCTCGGATATTCATCTGGAAACCCTGCGAGCCCTGCGCGAGTTCAACAGCCACGTGGCGGCGGTCTCTTATCCGTTGCTGTATCAGAATGGCCAGCTGCTGGAGACCCGATTGATCGAAGAGATGGAAGCCAGTTGACCGCGTGAAACAGGCTCTAAACGGGGCGTTTTATCGCCAGAATTAAAAAGGTTTCTCGGAACATGACGCCCTTTGTTGTTGCCATCATTCTGTCAGCCGCGCTGCTGCATGCGGTTTGGAACGCGATTGTTAAAACGGCGGCGGATCGCACCACGACGCTGGGGCTGGTGGCGCTGGGTCACGTCATTCCCGGCGCGGTCATGGTGGCCTATTTGCCGCTGCCGGAATTGGAAAGCCTGGGCTATGTGGCGCTGTCGACACTGATCCATTTTGGCTATTTTTACATGCTGGGACAGGCCTATCGCCATGGCGACCTGAGCGTGGTTTACCCCATCGCCCGTGGCGTTGTCCCTGCGCTGGTGGCGCTGTGGGCGATGGTTTTTGCCGGGGAGTTCCTGCCGCTGCAGGCCTGGTTCGGCATTGGCCTGATTGGCCTGGGGATCCAGCTGAGCAGCTGGCAGGCGCTGAAATCGGGGGTGGGCAGCACTGCGTTGCGGTATGCGCTGGGCACTGGGGTCTGTATTTCGCTCTATTCTCTGGTCGACGGTCTCGGGGTCCGCCTGTCGGGCAATACGCTCAGCTATTGGGCCTGGGGCGCCTTTGGGCATCTGTTTATTGCCGCCTTTATTGGCCTGCGCCGACGGCAGGTGCTGGCGCAGATCCCGGCGCGCAGTTGGTTGATCGGCATTCTGGGTGGCTTTGTCTCGATGACGGCCTATGGTCTTGTGCTCTTTGCGAAAAACTTCGCACCGCTGGGGGCGGTCTCGGCCCTGCGCGAAACCTCGGTCATTTTTGCCGCCCTGATTGGCTTTGTTTTCCTGCGGGAAGGCAACTGGATGCGCCGTCTCGGGGCGGCTGTGGTGATGGCGCTGGGCGTGGCCATGATCGGGCTGTCTGTTTGACAGGCACTCGCCCTGTCCAAGCCGGGTTGCAAGGCTGTTTACATTGACGGAACGGCTTGGGAGGCGCAAACTCCTGTTACGACACCACCTTATTCTGCAAGGGTTAAGGAGAATCGGGCGATGTCACCTGAAAACTGGAGCCATTTTTTTGCCGCTGCGGCATTTTGGCCTTATCAGTTTTTGAAACTGTCACTGTTTGTTGGGCGCAATGCCTCGCACTCTTTAATGTACCAAAAACAATAAAAAACGATACCAACAAACCCACTAGGGAGAAATTTGAATATGACTACCAAATCTAGCGTCACTCGCCGGACCCTGCTGAAAAGTGCCGGTGCGGCTGCTCTTGCAGCGCCGCTCTATTCCAAAAGCGCGCTGGCGTCTTCGGGTGAAGTCAACATTCTGATGTGGTCGGACTACCTGCCCCCAGCCTTTATCGAAGGCTTTGAGGCAAAGACCGGCATCAAGGTGAATTACACCGGTATTGGTTCCAACGAGGAAATCATCAACAAGATGAAGGCCACCAAGGGTCAGGGCTTTGACATCGTCTCGCCCACCAACAACCGGTCGCTGCAGTGGGGACCACTGGAGCTGCTGAAACCCTTTGACATGAACAAAGTCAACATCGACGCGGTGAACCCGGCGATGGCAAAAATCGGCACATCGGCATGGAACTTTGACGGCGCCGGCGTGCATTGGCTGCCTCATATCTGGGGCACCGAAGGTGTCGCCTACCGCACCGACAAATGGCTGCCAGCCGGCGACGCGCCGTCCTATGGCGATGTCTGGTCGGAAGAAAACGCCGGCAAAACCATGGGCCGTGCCCATTCGATGATGCTGGGCGCGGGGCTCTACATGGAAGCCTCTGGCGCAATGGAGCCTGGCTCCGTCTGGGCGGCTTATGGTGACGAAGACACCATGCGCGAAGTTTGGGGCAAGATCACCGACTGGTGTATGGCGCGCAAAGACCGGATCAAGCTGATCTGGAACGATGCCGACACCCAGAAAAACGGTCTGCTGAACGAAGGTGTTGTGGTTGGTCAGACCTGGGATGGCCCACCACTGGCGCTGAAAGCAGCAGGTGAGCCAGTGCATTATCAAGCGCCTGTTGAAGGCGCGATGGCCTGGGTTGACGGCATGTCCATGCCCGTTGGTGCCAAGAACGAAGAGCAGGTCTATGCCTTCATCGACTACGCCTTTGGCAAGGAAGCTGCTGGTAAGGCGATCGACAGCCACGGCTACAACTCGCCGGTTCTGGGTGCAGATACCTTCTCGGGGGATGTCTACAAAAAGAACTTTGCCGAAGCCTATCCTGGCGACAGCCTGGCCAATCTGAACCCCTGGCCTGCCGAAGCGCCTTGGTATGCTGAAGTGCGGACCGAGTTCGTCAATAAGTTCAAAAGCGCCTGATCCGTTTTTGAGCCAACTGGCCCCTGGATCGTCCAGGGGCCAGCCTGGGCGCCATGCATGTCCCATGGACGCATCACACACATCTGAATGAACAGAGCAGCCTGTTTGCGCCGGGGGTATTCTCCACCGGGCAAAGGAGCTGTGAGCTGAGGAGAGACCACATGAGTGCTGGGGTCGGCGTAGATCTTGAAAACCTCTGGATCCGCTTTGGAGATTTTGTCGCCGTGCGCGACGCAAATGTGCATATCAACGGAGGCGATTTCTTTTCCTTCCTTGGGCCTTCTGGCTGCGGCAAAACCACGATTTTGCGCGCTGTTTCGGGGTTTTTAGACCCTAGCGAAGGTCAGGTGTTGATTGGCGGCAAGGATATGAAGGGCATCGGCCCGAACAAACGTCCCACTGCGCTGATCTTTCAGAATCTGGCGCTGTTTCCGCTGATGAAGGTCTGGGAGAACATAACCTTTTCCCTGGAAATTAAAGGTGTGTCGGCGCGGGACCGTCGCAAGCGCGCAGATGAGCTGCTGGACATGATCGCGCTGCCGGGGCAGGGCGACAAACTGCCCTCGGAGCTGTCAGGCGGCCAGCGCCAGCGGGTGGCCATTGCCCGTGCTCTTTGTGCGGAACCGGATGTTTTGCTGCTGGATGAGCCACTTTCGGCGCTGGACTTGAAACTGCGCCAGCACATGCGCACCGAGCTGCGGGAAATTCAAAAACGCGTTGGCATCACCTTTATCTACATCACCCATGATCAGGGCGAGGCGCTGACCATGTCCGATAATATCGCGGTGATGCGCGCAGGTGTCATTGATCAAATTGGTGATGGCAAGACCATCTACAATGACCCGGCCACCGCCTTTGCTGCGTCTTTTGTCGGCGAAAACAACGTATTCCGGGGCAAGGTGAAACAGGTGACGGGCGACACCGCAATGATCAGCACCAACCGGTCAGGGGATCTGCTGGCGCGGGTTTCTTCGGCCAATCAGGGCAAGATGAAACCGGGGGATGACGCGATGATGTTCATCCGTCCCGAAGCCTTTGCCCTGGCACCGGTCGGCACCGAAGGCGATCACTTTGTCACCGCCACCGTCACCAACGAAGAATTTGAAGGCAATAGTTTCAATATCTTCATGGAAGGCGAAGGCGGCAAGGAAATGAAGGTCTCGTTGCCGAACCTTGGCCAGTCTTTTGACAGCCACAAGGGGCAACCGATGACCCTGCAATATGATGTCCAGAACGCTGTGGCCCTGCCCGCTGGCGATCTGGCCACCGAATAGGGAGAGCGGCAATGCCTCGTTTCCTAAAAGAGTTTTTTGACCGCAATGGTCTGGGCATTGGCTCACTGATGCTGGGGCTGGTGCTGTTCTGGACCATTGGTCTGATCATCCTGCCGCAGCTGTCGATGCTGGATTTCTCCTTCCGTCCCAACCTGCCACCGCCTGAGATCGGCGGGCCAAAAGACGTCTATACGATGGAGAACTACAAATATCTGGTCTTTGGCCCCGAAGGCGGCAGCCAGGACTACAACGCGGTGGATCTCAAGGTGTTTTACCGCACCCTGATCGCGGCGATTTTTGTCACCATTTTCAACCTGATCCTGTGTTACCCGATCGCCTATTACCTGGCCCAGACCAAGGGCAATCACATCCGTATCTTTGCGTTGATGCTGATCATCCCTTACTGGATCAACGAGATCCTGCGCGCCTTTGCCCTGCGCATCATCTTTGGCGAGACCGGCGTGCTGAACAATCTGCTGGTGGCGGCCGGGATATTTGATACGCCCTTTGACTTTGTCCGCAACGATATCGCGCTCTATGCGGGCCTGGGCTATGCCTATATCTTGTTGATGATCTTCCCGATCTACAATGTGATCGAAAGCCTGGACCGAAACCAGATCGAAGCGGCGCGCGATATGGGCGCCAGCTGGTCAATGATCCACCGCCGGGTTGTCATTCCCTATGCCAAACCGGGCATCAGTTCGGGCTGTACCATGGTGTTCATGTTGTCAGCCGGGGCGCTGGCGGCACCGCAGATCCTGGGCGGGCCTTCGTCGCTGTGGTTCACGCAGTTGATCTACCAGCAATTCAACGACAACTCTGACTGGCCACAGGGCGCGGCCTATGCGGTGGTGCTGCTGGTCACCTGTATCCTCTTGGTGCTTGCTCTGATGCGGGTCTTCAAGGTGAACATGGGGGATATCGGCAAATGAAGAACCTTTCTCTTATGCGCCTCAGCATCTGGGCCTATCTGGCAATCTTCTTTGCCTATCTGCTTGGGCCGCTGGTGATCATGTCGATCACCGCTTTCAACTCACCGGAGTTCCCGCGGGCGACGCCCTGGGAATGCCTGACCTTTGAGTGGTTTTCGGCTCTGTTTCAGGACGAACGGATCCTGAATGGGATCAAGAACTCCATCCTGGTGGGCGCAGGCACTGTTGTGCTGTCGGTGGCCATGGGGCTGGCGGGCGCATTGATGCTGACCCAGATCTGGCCCAAGCTGCGGGCGACCTACTACACCATCATCATTGCGCCAATTCTGGTGCCGGGTGTGGTTATTGGTATCTCGACGCTGGTGTTCTGGGACCGGATCAACCGAATGGTGGGCCTGGGGGCGGACAGCTTCCTGTCCAACGGCTTGTTCCTGACGGTCATTGGTCAGTCTACATTCATCGCCAGCTATTGCATGCTGGTGCTGGTGGCACGACTGCAGCGCTATGACATCGCCCTGACCGAGGCAGCGCTGGATCTGGGCGCCACCCATGCGCAGGCCTTTCGCAAGGTGTTGTTGCCCTTCATGAAGCCCGCCATTGCCTCAGCCGCAGTGCTGGCCTTTCTGGCGAGCTTTGAAAACTACAACACCACCACCTTCACCTTTGGGGAATACCCAACCCTGACCATCGAGCTGGCACAAAAGGTCCGCTACGGGATCACCCCCGCCATTTCGGCGCTGGCCTTTATTATCGTTTTGCTCACGGTGTTTGCTGCCCTGTTCAACGAGGCCAATATTCGCCGCAAGGAACTGGTGGCCGAGGCCCGCAAGGATGCCACGGTGGAAGAGCTGAGCTCAGGCCAGTTCAAACTGCCCGGCTTTCTCAGCTCCAACTGGGCGGCTGTTGCCCTGGTGATTGTGGCCTGTGCCACGGTGACCGTGGTTGGCACGGCGACTGTCTATAGTCCGCAGCAATGTATCGCGGATGTGCAGGAGCAAAAGCGCATGGAGTCCGAACTGCGGATCCAGGAACTGCTGCGACAGCGTGAGCTGCGCCGTCAGCAGCAACAGGAAGAGCAGGGCGAAACCGCGCCGGTTCAGTCCCAGCCTGCTACCGGTAATAACTCAGGTTTTGGTGGCGTCTTTGCCCCCGGCACCCTGAGCGGCGACGGGGCAGAGGCCGAGACCGAAAGTGAGGGCAACAACTCCGGCTTTGGCGGTGTTTTTGCTCCCAGTGCCTTGGGCGGTGATGACGCTAGCGAGGGATCCGACAACTGATCTCTTGCCAGTTGCTAGACACACAAACCCCGCCCGGCCAAAGCTGCTGGGCGGGGTTTTCTTTTGTGACTGTCCCTAGGTTTTGTCCCGTGGCAGCGGTTTGGAGAACAAAACACCCGGCGCATCCGCCGCCAGCGGTGCGCCGGACAGGCGCGCCATTTGCCAGGCCAGTGCCTGATTGCTGCTGATCACGGGTTTGCCAAGGCGCTGTTCCAGATCCGCGATAATATCCAGTGTCCGCAGGTTGGTGCAGCTGAGAAACACCGCCTCCACCTCTGGGTTTGATCCGACCTCCAGCGCTGCAGTGTGGATAGAGGCGGGATCAATGCGGGCGACATTTGCCTCGACCTCCTCGCCAAAGGACACCATGGCGGGCACCGCATAACCTGCGGCTTCAAATGTCTGCCGCATAGGCCCGGAAACAGTGTCTATATAAGGGGAAACCAGCCCAATCGTGGCGGCCTCTAGTGCGGCAAAGGCGGCGAGAGTTGCGCTCAGCGGCTGGGCAACGTGGCGCGTATGTACTGCGCCCTGCACCAGATCACGCACCCGGTCCACTCCGATCATGGTGGTGCCCGAAGTGCAGCCGTAGGCCACGGCGTCAAACGCGGCGCCCTGTGGCAACAAGGCGGCTGCGGCGGGCAGGTCGCGCCCCATCTGGGCAATGGTGTCCGGCGTCAGCGCCGCCCCCGACGGAATTCGGTTGATATAGAGCGCCACATCAGGCGCCACGAACAGGCGGCGAAAATCCTGTTCGATGGTTTCATCCACCTGCAGGACAATCAGCCCAAGCGTCGCCGCAGAGCCGATGGGGCCGGTGAGGCGATAGGGGAAATGGGGCATGTGGATAGGCTCCTGGCGGGGGACATCTGCTGTGACCTTTACCGCCAATGCCTGGCTCTGCAAGAGAGAAGCAGCAGAACCTGGTTGGCAAAGGAGAAAGGCTGGATGGACATTGACGGCCCGGCAAAACGATGGCGCAGGAAACGGGTCGCCGCAGAACAGGGGGCAATCTAGGCTGGGGTAGCGTTTCAAGGAGCCTCCCATGTCCAGCCCATCGTCCCCTGCAATTGATCTCACCGCGGGCCTGCTCTTGGCCTCTCTGGCGCTTGTCTGGGGAGGCTCGTTCTTTTTCGCCGAAATTGCGTTGCGCGAGCTGCCCCCCCTGACTGTGACCCTGGTTCGGGTCGCACTGGCCCTGCCGGTGCTGTTTGTCGTGGTGCGGCTCAAAGGCATTGGAATCCCGCGTGGCGCCAGGATCTGGGGAGCCTACCTGGGCATGGGGGCCTTGAACAATGCCATTCCTTTTTCGCTGATCTTTTGGGGACAGACCCAAATTGACAGCGGCTTGGCCTCGATCCTCAACGGCACCACGGCGATGTTTGGCGCGGTGGCGGCGGGTGTGCTGCTCAAGGATGAGCCGCTGACGCCGCAAAAACTGGTTGGAGCTGGCCTGGGCCTTCTGGGGGTAGCGGTGATTATGGGGCCAACAGCCCTGACCTCGTTGGATCCGCGCAATCTGGCGCAGTTGGCGGTCCTGGCGGCGGCCTGTTCCTATGCTTTGGCCAGCGTCTGGGGCAAGCGGTTCCTGGGCGGGCAGCCGCCGCTAATGAATGCGCTGGGGATGGTGACTGGCAGCACCGTGCTGATGCTGCCTGTGGCCCTATACGTCGAGGGCGTGCCTCAGTTGGACCTGTCCGTTGAGGTCTGGGGCGCGGTGATCGGGGTTTCGGTGCTGTCGACGGCACTGGCCTATCTGATGTATTTCGAGATCCTGCGCCGGGCGGGATCGGCCAATCTGATGTTGGTGACGCTGCTGATCCCGCCGGTGGCGGTCAGCCTGGGGGCCGGAGTTCTGGGGGAACAAATCAGTCCCGAAGCTGTGCTTGGCTTTGGCATTATCGGGCTGGGGCTGATTGTCACCGATGGCCGCCTGCCCAGAAGGGTGCTGGGCAGGCGGCAGGCATGATCTAGCTGGCGGCGTGTACCGCATCGGGGTGGGCCCCGGCAAAGGCGGGATGCGCCGCGCAGGCAGCCTCGGCCGCCAGAATGCGCGGCATGTCGGAAAAGTCTGCCCCCCAGCGCCGGGCATTGTAAAGCTGCGGCATCAGGCAGATATCGGCCAGGCCGGGCGTGGTGCCGGTGCAATAGGGGGTCTGTTCATAGGCCCCTAACAGGGTCTCAAAGGCCTGCAGACCGGGGCGGATGAAATGCACCATCCAGTCAGCGGGCATGCCCGGGGCGCCACCTGACAGCTGGGTCGCGTGTTTGGCCACCTGCAGGTTGCAGACCGGATGCAGATCCACCGCAATCGAATGTGCCAGCGCCTGGGCCTGCACCCGTGCGGCGGGGTCTTTGGGCAAGAGGCCAAGATCACGCGTCTGATCCAGGTAGTCCAGAATGGCCAGCGACTGAGTCATCCGCAGACCGTCGATTTCCAGCACCGGAACAAAGCCCTGCGGGTTGCGGGCCAGGTGTTCGGGGCTTTTGTGCTCCCCCTTGACCAGATCCACGGTGATCGACTGATAGTCGATGCCTGCAAGGTTCAGCGCAATGCGCAAACGGTAGCTGGCAGAGGAGCGCCAATAGTCGAAGAGAACGGTGTCGTGCATCACTGATCTTTCCTGAAAAAGGGTCTAACAAGGGAAAATGGGCAGCCGAAGAGTTTCCGGTTGCCCATTGTAAGTCAATCTTTAGCTGGGCGCTCAGACGTCGTTCAGCTCTTTGGCATGCAGCCAGTCGGCGTGTTTGGGGGCTTTCTTGGTCTTGGACCATTCCTCCAGCATGTCCCATTTCACCGCGTCGAGTTTTGCCAGCAGCGCCTCTTCTTTGGGGTCTGGGCAGGCCAGTTCCACCCGATGACCATTGGGATCAAAGAAGTAGATCGAGTGGAAGATCGAGTGATCGGTGACGCCCAGAACCTCAACGCCATTGGCTTCCAGATGGTCTTTGAATTCGATCAGGGTCTCGCGGTCCTTGACCTTGAAGGCGATGTGCTGAACCCAGATCGGCGTGTTGGGGTCGCGGCCCATTTCGGGTTTGGTGGGCAGCTCAAAAAACGCCAGCACGTTGCCGTTGCCTGCATCCATGAAGATATGCATGTAGGGGTCGGGCTCGTGGGTGGAGGGCACGTGGTCCTCGGCGATGGCCAGCACAAAGTCCATCTTGAGCATCTGGTTGTACCACTCGACAGTCTGTTTGGCGTCTTTGCAGCGATAGGCGACGTGGTGGATTTGTTCGATTTTCACGAGGGGTCCTCCTCTTTGGTGAGCGCGGCCGCAGCCAGCGCCTGTTTCAGGATCGCGCGGTCTCCGATGTGGTTGGCCAGCACCAACAGCAGACGGGCGTTGAATGCCTCGCTGTCGGCGGTGTCGCGCCCCTCATGGGCGGCCAGAAGATCTGCATAGAAATCATCGGCGCCGTTGATATTTGGGGTCAGGATCAGGGTATCAGACATAGGGGTCACTCCTTGCCCACCGCGCGGCGGATGGCGGCGCGGAACTGGTTGTCATCAAACGAGGGGCGGCGGGCGGCGACATGCTGATCCGGGCGGATCAGATAGACGCCGCTGTCATTATCGCCCAGATAGCGCTCTTTCAGGGCCAGGGTCTTGTCGTCCTTCACTGACAGCGCCAGACGTTTGACGGTAATGCCTGCCTCTTCGATTTCATCGGGGGCATCGGCATCAATGGTTAGCAGAACAAAGTCATTGCCCAGTTTTGACAGCAGGAAGCCCTCCCCCAACGGCGCATCCGGGCATGCCGATCCAGGGCGGCTGCGCGCAGGCCCATCCATCAGCGCATCGGCTGAGTTCAGCGTTGAGCCATCATAGGTGCAGGGCACTGACAGGCGGCCAGAATTCACCAGCGGGCGGGCAAATTCGTGGTGTTCGCTCAGATCCAGAACCGCGTCGCGCAGCAGGCGGGACATTTCCGATTTTGGCGTGATGAAATCGGTGGAGCGGCTGGAGTTGAGGATATTTTCCTCGGCCCCATGCACCCGCTCCTGGTCGTAGCTGTCGAGCAGGCTGTCGGGGGCTTTGCCCTCCATCACTAGTTTTAGCTTCCAGATCAGGTTGTCGGTGTCCTGCAGGCCAGAGTTGGCCCCACGGGCCCCAAAGGGCGAGACCTGATGCGCGGCGTCACCGGCAAACAACACGCGGCCATGGCGGAACTGTTCCATCCGGCGGCACTGGAAGGTGTAGATCGAGACCCACTCCAGCTCAAACTCCACCTCTTCGCCCAGCATCGCCTTGAGGCGCGGAATGACATTCTCGGGGCGTTTTTCCCGTTCTTTGTCGATGTCCCAGCCCAGCTGCAGATCAATGCGCCAGACGCCGTCGGGTTGCTTGTGCAGCAGCGCCGACTGGCCTTTGTTGAAGGGCGGATCGAACCAGAACCAGCGCTCGGTGGGGAAATCGGCCTCCATCACCACATCGGCGATCAGGAAGTTGTCCTCAAAGACGCGTCCGACAAAATCCAGCCCCAGCATCCGGCGGGTGGGCGAGTTGGCACCGTCACAGGCGATCATCCAATCCGCTTCCAGGTTATAGGAGCCTTCGGGGGTGTCGACCTCCAGCGTCACATGATCGGGATGGGTACCGATTGCCGAGACCTTGTTGCGGCCGCGGATTTCGATCGGCGCACCCTGGGCCTGCAGCTCGCGCACCCGGTCAACGAGATACTCTTCGAAATAATATTGCTGCAAATTGATGAAGGCCGGGCGTTTGTGGCCCTCCTCTGGCAGCAGGTCAAAATCATAGACCTGGCGGTCATCAAAGAAGACCTTGCCCTTGTTCCACAAAACCCCCTTATCGACCATCGGCTGGCCACAGCCGAGCCGGTCCAGGATCTCTAGCGGGCGTTTGGCAAAGCAGATGGCGCGGGAGCCAAAGCTTACCTTGTCATTCTCATCAAGGACCACCACCTCGATGCCTTCCTGCGCCAGTTCAATTGCTGCCGCCAGGCCAACGGGGCCGGCGCCAATCACCACCACTTTGCGGCGCACTGGCGCCCCGGCATCCTGATCCTCATGGCGGGCATAAGGATACATCGGGACTTCAAAGATCTTGTTCATCTGGTCTCCTCCCAAAGGGGGTGCCAACCGGAGGATCTGATCGGCACAGCTTCTCTGTTTCCCGGCAGTGCAGTGCCGGGAGGATGTGAGTATCGTTTCACATGTTTTTGTTGGGCGGCACGATCTGGATCAAAGCGCCCGGAGTTCGTAATCGGACCGGCTTGGCCTGAGCTGCCAGTGGGTGCGATCTTGAAAGCCCCCGCTGTTTGGGGGCTTTCAAAAGGTGGGGATCAGCCTTGCAGTGCAGCCCACATTTCCAGATCGCGTTCGGCGGTCCAGATGCGAGGGGTATCAATGCCACGGGCTTCGTCAAAGGCGCGGGCGACGTTGAAGGGCAGGCAATGCTCGTAGATTGCATAGTCCTTGAACTTGGGGTCACACTCGGCGCGCACCGCATCCCAGGCCTCTTTCAGGGTGCCGTTGCGGGCCGCGACACGGGCGGCGGGGCGATAGGTGCTTTCGACAAAATCGCGGGTGTTTTCGATCGCCGCGTTGACCATTTCCTTGCCAACCAGCGCGTCGCCGCGACCGGGGGCAATGGCGTCCACGTCAAAGGCGGCGATATTGTCCAGGGTGTCCCCCCAGTCGCTGAAGTGACCGTCCCCGCAATAGCAGGCAGAGTGGTATTCAACGATGTCACCGGTGAACATCACGTTTTCATCCGGCACATGCACAACGATGTCACCCGCCGTATGGGCGCGGCCCAGATGCATCAGGTCGACGCGGCGGTTGCCCAGATAGACGGTCATGTCCTCGCTAAAGGTGGTGGTGGGGAAGGTCAGGCCGGGAATGCTCTCGTGGCCTTCAAACAGGCGCGGGAAACGCTGGAATTCGCTGTCCCAGTCTTCCTGGCCCCGTTCCACCACCATGGCGCGGGCGGCGTCGCCCATGATCACCTGACCAGCACCAAAGGCCGAGGCCCCCAGCACCCGCACAGCGTGATAATGGGTCAGCACCACATGGCTGATGGGTTTGTCGGTCACCGAGCGCACGCATTCGATCACCTTGTTGGCCAGACGGGGTGTCGCCTGAGCCTCAATAATCATCACAGAGTCATCGCCGACGATAACACCAGAGTTGGGGTCGCCCTCGGCGGTGAAGGCATAGATATCCTTGCCCACTTCGCTAAAGGTGATTTTCTTTTCGCTCATGTCCCCTTGGGACGCAAATGCCTTGGCCATGTTATTATCCTTTTTCGGGTGCCAGAGGCTTCAAACCGCCTCTGGTAGAAATGTTTCGAACGACGGGGTTATTTGGCTGCGGGCCAGACCTTGGCGGGCAGGATCTTGCCGGTACAATCACCAAAGCCAATGGTGAAACCATCGCCACGGGCATTGCCGCGCAGGGTCAGGGTGTCGCCATCCTCGATAAAGCCACGGCTCTCGCCGGTCTCCAGGGTAAAGGGCTCACGCCCGGCCCAGCTCAACTCCATCAACGATCCATACTCAGACCGCTCCGCGCCGGAAATGGTGCCAGACCCCAACAGATCCCCGGTGTTCATCTCGCAGCCACCAATGGCATGATGGCACAGCTGCTCCGCTGCTGAGAAATACATCCGGTTGTAGTTGGTCTTGGAGATCGCCGTGGCCGTCGCCGCGCCTTCGGGCTGCATCAGCACCTCTAGCTCGATATCATACAAGCCATCCTTGCTGCCCTCCAGATAGGGCAGCAGCTCTTTCTCGCGGGCAGGGGTAGGGGCACGGAAGCTTTCCAGCGCCGCCGCGGTGACGATCCAGGGCGAAATCGAGGTGCCAAAGGCTTTGCCCTGGAACGGCCCCAGCGGCTGGTATTCCCAGCCCTGAATGTCGCGGGCCGACCAGTCGTTCAGCAGCACATAGCCAAAGATCATCGCATCGGCTTCATCCACGGTGATGGGCTGGCCAAATTCGGATCCGGTGCCAACAATGGCGCCCATTTCCAGCTCGATATCCAGACGTTTGCTGGGCCCAAAGGAGGGCATCTCAGCGTCCGGCGCCTTGGTTTGGCCATTGGGGCGATGAATTGGCGTGCCAGAAACCACAACAGAGGAGGCGCGGCCATTGTAGCCAATAGGAATATGCAGCCAGTTGGCAGGCAGATCCGGCGAGCCCCGCAGGATCGCCCCCATGTTTTTGGCGTGCTGCATGCCGGCATAAAAATCGGTATATTCTGCCACTGCCATGGGCATGTGCAGCTCGGCCTCTGCCTGGGCCGTCAACAGCGGCTCCAGCTTGGCTTGCTCAGCCGCGCCTTCGGCCAACAGCGCCGTCAGGCGTGCGCGCAGGGCGGCCCAAACGGCAGGCCCTTCTTCCATCATCTCGTTCCAGAAGGGCATTTCAAACAGCGGATAATCCGCCAGCTGCAACAGACCCGCCTCTTCGGCGGCCTGGCAGTCGAGGATCATATCACCAATCGCCACACCACAGCGCGGATCGCTATCGGCGGTAGAGAAAACGCCATAGGGCAGGTTGTTCAGGGGAAAGGGATGCGCGGCGTCATTGGCCGAGCTCACCCAGGATTTCAGAAGCGGCATAAAGCCTCCAGTCGGTTGCAAGATCCGCAGATCTCATTTCATCTTTCCGGAAATACCTCCGGGGGTGAATGGGCCCAAAGGGCCCAGAGGGGGGCAGCGCCCCCTTCTGTTTTTACTTGCTCTACCCGCAGCCTATTTCAAGCCGGGGGTGCCGTCGAATTTCTTCTCAATGTCACTCCAGCAATCGATGTAATCGTCCTGCAGCGGCGCTTCCTTGGCGGCAAAGGCGGTCAGATGCTGCGGAAAGCGGGTCTCAAACATGAAGGACATGGTGTTTTCCAGCTTCTCCGGCCCAAGGTTGGAGTTCGAGGCGCCTTCAAAGGCGTTCTTGTCCGGTCCGTGCGGGATCATCATATTGTGCAGCGACATGCCGCCGGGGACAAACCCCTTTGGCTTGGCGTCATACTGCCCGTAGATGTTGCCCATCAGCTCGGACATGATGTTCTTGTGATACCAGGGCGGACGGAAGGTGTTTTCAGCCACCATCCAGCGGTCGCGGAACAGGACAAAGTCGATATTGGCGGTTCCGGGCACCCCCGATGGCGCTGTCAGCACGGTAAAGATCGACGGATCCGGGTGATCAAACAGAATGGCGCCGACCGGGCAGTAGGTCCTTAGGTCATATTTATAGGGCGCATAGTTGCCGTGCCAGGCCACCACATCCAGCGGCGACTGGCCGATCTTGGTCTCATGGAACTGACCACACCATTTCACCGTCAGGGTCGAAGCTACCTCGCGGTCCTCATAGGCCGCCACCGGCGCTTTGAAATCTCGCGGATTGGCCATGCAGTTGGCGCCAATGGGGCCACGGCCGGGCAGTTCAAATTTCTGACCGTAGTTTTCGCAGACAAAGCCACGGGCCGGGCCTTCCAGAACCTCGACCCGGTAGACCAGGCCTCGGGGAATGATGGCGATTTCCTGCGGTTCCAGATCAATAATGCCCAGCTCGGTGGCAAAGCGCAGACGGCCCTCCTGTGGCACCACCAAGAGCTCGGAATCGGCGGAAAAGAAATAGCTGTCGACCATGCTTTCGGTGACCAGATAGACATGGCTGGCCATGCCGACCTGGGTGTTCACATCCCCGGCGGTGGTCATGGTCTTCATCCCGGTGAGCCAGGTCAGGGCCGCGCCATCATGGGCCACCGGGTCCCAGCGATACTGGCCCAGGCTGGCCACATCAGGGTCCACATGCGGCGCCGATTTCCAGTAGGGCAGGTCGATTTTGCTGTAGCGATGCGAATGCTTCACCGAGGGACGGATACGATAGCACCAGGTGCGCTCGGGGGGATCGGCGGTAAAGGCGGTGCCTGACAGCTGCTCGCCATAAAGACCGTAGTTACATTTCTGCGGGCTGTTCATACCCTGTGGCATGGCACCGGGCAGGACCTCTGATTCAAAATCATTGCCAAAGCCGGGCATATAGCCTTCGTGCGGGCCGGCAAGAGAGGGGGCCTGGATCATCTGGTGGGGATCAGCAGCTTTGTTCATGTCGCGCGCTCCTTTTCTACTTGCGGAATTAATAGTTGTTTTTGTAACTAACAAGGGCAAGGAGAGCCCCATGACTGAAAAAGATGATTTTTCGCTGCAAGATTTTCTGCCCTTTTTATTGAACCGGGCGGCAGAGGAATCTTCGCTGGCCTTTCAGGCCCATTACAAAAACCGCTATGGTATGCTGCGCAATGAATGGCGGGTGCTGTTTCATCTGGGCATCTTTGGGCAAATGACCGCCCGCGATATCGGTGAGCGGGCCAAGATCCATAAAACCAAGATCAGCCGAGCCGTGGCCAAGCTGGCGGAACGTCGATTCGTGTCCCGCAGCCGGGATGAAAAGGACCGCCGCTCGGAACATTTGCGGCTTACCCCGGCGGGCGAAGCAGCCTATCGTGATCTGCGCGCCGAAGCGCAAAGCTATGATGGGATGCTCGCGGAGCGTTTCACGCCAGAAGAGGTGGCACTGCTGCGGCGCATGTTGCGGCAGCTGGCTGGGATCGAGTATCCCCTGCCAAAAGATATGCCGCAAAGCCAGGCGCAGGGCGGGTAGAGCTGATACAGAAAGGCCGGATGGCAATGGAAGGCTTGGAGAGCAGGGCAGCGGCAGTAATTCCTTGGCTGATCGGCAAGGGGCTGCGCAGCAACAGTCGTCAGGATCTGCTCAACAGTTTTTGTGAGAAACTGGTGGAGCTGGGGGTGCCGCTGTGGCGGTTCCATCTGGCGCAGCGTGCCTATTACCCCAAATTCGGTGGCATTGGCTACAACTGGACCCGCATGGACGGCATCAGCCACGAACACTATGAGCGCCGTGAAACACCGCTGGAGGCCTGGTTGCAAAGCCCCTTCTATGTTCTGTTGGAACAGAACATGGAGGTTTTTCAATCGGATCTGACAGGCGACGACCTGACCCGGTTTCCCTTGCTGCGGGATCTGAAAGATCAGGGCGGCACCGAGTATCTTGCCATGGCTTTGCGGTTTACTGAAGACGAGCCCCCTTTTGATCCCAACAACCCGTCCGAGGGGGTGTTATGCTCCTGGACCTCTGATGGCGCTGAGGGGTTCTCGAGCGAGGACAAGGCCTTGATTCAGGCGCTCTACCCGGCGCTGGGGCTGGCGTTGAAATCCATGTCAAACCGCCAGATGGCCACGGATCTGTTGCAGACCTATCTGGGGCGAGACCCCGGACAGCGAGTGCTTTCTGGTGAATTCCAGCGTGGCTCTTCCACCGAGATTGACGCGGTGATTGGCCTGTTCGACCTCAAGGGCTTCACCAGCCTCGCGGGTGAGCTGCCGGGGCCCGAGCTGATCGAGATGCTGAACGATTACTTTGGCATCGCCGTGGCCGCCACCCATGGTCACGGGGGCAATATCCTCAAGTTTCTGGGCGACGGTATGTTGGTGATGTTCAATCTGGGAAGTATCGAAAAGGACGCGCAGGCGGCCCTGGATGCTGCTGCAGAGCTGTGCCGCAATATCAGCCTGCGCAATGAACAGCGTTTGGCGCTTGGCCTGCCAATCACCGATTGGACCCTTGCCCTGCACGCCGGAAAAATTCTCTATGGCAACATCGGCGCGGAAAACCGGCTGGATTTCACCGTGATTGGCCCGGCGGTCAATCAAACCGCGCGGATTGCCGACATGCATCGCTCGGTTGGGCAAAACATGATTTTTTCCTCGGTGGTCCAGCGTGCGGTCACGGCGGGCAAGCATGACATGGTGTCATTGGGGCGCTACATGCTGCGTGGCGTGGCTGATCCGCTAGAGCTGTTCACCGTTTACCGACCCAACGGGGCAATGCCAAATCTCTCCCCCTATGTTGAGGATTGATGGGGCCTGACACTAGAGCCGAAGGCCTTTGCAACTGAGGCCTTCAAAGTGGCATTTGTCTGTGCGGGCCATGGTGCCCCAGGCCCAGGCACAGCTAGGCCAGGCGGTTCTCCCGCGCGGGGAGCAACCGCCGTTTTGTTGGCTGGGCGTGTTTAAATGTCGATCTCGACGCCGGGCAGGTTCACGGCCTTCATCATGTCGCGCAATTCCTGGCGGGCAGCGATGTTGGAGATGTTCAGCTGCTTGATACCGATGTCCTTGAGGTCCAGCAGGGTCAGGCCGCGCGGGAACAGCTCGCGGAAAATCACTCGCTCGGAAAAACCTGGGGCAACGCGAAAGCCGATGCGTTTGGACAGCATGTTGATGGCGCGTTCCATCTTTTCCTTGTTGACCATGCGTTGGGTGCCGACGCGGTTGCGGATCACCACCCAGTCGATGGGTTTCAGCCCGGCCTGAGCGCGCAGCTGGCGGGCGTTCCATACCATTTCGGAATAGACGGACGGGCCGGTGATCTTTTCGCCCTTCTGGTCGGTATGGGCCAGCAGGTCAAAATCCACAAAGCTGTCGTTCAACGGTGTGATCAGGGTATCGGCCAGGGAATGCGCCACCTGGCTCAACCGAGTGTGCGAGCCGGGGCAGTCGATCAGGATGAAATCATTGTCCGGCTCCAGACTGGAGACCGCAGCAGACAGGCGATGATCATAGATGTTTTCGCCCGGTTGCAGACTCTCGGCGTCGATCTCGGGCAGCTCGTGCAATTCGACCAAGGGCAGATCCAGCGCTGCCTTCGCCATGAACTCTTTGCGGTTCTCAATATAGCGACCCAGGGAGCGCTGCCGCAGGTCGAGATCAAGCGCTGCCACCTTGTGGCCAAGCCGGGCCAGGGTTGTGGCCACATGGATCGAGACGGTGGATTTCCCTGCGCCGCCCTTTTCGTTGCCGACGACTATGATATGCGCCATCTATTGGTCCCTTTGGTTCGCTGCGCTGCGCGCGCCTGTTGTGTTGTCCTGACTATAGAGCTGGGGCGAATCAATGGAAAGCATGCAAATTGCAGGAAAAGACCCTAGTTAGGCTCTGTATTGCTCTCATTTGACCGACCTCTGGCAGGCCCTGTTACAGATCTGCAAATTCCGAGGTGCCAACAAAAAATGCCGCCCCCAAAAGGAGCGGCATTTCGAAATCCAAAAGGGGACTAAGCTTAGAAGCCCAGGCCTTCGTATTTCTTTTTGAACTTGGAGACGCGGCCGCCGGCATCCATCAGACGGGTGTTACCACCGGTCCAGGCAGGGTGCACTGTGGGGTCGATGTCCAGCGACATCTGGTCGCCTTCTTTGCCCCAGGTGGAGCGCATCTTCAGAACGGTGCCATCGGTCATTTTGACGTCGATGAAGTGGTAATCGGGGTGAATATCTTTTTTCATGATACCGCTCCTCAGGCCTTTTTGGCTTTGTAATGTGAATCTTCAGCGATCCGTGCGGACTTACCGCGCAGGGCACGCAGGTAGTACAGTTTGGCGCGACGAACGCGGCCACGACGCACAACGGTGATGCTGTCGATGTTGGTGGAGTGCAGTGGGAACACACGTTCCACGCCTTCACCAAAAGAAATCTTGCGAACGGTGAAGGAACCCGCAATGCTCGCGCCGTTTTTACGGCTGATGCATACGCCTTCGTAGTTCTGAACGCGCGAACGCGAACCTTCGGTTACTTTAAAGCCAACACGGATGGTGTCACCGGCTTTGAAGTCAGGGATGTCTTTCCCCAGGGCGGCAACTTGTTCCGCCTCCAGCTGTGCGATCAGGTCCATCTGATCTTCTCCTATTTTGCTCGTGGTTTTCCACGACGTATTTGCGCGTCCTCAGAGCTCTTGGTCTTCACCGGGTCCCGCCTTTGCAGCCCGCCAGAGGTTAGATCGTCTGTTCATTTGAGTGTTGCGCCGGGGTGCTGCAGCAAAACCGAAGAAAGCTTCCGAGGCATTGTCCCAACGTCAAACAGCCCGCAACCGACTCAGCAATTACAGACTGAGGTTTCCTAGGCGGGTTGTCCTATTCGGTCAAGGGCAAACAGCCCATCATGCGTCCCATCGACGGACCTGGCGGCCAATAGGGAGACATTTGACTGCAGCTGATATCGACGGGTTACTGCTTTTGCAGCAGCGCGCCAAAGAAGTTGATGCCGGTCTCCAGGTTCTCGATTGACAGGCGTTCATTGGTGCCATGAAAACGCGCCAGGTCAGAGCCTTCGATCTTGAACGGGTTGATCCGATAGGCGTCTTTGGCGGCTTTGCCGTAGTGGCGCGCGTCCGTTGCGGCAATGGTCAGGCCAGGGACAGTTGCCAAGGGCCCAAAGGCATCCAGAATCGAGGTTTTGATATCCAAATAGCCCGTGGCCTGCGCGGAAGACACCGGCGAAGCCGGGTTGGCCAGGCTTTCGTCATAGCGAATTTCGATCTCCGGATCGTCGATGGTTTGGCGCACATGTGCCACGATGTCAGCGACGGAATCGCGGGGATGGATGCGAAAGTTGATCTTGGCAGAGGCCTCGGCGGCCAGCACGTTGTCCTTGCTGGATCCTGTCAGCATGGTGGGCGCGGTGGTGCTGCGCAGCATCGCATCTGTGGTAGGAGAGCCCGCAAGGATGGTTTCCAGCAACGGCTTGAACAGCCAGCGATTGGCAAAGACCACCCGTTGTCCAAAAGAGAAATGACGTCCAAGGCCGTCAAAGAACTCCTCTGAAATGCCGGTCAGCCCGCCGGGGACGGGATTGTCCTGCAGTCGGGTGATGGCCCTGGCGATGCGTCCCACGGCGGTGACGCGCGGCGGCATGGAGGAGTGCCCCCCGGCGGATTTAGCCACCAGCTCCAGGGTGACATAGCCTTTTTCCGACAGGTTGATGCTGGCCACTGGTTGGTCCAGGCCGGGGATGACCTTATCGAGCACAAAGGAGCCTTCATCCAGCATCCAGTCCAGCTCGATGTCCTGCTCATTCAGGTGAACAGCGACGGCCATGGCGCCAAGCCCGCCGATCTCTTCATCGCCGCCAAAGCTGAAATAGACCGTGCGTTTGGGGGTGAAGCCATCGGCGATCATCTTTTCGGCTGCGGTGAGCATGGCGATGACGGCGCCTTTGTCATCCAAAGTGCCGCGCCCCCAGACAAATTCGTCGTCAATCACGCCAGAAAAGGGCTCGTGCTCCCATAGATGATGGGAACCGGGGGCAATGGGCACGACGTCATAATGGCCGGCCAGCAGGATGGGCGCGAGGCTTGGATCGCTGCCTTGCCATTTGTACAGGGGAGTCTGCCGGGCCAGCACTTCGCGGCTCATGGTATTGTGCACCAGCGGGTAGCTGTCTTGCAGAAAGGTCAGAAAGGCGGCGAAATCCGGGTGCTTTAAATCGGTGGAAACGGTTCGGAACTTGACCGCTGCGGACAAATCTTTGGTTGCCTGCTCGATATCGGCCCCTAGCTCATAGGGGGTGCCGGAGTCGGCGGTTGCCTCTGGCGTATAGCGCAGGGTGTTGAAGATCAGCACCGCCAGCAGAACCACGACTACCAATACCAGTCCCGCCAAAAGGCGTAGCAATACGCGACCCATCAATTCTCTCCCCGGTCCGGGCTGGGCGCTGGTTGTTGCAGGGCGCAGCCGCAATTACACTGTCAAATGATTACCCACATGATGCATGGAAGCGAGGTGCCTGTCGTGGTTGACTAGGCGTCACTTCTTTTTGCGCTTGGGCTTTTGCGGCGGTCTGCTGGCCTCATAGGCCTGCCACAGGTCGGGGCGGCGCGCCTGTGTGATCTGTTCCGCCATCTCTTGGCGCCACTCTGCCACCTTGCCGTGGTGGCCGGACATCAGCACCTCGGGGATCTTGCGGCCCTGCCACTCTGCCGGGCGGGTATATTGCGGATGCTCCAGCAGGCCAGAGGAAAAGCTCTCTTCCTCGGTTGAGGCCTGATTGCCCAGCACGCCGGGGATCAGCCGCACGGTGGCGTCAATCAGCGCCTGCGCTGCCAGCTCACCGCCGGTCATGACAAAATCCCCCAATGAGACTTCCTGAATGTTGTAGTGCTCCAAGACCCGCTCATCGACGCCTTCAAACCGGCCACAGAGCAGCGTAATGCCATCGCAGCGCGCCAGGTTCTGCATCATGGCCTGATCCATCGGCTTGCCGCGCGGGGTGAGGTAGATCAGGGGCCAGTTTCCCCCCTGGGGTGCGGTGGTGTCCTGCATGGCCTGGTCTATGGCGTTGCCCAGCACATCTGCCCGCAACACCATCCCGGCGCCGCCACCCGCTGGGGTGTCATCCACATTGCGGTGTTTGCCAACGCCAAATTCACGCAGATCTACAGTCTCCAGCTGCCACAGGCCTTCCTGCAGGGCCTTGCCCGTCAGGCTTTCGCCCAGCACGCCGGGAAAGGCGGTGGGAAACAGCGTCAGGATCTTTGCCTTCCAAACGCCGACCAGTTCGGGCGTTGGCGTCATCAGCTCACGCGGCTTCAGGCTCGGGCGGATGGCTTTGCGGCCGTGGGATTTGTTTGGAGTCGTCATAAAGTTGCTGTTTAGTGCACTCAGGTTTTTGCGCAATAGAAAGCATTGGTGTTTGGATGAATTCAGAAATGCGGCCCAAGGTACAGAGCCTTGATCCCGATGCGGCCCTTGAGGAGGTTCAGGCGCGTGCTCAGACGCTTTGGCCCCGTGCCGCATCCGCTGCCGGTCTGGCCGAAGAAGGAGCTGTCTTTCGCAGGCTGGGGTCCAACCGTTTGCTTGAGCATCGCCGCTGTGTTCTGGAGGTCAAGACAGCAGCTGGGCAGAGCTTTGTGCTGCGGGCTGATTTTGATACGGCGAACCCACGACCGTTGATCCGGCAACTGGAGCGGCAGAGGAAAGCCGCCCAAAGCCTGAAACCTGTGTCAGGCGTGTCTGCTCCGGGGTTGTTGTGGCAGGATCCGCAGCACCCCTATGCATTGATGGATTTTGTCCAGGGTGACACCGCCTACCGCACATTGGCTCTGACGGACTATGGCTTTGGGGCCAGAGACGAGGTCTTGCGCCGGATCGGTAAGGCTGTGGCCGAGCTGCACCGGGTGTCGGATACTGGGCTAAGGCAGTTTTGGCCTAAACCGTTTCTGAAAATGGTCTCTGATCGGGCGCTAGCGGTGCGCGAAGGAAGGCTCTCGCTGCCCAAACCCAATAGCTTTCTGGGATTATGTGCGCATTTGCATCGGGCCGCCCGGTTGGCGCGGGGGAAGGAGTTCCGCAGCGCATTGGCGCATGGTGACTTGCATCTGCGCAATATTATCATGTCGGACAGGGAGGTGTCGTTTATTGATTTTCTCAATCATGGGGCTGTTTTTCCGCAGCGCGATATTGCCGATATCTGGCTGGCAAATTGCCCGGAGCACCTTGCCTCTGATGGCGACAGGCCTGGCTTCGGTTGCGTCGCTCAGGCAGATTGGGCAGCGTTTGAAGGGGGCTACGGAACCAAGCTGACGGATGACCCGGTATTCCGGTTCGTCTTTGCGTGGCGCCTGTTCCGGTTTTGGGTCAGCCTGGGGCGAAAGCTGCCGGAGTTGCAGCGGAGTTCATTGACGGTGGTATCAGTTGTCCGGGTTCTGGATGCATTGCGCGCTGAGGAAGCTGGCTGACCTCTCGGTCTAAAACAAACCCTCTGGCGGATCTGCGATGATGCGTCCCTGTTCCAGGTCAACCGTGGGCACCGCCGCCAGGGTGAAGGGCAGGAATACGGTGCCTTTCAGGCCCTCGCCCATCAATTCCAGCAGATCGCTGGCGCCGTGGTTTTGCACTGATTTCACCGTGCCCAGCAATGCGCCGCCGGTGTCAAAGACTTCGACCCCGATCAGGTCGGCGTGGTAATATTCGTCGCTGGGCAGGGTTGGCAGTTGATCGCGCGAGGTGAACAGGCGCAGGCCTTTCAGCGCGTCGGCCTGTTCTTTTGTCTCAACACCTGCGATGCGGCCGCAAAAGCCGCCCTTTACGGCGCGGGTCAGGGCAATGCTGTAGCTCTGGCTGCCGTCTTCATTGCTGAGCGGCGAGTAGGTTTCGATTTCTTCCGGCTGGGCGCAAAAGCTTTTCAGCCGCACTTCGCCGCGCACGCCATAAGATCCAGCAATGGCGCCGACGCAAATCAGATCACTTTGGGGGGCACTCATGAGTTCACTCTCCGGCGCAGAACCCGGCGCGCATCCATTGGCCGCCAGATTGTGCGCATAGGTCCTTTTGATGGCTGCGCTCGAATAGAATGCCCGAGGTAAAGGCGATCGCAACAAAAATTACAAGGCGGATCAAACGTCCCATCGCTTTACCGTGTCTCGATCGACAACGCGTTCTGCCGGTTTTCCCAGCCCTGGCGTTCCAGTTCGGGGCTGTCGTGCAGCTCTTCGGGCAGGCCGATGCAGAAATATCCGATCAATTTCCAGCTCGTCGGCACCTGCAAATCACGGTTGAGCTGATCCGGGTCCAGCACCGAGACCCAGCCCAGTCCCAGCCCTTCGGCGCGCAGGGCAAGCCAGAACAGGGTGATGGCGGTGACCACCGAATAGCGGCGCATTTCAGGCATGGTGCCAGCGCCCAGCCCATGACCCTGCACGGTGTCATCATCGCAGTAAATCGCCAGTTGCACCGGGGCTTCGCGCATGCCTGACAGTTTCAGGCCTGCATAGCGATTGGCGCGCGCACCGGAATAGCCGGCCAGAGCCTCTGCATTGGCGGTTTCAAAATTCTTCAGGGCGGCCTCACGGGCGGCATCGCTTTCGATACGCAGGAGGCGCCAGGGTTCGCTCAACCCCACCGAGGGGGCCAGCTGGATGGCGTTGAGGCAGCGCGCCAGCACTGCCTCATCCACCGGATCCCTGCGGAAGCGGCGCACGTCGCGCCGCATCTGCATCAACAGATCAAGCTGGGTGCGGAACGCCGCGGGGAAAGCACCTTCCGGCATATCCCCCTCGGACCCCGAAAGGGGCAGGTCCCGCGACCCCACTGTCTTATTCCGCGTCTGCGGCTGGCTCGGCGGCCTTGGCGGCTTTCTGTTCAGCGCGCTCCTGGGCTTTCTTGCCAGGGGTACCCTTTTTGGGGTTGGAGCGGTCGGCCTTTTCGCGCACGCCAGCAGCTTCGAGCATACGGGCGATACGGTCGGTAACCTGGGCGCCCTGGCCGAGCCAGTACTGAACGCGTTCCATGTCCATTTTCACGCGCTCTTCGCTGTCTTTTGGCAGCAGCGGGTTATAGGTGCCGAGCTTTTCAACAAAACGGCCGTCACGTGGCATGCGGCTGTCAGCAGCCACGATGCGGTAGAAGGGGCGTTTTTTCGAGCCGCCACGGGCCAGACGAAGTTTGATAGCCATTGGGTAGTCTCCTTTGATGGCGTTGACAGGGATTGCCCTGTTATTCCTGGTGTTTCTTGTGGTGTCTGATGACTTCCTGAATGATGAAATTCAGGAAAGCCTTGGCAAAATCGGGGTCCAGGTTGGCCCGTTTCGCCAAATCTTCGAGCCGTGCAATCTGCGCGGCCTCTCGGGTGGGATCCGAGGGCGGCAGCGCATGTTCAGCTTTCAGCTGACCCACGGCCTGTGTGTGTTTGAACCGCTCGCCCAAGGTGTAGACGAGGATCGCATCAAGCCGGTCGATGCTTTCGCGGTGCCCTTGCAGGATTTCGGCGGCGCGGGCCACGTCGTCCTGCATGTGCTCGGCTGGGGTGATGTGATCAGTCAAGAGCCCATCCTTTTGGTTTGAACAGCGGGTCAGCGTAGTGGCTGATTTCCATCTCGATACCATGGGCAATCTGGCTGCCCTTCAGCGCCGCAGGGGCCGGGTGGCGATAGACCGCATCGTTGCCATCAATGGTTGCCGCATCGTGATCTTTCACCGCGCCAAGCCGTTCTGCCAGGCGGATGGAGTCGAGGTTCTTGGGGTCGAGATAGCTGACAGCGGTTTCCCAGCCCTGGGTTTCGTAGAAATAGGCGCGGGCGGCATTGGTGGCCTCCAGCGCATAGCCGCGCCCTGCGGCGTCGGGCCAGATGATCCAGGCGATTTCCCGTTCTGGCCAGCCCGCAGGCATCCAGCCGCCGGCCATGCCGTAGGTTTCATCCGTGACCTTGTCGTGGATCATCCACATGCCAAAGCCGTGAATCTGCCAATGGCCGATTTCAGCGGCATAGAGCATCCAGGCCTCATAGGCATTCAAAGGCCCGCCCATGAACCGCGCCCGATAAGAGGAGAAGGTCGCCTCAAAATCGGGGTAATCCTCGGCCTCGGGGCCGCGCAGTACCAGGCGTTTGGTTTCAAGAACCGGGATGTTCTGGCGGCTCATGCTGCGGCCTCCAGAGTGGGGTGCCGCCAGATCTGACAGGGCTTGCCCAGCAGCGCAGCGTCAGATTCAAAACGTGCGCCCAAGCGTTCCGCAAGTGCAATAGAGCGATTGTTGTGCGGCGCAATATAGCTGATCACACCGTTCAGGCCCTGTTGATGCGCACCGTAGTTGCGGGCAGCGGTCGCGGCTTCAAAACCGTACCCCTTACCCTCGGCCTCTTCAAACAGGGTCCAGCCCAACTCTGGCTCAGACCAGGCAGGGGCAAAGATCAGACCGGTCCAGCCGATGAAGCGCCCAGAGGCTTTTTCGACGATATGCCACAGCCCGTAGCCATTGAGCACCCAATGCCCCAGGCGGGAAACCAGCGAGGTATAGCTGCCCATGGCATCGCGCGGACCGCCAACAATATGGCTGCGCTCTGTCTCAAAGAAAGCCGCCATTGGTTTCAGATCATCCAGGTGCGGCGCGCGCAGGGTCAGGCGCGCGGTCTCAAGGACCGGGATGGGCAGGCTCATTGCGGTCATGCGTAGCCCTCCATGCCGCCAGCGGCCAGATCATCGGGGCTCATGTGGCGCCAGACCTCCAGCGCGCCCAGGCGCACATGGGCAAAGTCACCATCGCGGGTTGCACCCAGGCGCTGCGCCACCGCGCGCGAGCCGTGATTTTCAGGCGCGACCAGGCTGATCGCGGTTGTCCAGCCCAGGGTCTCATAGGCATAGGTGCGGGCGGCGGTGGCGGCCTCGGTGGCGTAGCCCTTGCCGCCAAATCCTTCAAACAGGTCCCAGCCGATTTCCGGCTCGGGCCAGCCTTCGGGGTTCCACAAGCCGATGATGCCCGCCGGTTTGCCGCTGTCCTTTTCCTCTAGCGTCCAGCGACCATAGCCCCGCAATTGCCAGTGACCGATTTCCAGCGCCAGATGACGCCAGACCTTGTCCGGCTCCATCTGACCACCGACAAAATCGGCGCGGGGCGAGGCATAGAAGGCGCAGAGCGGCTCAAAATCGCTCAACGCAGGCTGGCGCAGCATCAGGCGCTGAGTTTCTATGGTGGGAACCTGGATCATGTTATTTCTTTTTACCAAAGCCAGAAAGACCGCCGGGCAGACCCATGCCGCCCATGCCACCAAGACCGGGCAGACCGCCGGGCATACCCTTGCCGCCGCCCATGGCTTTGGCCGCTGCTTCCAGCGCTTTGGGGTCCATCTGGCTGGGATCCATACCCGCCATGTCGCCCATACCGCCGCCTTTGCCGAGCATGCCCTTCATGGCCTGCTTCAGCATCTTGCCTTTGCCCATCTTGCCCATCTTCTTCATCATGTCCGACATCTGCCGGTGCATTTTCAGAAGCTTGTTCAGGTCAGAGACCTGCATACCCGCGCCGGCCACGATACGCTTTTTGCGGCTGGCCTGCAGTAGGCCGGGATTGGCGCGCTCTTTCTTGGTCATCGACTGGATCATGGCGATCTGGCGTTTGATGACCTTGTCGTCCATGCCGGCGTCCTGCACCTGCTTGGCCATTTTGCCCATGCCGGGCATCATCGACATCATGCCTTCCATGCCGCCCATCTGCTGCATCTGTTCCAGCTGCATTTTCAGGTCATTCATATTGAAATGACCCTTCATCATGCGCTTCATCATGCGCTCGGCCTGTTCGGCCTCGATGGTTTCCTGCGCCTTTTCAACCAGGGCAACAATGTCGCCCATGCCCAGGATACGGCCTGCGACGCGCTCTGGCTCGAAGGTCTCGATGGCGTCCATCTTTTCGCCCAGACCGACAAAGCGGATCGGCTTGCCGGTCACCGCGCGCATCGACAGGGCGGCACCGCCACGGCCGTCGCCATCCATCCGGGTCAGCACCACGCCGGAGATGCCGATCTTGGCGTCAAATTCTTCAGCCACTTCAACCGCGACCTGACCCGTCAGACCATCGACCACCAGCAGGGTCTCACGGGGGGAGACCACCGCCGCGACATCCTCGACTTCCTGCATCAGGACTTCGTCGATCTGCAAGCGACCGGCGGTGTCCAGCATGTAGACGTCATAGCCCCCCAGCGCGGCCTGCTGTTTGGCGCGCTTGGCGATATCAACGGGTTTCTGGCCGGCGACGATCGGCAGGGTGTCGACGCCAATTTGGGCGCCCAGAACTGCCAGCTGATCCATCGCAGCCGGGCGATAGACATCGAGCGAGGCCATCAGCACCCGCTTGCCTTCTTTGTCCTTCAGCCGCTTGGCCAGTTTACCGGTGGTGGTGGTTTTACCAGAGCCCTGCAGACCGACCATCAGGATCGGCGCAGGCGGGTTGTCCACCTTGAGCGTGCCGAGATCTTCGTCGCCGCGCAGCACGTCAACCAGTGCATCATGCACGATTTTGACGACCTGCTGGCCGGGGGTGACCGATTTGGTCACCGACTGTCCGGTGGCCTGGTCCTGAACCTTTTTGACAAAATCACGTGCCACCGGCAGCGAGACATCGGCCTCTAGCAGGGCAACGCGGACTTCGCGCAGGGCGGTTTTGACATCTTCCTCGGACAGGGCGCCCTGTTTGGTCAGCCGGTCAAAGACCCCGGAAAGCCGTTCGGATAGATTTTCAAACATGGCTTACGGCCTCCTTTGCCGACTTCAAAACCAGACAGCCCCTATGTAGTGAGCGGGATGCCCATGCGCAAATGCCCTTCAGGTCGAATGCCGGCTTGTGAGAGCAATCCAAACAGAATTGCCCCCACGGGCGTAACACGCTGGTGGAGGGCGATCCCCGACACGTCAGGGACCGGAAGACATAGATGCTTCCGGATATGGGCCCTGCGTTACGTGGATTGGCTGACAGAGTCAAGCGATGACAGGGTTTGGCCAAGGTCCAGCCTGTTTCAGATCACGGTTTTTGCCGGCAGCCAGCGGTTCACGGCCCTGGCAATCCGGTCGGATCCTGCCCCGTTGGTATAGGCCGCAACAATCGGGATGCGGGTTTTGCTGCCGGGGGCCGCAGGCTCTGCCGTTAGAACCAGCGTCGGGCGATACAGGGTTGAACTGCGCCCATCCCGAAGCGTGGTGGTCTGTTCTATTTCCACATGGGACAGCTGATCCAGTGGGTGATCCTCGCTGCTGTAGCCAAAAACCGACTGGCGGCGAATAAAAATCCTGCCGGCGACGCGGTCAAAAATGATCTGCACGCGTCGCACAAAGGCGCAAAAAGCCACTATGCCGATGCCGCCGCCCAGGCTGCCAAACAAGACGCCAAACCAGAGATCACCCTGTTCGCCGCTGGCAACGAGAAGACCTGCGCCGATGAAGACCAGGATAAACAAGATGAGCATGATGCCGATCAGCCAGGGCGTATTTGCGATGATCAGCTGCTCTGGGGTGTCTCGCGTGATTCGCATAGTTATATCCTAGTGAAATTAGCACGCCTGAGAAGGTCAGCTGCCGACCACGGCTTGACTCAAACAGTGAGAGGCTCGCAACATCGGGACTATAGGTGCCTCATCGGCTTAACGGATCTGAGCGATCCATCGGGCGCCGTGAGGCAGCAACAGCATCAGGTAACACAGGCGAACGGGGCAAGCGTTCGTGCGGCCAACCGGGCAGCCATCTGGCTGAGGGAAGGACCAAGAGGGATGCGTGTATTCACGATACTGGGGCCATCGCAATCTGGCAAAACGACCCTGACAAGGGCGCGGCTGGGCAAACTCGGGGAGGGGGTGGCGGATGTGGTGGCGGTCGGCTGTATGGCCGATCAGGCCAAACATCTTGATAAAGCCGTCTTGCTGCGTGCCCTGGACGCAGGCCTGGGGGATGGCAATCCGGTGGGGGGGCGCACTCTCGCCGCGTTGGGCGGGCTAGACACTGGCGCCTCGCGCAGCGGTCTGCAGTCCGGCGATATCGGTCAGGCGATAAAATCCGACCATCCGAACCTCGGCTACTGTTATTCTGCTGATGGCAGTGCCGGGCTGCCCGGCTGGGCACAGCCGCCGCCGTCGACCTACCGGCGCTTGGTTGTTCCGGTGCAACAAGGCGACGAGGCGCGGCTCTCGGCGGCGTTGGACCGTCTGGTGGGGATCGACCCGGCTGTGAAGCTGGAACAGGACCCGATTTCCGGGCGCGCCCTGTTGCATCTGCAGGGGCCGTTGCATCTGCGCAGGGTGCTGGCCACGCTGGAAAGGGAGTTTGGCGTCGAAGCCATTGGCGAGCAGGTGCCGCCGGCCTTTTGTGAAACCCTCAGAAAACCGATTGAGCTGCGCTACCGTCACCGCAAGCAGTCCGGCGGGGCGGGGCAGTTTGCCGATGTTCTGATCGAAATGCGCCCGCTGCCCCGGGGCAGCGGTTTTCAGTTTCACGACAGGATCAAGGGCGGAGCGGTGCCAAAGGCCTATATTCCCTCGGTTGAGGCCGGGGTGCGCGAAGCCCTGCGGGAAGGCTACAACAGCCACCCGGTGGTGGATGCCGCGGTGGTCTTGAAAGATGGCAAGCACCACGCCGTGGACAGCTCTGATTTTGCTTTTCGCACGGCGGCCAGAAATGCGGTGCGGAGCGCTTTGGATCAGGCCGATCTGGTGCTATTGCAACCCATTATGAAGGTGGCCATTCATGTGCCTTCGGTGTTTTCAGGCCGGGTGATCCCGGTGATTAGCAACCGGAAGGGACAGGTTCTGGGCTTTGCTGCAGAAGACGGCAAAGCGGGTTGGGTTGTTCTGGAGGCCCTGATTCCGCTGGTCGCACAGGATGGCCTGTGTCACAGCTTGGCCAGCGCCAGCCGCGGCACCGGCTGGTTTGAGACTGCGTTTGACCACTATGAGGAGGTCAGACAAGACGAACTCGCAGCGGTTTGAGGGCTCGGCTGACCACCTGCCGCACCTACCTGCTCCCCTAACTGGCTGCCCAGCTGTGTGTCCGCCTGACAGGGGGCCGGCCTGCCTGTGTGCCGGCCTGCCTGTGTGCTCGCCTGCCAGTGTGCTCGCCTACCTGAGTGACTGTGTGCCTGAGCGGCTGTGGCGCAGTTTTGTCTCCAGAGGGCGCATCGTCTCTTGCGTCTTTGGGTTTTTTTGCGTGATCTGAAGGCGACGTAAAATACCGCTTTTGGGAGACTTGATTCATGGATGCAGCCGCCGCTCAACAGGACGCCTTGCCGGTCAGCTCAGATGCGCTGTTGGCACAGCTTGATGCATGGGATTTGCCCTATACCCTGTTTACCCATGTGCCGCTGCGGACCGTGGAGGAAGCCAAGCAGGTTGAAGCAGAGATGCAGCAGCCCGGCGTCAGCAGCCTGAAGATCAAGAACCTCTATCTGCGGGATCGCAAGAAGCGTAATTACCTCATTTCTGTCGAACAGGACCGCGAGATCGACCTCAAGGCGCTGGGGAAGGAGATTGGTGCCGCAGGCCTGAGCTTTGGCTCTGCTGATCGCCTGATGCAGAACCTGGGCATTCGCCCGGGCGCAGTGAGCCCACTGGCAATGATCACCGGTGTTGCGCAGGGGGTGACCTTTTATATGGATGCAGCGGTGCAGGAGGTGGATGTGATCAATATGCACCCGCTGGTGAATGATCGCACCGTGGTGATGGCACGGGAGGATTTTCTTGCCTTTCTCGCTCGCATCGGGTGTGAGCCCCACTGGATCTGACGCGCGCCCCTAGGCATTTTGGGGTTCCCCCAATGCCAGCTCCAGCGCTGCTGCGACATGGGCTGCGGAGGGATTGATAAACAAGACCCCGGCGGCCTCAAAACAGGGCTCATCAATATGGTCCGGGAAGGCCAGCGGCAGTTCGGTACAGGCAAGGATCACCGCCTCCCCGGCGTTGGCGTGTTTCTGGCAAAACCGCAGCAGCCGTGCCTGCGCCTCTGGCGAGGCGCCGCCGTGAAAGTCTTCGTCGATCATCGACTGGGCTTCGGCGATCTCCGCTGTGGGCAGCGTTGGATTGGCCTGAATTCCATAGGGGGCCAAAACCTCGGCGTAGTTGCGGGCCTGCATGGTGACCGCAGTGCCGATCACCAGGGCAGAGGCGGCCTTGGTTTTGGCAACCGCCTGTGCGGTTGCATCAAAAATGGACAGCACCGGCATCTCTACCCCCTGGCGGATGGCGTGTAGGCGCGCATGGGGCGTGTTGCTGGCGATCACCGCAAAATCACATCCGGCCGCTTGCAGCACCAGCAGGCCATTGCGAAACACCGCATCAAAGGCGGCCCAGCTGGCCTCATCCTCGGGGCGCCCGCGCAGGCTGCGGGTCTCGGCTTGATTGACCGATTCTATGGTGATCTTTGGGCAGGGGAGCGGGCCGTTGTGGGACTCTGCGCCAGTCTCGATTTGCCGCTGCCAGCTGCCCGCGCAAATACCGCGATAGTAGTCCAGGGTTGAGGCCCAGCCGACGCCGCCGAGAATACCGATTTTCTTCATATCTGCTGCGCCCTGTCTTGCGTTCCCGTCCGGGTAGCATGGTGCAACAGATTGGCATGGTGCAACAGGGGCGTTGAACAAAAGCACCTCCCCCCGGGGGGGAGGCGGTGTTCAGGTTTGGTTTGCCAAATTTAGCGGGCAAAGCTTAGGCGGCAAGCGCCTCGATTGCGGACTTGGCGCGTTGCATTGAACCTTCCTCATCCATAGACAGCTGATCTGCGGCGACCAGTTCAACATCGGTGATGCCGATAAAGCCAAGCACATGGCGCAGGTAGGTGGTGGCAAAATCGATATCCGATCCGGCCTGCGTCCCGCCAGAGGCCACCGCGATGATGGCGCGTTTGCCCTCCAGCAGACCAACGGGGCCGGTTTCGGTGTAATTGAAGGTTACCCCAACGCGGGCAACCAGATCAATCCAGGCCTTCAGCGTCGAGGGCACTGAGAAATTGTAGATCGGCGTGCCGATGACAATGGTATCGGCCTGTTTCAGCTCGGCAATCAGCGCGTCAGACTGCGCAAGAAGCGCCTTCTGCTCATCGCTGCGTTGGTCCGCAGGGGTGAAGTTGGCACCGACCCAGGCCTCGTCGAGCAGCGGCAGTGGGGTCGCCAGATCCCGACGGATGACAGTTTCAGGTGCCAGCCGCCCGGTGATCTCGGCGCTCAGCGAGCGGGTGACGGAGTTCTCGGCGCGGGCGGAGGAGTCGATATGCAGAACTGTGGAGGTCATGATCTGAATTCCTATTTTTTGTTTCGTCTGCATCACACATGGGTTATAGCAAAAATGAACTCAATCGCCGTGTCGGCACAGGTTTTGTGCAAATTTGCGGTGGGGCTTGAGGGGCAGATTTCACAAAGCGGATTTGAAGCAAGGACAGTGTGATGGAGAATTGGGACGAAGTTCGCACCGCCTATCAGGTGGCCCGCATGGGGACTGTCAGTGGCGCCGCCGAGGTTCTGGGGGTGCATCATGCGACGGTGATCCGCCATATTGATGCAATTGAAACACGCCTGGGGGTGAAGCTGTTCCAGCGTCATGCCCGTGGCTATACGCCAACGGAATCCGGTCAGGACCTGTTGCGGGTGGCGCAGGCCACAGATGACCAGTTCAGCCAGTTGGTTGGCCGGTTGAAAGGCCAGGGGGAAGAGGTCTCAGGCGAATTGGTGGTGACCTCACTGTCGTCGATGTCGCATCTACTGGTGCCAGTGCTGACCGAGTTCCAGCAGATGCATCCGGGCCTGGTTATTCGCTACCTCACCGGTGAGCGCCTGTTCAGGCTGGAGTACGGCGAGGCCCATGTGGCGCTGCGGGCAGGCAATGCACCGGATCAGCCGGACAATGTGGTGCAGCCCTTTCTCAAGCAGAAGATCGGTCTGTTTGCCTCCCAAGGCTATGTAGACCAGCACGGCATGCTGAAAGGTGTCGATGACCTGAAGAACCATCAGTTTGTTGGCACCGACAATCCAGACAGCCGCGCACCTTTCAACAAATGGCTGCGCGAACACACCACGGAAGAGACAATTATCTTCCGCTGCTCCGACGGTGTGGCAATGCAAGAGGCGGTTATGGCAGGGGCCGGCATTGGCTTTATGTCGATGTGGGAGGCCTCGCGCCGCCCGGCTTTGGTCAAGATGATGGATCCTCAGGCCGATTGGGAAGGCAGTCTTTGGTTGGTGACCCATGTGGACCTGCACCGCACCAACAAGGTGCAGAGTTTCCTCAGCTTTTTGAAAGAGCGCGCCAAGGCCTGGCAGCAATGAGCCCGGTTCAGCGCGCCCATGGCGCCATGCTGCTGTTTTCGATTCTGGTGGCGGGATCGTTTTCGCTGGGGGTTTTGATCGCCAATGATATCGCGCCGATGGCGCTGAATGCGGTGCGTTTTGGCATCGCGGCGGTGGTGATTGGCGCGGTCGCCGGGCTAAGCGGCAAACTGCGACGGCATCATTTTCGGGCGCCCTGGCGCTATCTGGTAATGGGGGCGCTGTTTGCCAGCTACTTTGTGCTGATGTTTTATGGCTTGCAGACGGCAGATCCGGTCAGCGCCTCGGCGGTCTTTACCCTGACCCCGGTGCTCAGCGGGGTCTTTGGCTATCTGCTGCTGCGCCAGATTACCACGCCGCGCATGGCGCTGGCCTTGGGCATCGGCGCGGCGGGGGCGCTTTGGGTGATCTTCCGGGCCGACCTGGCGGCGCTGCGGGCCTTTGATATTGGCCGCGGAGAGATGATCTATTTTGTCGGCTGTGTTGCCCATGCGATCTATACGCCGGTGGTGCGTAAACTGAACCGGGGTGAGCCGGCGATTGCCTTTACCTTTGGCACCCTGATTGCCGGGGCACTGGTATTGCTGGTCGTTGGCTGGGGGGACATCCGCGCGACCCAGTGGAACGCCCTGCCGATGCTGGTTTGGGTTGGAATTTTTTATGTGGCGATATTTGCCAGCGCTGTCACCTTTGTGTTGCTGCAGTTTGCCAGCCTTCACCTGCCTGCGGCCAAGGTCATGGCCTATACCTATCTGACTCCCAGTTGGGTGATTGTCTGGCAGGTCGCGCTGGGCAACCCGGCCCCAAGCGGGCTGATTCTGGTGGGGATTGCGCTGACGGTGGTGGCCCTGGTGTTGTTGCTCGAAGATGCGGCCAAGCCCGCGCGCCCTGTCAAAGCCTGAGCAGACTTGCTCAGATTTCGCTGTTCTGAATAGCCGGGGCCTGAGCGACTGGGGGCTGGTCGTCCAACTCGCTGGCCAGGAAGCGTTCAAACGCGTCCAGGTGCACCGGTTCAAACTGGCCAAACCCCTGCATCCAGACCGAAGCCGCCCGCATGGCGTCGGGCTGTAGTTTGCACCATTTCACCCGCCCGCGCTTTTCCTGCGCGATAAGACCCGCGCGGCTCAGGATGGTGAGGTGTTTGGAAATTGCCGCCAGCGACATCTCAAAAGGGTCCGCCACATCCGTTACGGCCATATCATCCTCCAACAACATGGTGAGGATCGCCCGACGGGTCGGGTCGGCCAGGGCGGCAAAGACGGTATCAAGTTCACTGGACATACCGCGCACATTAGGCGCCTGTTTCGTTAAAGGAAAGCCGCGCTTGGTTTGCCAAAAGCAGGGTGAAACCAAAATCAACCTTTTGGTTGAATATGCCAATTCGCGGCTTCAGGGCGAAAGACGCCAAGTGACAGAAGCGCGCAGGGTAGGTGATTTTTGAAAAAAATATTTAATATCAAATACATACAGTATTTCTGGGGCTGTGGACTCTGCAATTGACTCTGTGGCCCCAGCGCCTTAGCACCTCACATAGAAATCGCGTGAGGATGGCGCCTGTGACAGATGATGACCAAAAGCAGCGCATGGCGCAGCTGGAGGCCAAACTGGCAGCGGCGCGTAAGGCCCAAGAGCCCAAGCCGCGCGCGGATGAACACTACTCTCTGGCCAATCAGGCCTGGCGGATGGTGATAGAATTGGTGGTCGGTCTCGGGATCGGCTTTGGCATCGGATTTGGGTTGGATCACCTTTTTGGGACCCTGCCTATCTTTATGGTGCTGTTTATACTGCTGGGACTTGTCGCAGGGGTGAAGGTGATGCTTCGCACCGCGCAGGAGATCCAGGAACAGAAACTGGCCGAACAGGCCGATGAAAATGCAAAGGCTCAGGACTGATCGCGTGATCAACACCTGACGACAGGAGAAGCGGAACGATGGGCAAGCTGTTCTTTTACGTAGCATTGGCACTGGTAGTGGTGTCTGGCGTGCTTTTTGCACCTGAGCACGCGGCTCTGGCGATCCACCCGATGGATCAGTTCAACGTCGCCTCGCTCACTGGTGGCGCAGTAAACACCTTCGCAATTACCAATGTCACCCTCTGGCTTGCCCTGGCGGTTGTCTGCGTCTTCTTGCTGATGGTTGTTGGCTCTTCGCGCCGCGCCATCGTGCCTGGCCGCGCCCAGTCGGTTGCGGAACTGACCTATGGGTTCATCTACAAAATGGTTGAAGACGTGGCGGGCAAAGATGGCGTCAAGTTCTTCCCCTATATCATGACCCTGTTCATGTTCATCCTCATGGCCAACTTCTTGGGCCTGATCCCGATGTCCTTTACCACCACCTCGCATATCGCTGTTACCGCGATCCTGGCGGGTCTGGTGTTCTTTACCGTCACCATCGTTGGCTTTGTCAAAAATGGCGCCGGTTTCCTTGGTCTCTTCTGGGTATCCAGCGCGCCTCTGGCCCTGCGCCCCATCCTGGCCATCATCGAACTCATTTCCTACTTTGTACGCCCCGTGAGCCACAGCATTCGTCTGGCTGGCAACGTCATGGCGGGCCACGCGGTTCTGAAGGTTTTTGCAGGTTTTGCGGGCGCTCTGGGCCTGTTCAGCTTCCTGCCGATCTTTGCCATCACCGCAGTCTACGCTCTCGAAGTTCTGGTGGCCTTTATCCAGGCCTATGTCTTTACCATCCTGACCTGTGTGTATCTGAAAGATGCCCTGCATCCGAGCCACTAAGGTCTAGATCCAACAAGTTACCGGATGATCCGTTCCTGGGTCATTCGGGTCCCAAATCACCACATTCCATCGTAAGGAGAATACCCATGGAAGGCGATATCGCACAACTCGGTCAGTTCATCGGCGCAGGCCTGGCAGCAATCGGTTCCGGCGCAGCCGCAATCGGTGTTGGCCACGTAGCCGGCAACTTCCTGGCAGGCGCACTGCGCAACCCATCGGCAGCCGCCGGCCAGACAGCTACTCTCTTCATCGGCATCGCCTTTGCAGAAGCCCTGGGCATCTTCTCGTTCCTGGTTGCTCTGCTGCTGATGTTCGCAGTCTAAGACCTTAGGACACTTTATCCTTACGGTCGGGCGGTAGGCCCAATGGCCCACCGCCCGATGTAACGGCAAGTTCCCTAGGAGGACGACATGGCATCTAATACGCAAGACGCAGCTCACGGCGCCGCCGAGGCCGCGCACGGCTCTGCTCCGGGCATGCCGCAGCTGGATTTCTCGACCTTCGGGAACCAGATCTTCTGGCTGGCAATCGCGCTGGTCGCGATCTATCTCATTTTGTCGCGTGTCGCGCTGCCCCGCATTGCTGCGGTTCTGGCAGAGCGTCAGGGGACCATCACCAACGACCTTGCTGCGGCTGAAGATCTGAAAGCCAAGGCAGTTGAGGCCGAAGACGCTTATAACAAGGCCCTGGCAGACGCCCGCGCTGAGGCACAGCGTATCGCCGCCGAAACACGCGCCGAAATCCAGGTTGGCCTGGACGAAGCGATTGCCAAGGCGGACGAACAGATTGCAGCCAAAGCGGCTGAGTCTGAAAAAGCCATTGGCGAGATCAAAGCTGGCGCGCTGGAAAGCGTGAAAGTTGTGGCCGCCGACACCGCCGAAGCTCTGGTAACAGCGCTGGGTGGCAAAGCAGATGCAAAAGCAGTCGCGACAGCGGTTGCCGACCGGATGAAAGGTTAAGGACATGCGCACAGTTCTGGCAATTGCCCTCACCCTTGGGGCCACCAGCCCGGCGTTTGCCGCCTCTGGTCCCTTCCTGTCGATGAGCAACACCAACTTTGTTGTTCTGCTCGGCTTTCTTCTGTTTGTTGGCATTCTTCTGTTTGTCAAAGTGCCTAGCCTGCTGGGTGGCCAATTGGACGCCCGCGCCGAAGGTATCCAGAAGGAACTGAACGAAGCCCGCGCCCTGCGGGAAGAAGCTCAGACCATTCTGGCCTCCTACGAGCGCAAGCAGCAGGAAGTTCAGGCACAGGCCGATCGTATCGTGGCTGCGGCCCGTGAGGATGCGGCGGCTGCTGCCGAAGAGGCCAAGGCGGATCTGGAAACTTCCATCGCCCGCCGTCTTGTGGCTGCAGAAGAGCAGATCGCATCTGCCGAAGCTTCGGCAGTGAAAGAAGTACGCGATCAGGCGATCTCCATCGCTGTTGCTGCTGCCGATCAAGTGATCGCCAAGCAGATGACAGCGACTGAGGCAAACAAACTGATCGATGCGGCGATCACCGACGTCAACGACAAGCTGCACTAAATCACAACGATCACTGTATCTGAGTGTTCAAAACCCGGCCCTTGTGGCCGGGTTTTTTTGTCTTTGCTTTTGTTCCAGGCCGCATTCGCGCGGTTCGAAGGGGGATACCTGCGCGTGACGCCGCGCCAGCCAATGCACACGCACCCCATATCCGCTGGCGGGCGGTCCGACTGGAAGTGATGCAACGGGCAGGGGTTTTTCCGGTGGCACAGACTGGGTGCTGAGGTCGTCAGATGTCGTCAGATGTCTGCTTTGACGCTATCTTATCAACATTCTACATAGCGGCCAAAGTCCGCTATGTAGAATGCGTGCATTTTTCCTGTTCAGGAATGCACCAAGTTAGTGGGCCATCATTTCAGATGCGATCTCTGCACCGCTCAACACGGCTGGGAAATATGTTGGCCAGTTGGTGACTTCTGTCAGCAACTCAGCGCGGTCATTACCCCAGTAAAGATGGTAGTGGTCGGCCTTGGTTGGTGCAATCTTGTGGTCGCTGAACTGAATGAACCGAGGCGCGGCCGCGTCGCCGCCGGATTTTTCAAAAATGAAGCGCACACCCTGATTGCCGGATTTGTAGGTCAGGATTTCATATCCGTCTTCGGCGTACTGCCCCTGCACAGGTTGGCCGTCCCGGAAAAAAGTCACGCTGGGGCCGTCGATCAGGATACGCTCCACATCTGTTTTGTAGCCGACCTCGTAGTAGGCACGGTACTCCTCAGCGGATTTTTCTCCATGTTCAGCTTTGTGTTCCATCACTGCATCCAAAGTGCCGTCTTGCAGGAGCGGGTAAAGCGACTGCCAGTCGCCACCCCAGTCAGACAGGTTGCGGGCTTTAACCGCAGCGGCGTCGACCAGGGATGGCCCCTCTTCCTTATGTGAGTGTGTATGGGTATGGGTGTGAGTGGTGGCGGAATTTTCCGCTGTTTGCGCCATTACCTGCGCCGAACTAACGATCAGCGCGCCAAGCGCAATGACGCCAACGCGTTTGAGGATTGTCTGTTTCATGTGAAGCTTCCTGCCTTTGCTATGATGGATTTGTTATGATATATCATAACAAATCCAGTCAGTATCTCTCCCTGATTAATTTGGCAAGACGCACTGCCCCTAACCGCAAGGTTTAAGCGGAGTCCGCACAGAACAAGTGAAAGCGATCAGTGACCTGGCAAGAGCAAATGAAAGCTCTGCCCCGCGTAGTCGACAAGCATGATTTACAGAAAGGCCAGAGCCGCATTGGGTTCTATCGTGAGGAAACCAGAATTTACCTAATGAGCGGTGCCAATGGGGGGACAGGGCTGCATTTGCGGTGCCTTCCTTCCCATTGGCCGCCTGTGATAGGCCGCGCCATCACAAGCGAAAGGGATTGGTCCAGGCGCGTTTGCCTGCAGCGTCCACCACTGTTACCCGCAGCCAGGGCGAATTGCGGAACCGGTGTAGAGGGATCTGGCCGCGGGTCATTGAGGCACCATGGATGGCAGTCGCCGCCTGGCCGTGGCCTTGCAGGATCATCGTTGACGCGGCGGTGCTTTCGATCTCGATTGTGTCGCTGGTGAGTGTCACATTGCGAATTTCTGGCCCTTGCGAGCTGTAGAAATCGCCTTGTTTCAGGGCTTGCAGCAGAAGCTCAGGATCGTTGGCCTCTGCCTTGACCATGACCCAACCGCCAAAATGGTCTGGTTCAGTGAAATGGGCGTCATCGGTGGCGATAAGCGTCATATCACGGCCTTCTGACAGCAACAGGTCGAGCACATGCCCGCCACCCTCGCGGTCGCAACCGATGGCACAGCCGTGATTATAGATCTCGACCGCATGCGCCGCTTCGATTGAACGCGCATCAGCAAGAGTCAGGCCGGACCAGTGCGGATGGGCGATGGCGACAAATGCGCCGGCGTCCCGGGCGCGCGCCGCAAGCTCCGGGCCTGTTTCCTGATCGTCCACCGGATGAAAGCCCGGAGCGTTGGGCGCTGCAAACCCTTCGGGCAGGCCAACCGCAAGGATGTGCCACAGTTCACCGTTTCCCATGGCGCCGGAATGCAGCTCCGCCCCGAGAAGCGTGGTGAACCTGTCGTCGCGAAATGGTTTTGTATCCGCAAGGGGATAGTCATAGGCGCCGATGAAATGATCTGTCAGCGCCAGGAAATCATAGCCTTCGGCCTTGTACCGGCGGCACACTTCTGCGGGCTCAAGGCAGCCGTCCGACAGGGTCGAGTGGGTGTGCAGATTGCCTCGCCAGAAACGGCCGGGAGTTGAAAATGCTGACAAGACCATTGTGATTTCCCCCTAGAAATTCTGATGCCTGAATAGGCGCTCCGGGAAACGGATTTGTGACAAATCTGTTGCGGAATCGGGATAGGGTGGCGCCATGAAACTGGACCGACTTCAGCGCGCCCTTCAGACCGGAAACTGGGGGCAGGCCGCAGATATACTTGCCCCTTTGGTGGCGGGTGCTGATCCGCATCCATCAATGATGTACAACTACGGCAAGGTCCTGATCGAACTTGGCCGGATGGCGCAGGCGCAGGCGATGTTGCGGCGCACGGTTCAGGTCATGCCGCAGCATTCGGCCGCCTGGTTTGAACTTGGCCGCGCGGCGCTGAGTGCGGAAGATTTCGAGACCGGGTTTGAGGCCTTTAGCCGCGCGCTGGTTCTTGAACCCACAGACACCGATGCGCGGCGCAATCTGGGACGGGTTGGGGTGCGATTGGGGCGGTTTGGCGCGGCGCAGGCGGCTTGGAGCGCGCTGCGTGGCGATCCCGAGGCGGACCTGGCCCTGTACCGGATAGCGGCGGAGACCGGCGCGGCCAATACGTCGGATCTGCGGCGAGACCTGCTGGACAACCACCCGGACAAGGCGGCGGTGATCCGCACCTTGGTGCGTGTGTCAAAGGGCTCGGTACCACTGAGCCTGTAGGGGCAGCACCTAGGCCATTGGCGTCTGTTTCGGCGGGTTAAACACGCGATACAACTGTTGCGATTTGTCTGGCTGCACTACGATCACATGGCAAAATGACCTGCGTGCCCCCTAACCGGGGCGGTGCCGCTGCCGGAAGCTCTTGCGATACACGCCGCGTTCCTGGCCCAGTGCATGCTGAACCTCACGGTTGCGGGCGATTTCGTTCTCCGTCATGTCACCAACATCCAGCGCAGGCACCTCGCGCTGGATTGCAAAGACCTGTGCGACAGGTGTTCCTTTGGCCAGTGTGCCTTCGAATTTGGGGTCGGTCCAAAGCGCTGGGAAATGGACGTAGCCGTCTTTGAACAGATCACAGTCAACAACACCGGATAGCGCCCGGAAGGGCAGGTCTTCCCGGTTTAGCGGATGGGTGAACAGCAGCGACCAGCCCGGTGGCGTCTCGAGTGTCCAGAAGTTGATGAACTTTACCACCGCATTGCTGGCCAACTTGAACGGGGCGCCACTGGCCTGTTCCGGCACATGCAGCCCAACCGGCGCGCGCGAAATCAGCGCATCCTGTAGGATCGGCGGATCCCAATCCCAGGCGATCTCACCGTTGCTGATGTGCAGATCCGTGGCCAGCGGGATGATGACACCGGACGACAGCGCATCAATAATGGGCGGGCAGTGCTTCAGTGTACGCACCACTTCGCCGCCAAGACTGGGGGCCGCAACCTCCGAGGGCATGGATTTCAGCCAGTCGGGCAGGGTCTGGGCCGCTGGCACCGGTTCGGGCAAAAGCGGGCGCAGTTTTGGATGACAGCGGGCGCGGATCACTTTTGCGCCTCGCGCCGGGACATAAACGCATGGGCGGTGGCCGCCAGAACGGTCAACGCGATGATGATCGTGCCGACGGCGTTGATCACAGGAGGGTGGCCATTGGGATTGCGCGCCATCGCTCCAATTTCGGTGGCAAAGGTACAGGACCCGCCCTTGGCGAACATGGTGGTGTTGTAATTCTCGATACTGGCCATAAAGCCGATCACCGCCGCCGAGACCAGCGCCGGGAACAGGTAGGGCAAGGTCAGACGGCGAAACACCCGGAAGGGCGAAGCGCCGAGATCCAGCGCGGCCTCTTCCAGTTCGATCGGCTGACGTTGCAGGCGCGCCATCAGGATCAGCATCGGGTAGCCGGCGACAAATGTGGTCTGCGCCATGATGATGGTAAAAAGCCCGGCATTCACGCCCAAGCGGCCCCAAAAGACCAGCGCCGACAGCCCCAGCACGATGCCTGGTGCCAGCATCGGCGACAGCAGGATCCACCACAGCACTCCGTTGGCACGCGAACGCCAGCGGGTCAGCAGCACGGCCCCGGACAAGCCAAGGATCAGCGACAGAGGCACCACAAAGGCCGCCACATAGAGCGAATTTCCAAAACAGCCGACAAAACGGTCGCGATCCAGTGCCCGCAACACCGGGTCGGCGCGCATCTCGGCCTCGGACATCCAGAAATAGGCATACCACTTGCCGGTGAAGCCTTCCCACTGGGTGACCGAGGGGGGCGAGGTATCGTTGAAGGAGGACAGCACCATGAGCAGGAGCGGCGCGAACATGAAGGCGAGGAACGCCCAGGTATAGGCGTTCAGCAGGCCAGTAGAGCTAATCCCAAAGCGCACCGGGGTGGTTGGCGGCACAGCCGGGGTCTGAGTCAAATCGGTCATTGCACCCTCGCGAAATCTTTGAGCCGCGTACGCATGAGCCACATGAACAGGCCCACAAGCACGAAACAAACCATGGTATAGGCAAAGCTGTAGGCCGCCCCGACATTCGAGTTCTCGGATTCAAAGAACTTATTGTAGATCGTCTGGCTGAACCATTCGGCCTGTAGCCCGCGACTGATGATGCGGGGCACGGAAAAGGCCCCGGCCGATAACATGAAGGTGGCAATTGCTCCCACAGCGATGCCGGGCTTGGAATGGGGGATGATGATCCGCCAGTGGACGCGCCAGGTCGAGGCTCCCAGATCCTTGGCGGCCTCGATCTGATTGCGGTCCAGCGTATTCATCACGTTGTAGATCGGGAACACCATGAACAGCACATAGGTGTAGACGATCACTACAAAGACGGTGCCAGGAAAGCGTTTGAACTGGATCGGGTCGTCGACAACATGCAGCCACTGCAACACCCCGTTGAGCAGCCCGTTGTTGTCGATGATCACAGTCCAGGCATAGATCCGCATCAGCTCGACAATGGCATAGGGAATGACAAGGCCAAGAAACAGCCATACGGCCCGTTCCGGCGTGGTGGCCAGGGCCACTTTGTAGGCCATCGGATAGCACAGCAGTAAGGCCAGCGCGGTGGCGGCAATCGCAAAGCTGAGCGTGCGCGCCAGAGTGATGAGGCCGATGCGTTCGTAGACTTTGCCGTCGCGTTCAAAGCGCAGGCCGATCAGGCCGATCAGCTTTTTGGACAGCTTGGCATCTTCGATGGTCTTTTGCGTCTCCGACAGGGGGATCATCCGGGCCTGTGTCAGCCAGCCAAAATTGGCCAGGGTGTAGGGGGTGGCGCGGGCTTCACGGGCCTTGAGATCGACAAACAGCGCTTTCGCCCGTTCGGAGATTTTTTCTGCGGTTGCGATTTGTTTTTCAACGGTGCCGGCATCCGAGACAGCCATCACTGGCAGGCCATATAGCGTATCTAGATACTGCGATGGCTCCCCGCTCGCCCGCACAAGAGATTTATGTGTATTGGCCCTGTCGCATTGCAGGATATAGGGTCGCGTTGCCTGGGCAGGGGTTTGGCCTGTTGCCGAGGGTACGGCCATACCGGAGGAAGACGGAACAGCCATGCCGGAGGCTGATGGAACAGCCATGCCGGAGGCCGATGGAATTCCCATCCCGCCTGCGGAGGCTGCTTCGGCATCGGGCTGCATTTCATAGGTTTTCAGCACCGAGATACAGGTCTGGGCGTCGCGTGACAGGCTCAGCGCCACCGAACTATCAAGCCCGCGTTTGGGCGCGGTGATGGCACGTTCCAGCATGGTCAGCTGCGGCAGGATGATCAGGATCAATCCCCAGACCAGCACCGCACCAAAGAAGAAGGCGGAGAGAGCGGCCCCATAGCCTTTCAGCAAACCCTTCATTGCGCGGCCAGCTCTTGCCCGGTGCGCGCAAGGGGGCCAGAGGGTAAGATCACGGCACTCTCGGCGCGGAACCCGATTTTGGTATCACCTTCCGTGGGCACATGGACCTGTCCGTCGTTGGTGATGTGCACCGCCAGTTCAGTGCCCTGGGCATCAAAAAACAGATTGAGAAAGGCGCCCTCCAGATCGCGGCGTTGCATCCGGGCCAATAGCTGGTTTTCCCCATGGCCCAGCAGCATCGCTTCGGGTCGAACGAACAGCATCGCCTCGGCTCCGGGGGCAAGGTCGCGCGGGTTGCGGGCGCGGAACCGGCCCATCGGAGTTTCTATGTCCGCCATGCCCTCGCTGGCCGCCATTACCCGCCCCTCCAGGCGGTTGGCTTCGCCCACGAAGGAGGCCGTGAACGCGGTTTGCGGGGCCGAATAGATCTCGTCGCCGGTGCCAACCTGTTCGATCCGGCCTTCGTTCATCACGGCAATCCTGTCGGACATTGTCAGGGCCTCACCCTGGTCGTGGGTGATGTAGATGAAGGTCACACCGGTCTGTTTCTGGATGGCCCGCAACTCGGCCCGCATGTGCTGACGCAGCTTCAAATCCAAAGCCGACAGCGGCTCATCCAGCAGCAACACAGCGGGTTCTACGGCCAGTGCCCTGGCAATTGCCACCCGCTGGCGTTGACCGCCCGACAGCTCTCCCGGTTTCTTCTCCGCCTGATCGCCCAGAGCGACCAGATCAAGCAGCTTTTGCGCTTGGGCGCGGCGGTCGCGTTTGGACAAGCCGCGGGATTCCAGACCAAAGGCCACGTTCTCCCACACTGGCATCAGCGGAAACAGTGCGAGGTTCTGAAAGATCAGCGCGGTTGGACGTGTGTTCGGGCCGATCCCGGCCATGTTCTGCCCGCCGATCCGCACTTCCCCCTCGGAAGGCTCAATAAACCCGGAGACGGCGCGCAAAATCGTCGTCTTGCCACAGCCCGACGGCCCGAGGATCGAAAAAAACTCACCCGCCTGAATGGTCAGGTTGGTGGGCTGCACCGCCCTGAACCCATTGGGATAGGTGATCGACATATTGTCGAGTGTGACGTCCTTGCCGCGCATGATTGCCCCCGGAAAAAAGAGTGGGAGAGGCGCGGACGCCTCCCCCCAAGTTGTTTCGAAAACCCACCCTGCCGATCAGGCGTTGGTGATGATTTCCACAAACTCGTTGCGGATTGGGGCAAAGAAAGGCGTATCCGCCTGCCACCACCACATGTTGCCCAGAACGTCCGCAGTGTAGACGTCGTTGAACTGGCGCTTGAAGTTCTCGGAGGCATGGTCTGCCGCCCCCATCACAGCCGAGTTGTAGCCCGTGTTGTTGGCGAACATGCCACCCACTTCTGGCTGCAGCATGAAGTTCATGAAGGCCACAGCCTGTTCGGGGTTCATCGCCTGTTTCAGCATGCCGAAGCTGTCGAGCCAGGTGATGATGCCTTCTTTTGGCGCGCGGTAGACAAAGTTCTCGTCTTCGCGGTTCAGCAGCAGGCCAGTGGTGTCCCAGGTCTGGCCGATGACGCAGCCCGCGTCCTTGAAGGCGGCGGTGGCTTCGGTTGCATTGTTCCAGAAGGCGCCAAAGTTGCCTTTGCGTTCGATGATCCAGCCAGCAATAGCGCCCCAAACCCGGCGTGCATCCTCTTCGGATTTGTAAACGTCAAGCATGCGGTTGGACGGAACTTCGCCAATGGCATCAAGGTAGAGGCCGGTGCCCATGATGACCGACTTTTGACGGAAGGCCGCAGCGCCTTTGGCCTCGGGACGCCACAGGTCCCCAAAGCTGAGATCGGCATCCGAGATGTCGAGCTTGCCACGGTTCAGGGTCAAACCTTCGGTGCCCCAGTCGAATGGCAACAGGACTTGTTTGCCGGCCTGCATGCCGCCCAAGCTGGCGCTGTCGCGCAGGAACGACGGGATCACGTTGTCGATTTTCACGTCGGCGGGGACTTCTGCGAAGAAACTGTCGCCGTTGTCGTCGATATAGCCCGATGCGTTGGTGATCGACGGGAAGACGATGTCAAACCCCTTGCCGCCATTGGCGCGGATGGTCGACTCGGCTTCGTCATTCGAGCCGAATGTGGTCAATTCCAGTTTGATGCCGGTGTCGGCTTCGAATTTTTCTCTGATATTGGGCTGGATATAGTCCTGCCAGGCCAGCACCTTGACGCTGCCCGAAGAGGCAAGCGCATCGGTGGCGCGCAGGACCAGCGGCGCCGCAACAGCGGCGGCCCCCAACTTAATCGCGGAACGGCGAGTCGTTTTCATAAAAGCACCCTCATGTCATATATTTCACCCGGCGCGGGCTCTGCGCGTCGCTACCGTGCGAGTGAAACAGCCCGGTGACGCTTTTGTTGCATTCCTGTGATCCTGATGGCGCCGCAGCTGATCACCGCCGCACGCCATGGAGAAATGGTCCGGGTGCGCCCCCCCCAGAACGCAGTTGCAGGGTCCAAGAGCCGCCCTCGGCTTTGCGCCAATGGGGGCGGTGCAAAGGCCCGTTTCCAGGTCATTGCGGGCCGATCTTCTGCCGGTTTGAAGAGGGAGGAAGAAATGAAAACCAAGTTTGCTGCGGCCATCGCCGCAAGTGCTGTTCTGTGTTCAACGGTCACGGAGGCTTCGGCCGATACTCTTCGGTTTGCCCATGGCCAAGCGCAGTCTCGATCCGGATAAGCAGAGGCGAGGCGGCTCCGGTCATGTGGACACTCCCAGATCACACGCATTGAGAGCAGCAATCAGAGCCGCCCCACGGTCGTTGACCAGAAAACCCTCGCCCATCTGCGTCATCGCGTAACCGATGGCGAGCTCACGGGAGGGGTCGCAAAAGGCAAAGCTGCCGCCGGCGCCGACATGGCCAAAAGCCTGGTCTGGGATCAGGAAGCTGTCGCCGCGTGCCGGCCTTTCAGCGCTGCTGCGATTGTCCATTCGATGCATGAAGCCGCTACCGAACCGCGTCGGCTGCAGCAACATGCCATCGCAATGGGTAGCTGATGTGGTCCGGGTAAAGCGATCGCAGGTGTCCTGGGTGAGGCCAAGGCGGGGGCAGAGACCTTTGCTGGCGTCGCGACCCACACGGCTCAATGGCCCGAGGATCTGGATGTCACGGGCAAGCGTGTCGCTTTGGTGGGCAATGGCGCCTCGGGCATGCAGGTCGCCCCGGCCATTATCGACAAGGTCGAAAAGCTGACGGTTTTTGCCCGCTCCAAGCAATGGGCCGCGCCGTTTCCGCAGTTTCAGAAAAAGGTGCCTGATCCGGTGCGCTATCTCTTGATGACGGTGCCGCTGTATCAGCAGTGGTATCGCATCCGGCAATTCTGGACATTCAATGACCGTATCCATGAATCGCTGCAGAAGGATCCGACCTGGCCCGAACCTGACAAGGCCTTGAACGCAACAAATGACCGACACCGTCAGATCTTTACCGCGTATGTGAAGGCAGAGTTGGGGGACCGTCAGGATCTTCTGCAGGAGATGCTTCCCGATTTCCCGCCCTACGGTAAGCGCATCCTTTTGGACAATGGCTGGTACCGGACCCTGACCAAGCCAAACGCCGAGCTGGTGCCCGCGCGGCTGTCGCGGATCGAGGGCAGCACGCTGATCGCAGCAGACGGGTCAACCTCAGAGGCGGATGTTTTGGTTTATGCCACGGGCTTTAAGGCGGCTGAGATACAGTCCTCCTATGAGATCATCGGACAGGGCGGCCAGCATCTGAAGGACGCCTGGGAGACGGACAATCCCTCGGCCTATATCGGCTCGATGGTGCCGGGATTTCCGAACTTTCTCACCATCCTTGGGCCGAATGCCGGGCTGAGACATGGCGGCAGCATGATTAAGGCAATCGAGCTGCAAACCTCGTTCATTTTGTCGATCATCAGCCGGATGTTCGAGCGGAAAGCGCAGACCGTCGCGGTGACCGTGCAGGCCCATGAAAGCTACAATGCTCGTATCGACGCGGCACATAACAAAATGGTCTGGACCCATCAGGGCACCGAAAACGGGTATCGCAACAGTCGCGGGCGGGTGGTGGCGATTTCGCCCTGGCGCAACGATTACTTCTGGTCGCTGACCCGGGATGCCGATCCGGAGGCTTTCACATTCGAAACCTGATCCGCAGGTTTGGCCGGAATGGTTTTGACCTTGGGGCATTGTCTGAGCTATCGGCGGACCCAATACTGAAAATAGTAGGATGTTCGCATGACCCTGGATACCGCTGATGACGACACCCGCGAACGCATCAAACGCGCGGCGATCCGGTTGTTTGCGCGGCAGGGTATTGATGGCGTGTCGGTGCGGGCGATCCTCACGGCGGCCGACGTCAAGAACTCGGCGGGCATCCATTACTATTTTCGCACCAAGGACGTCCTGATTGGAGAGCTGGTATCGGATGCTTTGACACGGACGCGGCGCAGCTCTTGATGCTCTTGATGCGCTTGAGGCCTCGGGGGCGCCGATTTCCGTACGCGACGTTGTTAATCTGATCTGCAAGGTGGAAACCACGGAAACCAACGATCCCGAAGCGCGGACCGATTTGCCCATCGGGTTTGGTCATATGCGGTTCATCTCGGTGATGCAGCTGAACCACCGCGACAAGTTCACCCAGGCGGTTGAGGCCGAAGGGGACGACAGTTTTGAACGCTGCATCGCGCATATCGCCAAGGCCTTGACCGAGGTGCCGCGCGCGGTGCTGAACCAGCGTATCGTCTTTTTCCATCAGTTCGCGCAGGCCTCTTTGTCGGCGCGCGAGGCGGCTTTTGTGCAGACAAAAGATGGCGGCAAGCTGTGGAGCGATCCGAACGCGCTGGAAAATCTAATTGATAGCCTCACGGCAGGCCTGATTTGCCCTGGCCACCTGGCCTGAGCGGGTTTTGATCCGGCCAAAACAGGAAACGCCGCCACGGACAGGGCGGCGTTTTTCGTGGCTTGGGTTTGGCGTTAGGCTGGGATCAGCGGGCCAGTTCGAGGATCTGCATCACACCAGAGGGTTCGCTGATCTGGCGCGGATTGGTTTTGCCCCAGATGTCATCCATGGTGTATTCCGCGATCTTTTGCAGCTGTTCGGCTTTCACACCTACAGCCGTCAGGCTGCGCGGCATGCCAAGGTCCGCGATGAACTGATCGACCTGCTTGGAGGCTGCGGTGAGGGTTCTGCCCGCTGATGGCATTACATCCGATTAAAATAGAGTGGCTATTTTACGCAGACCTGCCGCTGCAGCCAAAAACTGGTTAGACTGAACAAGCTGGGTGAATGAGCCGTGACCCCAGGGCTGTTGCGACAACGGTAAGCCTTTTCAAAGCCTGCGATCCCATTTGGATTTACCATATAGGACACGCGACGTCGGGCGGACATGGCCTGTTGAGCACAGGCCATGTCAGGCAGAAATACGCGATATTTCCCCGTTGTAGAGCCTATTCAGGCAGCACGAAGTATCGGTGAAGTACAGGAGCGTTCCAGCAACGCTTTACTGTCAAGAACGCGGACCTGGCTCGGCTTTGGGAGGCTGATCACGCCGACCTTTTCCAGGGCGCGGACCTGGCGAGAAACGGTTTCCAGCGTCAGGCTGGACATCTCACCAAGTTCGGCTCTGGTCACTGGTAAGTCCATTTCTTCTGGCGTACCCTGACGCATATGAAACCAGGCCAGAATGGAGGCCACGCGTTCTGCTGCGGTCTTACGCCCGAGCAGCAGCTGCCAGCGGTGCGCGTCTTCGATCTGGTCCTGCAATACACCAAACAGGTTGAGTTGCAGGCGTGGGATTTCTCTGCTGAGATCCGCAAACCCCTCGTGGTCGCAGGTCAGCAGACGGGTGTCTCCGATGGCGCTGAGACGTCCGCCTTTTTGGCGCGGGCCAAGTGGCGAAAGCGCCTCACCGGCAAAGGTCAGGGCAAACAAGCGCGTGCCACCCTGTGGCACCGATACGTCTTCGCGCAGGGCGCCTTTCAGCACCAACCCGATGGGCAGCGGTTCTGCTCTGTCGCGCAGCAGCACCTCCCCATCGGCGAGACAGTCTTCCTCGAACCGGTTCCAAACCCGGCTCATTTCATCGGCGTTCAGCCCCCGCAGGAGTGCAGGGCAAGTGTTGTTTGGACGGAGGGAGGCCTCTGCCCAGTCGTGGTTCATCGCGTTCATCTTGAACGTCCTTGTCGTGAAAGGGTGGACAAGGGGCAGGTCGCCCCCGGCGAAAGGGTCAAGCCGGGAGGGGAGGTGCGCGTGTTCGATGACGTCTGGGAGAATGGGAAGAGGTCGGCAGGGGTGCGGCGCTGCGCAGCGTCGTCGTTGCGATCAACCGCAAGCGGATCCATTCCCCGACGTAGGGCGGGGCATCGGTGCCTGCAACGCTGACCTGAACGCAGGACGCATCGTGGTGAGACGCGGGAGCGTCATGGCTGGGCGTGGTGTCTTCAACAGGGATGATATCGCCTGTGTCAGTCAGCCAAACCTCTTGCTTGCCTGCGCTCGTGCACAGAACCAGCCGCAGACCCTGGGGGCCAGATGCACGCATAAACCCGTCCGGCACGGTGGCCGACCCGATCAGCGCCAGCAAAAGCAGCGCGCGTGTTATGAGGCCCGGGAGGAACAAGGACTAGTGGCCCGAATGGTCCATCTGGGAATGATCCGCCCCGTCGGCCGGGTCGACCATGAATTCCACCTCGACCTCGCCAGCCTTGCGGAAAATCAGCGTGGCCGGGATCATGTCGCCCTCTTTTGCGGTGCCCGTCAGCCCCATGAACATCACATGCATCCCGCCCGGTTCCAGGTTGACGACGTCACCTGGCGCAAGGGGAACACCGATCAGCGGCCGCATCTTGGCGATCCCGTCCTCAAAAATTGTGGTGTGCAAGGTTGTCGAGGCCGCAAAGGGCGAGCGCACACCAAGAAGCTCTTCGGGGGTCTCACCTTCGTTTGAGATGGTGATATACCCCGCAGCCGACTTGGCCGTGGCGTTGGGCGCCGGGATCGACGGGTGGATGATATGCAAATCGCCAGTCATTTGGTCGTGGGCCACAGCGGGCGCAGCCAGCAGCATAAGGGCAAGTATCGCGCGTTTCATTTCTGTCTCCTAGGGTTGGGCCCGTTTGAGGCGGGCGGGATGATCTTTTGGCCACGGGTCGGCGTGATCCGGGTTCGTCAGTAAGCGCTTGTCGGTGAGGCTTTCGAGAAAGGCGATGAGATCGGCAATTTCCGCTTCGGTGGCGGTGAACCCCACGATCATGCCGTCCTGATTGCTGTGGCCTTCGCGGCCACCCTTGGCGTAATGGGCCAGCACGCCGCGCAGATCAGGGATTGATCCGTCATGCATGTAGGGCGCTGTCACGGCCACATTGCGCAGGGATGGGGTGCGGAACAAACCGGCGTCGCCCGGCTCTGCGGTGAATTCGATCCGGCCCGGCGCACTGACGGGGTAGTCAGCGTATAGCCCGGTGTTATGAAAGCCGGTCTCCACCCAGGGGCTGCCCTCGCGTTTGAAATTGTCGGTGAACAACACGCCCTGATGACAGTGATAGCATTCGAACCGGTGGTCAAAGAACAGCTGCTCACCCCGTTTGGCGGCATCCGAAAGCGCATCCAGTTCGCCGCCGTATTTGAAACGGTCATAGGCACTGTCAAAGGACATCAGGCTGCGCTGAAAGGCCCCCAGCGCGCGGGTCACTGTGAACAGCTCTGGCCTGGGCTGCTGCGGGAATGCCTGTGCAAAAGCCTGCGCGTAATATGGATCCTCGGCCAGCGTCGCAAAGATACGCGCCTCCTGTCCGGTTGCGCCCATTTCATCGGGTGCTTCGCCAAACAAAGGCACAAGCGCTTGAAACTCGAGCGAGGTCATATGCGGGTTGGCCCAGGAATTCACCGGCAGGTAGGCCACGTTTGCAAGGCTGGGCGCGTTCAGCTTGCCATGGGTGCCGTGGATGCCCACAGCCACCTGGCGCCCATCCGTAAAAGCACGGCCCTGGTCGTGGCACGAGGCGCAGGCCACAGTACCATCGCCGGACAGGCGGGCATCGTAGAACAGATGGCGGCCAAGCTCGACCTTGGCGGCGCTCATGGGGTTGTCTTCTGGTACGGAGGGGCGCGGCATCCAGTCCGGCAGGGGCCAGTCATAGGCCTCTGCCGCATCCAGGGCGAAACCCGCCCCGGATAGTAAACCTGACAGGATCACGCTCACCGCCGCACTACGCGCGGCGCTACGCATCACCGAACCGCGATCAACTGCTGTTCACCCGCTGCGATGTCTTTAAACGGCAAGCCAAGCTTGGTCATGACCGTATCGCAGTCGGGATCGTTCAGGAAGGACATGCAGCCGGGCGAAGTCTGGGGCGTGTTGGAGCGCATGTCAGCCTCTGCAACCACTGGCGCCGGATCGATGACCAGCGTTTGTTTCGCCGGATCAAACCCATCAAAGCTGACCGCCATCAGGTTGGGGTTCTTGCAGGGGGCGGCGGGGGCGTCTGTCTTGCCACCGGATTTGCACATGGTCGAGCCAAGGTGCAGGAACCAGCCTTTTGGCCCGCTTGCTGCTTTGTCTGTCGGCACCATATCGATACGCACGAACTTGTAGCCGCCGCGCCAGTTCCAGAACATCGAGGTCAGGTTGAGCGGCGTGGGGGCGGTGGTGGGGTCGCCGTGGTTCATCTCAAACGGCACACCGACGTTGAAAGCCACACCAGTATAGCTGCCCTCAGCAGCAGTGCCAGCCAGCTGGGTGTTCAGGGGCGCGGTGCCATTGGCGCAAGCGGCACTGCCATCTTCAAAATCCAGCAGGGCGACGCCGTCATGCTGAAAGGCGCTTTCGGTCAAAGTCACAGGGTTGCGTGTGCCGTCAGCCGCGATCATCGCCACATCGCTGACATAGAGGCGGAAATCCGTGCCGCGCACCGCAGCACCCGTGCTTCCGATGTCGGTGAAGGTCGCGTCGCAGGCAAAGGGGTGCCCGCCGATTTCGGCGGCAAAATTGATCTTAACGTCCTGATCTGCAAAGGCAGCGGTCGCGGGAAGCAGGGCGGCAAGGGCCGCTTGAAGAGCGAGTTTCATGGAAGTCTCCAGAGGTCTGATCCGGCGCGCGGGCCGGGTGTTTCACAAATAGATTCGCAAAGTTCAGACGATAGGAGGCGCACGCGCCGGACGGGTCGCCTCGGCGGAGAGGGTTTCCAGAACGTGGGATTGTGGCACCCAGTGGGGCGGGGAGAAGGACAGTTCGGCAACGGAGGCAACCAGCGGCGGCTCTGGCAGAGCCATGGCCGCCTGCAAGCGGCAGGCTTCACACTCCTGCGTGGCGCCCGGGTCATCCGAGCCACCACAGATCGAAGCGGCGTCAATGCCAAAGAGCGCCGCATAGTCCAGCACTGCTTGGTCTGTTTGCGATGGCGCACGATGTGCAAATCCGGTGGTTGCCAAAGCAACGGTCAGCAGCACGACCAGCGCGCGCAGAGGGAATATGATTTGCCAAATCTTCATCGCCACAGCTGGCTAGCACACACTGCCGGATCCGCAAGCGTTCATAGGGTCGCATCCCCTGTGGTCCAGCGCGATGTTCCTTTGCAGCCTGTTTGTCTGCAATCAGCAGGGCGGCCCCATGGTTGATATTTGGACCGGCGCGCTCTTGGTTGCCCTTTGTTCGCAACATCAGAGCGCTGTTTGATTAGAAAAACTCTTGGGTGCCGGTGTTGAAAGTGGACCACACATCAAGTTCGCTACCGTTCTCTTGGGGTTCCCAGTCGCCCAAGCAACCTGTTTCGGTTCATGGTCCATTCCGCAGGTCGTTTCTGAAGCAGGCGTTTCGCCTGGTATGCGGCCTGACCTTTAGCCTCGCTGTGGGGAGTTAACTTCTGTCGCGGACTGGGGCCAAGTCAGGAACATGATCGCCGGATTTGAGATCCCAGAGGTTTCGATTGTCTCGAGCAGGGTCGAGGCGCGACACTTGGCGATTACCTGATCACTTTGCTGGGCACGGGAAACGATGTCGATGGAGACCTGTTTTTCCAGACCGGCCTCAATCAGGGCCTTGGCGGTATTTGCGGCGGCCCCAACCCCCATGTAGATCGCCATACGGGTTCCAGGTTGCAGCTGGGCAATCCAATTGGCATTGCCCGCATCCTTTGCTGTCTGGCCGGTGGCCAGAACCAGGGTGTCACAGGTGCCGCGTTCTGTCAGGAACCCACCCAATGCAGCTGAGGCTGCGCTGGCTGCGGTGACACCGGGGATGATTTCATAGGGAATATCTGCCGCATCCAGGGCATCAATCTCTTCGGCCCCCCGGGCAAAGACGCCAGGGTCGCCGCACTTCAACCGCACGACCCGTTGCCCCTGACCGGCAATGGCCACCAGCGCCTGCGAGATCTTTTCTTGTGGCCAGTGGTGGCAGCCTGGGGCCTTGCCCACATAAATGCGTTTTGCATTTGCAGGGGCCAAATCCAGCACTTCGGGGTCAATCAAGCGGTCAAAAAAGATCACATCGGCCTCTTGCAGGCGCTGTGCCCCGCGCAGGGTGATCAGATCCTTGCAACCGGGGCCGGCGCCAACCAGCGCCACTGACCCCACCTGCTGATTTCTGGGAATGGATCTGTCAGTGGCGTGCCACAGCCCGGATGCCATCTGGCGTAATTGGCGCAAGCTCGCGCTCCTGCGGGCGAGGACAGAAAGCTCCACAACAGCAGGTGTAGACTCTGCCAGACGCGCGGCAAACCGTCGAAGCCCCCGCAGGGGGGCTGCTGATCTAGGGGTTTCGGCTCCAGCAAGGGAACGACCTGTCAGGGGCTGCAAAAGGGGGAAGGTCTTCATTGGGTTCTCCGGTCCTGGTTATGGCGATTGTCCCAAAGCTCGGTTGCCAGGGCCGTGCAATGCGTGATCGAGCGTTCAGCCTGAACGGTCCAAAGCGCCAAAGCTGCGGTGCCGATCACTGTGGCGCTGGCAAATGGATCGTCCTGGGCACCGCGCCAGAGCGCCGCAATCTCGATGGGGTGATCGGGCTCATGCAGGCGCCGTGTGTCCGACAAGAGCGCTGAGGCCTGGGTGTTGATCTCGGTGCCGTTTTGCAGGCCAAAGATGGCGGTGTCCTTCGCCGGATGGCGTTCAAACTCACCGCCGCCACCTTTGATCACAGTGAGGTTTCGATCCCCCAGCAAAGCGGCTGCACGCGATTGCAGGCCGCGATATGAGGGATGAAAAACCCCCTGCACCGAGGCCCGCGCCCCATGTGGGTTCCACATGCGCAGCACCGTGTTGATACAGCTCCTGAGCCCCAGGGTGTCGCGCAGTTTCAACAGCCTAAAGGCCATGGGGTTGAGAGTTTCCAATGGGTTGTAGGACAAGCCGTTGCCGATGAGATCGGCTGCCTGGAGCGCGCCGCGCAGATCAGCTGCAGTACCCTGATGGGAATTCCAGCCATGCAGAGCGACCCTGTAACCCGCCTGTGCGACCAGTTTGGCAGCCAGTGCAAACAGCGGAGCGCCGCGTGTACGCCCCGCCGCATAGCAGGGCCAATCAAGGTCAACCCTGTCGCCAATGCCGCTGGGGCCAGCTGGCGTCGCGGCGCGCAAGGCGGCGGTAAAGCCGGCAATTTCTGCATCGGTCTCCCCGCGCAACCGCAGCACCATCAACAGGGCTCCCTGCGCCTCTGGGGCGGCGTCACCTGTCAGCATCAGGGTCATGGCTTCCTGCGCTTCGCCTTGGGTCAGCGGGCGGGCACGGCCCTTGCCTTGCGCAACAATGCGGACAAAAGGCGCGAGTGTCATTCCGCCGCCATCCCTATGTGATGCTGCGCGATAAGACTGGCGAGCTCTGGCTTGCAGGAGCCGCAACTTGTCCCGGCACAGGTGGCTGCACCCAGGCTTTCTACAGTGGTGGCACCAGCGGTGATGGCGGTACGCAACGTATTGATCCCGACATTGAGACAGGCGCAGACTGTGGCGCCAGGGTCGGGTTGATCTGCGCCACTGCGGCCCGCCAGCGCCTGTAGCGGCGGGGTGGTGGTTCCAATCAGCGAGACTGCAAAGCTGCGCGCCAATGATACCGGTTCTGGACTGGCAAAGAACAGACCAACAAGCCTGTCGCCCTGATAAAAGGCAAGCCGGGTCAGGCGTTGGTTTAGATCGGTCAGTTCGGTGATCTGGCAGTTGTCCAGCCCCAGCAGGTCAGCTGCAAACTCTTGCCAGTTCTCTGGCGTTTTGGTTCCGGCGTATTCGCCCTGCCAGCCCGTCAGCGAACGGGCGACAGCGCCATAGGCTCCAGCGGCTTGCAACGGGGACAGCGCGGCGGCAAAGCCAAACCAGGCGGCATTGAACTTTTGGGCGGCAACCGGGATGTATTTGGAGGCGGGTTGCCCAGAGACCGGGTCAACCACCGGTGCGGTCAGGGTGTTGATACAGCCAGAGGTACTTTGTTGGCGGGTCCAGTGCATGGGGGCAAACAACTGGCCTGGGGCGCTGCGATCGGTGATCAGGGCGCGCAGAACCGCCTGGCCGTACCGGTTACGCAGGGCAAGGAGATCGCCAGCCGACAGACCCAGGGAAGTTGCGTCCACCGGGTGGATTTCCACATAGGGTTCCGCCAGATGCGCGCCCAGGCGCGGGGCTTTGCCGCTGCGGCTCATGGTGTGCCACTGGTCCCGGTTGCGTCCGGTATTCAGCGTAAATGCGTCGCGCTGGATGGGCGCGGGGGCAGTGACCGGAAGCATCCGGGCCTTGCCGTTGCCATGAAAAAAGCCGCCATCGGCGAAAAATCGTGTCCCGTTCTGCGGCCATTGGGTTGGCAGCAGCTTGGCGTAGTCCACATCGGCAAAAATGCTGAGATCCAGGTCGCGGTGAAAATCCTGAGTTGCACCGGACAGGGCGACATATTCGGCAAAAACCTCTGCCGGGGCGGAAAAATCAAAAGACTCTGCCCAGCCCATGCGGGCGGCAAGATCGCAGATGATCTTCCAATCCGGGCGGCTGGCGCCGGGGGCCGGGAGAAAGGCGCGCTGGCGCGAGATCCGGCGTTCTGAATTGGTCACGGTGCCGTCCTTTTCGCCCCACCCCGTGGCAGGCAGCAGCACATCGGCCAAATCACCAGTATCTGTGCGCGCCATGATGTCAGACACCGCCACAAAGGGCACCTTGGCAATCGCGGCGGCCACGCCATCGGCATCCGGCAGGCTTACCGCCGGGTTCGTCGACATCACCCAAAGCGCCTTGATCTTGCCATCGGCGCAGGCCTGAAACAGATCAACGGCCTTTAGGCCCGGCTGGGTGCAGATGGTCGGGCTTTGCCAGAAACCCTGAACGCTGGCGCGGTGATCCGGGTTCTCGATATCCAGATGATTGGCCAGCATATTGGACAATCCGCCAACCTCGCGCCCGCCCATGGCATTGGGCTGGCCAGTCACCGAAAACGGGCCGCAGCCCGGCTTGCCGATGCGTCCGGTGGCAAGGTGGCAATTTAGAATCGCGTTGACTTTGTCGGTGCCGCATTTGGACTGATTGACGCCCTGGGAATAGACCGTCACCACCTTTTCTGTACCAGCCCAAAGCTGGTAGAACTGCGCCAGTTCTGCCTCGGTGAGCCCGCTTTCCAGTGGATCCCCCAGACGTGCCTGGGTGATCGCGGGGCGGCGACCGGTGACGTGCTTTTTCAGGTAATCATCGTCAAGCTGCCCAGTGTCGGCCAGATGCGCCAGCAATCCGTTAAACAGCGCCGTATCGCCATCTGGGACAATCCGCAGGTGGTGATCCGCCAGATCCGTGGTCGCGGTTTTGCGCGGGTCGATGTTGACCACTTTCATGTTCGGATTTGTGGTTTTGGCTGCGGCAATGCGCTGGTGCAGCACCGGATGGCACCAGGCCAGGTTCGATCCCACCAGCACGATCAGATCGGCCTCTTCCAGATCGGCATAGGTGCCGGGCACGGTGTCGCTGCCAAAGGCGCGTTTGTGCCCGGCCACAGAGGAGGCCATGCAGAGCCGCGAATTGGTGTCGATATTGGCGGAACCGATAAAGCCCTTCATCAGTTTGTTGGCGACATAGTAGTCTTCGGTCAGCAGCTGCCCGGAGATGTAAAAGGCGACGCTATCCGGTCCGTGGTCACGAATGGCAGTACTGAACGTCTCTGCCATTAAACCGAGCGTCTCATCCCAACTGGCCTCCTGGCCGTTGATCTGCGGTGCCAACAGGCGCCCCGCCAGATCAATGGTTTGCCCCAGGGCCGCCCCTTTGGAGCACAGCCGCCCGTAGTTGGCGGGATGGTCAGGATCGCCCTTGATGGAGCCATCTGCGCCCGCAAGCAGACCACAGCCGACGCCGCAATAGGGACAGGTGGTGCGTGTCAAGGTCTGGGGCGCGCTCATGCGACGGCTCTTTGTTGCAGGAAATCGGCGTCCAGCAGGATGCGGCCCTCACTGACCTTGGCCGGGTAGGTTGCAACCTTACCCTCGTCAGCGCCCTGGGCTTGCCCCGTTTCCAGGGAAATAACCCAGTTGTGCAGGGGGCAGGTCACCGCCTTGCCGTGCACAATGCCATCGGCCAGCGGGCCGTTTTTGTGGGGGCAGGCATTGTCGAGCGCAAAGACCTCATCCACGGCGGTGCGAAACACTGCGACGCAGCCATGTCGGGTTTTGATCAGCCGGGCGCCGCGCTGGGGCACGGCCTCAAGGGCGGCGATATCAATCCAGGTGCTCATTCGGCGGCCTCCAGGGTGAGAGTGGCGAGGGGCTCGTAGGGGGCTGGCTTGGCCACATGCTGAGCCCAGGGATCCTTGCGGTAGATGGTTTGGGACAGGTCGAACCTGGCCACCAGCGCCGCGCGGGTGGCCAGGTCACCGATCTGCGCCTGGATCCACTCAAGACCCACTTTGTCCATCCATTTGTAGATGCGATCCAGATATTTGGCGTTCTCGCGGTAGCTCTGCGTGACGGCCTTGACCACATCCATGACCTCTTCTTCGGTTGCCACCTGACATAGTAGTGATGTTTCGCGCACATCCATGCCGGCAGCGCCGCCGATGCTGATCTGATAGCCACTGTCGACGCAGACAATGCCAATGTCTTTGCAGGTGGCCTCGGCGCAGTTGCGCGGGCAACCAGAGACACCGAGTTTCAGCTTATGCGGCGTCCAGGAGCCCCAAAGCGCCTTTTCCAGCTGGATGCCCAGGCCAGTGCTGTCCTGGGTGCCAAAGCGGCAATGATCAGTGCCAACGCAGGTTTTCACCGTGCGCAGCCCCTTGGAATAGGCATGGCCCGAGACCATTCCCGCCTGGTTCAGATCATCCCAGATCGCGGGCAGGTCTTCGTTTTTGACCCCCAAGAGATCAATGCGCTGCCCGCCGGTGACCTTGACCGTGGGCACCGCGTATTTATCTGCCGCATCGGCAATGGCACGCAGCTCATCCGGGGTGGTGATCCCCCCCCACATGCGCGGTACCACGCTAAAGGTGCCGTCTTTCTGGATATTGGCGTGTTTGCGTTCGTTGACAAACCGCGATTGGGGATCGTCCTCGTAGTCCAGCGGCCAGTCGGCCAGCAGGTAGAAGTTCAGCGCTGGGCGGCAGGTATGACAGCCGCAGGGGGTTTTCCAATTGCAGGCCTGCCAGACCGCAGGCAGGGATTTCAACTCCTGGGCTTTGATCATGCGCCGCAGATCTTCGTGGGTCATATCGGTGCAGCCACAGACGGGCTGCGCCGTTGGCAGGACAAAATCATCCCCCAGAGTGACCGCAAGTACCTGCTCCACCAGCCCGGTGCAGGTCCCGCAAGAGGCCGAGGCCTTGGTCTGGCTGCGCAGGGCTGCGATATCTGTGGCCCCGGCGGCGATGGCATCTTCGATCTGACCTTTGCAAATGCCGTTGCAGCCACAGATTTCCGCGTCACGCGGTAAGGCTGCAACGGCTGAGAGCGGGTCCGAGGGGGCGCCTCCCTGATAGGCGGGGCCAAAGATCACCGTGTCGCGCATATCCGAGATATCGGTCTTGTCGCGGATCAGGCCAAAGAACCAGTTGCCATCTGCGGTGTCGCCATACATCACCGCGCCGATGATGCAGTCGTCTTCGATCACCAGACGGCGGTAGACGCCCCGGGCGGGATCACGGAAAACGATGTCTTCGCGCCCTTCACCTTCGGCAAAATCGCCGGCGCTGAACAGATCGCAGCCGGTGACTTTCAGCTTGGTCGACAGTTCCTTGGGGGTGAAAACGGCGGGTTCATCCATCAGGCTATTGGCCAGAACCTTGGCCTGATCATACAGCGGCGCCACCAGACCAAAAAGCTGACCGTCAAATTCAACACATTCGCCAACCGCAAAAATATCCGGGTCCGAGGTCTGCAGCTGGGCGCCCACCTCGATACCGCGCGCGACCTCCAGCCCGGCGTCGGTGGCCAGACGGGTTTCGGGGCGGATGCCCACGGCCATGACCACCAGATCAGCTTCAAGTTTCTCATCCCCTTCCAGCAGCACAGCTTCGACCTTGTCGGTGCCCAGGATCGCGGTGGTGGAGGCACGGCATTTCACCGTGATACCGCGTTTTTCCAGATCGCGGCGCAGCAGAAACCCTGCGGCCTCATCCAACTGGCGCTCCATCAGGTGGCCCATCAGGTGCAACACGGTCACATCCATGCCGCGTTCCGCCAGACCGGCTGCGGCCTCTAGCCCCAGCAGCCCGCCACCGATGACCACGGCCTTGCCGCCTGATTTTGAGGCTTCGATCATGGCATTGGTATCATCCAGATCGCGGTAGGTGATGACGCCGGGCAGATCCTTGCCCTGTACCGGAATGATAAAGGGCGCCGAGCCGGTGGCGATCAGCAGCTTGTCATAGGAGGTCGTGCCCTTGCTGCTGGTCACGGTTTTGGCGGCGCGGTCAATGGCGGTGACATGGGTACCAAAGTGGCAGGTCACAGCGTTGGTCGCGTACCAGTCCGCGTCATGGGTGACGATATCCTCATAGGTTTTGTCACCCGACAGCACTGGCGACAGCATGATGCGATTGTAGTTGCCGCGCTCCTCGGCGTTGAACAGGGTGACCTCAAAATCAGCCTCTGCATCGAAAAGATGTTCCAACACGCGGCCAGATGCCATGCCCGCACCGATAACAACAAGTTTCTGTGTCATGTCTTACTCCGCCGCAATATGTGTGGGTTTCGGTTTGGGTTTGGCGCCGTGCTCGTATTCTTCCAAAAAGTCGAGAACCTCGGCCCGGTAGCTGTAGTAATCAGGATGTTCCAGCAGCGCCTTACGGCTGCGGGGGCGCGGCAGTTTCACATCGGTGATCTTGCCGATCGTGGCCTGGGGGCCATTGGTCATCATCACCACCCGGTCGGCCAGCAGAATTGCCTCATCCACATCATGGGTGACGCAGATCGCGGTTACTTTGGTCCGCGACCAGACCTCCATCAGCACCTCTTGCAGCTCCCAGCGGGTCAGGCTGTCGAGCATGCCAAAGGGTTCATCCAGCAGCAGCAGTTTGGGGGACAGGGCAAAGGCCCGGGCGATGCCAACCCGCTGGCGCATGCCGTTGGACAGGCCTGAGGCTTGCTTGTCCATGCTGTCAGCCAGACCAACCCGTTCGAGATAGTATTCCACCACATCCTGGCGCTCCGCCTGGCTGGCACTGGGATAGACCCTATCTACGCCAATAGAGACGTTTTCTTTGGCGGTGAGCCAGGGAAACAGATTGGGCGATTGAAACACCACTGCGCGTTCTGGATTGGCGCCTTCGATGTGTTTGCCATCCAGCCGGATGCCGCCCTTGGAGATCGGGTTAAGCCCCGCCGCCATGGTCAAAACCGTGGATTTACCGCAGCCCGAATGGCCGATCAGACTGATGAATTCGCCCTTCTTCACCTTGAGGTCAAAATCCTCCACCACAGTCAGCGGTCCCTTGGGGGTTGGGTAGACTTTGTGCAGTTGGGAGAAGACCAGATAGCGCTCTTCCAGCATGGTTTTTTGCGCTTTGGACAGGGCGGCAGGAACACTATGGATGGGGGTTGCATCGGGCAGTTGCCGGGTTTCTTCAATCTTTGCGGCGATGCCCACATCCATCAGGTATTTGGTGACCTGGGCGCGCAGGGCTTTGAACATCTCGTCGTCATTCATGGCACCACGATCACGGGGGCGCGGAATGTTGACGGTGACCGGATCGGCCAGGGTGCCATCCGGGTTCAGCGGGATGATCCGGTCGGCCAGCAGGATGGCTTCGTCGACGTCATTGGTGATCAGGATGCAGGTCTTTTTCTCCTGCTCCCAGATATCCAGGATCTCATCCGCCAGATTGGCGCGGGTCAGCGCGTCCAGCGCACTTAACGGTTCATCCAGCAGCAGCATTTCCGGGTTCATTGCCAGGGCGCGGGCCACCGAAACCCGTTGGCGCATGCCGCCGGACAGCTCGGCCGGGCGGCGGGCGATGGCATGGGACAGGCCAACCATGGCGACGTAGTGGTCGATCTTGGCCTGACGTTCAGAGGCCGACAGCTTGGGGAAGACAGCATCCACCGCCAGGCCGATATTGCCACCCACCGTGAGCCAGGGCATCAGCGAGTAGCTTTGGAACACCAGCCCGCGTTCGGGACCGGGGGCGGTGATGGGCGCGCCTTTGAAGGTGACGCGGCCGTTATCGGGCATCTCCAGACCTGCAACCAGGTTCATCAGGGTGGATTTCCCGGTGCCGGAAAACCCGAGGATGGCGACAAACTCGCCCTCACTGACGTCGAGGTTGATGTCTTTCAACACTTCGACGCGATCAGTTCCTTGGCCAAAGCCTTTGGAAACGTTTTCGAACTTGAGAATACTCATGGATCTCACCGGTTTTCTGTAAAGGTGAACATGGACTGCAGCGCAAACATGACGCGATCGAGCAGGAAGCCGATGATGCCGATGGTAAAGACAGCGACCATGATCTTGGCCAGCGATTGCGACGAGCCGTTCTGGAATTCATCCCAGACAAATTTGCCAAGGCCGGGGTTCTGCGCCAGCATTTCAGCGGCGATCAGCACCATCCAACCCACACCCAAAGACAGGCGCAGCCCGGTGAAGATCAGCGGCAGCGCCGAGGGCAGTACCAGCTTGGTGATCTTGGCATAGGTGCTCATTTTCAGCACTTTGGAAACGCTGATCAGGTCCTTGTCGATGGAGGCCACCCCAAGGGCAGTGTTGATCAGGGTGGGCCAGAGCGAACAGAGCGTCACGGTGATCGCCGAAACCAGGAAGGATTTTGAAAACATACCGTCATTGGTGGCGTAGACGGCAGAGACCACCATGGTGACAATCGGCAGCCAGGCCAGCGGGCTGACGGGTTTAAAAATCTGGATGATCGGGTTGATGGCGGCATTGGCGGTGGGCGACAGCCCGGCCATGATCCCTAGGGGAATGGCAATCACCGACCCGATCAGAAAGCCAAAAAACACGGTTTTGATCGAGGTCCAGATCTGCTGGTAATAGGTGGGTTTGCCGGTATAGCTTCGCTGGCGCACCTTGTCGGATTTCCCCGCAGCGATCAGTTTGGCGTTGCGGGCATCCTGGCGGTCATAAAAGGCCTCGGCCTTTTCGCCTTCGCGCAGGGCATCCGCATGCAGGTTGCCGACCTGTTCCCAGACCTGTGCCGGGCCGGGAATAGCGCCAAGCGAGGTTTGCACCTTAGGGGCCAGGGTAGCCCAGGCGCCGATAAAGATGGCAATGGCCAGCAGCGGAACCCCCAGCAGGCGCCAGATCTCGGTGATCTGCGCCCGCGGGTTGTCCCCGGCGGCGGCTTTCAGAACCGGTGTCAGCCAGGCGAGCCCCAGCACTTGGAACCAGGCGTCTGCCTTGTTGATCCGCGTAAAAAGGCGGGCGCGGCGGGCTTCTGCGGCGAGTGTATCTGGGTCAATGGCGGTCATAACAGGGGGCCTATGATCTGGAGGAATGTGCAAAAGAGAGGCCCGCCGCAGCGCGTGGTGCAGCGGGCTGTGGCGTTAATCCAGGATTTCGGATCCTGAGACTGTCTGGCTGCCTTTGAGCCCGATCGGCAGGCTTTCGAGATAGGCATTGGGCGTGCGCCCGTCGTAGGCAATGCCGTCGATGATATCTGCTGCCGGGGTCGGTGCTTTGAAGCCATCGCTGTCCCAGGGGAAATCGGCCTCATTGGCCAGGTCTTCATCCACCAACATGCGGGCGGCCTGCAGATAGATGTCGGGGCGGTAGACAGATTTAGCGGTGTCAAAGAACCACTCATCGGTCTTTGCTTCGGCGATCTGACCCCAGCGGCGCATCTGGCTCAGGTACCAGATTGCATCGGAATAGAAGGGGTAGGTGGCGTTGTAGCGGAAGAAGACGTTGAAATCGGGGACCTCGCGGATGTCGCCTTCTTCATATTCAAAGGTGCCCGTCATCGAATTGGCGATAACGGCCGCGTCTGCACCCACATATTCGGATCGCGACAGAATATCGACCGCTGCGGGGCGGTTGGCGTTATTGTCTGCGTCCAGCCAGATCGCGGCGCGGATCAGGGCCTTGGTCAGGGCGATGGTGGTATTGGGGTTTTCTGCGGCGAACTCCGCCGAGATGCCAAAGACCTTTTCAGGGTTGTTCTTCCACAGCTCATAATCGGTGATCACGGGCACACCGATCCCCTTGAACACGGCCTGCTGGTTCCAGGGTTCACCAACGCAGTAGCCAAAGATGGTGCCGGCTTCCATGGTGGAGGGCATCTGCGGCGGCGGGGTGACGCTGAGGAAAACATCGGCGCCAATCTGGCCGCTGACGTCTTCGGGAGAGTAGAAGCCGGGCTCCAAGCCACCGGCGGCAAGCCAGTAACGCAGCTCGTAGTTATGGGTGGAAACCGGGAACACCATGCCCATCTTGAAGGGCACGCCCTGGTCTTTGTAGTCTTCCACAACGGGCGCAAGGGCGCTGGCGCTGATCGGATGCTGTGGGCGACCATCCTCCATCAGCGGAATATGCGGTTTCATCTGCTCCCAAATTTCGTTGGAAACGGTGATGCCGTTGCCGTTGAGATCCATGGAGAAAGGCGTGATAATATGGGCTTGGGTGCCATATCCGATGGTTGCCGCCAGCGGTTGGCCTGCCAGCATATGGGCCCCGTCCAGCTGTCCGTCGATCACCCCGTCGAGAAGGACCTTCCAGTTCGCCTGCGCTTCCAGCGTGACAAACAGGCCTTCATCTTCAAAGTAGCCGTTTTCATAGGCCACGGCCAAAGGTGCCATATCGGTGAGTTTGATAAACCCAAGCGTCAGTTCGTCTTTTTCGAGATCCAGAATATCAGCCATAACGGGACTGGCGCAAAAAGCTGTCGACGCGAGTAGCCATTTTAATGTGTTCATTGTTTTGGTCCCTGTCAAAAACGCAAAAAACCGCACGACTGATACATGCGGGAGGAGGTGCATGCACAATCGAGCGGCTTTGCTCTTGAATTTTTTAGCTGGCAACGTTGTCAGCCGGTACAGGCATCGTTGCCTTGGGATTGATCATGATGCTTCAGACCAATTTTTGCCATCCTATGGTTTGGTGAAGAGTGCGATTTTTTCTGCAATGCAGCATTTGCCTATTAATCGGGCTAATTTGATCCGGCAAAGTCGAAAATTGCGCCGTTAAAAAAGCGATCCGGGGCTGGAATCACCTGCTCCTGGGAGGATGGGAGAGGTGTTGCATTTGGGTTTTTGTCTTCGCTATGAGCAGGAGGTTGGGCCACATCCTCGCCAAACGCTGTCAGGGCTTCACGATAGATGTCGCTGCGAAAACAGGCCTGGGCAATCCGGCGTGACTCAGTTTCATCAAGGTGATGCCAGCGCGATAATACATCCGCGATCCAGTGGGCCTGGCGACGCCATGGGAAATTGGCGGATCCTTTGTGAAAACTCATAAACTGATCTGTTTGTTTGGGCCGTTGTCCATGTTTGGTGATGAACCTACCACTGAGCGCCGGATCAATTGCCTGGTCAGGGAGATCCAAATGCTGGCTTCGCGTCAGAATTTCGACAGCGAGTGGCGTGTTTTCCGGTTGGTCCAGCCAACAAGCAGCCTTGTAGATGGCCCGGATCATTGCACGGCAGAGGGCAGGATGTTCAGAAGCCCATTTGCGTTGCACCCCCAGCACCTTTTCCGGCGAGAACCCCCAGAGCTTAGCGCCGGGCAGTATCAGCGTTGCATTGCTTTGCTGCACGGCGACAGATCCCCAGGGCTCACCCACACAAAACATATCCAATGTGCCCCCGCGCACGGCATCGGCCATTTTGGGCGGAGGAACGGTCACGATCTCTATGCGATCGGCAGCGAAGCCTGTAGCTTGCGACAGCCAGGCCTCCAGCAACATACGGTGCATGGAAAACGGAAAGGGCACACCAATGCGAAGCCGCTTGGAGCTTGCCGAAAAAATCGCCTCTGCGCTGCCCAGAGGATCGTCGAAGGTGTTGGTCCATCCTGTTTGCTGCATCTCGCGATCCAAAGCATCGGAGACACCTATTATGGTGCCGTTGACGGACAGCACCATCAGAACATCGATATCGCAGGCGAAGCCACCCAAACCCAATGACATTGCAACCGGCATGGGCGACAGCATATGCGCAAAATCAAGCTGCCCAAACGCCAGCATATCCCGCAGAGCCGACCACGAGGGTTGTTTGACCAAGGTGAGATCAAGCCCCTCCTGGGCGGCGAATTTCAGCTCTTTGGCAACAACCAGCGGCGCACAATCCACAAGCGGAAGATAACCGCAGCGTACTTCTGTCATCTTCATCTCAAAAGCTCCGCCGCCGTCACGAGAGAGGTCGCGACATCAATGACTTTGCGGCCCTGGCCCATCGCTGTTTTTCGCAGCAGCACATAGGCCTCTTCCTCGGAAATATTGCGCGCCTGGATGAGCAAGCCCTTGGCGCGCTCGATCATCTTGCGATCCGACAGCGCCTGTTTTGCGGCGTCCAATTCCGTCTGCATTTTTGCAATCATCCGAAACCGGGCAATTGCCGTTTCAAGCACTGGTTTGATACGGTCCTTTTGCAAACCATTTACCACATAGGCACTTAATCCGGCCGAGATCGCCGCCTGGGTCATTTTTTCATCCGAATGATCCACAAACATGGCAACTGGCCGGTTGCGTGCGTTGGAGACAAGGCTGAGGTGTTCAAGCGTATCGCGATCTGGGTCGGCGAGGTCGATCAAGATAATGTCGGGGTCGTGCTGCTGCACTGCGTGTTCAAGTGCGGTGGGGGACGAAATGACGGTTACGTCGGTCCAGCCGCCCTCCTTGAGAGCGCCAATAATTTCATGCGCTGTGGTTTTGTCCCGCTCGACCACAAGTATGGTTAGATCCGTCTGCATATGAGCTGGATAGTGACCATCGCCACCTAAAGACCAGCCACAAAGGGACGTATTGGGCTGGGCTTAGAATAGTGCCTGTCAGGTGGGCAGTTGGCCACAAGGGTGCGCAAAAAACAGGCGCTTTGAAAGCGAGGCGCAGCCCTGTCCAGTAGCCCTGTCCACCTGGGCGCATCAATGGCCAAATGCGTCGATGAAAGGCTGTGTTCGCGGGACGTGCCCGTTGGCTCATGACAAAATCAGTCCAGGCCCTGCGCAAAGAATGCCGTCACCTCATCAAGGATCAGATCATGCATCGCCGCCCGGTGGGCGCCGCCATCTTCGCAGATAACTTCGTCTCCCGGCAGTTCCTTGGCCAGAATTTCGTAGCCAGCTGGTTTGCACAGATTGAAGAAATCAAAATGGCTCAACCTGGCTGGCTCAATGTACCGAAAGCTCCCTGAGGGCAGCGCCTTGATCAGCGCGCGGGACTCGATATCCAGCGTCAAACCAGAGTTCATAATCGGGGCGCCGAATACCAGCAACGGCCTGTCAATCCTGGTCAGGCTTGCGTCCGAAAAGCTCTGGGTTCCGCCGAGATCAAAGACAGCAAATGCGCGAATTCGCTTGTCCGCCAGATCGGCCTGCATCCGCACTCGATCTTTGGGTGTTTGTGCGATCTGCCAATCCGCAAAGATGCCGCAGGCCAACTCGCTTGGCATTGTTTCACAGAACCGTTCAAGGCGCTCTGCGTCGTAGCGGGCCCCGGCCAGCGCCAGCGCGGTAAAACCACCAAGTGAATGCCCCGCCATAAAGACCTGATCAGGATCGACCTGCACCGGCAATGTCCCCGGCAAAACCGCAAAATCTATCAGTCGGGTGATGTCGCCCGGGCGCTGCCAAAGCGCCCGCCGCTGGTCCGTGTCGCGTTGCCAGGTTGATGTTCCCGGATGATCAACTGCGGCGACAACAAAGCCTCTGCGGGCCATCTCTGCCGCGAGCCAAGCCTGGTTTCGCGCGTTGCCGAACATGCCATGGGACAGCACAATCAACGGAAAGGCGCCCGGTGCCGCCTTTGCATCCCGGATGACCTGGGCGCCGACCCAAACCGCGCTCTTGAAATCCGGCTGCGTCGGCTCTGCTGAGTCGGTCGGATACCAAATCAGCCCTTCGAGCTCCCGGTCGCTGCGCTCGTCTAGGACAACGAGAGTGCTTAATCCGGCCTCATAAGTATGGGCGGCGACTGGAGCAGTCTCTTGTGCTTGCACGGTCACAGCCGTGAGGCCAAGGGCCAGAAGGGTTAGAAGGGTCAGTGAACAGGTGCGTTTCATGGGTGGCGTCCTTTTATTTGCAACACAGGTAGCCTATGAGGAACTGCGATCACCCGGCGTCCTGAAACGCGATCAAGGACGGCACATCGTGGTTCTGTTTTGCGATCCGGGACGCAGCGGGACTGGGCTAGCCCAAAGGAGGCCTATGGTGCTGCACATCGCTATTCTTGCGGCGACAATGTCACTCAGTGCGGTGATGAGCCTTTTCCTGGCCCGCATTGCCGTGGCGGGGCGCTACGGTGCCTCCTCGGCGGCGCTCAGTGTCTTTTTTGGGCTCACAACACTCTCTGCGGGCCTTCTTCTGGCAACGCTTCTTTGGCCGGACACGTCACTGCGACAATGGCGCGCTGTTCTTGGCGCCGCGGCTCTGCCCACGCTGTATTTGCATTTTGCCTTCGGTTCCGCCCCCGACCGTCGTCCGGGTGCGGCAGAAATTTTTCACCTAGCCCCGATGGTGGCTGTCGCTGCGTGCCTTCTGCTCAACGCATTCTGGGTAATTGACCCGATTTTGCTCGTCACTTATGGCGGCTATCTCTGGGCCTTGGTGCGTCTGCATGGTCGCGGCGCACAGCATTTTTGTGGTCTCGGCCCCGAGGTGGCAACGACGCTTCTCTGGTTGCGCATCGTGATTGGGGTGCTTTGCGCCAGCTTGGCGCTTGAGGTGGCAATCTTTTCCGAACTGCTTTGGGGTGGGGCAATCGAGACGTCGCGGCCTCTCCTGCTCTCCACGATGCTCTTCTTCGGCCTCGTTTCTTATGCCTTGCTTGGGGCAATGGGGCGTCCTTCTCTTTTTGAGCATGTCTATGGCCTAGTGGTTGATCGGGCGACGCTGCCGACGGAGACAGAAGATAGCGTGACCGCCGAGCCTGCCGACTATGCGCTTCTCCAGCGCATCAATGCCTTCCTCGAAGACCCCGCGATCCTGGCAGACGATCGCTTGACGCTCAGCCGCTTGAGCAAACGGCTGGGCGTCCCCGCGCGCGCGGTCAGCGTTGCCGTGAACAGGATTACCGGGCAGAGTTTTTCTGATTTGCTCAACGACAGAAGGATCGCTCTGGCCACACGCCTCATGGAGGAAGATCCGGACTGTTCGCTGTTGGATGTCATGTACGCCGCAGGATTTGGATCAAAATCCAACTTCTATACGCAGTTCAAGCGGCGCACAGGTATGACGCCGGCAGCCTTTCGGACGCAACTCTGTGCGGGGCAGGGGGCGTGACATCTGCTCTCTGACAATCGCAGCCCAGCAAAGCCCCCTGAAACTTCGGATACCCGGACAAGACCGGATGAGATCCAGGGCTTAGGGCGCCTGTATTAGGGGGCCAGCATTCTGGTGTAGGCGATTTGGTAATGGGCTGCGGCTTCTAAATTCTGCACGGCTAAGGCTGAATGGATATTGGTGACATGGGCGTCAAGATTTTCACAAGCAGCACTGCACCATTCGGTGTCTTTTGCCAGACTGTGCAGCTGATGGCGCGTGGTTCGGCCGTAGTAGCTCTTGCCGCTGTCCCGCAGGGCGGCGTTTTCGGTGATTTCTACAAAGGCATCAAATGCCTCCATATCAAGCTGTGCAAAGCCGACCATGTTTGGTTTTTCTTTCAACTCAGCACAACGCTCATTCAAGGCTTCAAAGCGCAATGAGGCTGCGTCCAGTTCGGTCGTCGGATCAATTTCAACAATCGCGCGTTCCAGTGTGGCACGCACAACAAAGTTTTGCGCAAGTGAGGCGGCGTTCAGCGTCGTCACAAAGGTCCCAACACCCTGGCGCGATGTGATGAGCTCTTCGCGCTCTAACCAGGCCAAAACGCGACGCAAAGGCGTGCGGCTACAGGCGAATTCCTTTGCCAGATCCGTTTCCGACAGGCGCATTCCTGGTGGGTAGTGCAGGGTGCAAATGCGATGCCGAAGAGTATCGTACATGATGCTCAATCGGTCTTGAACACCCTCGGCAGCCTCAAGTGCTTTGACCAGCTTATTCATGCCCAGCCCTCTGGCGATGGTTCGCCTGTTGCCACGTGGCGGGGGCAGGGGGTGCAAAAAACACCCTCTGCCCCACTTGTGATAGGTTAGGCGGTTTCAAGCTCTAAGGCGTAGGATCCGTCTTCTTGGTGCGTTTCATTACCGGTTACGGGCGGATTGAAACAGCAGGCCATAACCAGTTCTTCGTCAGCAACAAGCGTATGGCGGTCGTGTTTGTCCAAAGCATACATAACGCCCGGGCGGATCATGTGGGTTTCACCTGTCGCAAGATCAGTGATCGATCCGGTTCCCTGCATGCAATAGACACTCTCAAAGTGGTTTTTGTACTCAAAAGTGTGTTCGGACCCGGCCTCGAGAAAGGTGATATGGAACGAGAAGCCCATTTTGTCTTCTGCCAGAAGCATGCGCACGCTGCTCCATTTGGCATCAGATACCACGCGATCACGTTCGCTTTTGACGATCTCGTTAAAATCCCGTACAATCATGTACTTACTCCGCTGCAAATTTATGGCCGCCGATCACATCCTGTGCGGCGTTGATGAGAATAGAAAGCCCGCGCTGAAGCATGCTGTCCGTCGTTGTCAGCGGTGCAAGGATCTTGACCACCTGATCTTCGGAGCCCGAGGTCTCAATAATGAGGCCCTGCTCAAATGCTCTGGCGCAGATTTTGCCGGCCAGATCGCCGCATCCCACGTCCACGCCTTGCATCATGCCACGGCCCTTCAGGCGCGCCTCTGGAACCATCGCCGCGAGGGATTGCAAGCCCTGGGAAATGATGTTGGAGCGCCGCAAAATATCCTGCTGCAAACTGTCGTCAGACCAAAATTTCTCAATGGCAACAGTCGCAGTCACAAAGGCATGGGTATTGCCCCGAAAGGTCCCATTGTGCTCTGCCGGCCCCATGATGTCATGTTCTGGCTTCACCAGCACCAAACCCATCGGCAACCCAAAGCCGGAGATCGATTTGGCCAGGGTCACGATGTCGGGGCTAATGCCGGCTTCTTCAAAGGAAAAGAAGCTACCGGTGCGTCCACAGCCCGCCTGAATGTCATCGATGATCAACAGCGCGCCGGCCTCCTGCGCCAGCTCCGCTACCCGCTTTAACCAGCTTGTGCTGGCTGCATTCAGCCCGCCTTCACCTTGAACGGTTTCCAGCAAAATGGCGGCAGGCGCATCCATGCCTGAAGACCGATCCCTGAGCATGGCTTCGAGAAAATCTGTGGTGTCACAGGATTGACCTAAATACCCATCGTACGGCATCCGCGTCACATTGTTTAGCGTCACACCCGCGCCACCTCGATGGTAGCTGTTGCCGGTTGCGGCCAGGGCACCCTGGGTGACGCCGTGAAAGCCGTTGGTGAAGCAGATGACATTGCTGCGACCGGTGACCTTGCGGGCAATTTTCATCGCCGCTTCGACAGCATTTGCACCTGTCGGCCCGGTAAACATCACCCTGTGGTTCATGTCGCGTGGCTGCAGGATATGCTGCTCAAAAGTTTCCAGGAACCGGGCCTTCACAGCCGTGTGCATATCCAGGCCATGGGCCACACCGTCGGTGTCGATATGTGCGATCAGGGCTTGTTTCATATCCGGATCATTGTGTCCGTAGTTCAAAGATGAACATCCGGCGAGAAAGTCGATGTACCGCTTTCCGCTCTGGTCGATCATCTCAGCCCCTTTGGCAGAGGCAAAGACCGTATCAAACCCGCGACAATAGCTGCGGGCTTCAGATTCTCGACGCCCGAAAATGGCTTTGTTGGTAAGCTGTTTGGACATGGGGTTTCTTTCAGATTTAAGAGGGGGCAGGAAAAATTGGCTGGCAAAAAAGGGCATGCGCATTGCTCAGGCGGCAAGCGCCTGTTGCCGGGCCAAAGGAATGGTCACGAGGTTTTCAGTCTTGTGCCGTTCCTGAAAATGTAGCGCTTGGGTGTAGTAGGGCTGAATGTCCATCTGGCTGTCTTGAAAACTTGCGAACCTGCGGAACAATGACCAAGACGCGTTATTGTCAGCGGTGATGGTGGTTTGCAGGCGATTTACGTCCTCACACTGGCGGCGGCGCAGAATGGCTTGCAGCATCATCGAGCCCAAGCCGCGACCGCGCGCCTTTTCTGCCACTGCGACCTGCCAGACAAACAGTGTCTTAGGATCATTTGGCAAGACATAGGCTGATACCCAGCCGACCGTCTCGTGAGACAATTCCGCCAGGCAACAGGTGTCGGCAAAATGGTCGCTCTGCAAGAGGTTGCAGTACATGGAATTTTCATCAAGCGGCTTGCAGGCCTGGACCAGCTCCCAAACCTTGGCACCGTCTTCGGCTACGGGTTTGCGGACCGCGGGGAGGTCTATGCGCCGTGGGTCAATGGGATGTTGCATTCTGAACTTCTCCTATCGCTTTGGATGTCGAAGTATCAGGCGATGGCCAAAACTTCAACTGTCAAAGTAAAATAGCTTGGGTTTTGGCAATAAATGGCAAATATATTCTCAATATGTCGCAAACAGGCCCTTATTTGCTTCATCTATAGAAGGGATTTGGGAATTGCATGCTGCTGGTCTAGGCTGTAAACTTTGATGCCTGAAGTACCGGAGATTTCATGGACCGCACGGACCGCATTGACAGCAGCCTGATCGCGCTTCGGCGCATCATTCGTACAACCGAGTTGTTTGGACGCGAAATTCGTCAAGCGACCGGCGTTACCCCCGCCCAGTTTAGAGTGCTTCAGATCATTTCTGAACATGGCTTTGCCACGGCAAAGGCAATCTCGCTTCGTATGCAGGTCTCGCAAGGCACGGTGACCTCACTCGTCGACAAGCTGGTTCGAGATGGGCTGGCCTTGCGTGAAAAATCCCGTGAAGACCGGCGGCAAATTCATATCACACTGACGGATGCAGGTCGTGAAACGCTTGCGGATGCGCCCGACCCATTGCAGCAGCGGTTTGTGCGTAAGTTCTCGGCGCTGAATGATTGGGAACAGGCCATGCTGGTTGCCAGCTTGGAACGGGTCGCCGCCATGTTGGACGCTGAAGATCTGGACGCGTCTCCTGTTCTGGCGACGGGTGAGATTCGTCCCGCAGGCGCGCCGTGAACCCATCAACAGATGTAGATCTGATTGCGAAATCCCCCACGCGGTGAAGGCCGCGCGGGGGATTTGGGTGCCTATCAGTAGGATGTGGTCCGCGCATTGGCGGCGACCATGGACTGCGGATTGGCGACGCCCACGCCCTCGATCAGCACCGATTGGTCCGCGCCTTTACCCGGCAGGTAAATCGCGCAGACCTCAACGAGGTTGTTCGGGCCGGCCATGATTTTGCGTATCAAGCCTTGCGGGCTCATGTCGCGCGGTGGCTGCAGGGCGGTCGCGGTTACCGGAGCGTCCTGCAGCGCCATATCGGCGGCCGGGCCGCAGAGCATGATGTGCTGTGCGACGCCCTGCTTTGCGGCATTGGCGGCACTGGTCACTCCGGGCGGCAGATCTCGCCACGCATCATGGCGCGCAGGGTGGCAACGACCAGTGTCGCAATGATAAGGCAGAGGGCGATCAATGCGGTCTGCCCGGCCCAGAAATGCGCTTTGCTACCCGTCAGCGCAGCAAAGCGCAGTGTCGCAAGGGTCAGCGCTGCGACGGGAAAACTCAGCGCCCAGTGGGACAGGCCGAACGGCAAGCGGCGCAGCTTGCCCACTTGCGTCAGCGCAAGAGCGAGGAAAACCAGTGTCGCGCCATACAGGAAGCGGGCAAACCCATCCAGCACGCCGCCATTCAACTGCAGCCAGGCCAGGAAGCCCACGGCGGGCGGCGCGATCAGGATGGCCAGTGTTGGCACCATGCGCCCCGGCAACGGATCATGAAAAATCAGCCGGTTCATCACCAGCACCAGCAGCACGATCCAAAAGATCATCCCGGCAGAAAAGAATACCCAAGAGGTCTCGGGGAAACCAAGGCCGACCCCCGCGATCGGCGCCACCACGTTGCCCACAGCCGGAATGAACCACGCGGGCGAGATGTGGATGGTCTGAAACGCCCGGTGGCCAATCCAGTTCGACAGCACCGCCAGCGTCAGGCCGCCTTGGCCGCAGGCCCCCACCAGCCACACGGTGCTGGCCACCTCCGGCAGGGTCGGTGCCAGGGCCGTGGCAATCAGCAAGAGGGAAATGGAGAAGGCGGGAAAGAAGGCCAGTTTCACCGGATGCTGCCATTCAGCCGCGACCGCTTGTGGATGGCGTATGGCTTTCAGGGCATAGGTCGCGACAAGCGCCAAGAAAACCGCGATCGTCAGGGCCAAAGCGGTGAGGCTCGCGGCCTCCCAATTGGCGGCATGCAGCGCCGTGGTCAGGCCGGACAGCCCCATGACGGAGGCAAAGAACGGCACGGGAAAATGTACCAGCCGGGGTTCGGAACCAGTAGTTTCAGACATGGGATGATCCGCGAAATGAGGGGAAGATAACAGGGGCGGACCCGACACATGGGGCCGGGTCCGAGAGGGCCGGGGCAGAAAGGACGCAAAGCCCCGGCCATATTGTCAATGCTTGTGCTCTCCCACTGGGCAGTCACCTTCTTCGGCAAAGCAGGCATCGGTACGCAGTTCCAACCACATGGCGTTCAGAACGGCAAACAGGGCGGCAAGCGGCAGGCCAAGAAGCCAGGCAAAATACCACATCGCGGTTCTCCTTAGTAAACAGTGTCGGTGTTATTGGTGACATCGGCTTCGGTGACCTTGCCCCACAGTACTTTGTAGACCCAGGCGGTGTAAGCAAGGATTAGCGGCATAAAGATCACCGCGCAGACCAGCATGATGAAGAGGGTCTGGTGCGAGCTTGAGGCGTCCCAGACGGTGAGCGAGCTGTTCGGATCAACCGTCGACGGCAGGATGAAGGGAAACATCGTCAGCCCAACCGAGGCGATGATGCCGGTAATCGCCATCTTCGACCACAGCAGGGTCGAGACCTCGTGTCCGGCCCGGAGCCCCCTGACCGCCAGCGCAATCCCGAGGAAGCCCATCATCGGGGCAACAATGATCCAGGGACGCGCCGCATAGGCGGCGAGCCACGATCCTTCCCGAATGACCTCGGAATAGAGCGGATTGGACGGGCCACTCGGCGCCACTTCGTTTGCCAGCGCAAAACCGTCAATGCCGACGGCCAGCCACAGACCTGCCAGCGCATAGCCCCCGGCGGCGATCATCCCGGCAGTGCTGCCGATGCGGCGGGCGCGCTCGGCGATCACGCCTTCGGTCTTCAGCGTCAGCCAGGCCGCGCCGTGCATCAGCAGCATGGAGAAAGATACGATGCCCACCAGGATTGCGAAGGGGCGCAGCAGGCCAAGGAACTTACCGTAGAAGCTGCCGTCATACATCGGCATCAGGTCTTCGGTCAGATAGAACGGAACACCCAGCAGGACGTTGCCAACCGCCACGCCAAACAACAGTGCGGGCACCGCGCCCCCGGCAAACAGTGCCCAATCCCAGCGCGCGCGCCAAGCGGCGCCTTCGCGCTTGGAGCGGTACTTGAACGCCACCGGGCGCACGATAAAGGCCGCCAAGACCACAAACATCGCCAGGTAGAAACCGCTGAAAGACACCGCATAGAGCGGTGGCCAAGCTGCAAAAATTGCACCGCCGCCGAGGATGAACCAGACTTGGTTGCCCTCCCAGACCGGGCCGACGGTGTTGATAACAACCCGGCGCTCCACATCGGTCTTGGCGACAAAGGGCAGCAGAGCGCCCACGCCCATGTCGAACCCGTCCGTCAGGGCAAACCCGATCAGCAGCACGCCCAGCAGCGCCCACCAGATGACACGCAGTGTGTCGTAGTCGATCAGTTCATAAAGGATCATGTCCGTTACTCCGCAGGGGTGGTAGACGCAGGGGACTCATTCGGGAACCCGCGCAGCCGCGCTTCGTGGCGGGCCTGCCATTGTTTGGTTTCTTCGACGTCCTGGAACGGGCCTTTGCGGATGTATTTCACCATCAGCCTGATCTCGATCACAAAGAGCACCGTGTAGAAGAGGACAAAGCCCGCCAGTGTGATCAGTAGGTCGGCGATGGACAGGTGCGAGGCCGACATCGCTGTCGGCAGCACCCCGTCCACGGTCCAGGGCTGGCGGCCAAACTCGGCAACAAACCAGCCCAGCTCGGCTGCGATCCAAGGCGTCGGAATGATCGCCACGGCGGCATAAAGCGACCAGCGTGGGAACTGCATGTTCTTGAACGAGGCGCGGTAGAAAAAATAGGCCATCACCGCGATGAAGCTGAACCCAAGCCCGACCATCAGGCGGAAGGCCCAGAACAGCGGGAAGACGCCGGGCACGGTGTCTTCGGCGGCTTGTGCGATTTGCTCTTCGGTCGCGTCACGCGGATCTTCGACGTAACGCTTCAGCAGGAAGGCAAAGCCCAGATCATCAGAGTTCTGTTCGAAGACAAAGCGCGCCTCGGACGGAACGTTGCCCCGGTTTTCGCGGATCGTCATCAGCGCGTCATAGGCAATGATACCGCGACGGATCTTGTCTTCGGCTTCGGCCACCAGATCATTGATGCCGGGGATCTCTTGCGTCAGGCTTCGGGTCCCGATCAGGCCCATGGCCCAAGGAACATGGACCGCGTAATGGGTCTCGCGCGCCTCTTGGTCAGGTAGACCGATGAGCGTGAAAGAGGCCGGTGCCGGCTCGGTTTCCCACATCGCCTCGATTGCTGCGAGCTTCATCTTTTGCGTATGGCTGGCGGAATAGCCAGACTCATCGCCCAGCACGACGACGGACAGCGCCGCCGCCAGGCCAAAAGACGAGGCCACAGCGATGGAACGCTGCGCCAGGTCTTTGTGCCGGTCCTGGATCAGGTACAGGGCTGAAACGCCCAACACAAAAACCGCAGCCGTTACATAGCCGGCCGAAACTGTATGAACGAACTTCGCCTGCGCCACCTGATTGAACACCACGTCGAAAAACGAGGTCATCTCCATCCGCATGGTGTCTGGGTTGAATTCCGCACCCACGGGGTTTTGCATCCAGCCGTTGGCGATCAAGATCCACAGGGCGGAAAAGTTGGACCCAATGGCCACCAGCCAAGCGACAACCATGTGTTGCACCTTGGACAGCTTGTCCCAGCCAAAGAAGAACAGCCCGACGAATGTTGCCTCCAAGAAGAAGGCCATAAGACCTTCGATCGCCAGCGGCGCGCCAAAGATGTCGCCAACATAGTGCGAATAATATGACCAGTTCATGCCAAACTGGAATTCCATGGTGATGCCGGTTGCCACCCCAAGGACAAAGTTGATGCCAAACAGCGTGCCCCAAAACTTGGTCATCTGGCGCCAGATGGGGCGATTTGTCATGACGTAGACGGTCTCCATGATCGCGACGAGAATCGACAGACCCAGCGTCAGCGGCACGAAGAGAAAGTGATACATGGCCGTCATCGCAAATTGCAGGCGTGACAGCTCGACCAGTCCGATCTCCATTAGCGTGGTTCCTTCGGTTGATAATTCACATCTGATTTGCGAATTTTAGACCTTAATATTCTCATTTTCATATATGAGTATGATCTGGATCAAATTCATATCGTAGATGCGGATTTTATTTGCCTCTTGGTGTTACTCTTTGGTGATCGGCACGATCCGATCCGCCTGATCCCGTTCAGCCTGGCGATGGGCTGCGATCAAAATAGCAGCCTGGGGGCAAGCTCGCCGCAGGCCACGCATCACCGCGCAGGCCGTGTCATAGTCCAGCCCCTCGGTGGGTTCGTCCAACAGCATGAGCGCAGGGCGACGCAGGATCGCGCGGGCCAAAACCAGTCGGCGAGCTTCGCCCCCCGACAGCCCCGCAGCACGGGGGCCGATGGGCAAGCTCAACCCACCACGCGGGCGCAGGGTATCCGCAAGGCAAACGGCCTCCAGCGCAGACCACAGGTCTGCATCACTTGCTTCGGGCTCGGCCAGCCGCAGATTCGCCGCTATGGTGTCAGTAACAAGGGCAGACCGCTGCGTCACCAAAACAGCAGCATCCGTCATGGCTTGGGGTGGTAAAAGTGCCGGATCACGCCCGGCAAATCGAACACGGCCCTGCGCGGGCTTTAGCGCGCCGATGGCCAGCAACAAAACCGTGCTTTTACCACTGCCGCTGATGCCTTCGAGCACAACAGTCTCACCTGGTGCGACCGACAGTGAAACCGGCGCAAAAAGGCTGTTATTCGCCACATCAAATGTCACATCTTGCATCAGAACCCCGGTCCCAGTTGCAACCGGTCTCGCTGCCTCGGATGTGGGCTCTGCGGCCTCTATCGCCGGGCGCACCCGGCGGGCGGCATGGGTCATCCGTCCGATCTCGGACAGGGCACGCCGTACCGGAGCGACGGCTTCGCCCAGTGCAAGGGCTGCAAAAACGCCGATGGCGGCGGTGGCCACATCAATCGTGCCGCCCTGCACCAAAACAATCCCGGATATGAGACAGCCAGCCGTCACAAGCCCCCCCCCCACCATGTCCAGCAGAAGCCCCATCAGCCGCTCGATCTGGTCCAATTGGCGGCGCGCCTGTGCTGCTCTGTCAAAGGCGCAACAGGTCTGCACCGCCACATGTGGCAATTGCCCATAGACGGTCAAATCATCGCGCCCGGCCACAAGGTCAACCATGCGACTGCGCCCGGCCTGAAGCCCTGCTTCGGCCAAACGTGCGGGCCGTCTTGCGATACGCTGCCCGATGATGAACACGGCTGTCGGCAACAAAAGATACCCCCCGGCAAGGATACCCGCCACGCTGGGATGAACCAGCCACGCCAGCAACAGCGACACGGCAAGGATGGTGATAGCCCCCGCTATCGCCGGGATGACCAGCCGCAAAAGCGCGCCATCCAAGGCTTCGGTATCGGCGGCGATCCGGTTGAGTTCCGAAGTGGCGCGCAACTGTTCCAAGGCCCTGTGGGGGCGGGTCAGCAGCCCGCGCAGCATTGCGATCCGTAGCTGCGAAATCGCCCGCAAAGTGGCGTCATGGGTCAAGACCCGCTCGCCATACCGGGCCGCCGTGCGCCCAAGTGCGAGAAACCTCACCATGGCCGAGGGGGCGAAGACGTTGAAAACGATGCCAAGTCCCGCGATCCCGGCTGCGGCGGTGGCCATGATGAACCAACCCGACAGGGCCAATAGGGCAACGCCCATGACCAACACGGTAACGGCAAGAGCAAAGCCACGGGCCAGGGCGACGCGTTCGGCGCGCAGAATGCCAAGGACGATGGCGATCAGATCGTTCATGGTGTCGCCCTCCCAGTGAGGGGGAGGCGCTGCGCCATCCGCGCGGCTAAAGACACGTCATGGGTGGCGACCAGCAGCGTCCCGCCGGCCTGGGCAAAGCGCACCAGGCTGTCGCCCACCAAACGCGCCGTTTCCATATCAAGATCCGCTGTGGGTTCGTCCGCGATGACCAGCCCCGGCCCCCCGTGCAAAGCACGGGCCAGCGTCACGCGCCGCCCTTCACCACCGGACAGGCCCGCGCCCCGCGCGCCCAGACGGGTTAGGTCTCCACGTGGCAAGGTATTGATCACACTGCCCAATCCAGCGGCGCGCAGGGTGTCGTCCGAGATCGCATCGCCAAAACCGATGTTGGAGCGCAGGGATCCGTTCAGGAAATGGGGCGATTGCGGCATCCACCCGATAGAGGCCCGCCAGGCATCAGCATTGTCGTTCGACAACGGCAGGCCATCAACCAGGATGACGCCGCTGTCAGGCCGTTCCAGCCCCGCGATCAGGCGCAATAGCGTGGTCTTGCCCGCACCGCTGGCCCCTATGACGGCGAGGCTGTCACCTGGTTCCAGCCGGAAATCCGGATAGGCAATGCCGTGATGTTGCAGATCACAGGTCGCGAGCCGCGGCATCTTGGCCAGGGGAGCTGCCAGCCCTCCGTGCCCCAGCCGCTGCGATCGCGGCTCATCTCGCCAGGCGGTGATTTCATCCATCACCGCATCGGCGCCGGACCGGTCATGCCAAGCGGCGGCCAGGTCGCGCAGAGGTTGGAAAAACTCTGGCGCGAGCAGCAGCAGGTACAGACCTGCCGTCGGGGTCAGCGGCGTGCCCCAGCCGCCCCAGCTCAGCTCTCCGAGCAGCGAGAACCCCACCCAGATCGCAACCATGGCCACGCCGAGAGCCGAGAACAGCTCCAGTACCGTCGACGATAGGAAGGCAATGCGCAGCACCGCCATGGTCCGCTCGCGCAGGTCTTCGCTCGCACGGGTGAAGTTTTCAACCGTTGCTGGTCCGGCGCCGATCAGCCTCAAATCGGACAGAGCCGCAAGCCGGTCGACCAGCACGTCGTTCATTTGCCCGACGTCCTTCATTTGACGTGCGCTGGCCTCCTTGGCTACCCAGCCCACCAATGCCATGAAAAGCGGAATCAACGGCCCGGCCAGCAGCAGCACCAGCGCCACCGCCCAACTGTGCCAAAGCGCGATGCCCAGGATCACCGACGGCAGCACCATTACCCGCATCTTGGCGGGACGATACCGCAGCAGGGCGAGGCGCATGGCTTCCGGCTTCTCGGCGGTCAGCGCTGCCAGGGCACCTGCTCCGCCAAGCGCAGATGGTGTGGCCGCTCTCGCCTCCGCCGCCACGATCTCCTCCCTGAGCGCGCCAATCTTTGCCTCCGCCGCCAGGCCCAGCAGCGCCTGTGCTGCCATGTCGATCAGGGCGCGCAGCCCCCACAGCAGCAGGATCGCGACGCCGGTACGCAGAGGGGAGACGGGCTCCCCCGCCATGAGCCTGCCGAAGACCCCGGCGATAACGGCGGCAACAGCCAACCAAACGAGGCTGGAGACCACCGACAGCAGGCCGCCAAGGGTTTCCCTGTCCAGGGGGTGGGGGGTGAGAATCGTCATGGCGCGCCATTTATTTGGTATCTTGGATACATATTATGGGCATTGCCATCCGGGCGACTTGATCTGGCGCAAGGTCTATTTCACATTTTTGCTGCAAGTTGAGCAAACATCCAGGGGATCACCATGCGACTAACCATCAGGACGAACCTTGCCGCGCGGATCCTGATGGTCTGCGCCGAAAACCCTGAGCTCCTGCTCAAGACCGCGGAGGTCGCGGCGCTGTGCAATTGCTCCACCAATCACGCAGCCCATGTGGTTCAGCGCCTGCAGGCCGAAGGCTATGTGTCCACGCTGCGAGGCCGTTCTGGTGGCTTTTCGCTTTCCCGCCGGGCCGAGGACGTCTCAATGGGGGACATCTTTCGCCTATTTGAGGCAGACATTCCTTTTGCGGAGTGTTTTGACGAGGCCAGCAACACCTGCCCGCTGCGCGGCAGCTGTCGTCTGCAACGCTATATCGAACGCGCGCTGGACGCCTTTTATCACGAACTTGACCTGGTGACGCTGCGGGACCTGGTGCAGGGCAATTGCGGTCTGAGCGCCCTGTTGACGCTGAGGCCCGAGTTGCCTGCTTCTTGCGCACCATGAGCCCGTCGCCGTGCTGCACCGAGGTCTGACCTCCGACGGCCCAACAACGCACTGATCGGCGCGGTGTTCAATGGTGAAGCTTGGTGTGACAGGCACGCGCCCATGACGCAAAGCGTTCCATTTCGGCAAGACGCGGATGGTCGCTGCGGCTCACCGCCCAGAACGTTCTGCCGGGCAATTCTGTCTCTGACAGGCGGACCAGCTGCCCGGCGGCAATAGCGGCACCGGCCAACACGCTGGAGGCGAGCACCACGCCCTGACCTGCAAGCGCCGAGTCCATGGCGTTTATTTCCTCGGAAAAATGCTGTGTGACCTTTGGCACCGCCTTCCCAAGCCCGGCGGTGCGCGACCAGCGCTGCCAGCTCGGCGAGGCCTCCGCGCCGCCGCTCCAGCGGTATTCGATCAGCGGCAGGCGCAGAATAGCGGCGTCGTCGCGGACCGGGTTCCGACCCAGCAGGTCCGGCGCGCAGAGCGGGATCAAACGGTCTTGGAACAGTGGCAACCATTCACCTTCCGGCTCCGGCTGGACAGCATAGCGCACCGCAAAGTCGACAGCGCTGCCGGACAGGTCCACCGGTTGGTTGTCGGCCTCGACCTTCAGATTTAGCCCGGCTTCGCTGCGCAATGCGGGCAGCCGCCGCATAAGCCAGAGGCTGGCGAAGGCCACGGTGACGGAAACCGTCAGGGGGCGGTCCGTCTGCAACTCTGAAATCCCCGAGATGGCATCGGCCATGCGGTCAAAATTCTCCCGCAGGACCGGGTACAAGGCCTCTCCTTCTGCCGACAGGCGGATCGGACGCGGGTAGCGATGAAAGAGTTTCACCTCCAGAATCTCTTCGAGCTGGCGGATCTGATGGCTGATCGCAGTGGGCGTCAGGTGTAATTCGGCTGCGGCGCGGGCAAAATGCAGATGCCGGGCGGCGGCTTCAAAGGCGCGAAGCGCGTGGAGCGGGGGCAGGCGCCGCATGGGTTTTATCCTTTTTGTTCGGGGGGGAATCCTGGATGAATTTCATTCACCCAGGCCATGAGAAATTCGCTTTCGCCAGAGGCTTGGCCGCTTGGTAGGCAGGGGGTGTAGTGCATAGACACAGGAGATTTCCCATGCCCACTCTGTTGCGAATTGATGCAAGCGCCCAGCTTGAAGAACGCTCTCTCACGCGTCATCTGACCGGGCTGTTCACCCGGAACTTTCTGGAACAGGCGCCAGATACGAAAGTGATCACCCGGGATGTCGGTTTGAACCCGATCCCCGCGATCGATCATAAATTCATTCACGCGGCGTTCACCCCGCCTGAGGAGCACGAGCCGTGGATGGCCGAGCGTCTGGCACTGTCCGACGCGCTGGTCGATGAGGTGATCGCGGCGGATATCGTCGTTCTTGGGGCGCCGATGTATAACTATGGCATGCCGACCGCCCTGAAAGGCTGGATCGACCACATCGCGCGGATTGGTCGGACCTTTTCTTTTGATCTGGCCCGTGGCGACACCCCGATCGAGCCGATCCTGTCGGGCAAACGGCTGGTTGTGCTGTCCTCGCGCGGGGAGTTCGGTTTTGCTCCGGGCGGTGTGCGGGCACATCTCAACGCGCTTGACCCGGCGCTGGCGGCTTGCGCCCATTACTTTGGCGTCGCGCAGGCAGACATCGAGACGATCGCGATCGAATATCAGGAGTTCAAGGACGCGCGTCACGAGGCGTCGGTTGACACGGCAGAGACCCGTACCCGTGCGCTGGCCGCAAAATTGGCGGGTGCGGCGGCGCAGGCCGCCTGAGATACCCGTCTGAGACGGTAACATCCGGGGGCGCGGGTTTTGCTCCGCGCCCCCAATTTGTTGTGTGGCCAGGCTCACGCGGAGGGGCGGTGCAGCTTGACTTCCAGCGCGCTTGGCTCCGCCTCTTCGCCATTGATCGGCAGAAGATCCATCGGACAGCAGGAAATCACCACCACAGCGTCCATTTCAGCGCGCAGCAGCACGTGGTCGCCTTTGCTCGAGACAGGGGGGCGCCACTCCATCGCGCCGTCTTCGACCACTGGCGTATTCATCCAGAGGTTCAGCGGGCAAGGCACCGATGTTGGACGCAGGCCGATGGCCGCCAGCGCCATGCGCAGGTTGTCGGTGCAATTGTCGTGATAGCCCTCATGGCCCAATTGGGCATAGCGGTGAATATCGCAGGACGCGACCAGCGTGTCGTGAACGCCGGGTGAAGTGTCCTCAACCAGGGTCAGAATCGGGCGCCGCCGGTTGGTCACCAGAGCATCACCAGGGCGTGGAGAGACCCGCCGCAGCGTCGGGCGCAGGTGTTCCATCGACAGGTATTCGTTGCAGTCGCCCTCGGCAAAGGCCCAGAAATCGCCGATCTGGTTGCCGTCGCGGTTCATAACCGACAGCAGCTCGCCCTGTTTCAGCCGCATAGCCCGGCCCTGGCGGGCAGGAATGGTATATGTGGTATCGGGGCTCAGGCGGCCATTCTCTGCAAGGGTGTGATGCGCGCTCGGGTTTTCACCGTCGGGCCGTGCAGGCTCAAAGGGGGGGGTCATTGTTTTTTCTCCATCAGGACGGGATGAGTGTAGGGGGCTGCGGGTTCACGGTGCGGCTGCCAGGTGCCTTCGGCTTCCTGGCTTGCGGCGTAGGCGGCGATCTCTTCCAGCGGTGCGAACCAGACGTCACCGCGTGACAGCACCTCTTCGAGCCAGTGCTCTACCACCCGCCAGCGGGCCAGCCGCCCGGTCAGGAACGGATGCCAGATACCGATCCAGAGCCCACCGGCCTCGTATTGTGCCTCGAACTCCTCAAAGGAGGCTTCCAGCCCGCGGCGCGGCGACATCACCGGCATCTTGTAGCCGATCTCATCAAAATGCGCGAAAGGCGGCCAGTCATCACTGCCCCAATGCACCGGCAGCTCATAGAGAGACCCGGATGTAGTGTCGATGCGATAGGGCAGATCGTCCGCCATCATCGAGCTGTCATAGGTGAACCCGTGCTGCACTGCGAGCGACAGCACCTCGGGGGTGACATTATAGACCGGAGCGCGATAGCCGCGCGGCGTGCTGCCGGTCAGGCGGCGGTGAACTTCAAGTGCGCGCTCGAACCAATAGGTTTGTTCCTCGGCGCTCTGTTCGGCAGGATCTTCGTGCAGATGCCCATGGTGGCCGATCTCATGCCCGCCCGCGAGGATCGCCTCGACGGTTTCGGGGTATTGTTCCATCACCCAGCCGGGCATGAAAAAGGACTGTTTGAGCCCCAGCCGTCGGTAGGTCTCAAGAATGCGCGGCACACCGGAATTCGGCCCATAGCGGCCCATGCTGATCGGGTAGAGGCGGCGGTACCCGTCGTCGGGACGGGCGATGTGGATCAGGCTGTCGGCATCAACGTCAAAGGTGATCGCACAGGCACAGCGGGCGCCGTTTGGCCATTTTATCGGGTTTCGGATCATGTCAGGTTTCCTTTTTCATCAGCAGCGTTTCGACCATTGCTGCCGTGGCGAGCAGGGTGCGGTCGCTGTCCGGTGGGCCGACCAGCTGCAGGCCCACCCAGCAACCCGTGTCGGTTTGTCCGACGGGCAGGGAAATAGCGGGCAGATCCAGCAGGCTGGCGGGCATGGTCAGGCGCAGAGCCGCAGCATTAGTTGTGGCAAAGGTTTTGGGGTTTGCCAGCAGTGGCGCGAGCAAGGGCGCCTCGATTGCGGCGGTGGGCAGAAGGTAAAGGGTATCGGCCCTGCGGATGGTTTCGCGCAGCGCTTTGGCTCCATGCACGACCTCGGCGATCTTGCCTGGATCCAGTTTGGCTGAGGCACGCAACCGCGCCGCGACAAACGGGTCGAGACGACAGGATTCTGCCGTCTCAATAAGGTTGTGATGGGTCTGCGCCGCCTCGAAGGCTCCCGGCCAGCCACCCGCGTCGATTAGTGTCAGCGCCTCATCCAGCACCGACTGTCTGCTATACTCCGTTCGCACACCGGCCTGTTCCAGGGCCTTTACCGCCTGTTTGCAGCGCAGCGAGACCGGCGCGGCCACCCCGTCACCGTCGAGCAGGTCGATGGCAACCGCCAGGCAGCTGGCTGCGTCCGGGCTGGTTGTGTCGCTGGATAAAATGGCATCCAGTGCGGTGATATCGGTAACCGTGCGGGCAAAGCTGCCAACCGTGTCAAAACTGGGGGCCAGTGGCATCACACCGCCCATGGGATACCGCCCGCGCGTGGGCCGAAAACCCACCACGCCCTGAAACGCCGCAGGCACCCGGCAGGAGCCTGCCGTATCAGTGCCAACAGCCAGCCGGGTGATCCCCCGCGCGACAGACACCGCAGCCCCCGAGGAAGAGCCGCCCGGAACACGCCCCTCTGACATCGGCGTCCCGAAATGCGGATTATATCCGATCCCGGAAAACGCCAGTTCCGATAGATTGGTCATGCCGATGCTGACCAGCCCAGCCTGGCTGGCACGCTGGACCACCTCCGCATCTGCCTTGGCGGGCGCGGCCTCGCGTCTCAGCAAGGATCCGGCGGTCGCTGTGACGCCCTTTACCGCGATCATGTCTTTCCAGGACACTGTTGCCCCATCAAGCGGGCCCAGTTTGTTGCTGCGGCCGTCGCTCTGGCGGGCTTGGGCGTGGGCACGGTCGGGCAGCAGAGAGAGAAAAACCTCGCCTTCCTGCCCGGCCCGTCGTAGGGCGTCCATGGTGGTGTCGAGAGCTGAGCTCATGCAGCCCTCACCTTGGGGGCTCCCCGTGTTTGTCGCGCCTCTTCCAACACAAAACCGTCGTCTGGGTGCCAGGAGGCATAGACCCGCGCCCCGGTGCTTGCGTCCAGCTGATCAAGCTCGCGTTGCTGAACCTGTGCCACCAGGCTATGGCCAGATGTGGTTTCCAGATGCAGATTGACAACCGCACCGGCAAACTCCTCTGATATCAGTGTGCAGGCGATTTCGTTTTCGCCCCAACCCGGGGTGACGGTCACGGATATTCTGTCAGCCCGTATAGCCAGATCCACAGTCTCGCCTTGGGAGAGCCCGGTGCAGTTGGCCAGCCGGACTTTGCCGTCGCGTGTTTCCAGAAAGCGATTGCCGTCCTCTTTGCCCCGGACCTTTCCTTCCAGCAGGCTGATGCCGCCAACAAACTGAGCGACAAATTTGCTGCGGGGACGCAAAAAGATGTCCTGCGGGCTGCCAATTTGTTCCACCCGGCCGCCGTTCATGATGACAACCCGGTCAGCCAGCGAAAAGGCTTCGGAATGGCTGTGGGTGACATAGACAAAGGTGATGCCGAGCTCGCGCTGGAGCGTCTTCAACTCGCCCTGCATTTTGATCGCCATATGGGCGTCCAGCGCCGAAAGCGGCTCGTCCAAAAGTAGAACTTTGGGTTTCAGCACGAGGCTGCGGGCCAGGGCGACGCGCTGGCGCTGACCGCCTGACAGACGCGCGACATTGCGCTCTGCGTAGGTGGAAATGCCCAAACGCTCCAGCCAGTCATCGACGCGGCGCTTGCGCTCGGGCCCGGAAATGCCGCGCATCTTCAGTCCGAACTCGACGTTTTCCCGCACGGTCATGAAGGGAAACAAGGCCAGGCTTTGCCAGACCATGGGGGTTTCCCGCTCCCAGACCGGCAGTTGGTCGATCCGGTCTCCCGCAAGCGTGATCTGGCCACGGTCGGCAGTTTCAAGACCGGCAAGCATGCGCAGGGTCGTGGTCTTGCCGCAGCCAGACGGCCCCATGATCGCAATGAACTCCCCCTGGGCAATATCAAGCGAAAACTCTTCGACGGCGATGAAGCTGCCATAGGACTTGGCAAGCCCGTCCATTTTCAAATGCGCGTTGGTCATTATGTCTCCTCCTTGGACATGGCGCCGCCGCTCTGGCTCAGAACCACGGCAAGCGCGATCAGAACCAGTGTGAGCGTGACGGAAAAACTCATTGTGCCGATGACATGGATCGTCGGGTCGACCTGTCCCTGAAGCGTAGTCAGAACCGCAACGGGAATGGTTTCGTTCAACCCGCCGGTGAACCAGGCGATTACGTATTCGTCGAACGACACCGCAAAGGTGATGAGGAAGGCTGCGAGAATGGCCGGCAGCGTGTGCGGCAGCACGATCCGGGCGAGCGCGGAATGCGGCTGGGCGCCGAGGTTCTGCGCAGCTGTTTCCAGTGTCTCGTCCAGCTGGGCCAGCCGCAACCGGCATATCGCCATCGCAAAGGGCGCGGCAATCACCACATGGGCGGCAACCACAGCCATCAGCGTACCGGCGATACCGATGCGGGAGAAAAAGGCCAGCATGGCGAGGCCAAGGATGACCAGTGGCACCGTTGGCGGCAGCAAGGCCAGCGCCAGCACGGCCTTCTGGCCAAAGAACCGAAATCGATAGTCTGCATAGGCGGCGGCAAATCCCAGCGCGGTGGCGATCAGCGCGGTGATCGCAGCAACCGTCAGGCTGTTGCCAAGGGCCTCCAGCATCGCGCGGTCGGTCAGGACCTGGGCATACCATTGGGTGCTGAACCCGGACATATCAAGGCTCGGGAAACGGTCAGCGCTAAAGGAAAACAGCACTGCCGACAGGATCGGCGCATAGAGCAGCAGGAAAACCAATGCCAGCCCGGCGATCCAGAAGGCTTTGGGCAAGGAATGTTTCAGATGCGGAGGCATGTCTTATCCTTTCTCACGATAAGCCCAGAGGACGGTTAGGAAGGCGGTGACCAGCAGGCTTGCGATCATCAGCAGCGCCACCACGGCGGCGCGCGGCCATTGCTGACCCGCCCGAACAAGATCCGTCACCAGGATCGGCAGGGTCTGGAAGGCGCCACCACCAAGATAGGCAGCGCTGACGAACTCGGCGTAGGACAGCAGAAAGGCAAACAGCAGCCCCAGTGCCAGACCGGGCCGGGCCGCGGGCAGGATCACACGGAACAGGATTGCTGCGGGCCGCGCCCCAAGGTTGGCGGCTGCCGAAATCCCCGTTCTGTCCACATTGGCAAGGGCGATGGTCTGCAGGATCAGCACGACCGGCAACGCCAGGGTTGCATGACCGAGAAACAGCGCGAAATAGGTGTTGAGAAGGCTTTCGCCTTTGCCACCTAATGCCTGAACAACCGAAGAGATCACGCCGCCCTCTGTCAGGAAAACCTGCCAGGAATAGATGCGGACAAGATAGCTTGTGAAAAACGGCGCGATCGCGAGCCCCAGAAGGATCAGCCGCTGACGTGGCGCAGCAACAAAGGCCATCGCGTAGGACGCCGGAAAGGCCAGGAGCGAAATCGCGACAGCGCTGGCCATCGACAGGCTGTAGCTGCGCCAGAAACTGGCCCAGAGAAAATCAAGGCCCAGAACATAGCGCCAGGCCGACAATGTAGCGTCCGGTGTCAGCCGGTAGTTCACCACCGACCAGAAGGAAATCGCCACCAGCAAGCCAAGCGGCACGGCAAAGAACAGCAGCAGCCAGACCGGCAGCGGCAGGACCCAGAGCGCCTGCCAGGCGCGGTTAAAAAGGAACCGGCGCAACGAGGTGCGGGCCGGTATAGCAGGGGAAGTCATGTCGGTATCTCCCATCGGGTTGCGGTCCCGGCTTGCAGTGCCGGGACCGGACCGGGCATCAGGCGTTCTTGTAGCGGGTCCAGGCGTCGTTCCAGGTTTCCAATGGTTGTTGCACTGGAAGCTCCCGCAGGCGGATACGTCCGGCGCGGATCTCATCGAGCGCGTTTGGGCCGTTCAGCACCATGTTTTGACGCTGTGCCTCTCCTGGCAGTTCATCATTCAGCCGGGCCCAGCCCGACCGCGTCGGGATCATCGCTGGATAGGCCTTGAGCGTGGCGGTTTTGACCTGGCCTTCGGGTGACAGCATGTATTGGATAAATGTCCGGGCCAGATCCTGATTTTTGGACCCGGCACCAATTGACAGGGACTCGGTCCATTGCAGGCCACCTTCCTCGGGGATGGTGGTGGTGACATCAGCACCATCGCGGGCCAGTACGCCGGTGATCCAGTCGCCGATACCGGGGATCGCAGCGACCTCGCCGGAGCGCAGCGCCGACAACATCCCGCCGTAGTCATAAAAACCGCGCACCTGAGGCCGGAGTGACATCATCGTTTCTGTCAGTTTTGACCAGCGGCTCTCATCAAGGTCGAAAGGCGTCTCATTTCCGTTCACCAGGCTCAACGTTCCAAGGTTGGGCAGATGCCAGTCAAAATGGCCAATCCGCCCCTCATGCTGAGCGTCCCACATGCTGCGATAGCTGCGGGCTTCGGCCTCGCTCATCGCGGCGCGATTATGGGACAGCCCGAGGAACCCGAACCGCAGAAAGACCGCATAGGGATCACCGTCAAACCAGTGGCCACGGAAATTCTGAAACTCCGGAAAAAAGTCGTCAAACGGATAGTCTTCTGGTGCCAGGGGGGCGATGAAGCCGGCCTGCTGCAATTGCACCACGTATTCCGCGTCCGACAGGATCACATCGTAAGTTCCGGCCGGAGACTGGGCGATTTGCGCCAGCATCTGGTCGCCACCGACGTACTCCTTGGCGCGGATCCGCACGTTGTGCGTTTCCTCGAATGCACCGATCGCGTCGGGGTCGGCATGGCCTGCCCAGGTGAGCATTGACAGGTCGCGGCGGCCCTGCGCTCGCAGAACGGCCGGGGAGGCGAGGACGGCGGTTGCCGCGAGCCCCCCCTTGATCAATTGGCGCCGAGTGGTAATAATGTTGCGTGTCATTTTGTCCTCCCTTTTCATTCCACAAGCTTCAGAAAGAGGAGGCTTAAAAACAAATGACCATTCTTCAGGCCATGCTGAGTTTTCTTTTCCCCAGGGATGGACGCCATGCGTAAGCTCCCGCCGTTAAACGCAATTCGTGCCTTCGAAGCGGTCGCCCGAAGGCTCAGTTTTGCTGATGCGGGGGGTGAACTCGGCGTCACCGCGACGGCTATCAGTCACCAGATCAGGCATTTGGAAGCCTATCTCGGGTTCCAGCTGGTCGAACGCCGCCCCCGCCAGATCGCCCTCACGCCGGCCGGGCAGGAGCTGTTTCCCAAACTGCAGACGGCCTTTGATACCTTGGGCGAGGCCTTCGCAATGCTCGACAAGGATGTCGAACAATCGCTGGTCCGGGTCACAACCACCTATGCTTTTGCAGAACGCTGGCTGGTGCCGCGCCTCGGGGACTTTTTCGACCAGCACGGCGACATCAGGGTCGAGGTCGAGACCGATGACGATGTGCTGGACCTGCGAGCTGACCGGCTGGACCTGGCGATCCGGTATGGCCCGCACACCGCTGTGAGTGAGCAAGCCGAGGTTTTGCTTTCAGACCGCTATATCCCCGTCAGCCTGGCCGAGTGCCCGGACACCGGTTTGCAAGATACTCGCTTGCTGGGGTTTCGCTGGCGCAATCCGGAGATGGGCGGCCCGACCTGGGAGGAATGGTTCAAGGAAGCCGGGGAGGCATTCCCAACGGACCAGATCACCCGTTTCAGTGATGAAAGTGCCGCTTTCAATGCGCTGGATCAGGGGTTGGGGTCGCTTCTGTCCAGCAGTGCGCTTGTCGCGGACGGTCTGAGCTCAGGCCGCTACCGGCAGATACCCGGTCCCGAGCTGAGCGGCTTTGCCTATAGCCTCGTGCTCAACCCACTGTCGCGCAACAAGAGAGGCGTTAAGATATTCGCCGATTGGATCATGCACGCCGCCCAACAGGTGTGAATACCAAGCCTCTGGCAGCATCTTGCGCCTGTGTTTGTTCCAGCTTCATTTGGCCCAAAATATCCTCGCCCAAGGTACAAAGACATTTTTGCTGCTGTTTTTTGTAGTCATTATAGGTCGATTTTGTTGTCCAGGCACCTATTGGGGCAACTGTGCATTTGCTCCGGGCTGCACCATGGATTAGAGAGAATGTTGAACCGCTTTCCCGACAGAGACCAAAGCCCATGAGCCGCATCAGTCAAATCGAGTTGGATGACCGCAATCTGCCACCGCCGACAGCGGAGATCGAGCAGGAACGAAAAGTTGCGATTTTTGATCTAATCGAGGAAAACTCTTTTACACTCCCTTCGCGTGGGGACCGACCAGTTGTGGATGGCCCCTACCATCTGGGTCTTGCCATTCGTGAAAAACGTCTCGTGTTTGACCTGCAAACCGAAACTGGGGAAAAGGCTGCAGAATTTCACCTGTCGCTCTCCCCTTTCCGGCAGGTGGTGAAAGATTATTATCAGATCTGCGAGAGCTACTTTTCCGCTGTAAAAACGCTTCCTCCCAGCCAAATCGAGACCATTGATATGGCGCGGCGCGGCATTCACAACGAGGGCAGCCGGGTGCTGCAAGAACGCCTGGAAGGTAAGGCGGAGGTCGATACCGATACTGCCCGCCGCCTCTTTACGCTTATTTGTGTGCTGCATTTTGGGGGGTGATGGGTGAGCGCGTTACCGCAGTCCGTATTGTTCTGCTGTGATCATAATGCGGTCCGCTCGCCTATGGCTGAGGGGATCATGAAGAAGTTCTATGGCACTGGCACCTATGTGCAGTCTGTCGGCGTCAAAAATGATCTTGAGATCGATGGGTTTTGCGTCGCGGTCTGCCAAGAGATTGATGTGGAACTGTCGCGCCATCGGTCGCGCTCATTTGACGAGATGGAGCAATGGGGCGATGATCTGTCATCCTTTGATCTGGTCATCGCGCTGTCGCCTGCCAGCCAGCGCCGTGCCTTGGAATTGACGCGGGTCTTTCACTTGGATGTTGAATACTGGCCAATCATGGATCCCACCGGCCTGGGCGAGACACGTGAAGCCAAGCTGGACAGCTATCGGCAAACGCGTGATCAGATTATCCAGCAGCTGACGGCGCGCTGGGGCGAAGCAAGCGAAATCATATAACCCGGCCCTGTGCCCGCCGTAATTGCGGTACTGCAGGTGAAACCATCAACCTGCCGGGTGGGGCTGTGCGAAACCCTGTCTCAATACCATGCTACGCATCCTGCAGTGGCTTTGATCCGGGCCAGGTTGTCGCCCGCGCCGAATCGGTTTTGTCGCTTCGCGACCGGAGGAGGCCCCTGGGGATGGCTTTTTTTTTATCCTCGTGCCTTCCATGCTGGCGCGCTGCCATTCAGTTTTGGCCTTCTGCAGCCTTTAGCCCCTCAGCACACAGCCTGAGGCCAAGCCACCACACAGGCCGCTGGAACGCGTATAGGGCCTGCTAAGGCCATGCGCTGATTGCTAGGGCAATGACGCGGTTTGCGTGCAGGGATTTCGCAAATCTTGTGTCCCAGATAAGGCGTTATAATTCTGGGCGCGCGCTCTGACGGCAAGGGCTTGAGGTTCAGATAGGCCAAAGGAAGAGTTGCCATTTCTCTATTGGTCTGGCCTGTTGTGGCAAGCCAAAATAAGTAAGGATCTGAGCTTATGAAAATCGCAACCGCTGCCTACCCGCTTGATTGGCTCGACAGCTGGGCACAGTATGAAGACAAGCTAGCAGCCTGGGTGGCAGATGCCGCAGGTCAGGGCGCTGATCTTTTGGTTTTCCCCGAATACGGCGCGATGGAGCTGTCCACCCTGGATGGCCCAGGTGTGGCTGCGGATTTGCAAGGGTCTATCACCGCCGTATCCGACCGCATGGACGATGTGGCGGCACTGCATCAAAAGCTCGCTGCCGAATATAATGTATATATTCTAGGGGCTTCTGCCCCGGTAAAGGCTGGTTTTGATCTGCCGGTGAACCGGGCTGAGTTTTACAGCCCCTGTGGCGCCCGGGACCATCAGGATAAGCAGATCATGACCATGTTTGAGCGTGATCCCTGGCAGATCGGCGCGGGCGGGCCATTGAAACTGTTTGATACCGCCCTCGGCAAGATTGGTGTTTTGATCTGCTATGACAGCGAGTTTCCGCTTTTGGGGCGCGCTTTGACGGAGGCGGATATCATCCTGGTGCCTTCCTGCACCGAGGCCCTGGCTGGGTATTGGCGGGTCCGCATTGGCGCCATGTCACGGGCACTTGAAGGGCAATGTGTTACGGCGCATGCCTCGGTTGTTGGCACCGCGCCCTGGTCGACGTCGGTGGAGGTCAATCTCGGCATGGGGGGGGTCTTTGGGCCACCTGATACCGGCTTTCCTGCAACCGGTGTTATCGCCGAAGGAACCCTTGGGCAGCCAGGCTGGACTCTGGCGGAGGTTGACCTGAAAACCATTGCAGATGTGCGTGCCGCAGGGGTGGTGCGCAATCGCAGCCATTGGCCAGAACAGGAGCAGAGGATAAAAACCTCTAGAATCCTTCTCAAGCCGTGATTGCGCCCTTGAAATATTGGGAGAATAGGCTCATTTAGTCCCAGTTCCCGCAGCTGGGCGGGGTAATATGAATATGGAGACAACATGGCCAAGGAAGATACGCTCGAATTTCCCGGTGTCGTGAAGGAACTCCTGCCTAATGCGACGTTTCGGGTCGAGCTGGAAAACGGCCATGAGATCATCGCACATACGGCGGGCAAGATGCGCAAGAACCGCATCCGTGTTCTGGCTGGCGACAGGGTACAGGTGGAAATGACCCCCTATGACCTGACCAAGGGCCGGATCAACTACCGCTTTAAGTAAGCTGTTGATCCGCCAATTGAACCAAAGCCCGGCCATTGTGCCGGGCTTTTGTATGTGCGGCCCTGCAGGTCGCAGCCTCTGGCAGGAATATTTGCGGAAAGATGAAGCCAGGGGCTGCTCTTTCTTGTTTGACTATTCCGCTTTATGACGGGGTGAAATGGAAAAGGGGCCAAAGCAATGGCATTTATTCTGGGATCAGGCAGTCCGCGGCGGCTAGAGCTTTTGGCGCAGCTGGGTGTTGTACCCGATGCTGTGCGGCCGCCGGATATCGATGAAACACCTCTGGCACGAGAGCTCCCCCGCGCCTATTGCACCCGGGTCACCCGCGAAAAAGTCAGTGCTGTCCCGGCAGAGGCCGATGACGTTGTGCTATGTGCGGATACTACGGTTGCCTTGGGACGTCGCATATTGGGAAAGCCCGCTGATGCCGGACAGGCCGCTGAGTTTTTGCTGGCCCTTGCGGGACGCCGCCACCAGGTGATCACTGCAGTCGCCCTGCGTCGCGGCGACAAGCTTTGGCAGCGTTCGGTGGTGAGCCAGGTCAAAATGAAGCGCCTGTCCGACGCCGAATTGAACGCCTACCTCGCGAGTAATGACTGGCAGGGCAAGGCCGGAGGGTATGGTATTCAAGGCCCGGCTGGGGCCTTTATTCCCTGGATCAGCGGGTCTTTTACCGGAATCGTTGGCCTGCCCTTGGCAGAGACCGCAAATATGCTGCAAGCCGCTGGCTGCAAGCTTTACAAGGAGGCCGCCGCATGAAGGGCCGCTCAATCATTCTAGACCATATCCAAGGCCGCGAAGCCGCCGCTCTTATGGTGGACGGAAAACTTGATGACTTTCTGATCGATGGCGATGCACCGCTGCCGGGCACCATCTACCGGGCCAGGGCCGACCGCCCGGTCAAAGGCCAGGGCGGCATGTTCCTCTCCACCCCGGATGGCCCTGCATTTTTGCGACAGGTCAAAGGGTTGGCGCCTGGTCAGATGCTGTTGGTGCAGGTGTCCGGCTATGCAGAGCCTGGCAAAGCCATCCCCGTGACCCAAAAGCTACTGTTCAAAAGCCGCTATGCCATTGCCACTCCCGGGGCGCCGGGGATCAATATTTCTCGCGCCATTCGGGATGAAGAGGAACGCGACAGGCTGTTGGAAATTGCCCATGGTGCCCTGGAGGGGGCGGACTATGGCATGATCCTGCGGTCAGCCTGTGCAGGGGCGGATGCGGATGAGGTGGCTGAAGACATCGCCGCCATGGCGGATCTGGCCTCCCAGGTGCTTGCGGATGCAGAGGGCGAGATGGAGGTCCTGACAGAAGGAGACGGCCCCCACCTACGCGCCTGGCGAGAATGGTCGCAACCAGCCGAAGTATTCCGGGAAGCTGGCGATTTTGAACACCACGGTGTTCTTGATGCGCTGGATGTTACGCTCACCATTCGCGAATCGCTGCCCGGCGGTGGCCATCTGTTTATCGAACCAACACGCGCCCTGGTGGCCGTAGATGTTAATACCGGCAGCGACACCTCTCTGGCGGCCGGAACCAAAACAAATATCGCCTGCGCCAAACTTCTGCCCCGCGCCCTGCGCCTGCGTGGCCTTGCGGGCCAGATTGTGATTGATGTTGCCCCCATGCCCAAAAAGGACCGCAGCACCTTCGAGAGCGCATTGCGCGCGGCTCTGCGCGCAGATAGCGAAGAAACGACCATGGTGGGATGGACCAATCTGGGCAACTATGAGCTGCAACGCAAACGCGCTCGCGTTGTCCTGTCGGAGCTGTTGTCATGAGTTGCCCGATTTGCGGACTTGCAACCAATCAGGCCCATCGCCCCTTTTGCTCAAAGCGCTGCGCTAATCTGGATTTGGCCAACTGGATGAATGGCAGCTATGCCGTTCCGAGCAATGATCCAGAAGACATTGAAAACGCAATGAAAGAAGCAGAGGATACGGAACTCAATACGGCAAATACTCCGCCAACGCAGCATTAGCATTTTTCTTTCAAAAACCCTCTGGACACCACCGCGTGGACATCATAGAAGGCCCACACCCAAGGTTTGAAGCCTTTCCCGTGCCCGGGTAGCTCAGGGGTAGAGCAGTGGATTGAAAATCCTCGTGTCGGTGGTTCGATTCCGCCCCCGGGCACCATTTACTTCAGTAAATTCATTTAATTTCAATCACTTGAGTGGAATTCGGCGTTTTCTGACCACCCCCCTGTACACCCTAATTCCACCGGGTAGTGTGATTTTCTCCCCGTGCTCGGCATCCCGTTGTACGGCTCGCCTGCTCATGCCAGTCTTTTCGGCTTGATCGTCCGAGAATGTAGGAGCGGAAAACTTTTCCACTCCTGATTTTGTATGCTGGTTAGCGCCATGCGCCGCCTCAGGCTGAGACGTCTGGGAGAAAAGTCTTCCCAGATAGATGAGAGTGTGGTGGTTTTGAAATGGCTTGGAGGTGGAAAATGCTCAATATCTACGATGTACACAAGATGCCTCGCATCCTGCCCGAACACCTTGAGAATATTATGTCGGAGCGCGATAAGGTTTTGAACCGCTTTCCACCTGCGAAAATCTTGGAAATCTTTCAGGAGGGCGAAGCAAGAATCTTTGTTGACCGTACCCGTGCCCTTGCGGCGGCAAGCAGGGGCCTAAAGGTATCCTCTCTATCCCAGATGCTTGTTTTTCTTGTACCTATCTTTGCGATTGCGTCGATTCCGGCTTTCATTTTTGTGTCCTGGAAAATCGGGTTGTTGTGCTTTCTGGGCGCAGTCATAGCGTTCCGAGCAGGTCGAAGTTTAACCATTGCCGACGTTAGGAAAGCTGCAATCTCTGACCCCAAGGTTCTGCGTACCTTGATGGAAAACGGAGTCGTGTGGTTCAGAACTGAACCCGGCCATGCCGGTGAGGCGAGTTGAGAACCAAACAGTGTTTCTACGTTACAGACCCAAAACGCGGTGCGCACCGCACAGAAAAGCCGGGAACCATCGCCCCCGGCCTCTGACTTGTTGCAGGTTTGGCCCTAGACTTTAGCCGCTTCGTTCCCCGCGCGCTCTTTGCGCTCCAACTCCTGTTCCAGCGTGTCGGCCTTCATGTTCGTTGTTCCTTTGTGAAGTTGATGGCCCGTTCTGGGATTCTTGTGCATCCGATTCCCTCGCCCCCTTGGCGAGCAGGAACGCGACTCGCCGAGCGAGTTCGAGGTCCGTTACATTTGGCGCCTTGATCGGCCCGCCGCCCTCTCCGGTGTGTTCTTGCCGGTCAACAAGCCCGAGGTCGCGCGAGATAAGGTTTGCGTTGAGTAACCCGGCGGCAGCGCCCTCGAACTTCTGGCGCCAGATGACGGCCTCGACGCAGGAGATGACCTCAGATAAATCCGCGCGCTTGTTGCGCCAGTCGATCCACGTTTCGCGGGTAATGCCGAGAAAGTTGCACAGTCCGGCAATCGTCATGGCCCGCATTTTCGACACCTGGGCGAAGACTGCCTCGCCTTGATGGACGAATGCCTTTTGTTCGCAGAGCGGGTTATCGACGGTCCACTCGAAGTAGCCGCAGCAGTCCCGCCATAGGTGGTCGGGGTCGTTGTAGAGCGGTGGCCTGCCGTGAGACGCGCGGGCCTTCCAGAAGCGGTTGCCCTCCTTGAAGCGACCATCGCCGCCCCGTTTTTCGGTCTCTTGGTTACCCGCTGTCATGCTATCTCCTGACGGTTTTCGAGGCGGACAAAACGCTTTGTCCAGGCTGGACGGGACAAACGTCCAAAAAGTCCGGGGAGTTGTCCGCGAAGAAGAAGGGAGGTTTCCCGTAAGTATTTGATTTTACTTTTGGTAGACCGGACAAATCCCGGCGTGTCCATTTTGTCCACGCGACATTCCAGACCGGACGGACAGGACACCCCCCTTTAGGGGTGTCCGTTTTGTCCGGGTGTCCGGTTCGAGGTTGAAGATCCTAGTCATCGGCCTGCACCTTCCACACGAAATCACCCCAAACGCGGATATGATCGTGATCCATGAGGCGCTGCTTTGCCCGGTCGAATGCCTTGCGCTTCGCGTCCTTGGTCGCGTCCTTCTCGGTCAGCCCGAACGCCTCGCACTGATCCCGCCATCGGACCAAGGCCACAGCATCGCGGTTGTTGGGGATGTTCTCCCTGTTGTGCTTCTCGCCATACAAACGCAGGGCTTCGGCCAAGGCTTGCGCGGCGACCTCTTCCCGGCCCCTTAAGGGCTTCGCGGTTCTGGCCGTGGCGCTGGCCTCCACGACTACGGCGCTGGTGACAGGCTCGCCATCGCGGTCGCGCCCGAGTTCAACCGACTCGAGGTTAAAGAACAGCCGGTTGGGGAACTCCATGTCCCGCTGCTTCGCGCATGTGATCTGCCGGTCAGTGATTGCGATTTCGGTATCAATCGCAGCCCGCAGTGCAGATGATCCCCGTGCCCCGGCCTCGGCATTCTTTCCCGAATGGTGGATCACCAGAACATGCGCCCCGGTTTGGGTGCGGATTGCATCGATGTTCGCCACGAATTGCGACACGTCACGGGAACTGTTCTCGTCGCCGCCACCCATGGAGCGGGCCATGGTATCCACCACGACAAGAGACGCCGCCATGACTGGCATCGCCATGCACAGGGCGGCAGCGTCATCCGCCCCGTGCAGGTCGAGTTGCGTTGGCAGCAGGTAGAAGCCCTCGCGGGCATCCAGTGCGGGTTTCGCCACCTTGATCGCGGACAACCTGTTCTTGATGCCTGAACGGCTTTGTTGCACAAATCGTGACGGGGATTCACTGTATGAATCCAGCGTGATAGCTGGGATGCATGAGCAGTTGGGCCCCTACGAAGTATAAGACCACGAATTGGTCGTCTTCCAATGACGCGCTGAAGCAGCGTGGATCGTTGGCGATCTGGTTTGATCCCGAGATGGTTTGGACACCGCCACCGACCGGCAGGCGCGGTCGTCAATGCAAGTTCAGCGATGCCGCGATCCAGACCTGTCTGACCATGAAAGTCCTTTTCGGTATGCCACTGAGGCAGACGGCTGGGTTCGTTGAGAGTCTGTTGCGGCTGGTCGGACTGGATTGGTCCGTGCCCGATTTCAGTACGCTGTGGCGCCGCCAGAAGACGCTGAACGTGAGCTTGCCGTATTTCGGTGGGACTGGCCCACTGAACCTTCTGATCGATAGCACAGGCATCAAGGCAGAGGGCGAAGGTGAATGGAACGCCCGCAAGCATGGCGGCCCCAAGCGACGTATTTGGCGCAAGATACATATCGGGATTGATGAGGAAACGCTGGAGGTTCGCGCGGTAGAGGTCACCACCAGCAACATCGGTGATGCGCCCATGTTGCCTGAACTGCTCAACCAAATCCCACCAGATCAGGACCTTGGGTCAGTGACCGCCGATGGTGCCTACGACACGCGCAGATGCCATGACGTGATTGCAGCACGGGGCGCTCATGCAGTCATTCCGCCGCGCAAGAACGCCAAACCGTGGAAACCCACACGCGCCGGAGCCATCGCAAGAAACGAAGCGGTCAATGCCTCACGATACCTAGGGCGCGCGCTGTGGCGACGATGGAGCGGATACCACCGCCGAAGCCGCGTTGAAACCAAGATGCACTGTGTGAAGCTGCTCGACCAATCGCTGATGGCCTGGGACTTCGACCGGCAGGTAGCGGAAATCCAAGTCCGCATCGCGGTCCTAAACCGCTACACCGCTCTTGGCATACCCGTCACAGAGCCCGTAGGGTAAATCCGTCCAGGGAAAGGGGAAATGCGCTCAGACCCCGATTTGTGCAACAAAGCCCATATGGACTACCCATCTTCGACGGGTGCGATGGTGGGGGAGAATAGAGATCATGTTTGGCAGGCTGAAGGATTGGCGGCGTGTGGCGACCCGATACGATAGATGCCCAAAGGTGTTCCTCTCAGTGATCGCGCTCGCAGCAACCGTCATCTATTGGCTATGAGTCCTGACCCTAGGCGTCTGATAGTAACCGTCCAAGCCGCTCGATGCCGGTCCGGATTTCCGCCTCATCCAGCGCCGAAAAGCTCAACCTCAGTGTGTTGCAGCCCGCGCCATCGGCAAAGAAGGCCTGTCCCGGAACAAAGGCAATATTCTCCTGATCCAGAGCGCGAACCAGCACTTCGGCGGTGTCCACATGTTGGGGCAGCGTGAGCCAGACAAACATGCCGCCTTTGGGGCGGGTCCAAGTCACCCCTTTGGGCATATAGGTCTGCAGGGCGGAAAGCATTGCATCACGACGTGCTCCATAGGCCTGTCTTAGCCCGGCGACATGGGCGTCAAAGCAGGCCTCCGCCACCTGATGTACCGCCATCTGGTTCAACGTTGGAGAATGCAGGTCTGCCGCTTGTTTCATCAAAACCAGCTGCGCGATGACCGGCTTGCTGGCCACCACCCAGCCCAGGCGCAGGCCAGGCGACAGGGTTTTGGAGAAAGACCCGCAATAGACCGTCCGACACTGCTCAAGGCTGCCCTTCTGTGCAATCTCCAGCGCCAAAACGGGTGGGATTGTTTCCCCTTCATAGCGCAGGGCATGATAGGCGCCATCTTCGATCACCGCGCAGCCCAGCTCCTCGGTCAGGTCCAGCAAAGCCTTGCGCCCCGACAGCGATAGAGTCTCGCCGGTGGGATTGGCAAAATCCGGCGACAGATAGGCAAACTTCACCCGGCTGTTGGCCTCAGCTGCGGCATCGCGGTAGCTGGCTGGGGATCGGTTGCCGCCCGGGTTGAGCTGATCGTAGCGCGGTTCATAGGCGTTAAAAGCCGCTAAGGCACCCAGGTAGGTCGGCCAGCCCACAAGCGCAGTATCATTGGGAGAGAGGAATAGTTTTCCCAGGTAATCCAGAGCCTGCTGCGAGCCAGAGGTGATCAGGATATTATCCGTGTCACAGGGCACACCCATGCGTGTCATTTCCCGTTGGATCCACTGGCGCAGCGGCAGGTAGCCCTCGCTGACCGAATACTGCAGCGCCTGGGCCTGATACTCCGGTTCCAGTGCGGCCTGAAAGGCTGCGGAAAACGCTGCCGCGGGGAACAGATCCGGGTCAGGGATACCGCCGGCAAAGGACAAGAGCCCAGGCCGGTTCAACAGTTTCAGCAGTTCGCGAATTTCGGAAGCCTCCATACGGTGCGTGCGGGTGGCAAAGAGCTGTTTCAGCAACATGGCGACTTCCTTTTGGGTTTAGCTTGTGGGGGAAGGTAGGAAAGTTTCAAAACTAGTCAATAATACTGACCTAATATTTCAAAAGATGTGATCATACTTTGCAAATCCTGCGTACTGCTTGTTGCCTTGCACTAGGTGCGGTCATATGTTTTTACCAATTGCAGCGGCCAGTCGCTCTTAAACTGGTCCTACCTGCACCAGCCCCGTCCGACCCCGTTCACGTCCCGCCCAAGTTCAACCCGAGACCCCCATGCCGTTTCAAAAAGTCCAACCCGAGAAACTTTCAGCCTCTGTGGTGCGCCAGATCGAACAGCTGATCCTGCGGGGCATCCTGTCGCCGGGAGAACGTCTGCCTTCGGAGCGGGAACTGGCCGAACGTCTGGGCGTTTCACGGCCTTCGTTGCGTGATGCCATTGCCGAGCTGCAGGAGGTTGGACTGCTGGAGGCCAAGGCCGGATCGGGGGTCTTTGTGGCTGATGTGCTGGGCTCTGCCTTCTCGCCTGCGCTCATCCGGCTGTTTGCCCGCCATGATGAGGCGGTGTTTGATTACCTGAGCTTTCGCCGTGACATGGAAGGACTGGCAGCCGAGCGCGCCGCCAAATTTGGCTCGGATGCGGATCTGAAACTGATCCAGACCATATTCGATAAAATGGTTGCGGCCGGTGATCCGTCGCTGTCGGATGCTGCCGCCAGTCTGGACGCCCAGTTCCATTCCGCCATCATGGACGCCAGCCACAATGTGGTGATGCTGCATATGATGCGGTCGATGTTTGACCTGCTGCACGAAGGCGTGTTCTACAACCGCCGCATCATGTTCAGCCGCCACACCACCTTTGAGGTGCTTCTGGCCCAGCACAGCGCCATCAATGCCGCCCTCCAGGCCCGAGATCCCGTCGCCGCGCGTACGGCCGTCGAGGCCCATCTGGACTATGTGAAACAGTCACTGATCGACCACCAGCGCAGCCTCCGCAATGCCGAGATCGCCCAGCAGAGGCTCGAGCATGAAAGCGGAAAGGGGTAGCAGCCCGCCGCCCTGTACGGCCTCCCAGGCATTGGGCGCCTCTCCTGTCGCGCCCCAAGCTCAGAACTGCACCCGCAGCCTGCCGCCTGTCTTGAGCCACCCTTGCTTGGGTTGCCAATGGCTCCTTAGTTTTTAACGACTTCCATCACAGCGAAGGAATTTGTCTGCAGGATGCCCGGCAGCTTGTTGATGCTGTCCCCCAGAACCTCCCGAAAGTGCCGCATATCTTTGGTACGCACCGTCAAAAGATAATCAAAGGCCCCCGCCAGCATGAGGCACCGTTCGACCTCGGGGATGGCACGGACCGCCTTGTTGAAGGCATCAAGCGAGTTGTCTCCCCCCGTTGCTGTCAGCGAAACTTGCACCACGGTGAGGTGGCTGAGACCCATTTTGTCCAAATCCAACGTCGCGCGATACCCGGTGATATAGCCGGACCTTTCCAACCGTTTGACCCGCTCTGAGCAGGGTGTGTTGGTCAGGTTTACCCGTTGAGCAAGGTCAACAATAGAAAGCCGTCCATCCGATTCGAGCTCTTGTAGAATTTTGATATCTATGTTGTCGATTTCTCTACTCATTAGTGTTTTTCCCTAGAAAATTGCCACAGCATAGGCTTTTTCTCAGCTTTTACCCTGCTTTCATCACCATTATCTAGTGATAATCACTTGTCCTTAAAATTGTTAGTACCGTTTTTCACTCCGCTGAAAACGGTAGTGGCATAAAAAAACCAACACGGAGCCTGACCAATGACCGTTAAAATAGTAGTTGGACTGGATGGCACAGAAACCGGTGAACGCGCTCTAACCTTTGCTCGGGACATTGCGTCCCGTCTCGAAAACAGCGCGTTGATCGTTGCCTATGTTATCGAATGGTCCCCTTTCACTTTCCAGACTGCGGAAGAGAACGAAAAACGTCACAAAAGGCGTGAAGAAGAGATCAAGATCGCGACAACACGGGTGGTGACACCCGCCGTCGAAAAACTGAACGACGCTGGGATTCAGGCGCAAGGGCTGGTCCAGCATGGCGATGTTGCCGAGACTCTGAACCGGATCGCCACCGAACATGGTGCCTCCCAGATCATTGTCGGCCGCGTGTCCAATGATGGGTTCACAAAGCGTATTTTTGGTAGTTCGACACAGAACTTGGTCATGCACGCAGACGTGCCGGTTACGGTTGTTGGATAGAGGTCAGTCATGAAATCATTTAAAACACTTATGTCGGCGCTTATCGCCAGCAGTGCAGCACCTGCAGCCTTTGCCCAAGGCATTGACGAACAGGTAAATCAGGCCTTTGCCACAGTGACAGGCCCATTTGTCAGCTTCATTTTTGCCCCTGTTCCTGGGACCAGCTTTCCCTGGATCGTTATGTGGCTGGTTATTGCGGCCACGGTTTTCACCATCTACTTTGGCGCGGTTCAGTTCCGCTTTTTCAGCCATGCTATTGGATTGGTGAAAGGGGACTATTCCGATCCCAATGATGCCGGTGAAGTCAGTCACTTCCAGGCGCTTGCGACGGCTTTGTCCGGGACAGTGGGGCTTGGGAATATTGCAGGTGTGGCGGTCGCCGTCGGCATTGGCGGACCGGGGGCAACCTTCTGGATGATCCTCGCGGGTTTGTTGGGCATGGCGTCGAAATTCACCGAATGTACGCTGGGCGTAAAGTACCGCAATGAATACGACGATGGCACCGTCTCTGGTGGCCCGATGTACTACATCTCCAAAGGCTTTACTGAGCTTGGGTTGCCTGGTGGGAAAATCCTGGCCGTTCTGTTCTCGATCTTTTGTATCTTGGGCGCATTGGGTGGTGGCAACATGTTCCAAGCCAACCAGGCCCACGCCCAGATTTCTGGGATTGTTGGGGACTATCCCGGCTGGATCACGGGTCTCATTTTTGCGGGTGTTGTCTTTGCGGTGATCGTGGGCGGTATCAAATCCATCGCCAACGTGACCGAGAAAGTCGTCCCGTTGATGGGTATCCTGTATGTTGGTGCTGCGCTGATCATCCTGATCATGAACTATGACATGATCGGTTGGGCCTTCGGCCAGATCTTTGCAGGTGCCTTCACTGGTTTGGGCGTCGCTGGCGGCATGGTTGGGGCCCTGATCCAAGGCTTCAAACGGGCGGCATTTTCCAACGAAGCCGGGGTTGGCTCGGCGGCGATTGCCCATTCGGCCGTGAAGACAAAAGAACCGATTACCGAAGGTTTTGTGTCTTTGCTCGAACCGCTGATCGATACTGTTGTCATCTGTACAATGACCGCCTTGGTTATCGTGATTTCACAACAATTGATCATTGATGAGGCGACCGGCGTTTACATGCTCAACGAGGCGGGCTCGGCGATCGCCACGGTCGATGGGAACACAGGCGTTGCTCTGACATCTGCGGCCTTTGGATCGACGATTAGCTGGTTCCCCTTTGTACTGGCACTCGCGGTGGTCCTCTTTGCCTTCTCCACCATGATTTCCTGGAGCTACTACGGTCTCAAGGCATGGACCTACCTCTTTGGAGAAGGAAAAGTGACCGAGCTGGTGTTCAAGGTGATCTTCTGCATCTTCATTGTGATCGGTGCCTCTGCCTCACTTGGTCCGGTCATCGATTTCTCTGATGCCGCGATCTTTGCGATGGCTGTTGTGAACATTCTGGCTCTGTATTTCTTGATGAAGCTCGTTCGGGTGGAGCTCAACAGCTACTCGGAACGGTTGGCGAAAGGGGAAATTAAGAAGTTCAACCACTAGGTACCAAATCCCCGATGCACCTTAGTGCGTCGGGGACTTTAACGCTGTGGGCTTGGCGCATAAGCCTTTCTGGCCTATTTTCCGACTTGGCTCAGCGCTTCGGGAAGCCAGGTGACCAGGTCCGGAAAGACCGCGAACAGGATCAATACACCCACCTGGATCAGGAAGAACGGAATAACCCCCCGGTATACTTGTCCGATGCCGATCCCGTCGGGAAGAACGCCTTTCAGGTAGAACAAGGTGTAGCCAAAGGGGGGAGTGATATAGGCCATCTGCGCGGTGATCATGAAAAGCACACCGAACCAGAGCGGATCAAAATCAAGCGTGGTGATGATCGGCAGGAACACTGGCACACAGAGCAAGATGATCCCGATTTCATCCAGAAACAGCCCCAAGAAGATCAGCACCAGAACCATCACGCCTAAGATAATCCAACGTGATGCCTCAAAGCTTTCAACAAAGCCAAGGATCGAATCTGCACCGCCTGTGGCTACAAAAACCGAAATAAATGCACGCGCACCAATGGTGATCCAGAGTATCATGGCCGTAACGCGCAGAGTTTCTGTCGCGGCGCCTGACAGCATGGTGAAGGACAGGCGGCGGGTGACCATCGCAGACATTGCCGCTCCTAACACGCCGACAGCGGCGGCTTCGGTTGGGGTCGCGATCCCTGTGTAAATAGATCCAAGCACCCCCAGAACCACGAAGGCAGGCAAGATGAGGCTTTTCAGTTTGGCCAGCTTTACGCCCAGCGGCAGATCATCCACCTGTTCTGGTTTTGGTGCGAGCGCCGGATTAATCCAGGTTCGAATGAGGATGTAGGCGATGTAGCTGCCTGCCAAGATGAGACCCGGCACGATCCCTGCCGCAAACATCTGCCCGATCGAAATTTGCGCTGTGATGGCATAGACGATTGTCACGACAGATGGTGGGATCAAAATCCCCAAGGTCCCCCCCGCACAGATCGCCCCCAAGGCAAGCGGCGGATGGTAGCCGCGCGACAGCATCGACGGCAAAGCCAGGATCCCCATCGCAGCCACCGCAGCGCCGACAACCCCGGTCATCGCCGCAAGGATGGTGCAGATGATGATCGTGCCCACGGCCAAACCACCATTGAGACGCGCCGACCATGTTTCCATGGCATCATAAAGCGCATCAATGATGGCAGATTTTTGGAGGATCGAGGCCATCAGCACATAGAGCGGGATCGCCATAAGTGACTCTGACGTCATGGTCTCGAATGTGTTGAGAACCGCCACGATCAGAGCGGATGGGCCCCACAACAGAATGGTCGAAATAAAGGCAATCGCGCCCAGGACAAAAGCAAGCCCCGCCCCGCTCAACATGAAAGCGATGAGAGAGGTGAACATAAACAGCAGAACAAAAGAGCTTTCCATCACACGGCCTCCGGCTCAAACAGCACGTCGATCGCCTCGGCGAGGGCCTGAAGCATCAACAGCACTGCACTGAGCGGCAAAAAGGCCTTGGCGGGCCATATAATTGGATTCCATGCGGAGTAGCTGGTCTCCCCATAGCTGAAAGACTGCATCACCAAAGGCACACTGAACCACAACAGGATCGCGCCAAAGACTGCAGCCAAGACCAGACCGATCAGTTTCAGCCCCACGGCGAGCCGTCCCGTCGCCTTTGCCGAGGCGACATCCACCGCGACATGGCCGCCGAGGTGGAGCAGATATGGTCCTCCCAACAGAAAGAAGGGACCAAAGATCAAGGTCGCCAATTCCGGGGCCCAGGAAGTGGGCGACGACAACACATAGCGCGAGAGCACTTCCCACAGCATCAACAAGACGATGGCGTAGATCAGCCATTTCGCACAGGCGAACAAACCTCGGTTGAGCGCAGTGATGCGCCGGGACAGTGTTATCATAAGAAACTCCGCGAATGCGGCACCATCCCGCGCCAGCCTATCCTAGAATGGTTGGCGCGGGATGATGCAATTTTAGGTGCAAAATGGGTTGAGTTTAGAGCAGGCGCAATTCCTGCATCAACGCGATCTGAGACTCCATCATGCGCTTGGAGATGTCATCCGTTGCGGCCTTTTTCCAGGCCTCGACGGCTTTGGCCCGTGCTTGGGCGACATCTTCAGGATCGAAATCAATGATCTCAACACCTGCGTCTTGGAATTTCTTGATGTATTCGCCATTCGCAACGAGAATATTCTGGCGCAGGGTCCCGGAAATTTCCCGACCCGCCACCGCAAGAGCGGCTTTTTGTTGCGCGTCCAAGGCGTCAAATGCGCGCGTATTTGCAACATAAGAGGTGGCAGTGGTCGGCTGATGCACACCCGGCAGGATAAGGTATTTTGCGACCTCGTGCAGGCCCTCCTCAAAGTTGGCTTTGATGTCGCCGCGATCCGCGATGTCGATCAACCCCTTGTCCAGCGCCGAATAGACTTCGGAAGTGGGAAGCGGCGAAACTGACACGCCGAAATCGGCCATCACAGCAGAGGCCAGTCCGACAAAACGGCCCTTCAGACCATTCAGATCGGCGATTTTCCGCACCGGCACCCGCGAATGGATCGGTTCTTGGCCATAAACCGTAGGCGCAACATAGGTGAGCCCAGCAGGTGCATAGCTTTCACGCGCCATTTCCAGCCCGCCTCGTTCATAGAACCAGGCCTCGTATTGGTCCGGCTCGGGAAAGCCGAACGGAACAGTCGACGAAAACCCATGCGCCGGGATTTTGCCTGCGGTGTAGCCGTCAAAGGTTTTCATCAGTTCAAATGCGCCGCCGCGCACGGCGTCAAAGGCCTGTGCGGAGGGGACAATTTGCCCGCCCGCAAAAGGCGTGATTTCAAGCGAACCGCCGGTAAGCTCGGCGACGCGGGCGCAAAATTTTTCCTCATACAGCATGGGCGTCGTACCGCCGCCCCAAAGCGCCTGCATCCGCCATTTGGTCACGCTTTGCGCACGGGCCGTTGTGCCCGAGGCTAGAATTGCAGGTGCAGCAAGAGCTGCCGCGCCGAAACGCAAAAGAGTACGCCGTGTAGCGTTAGTCATAGGTTTTCCTCCCTGAAGTATTGAAATCAGATGCCCTCCAGCATCTGTTTGGCGCGGGCGACGGTAACATCCCCCGCTTCGACGATGGCTTTGGCCACACGGTCGATATCACTCCCCTGCGCGCCTGCGGTAATGGCGATATTGCGGGCATGTAGGGTCATATGGCCGCGCTGAATGCCCTCGGTTGCAAGCGCACGCAGCGCGGCCATGTTCTGCGCCAAGCCCACGGCGACTGTCACTTCCGCAAGCTCTTGTGCGCTTGTGACTCCCATAAGTTTGAGCGCAGCCTGTGCGGCTGGATGGGTGCGGGTTGCGCCGCCAACAATCCCCATCGCCATCGGCAATTCTAGTGTGCCGACCAGTGCGCCATCCCGGGCGACCTCCCAGCGGCTGAGGGACGTGTAATGGCCGTTGCGGGCCGCATAGGCATGGGCGCCGGCTTCGATCGCGCGCCAGTCGTTGCCTGTGGCGACGACAACGGGGTCAATGCCATTCATAATGCCTTTGTTGTGGGTTGCGGCGCGATAGGGATCAATGATCGCCAGTTCGCAGGCTTCGACGATGCCCTGTGCAACCTGCGCCCCGCTCAGTGTTTTTGTCGTCAGGGCATCCGTTGGAATACGCACATTTGCGGTCACCATACGTTTGTCGGCCAAGTTGGACAAAATGCGCAAGCGCACCGTTCCGCCGGTAATTTCCTCGACCTGTGGCGCCAGCATTTCCGCCATGGTATTGACCGTGTTGGCCCCCATCGCATCGCGCACATCCACCAAGAGATGCATGACCACCATCGGACCAATGGCCGAACTGGGGAAAACATGAACCTCGATATCTTTGCAGCCGCCGCCAAGCTCGGTCAGCACGGTGTCTTTGGAATTGGCTTTTTCAATCAACGCGTCCCGCTGAGCCAGCAACGCGGCCCGCGCGCCGAACGGATCATCCAGGCCAATGATCTGAACCTGCGCCCGCATGATCGGTGCGGTAGAACTCACCTTGAACCCGCCGCCGGCCCGCGCAATTTTGGCCATGTAGGAGGCCGCAGCAACCACAGAAGGTTCCTCGACCACCATAGGAACGAGATAGTCCTGACCGTTGACGACGAAATTTGTAGCCACCCCGAGTGGCAGCTCAAACGTGCCGATGACGTTCTCGATCATACCGTTTGCCACTGCAACCGGCAGTGCGGAGCCATCTGAAAGCGCAGCTTTGGCTGGGGTATCAAGCCCTGCGGCGATGGCAATGGCATCGCGGCGGTCAGCAGGCTCCATATCCCGCATGCCCTCAATCCGTGAATTCACAACAGACGGGGTTTTAGTCGCGCTAACAGTCATGGTGTCTCCTCCTGATCTCCAGCGGGAAGATTGTAAATTTGAGCGAGGTTGTATTGGTACAGTTTGGACAATTTTTTCTGGACTGTACCCATCGGAACGTGGACACACTGCGCAGATGACACAGACAAAGACAGATCGCATCTACAGAAGCCTGCACGACAGGATTAAGTCGGGGGAACTCGCTGAAGAGACAAAACTAATGTCGCTTCGCCGTGCGGCTGAACAGTACGGCGCATCAAAAAATATCATGGTCGCCGTTTACGATCAGCTGGTGGCAAACGGCCTTGTGTACGCGCGCCAGGGCGCAGGTTTTTTTGTCGCCCATGGCGTTGCAACGACGGCGGAACCCGCCAATCTGCGGGAGGCGCGCGACAGCGTATCCTTGCTGCATGCTCAGCTGGATCGTCCCTACAAAGTGCTCGTTGGCGATGGCCGTCCCCCGGAAAGCTGGCTGTTGAACGCAGCCCCCTCTGTCACGCTTGCATCGGGCGAAGGCGGGTATGGCGCGCCACACGGGTTGCTTGCTCTGCGTGAATACATCGCTGCCGCGCATGGCGCTGCGGGCATCCATGTTCAGCCAGATCAAGTTGTGACCACCTTTGGCGCCAACCATGCGCTTGATCTTGTAATCCGTCGCTTTTGCCGCGCTGGTGAAACCGTTTTGGTTGATGATCCGGGGTATTATCCTCTTTTTGCCAAACTGAAACTGGCAGGCGTCAATGTCATTGGTATTCCGCGCGGACCACATGGCCCCGATTGCGACGCTCTTCAGGCCGCAGCCGATCACTACCAGGCCCGCCTGTTCTTCACCCAATCGCTTGCCCAGAACCCGACAGGCTGTTCGATTGATCTCCCCACGGCCCATACCGTTTTGCAAATCGCCGAGCGCCACAACATACTTGTTGTTGACGATGACCCGTTCATAGATTTGCCTGGCGTATCCGGGACACGTCTTGCCTCATTGGACCGCCTTCAAAGGGTTATACAAATCGGCACCTTTGCCAAAGTTCTCACGCCTACTTTGCGCTCGGGCTACATCATTGCCGATCCGGAAATTTCTCACAGCCTCGCGGAACTCAAGATGGTTTTAACCGTCAACAGTTCTAGCCACACCGAACGCCTGATCGCAGATCTCATGCGGACGCGCCGGTATGAAAAGCAGTGTGCGCGTCTTGCCAGGAAGTTGAAGCAGGAGCGCGAAATCGGGGTGCAGCAGCTAAAGAAAATCGGGTTTGAGATCGCGCCAGAACAGGCAGAGGGGCTTTACGGCTGGCTCCCACTTCCTGCGGGAACCTCTGATATTGATGTGGCGCAAAAAGCTGCTGAGGTCGGGGTGTTCCTGGCGCCCGGCGCTCTTTTCAGAATTGCAGAACATAGTGATTGCCCCGCACTCAGGCTCAATTGGAGCCGCGTAAATGACAGTCGCTTTTATGCTTTCCTGCGTCAGTCGTTGTGATCGTGGTTTTTGCGTCGATCATCAAAAGTACGGTAATTCCACGACCTGCCATATCGCCTGCGTGTCGCTTCTGGCGCAGGTATCGATGTGAGCGCAAGATAGTTTGCGAGCGGCTGGGTATCCGTTTGGGGTAGCAGGCCTGAGCCTGAATGGCTGGGGTTGTCTGCCATCCTTGCAGCTGCAACGGGGCTGCCGAGGCGGTGTTAGGAGGCCAGCCTCTCTGTGTCTGCGACAGGTAAATCCCGGACTATTTTTGAAAAGATGAAAGCGGGATCCATGGGATTCTGTGAATCAGGGCAGTTATCCACAAGATATGCTGCGGCCCGGGTCGGCTGTCGCGCGCAATGGGGTCGTTTACGTTGACAGGGCAGCTGGGAAGCTGCTGGACTCGCTGGATATAAGAATCACTCAGGGGCGGCTTTGCGCTTTTCAAAACTCAGGCTTACTGGCTTTAAAAGCTTTGTTGACCCGACCGATCTGATCATCGGGGACGGGTTGACTGGCGTGGTTGGTCCCAATGGCTGTGGCAAGTCGAACTTGCTGGAGGCTTTGCGCTGGGTGATGGGCGAGACCCGTGCCAAGGCGATGCGTGGCGGCGGCATGGAAGACGTGATCTTTGCCGGCACCACCTCGCGGTCGGCCCGCAATTTTGCCGAGGTGAACCTGCTGATTGATAACTCGGACCGGTTGGCACCGTCGGGGTTCAACGAGGCGGATCAGTTGGAAATTGTCCGTCGTATCACCCGCGATGTGGGCAGTGCCTATAAATCCAACGGTAAAGATGTGCGGGCGCGGGATGTGCAGATGCTCTTTGCCGATGCCTCTACCGGGGCGCATTCTCCGGCCTTGGTGCGGCAGGGTCAGATTTCGGAATTGATCAATGCCAAGCCCAAGGCGCGCCGTCGTATTCTGGAAGAGGCTGCGGGTATCTCCGGCCTGTATCAGCGGCGCCATGAGGCGGAGCTGAAGCTGAAAAACACCGAACAGAACCTGTTGCGGGTGGATGATGTGGTGGAGCAACTGGCAGGCCAGTTGGGGCAATTGGCGCGTCAGGCCCGACAGGCGCAGCGCTATCGTGATATCGGTGAAAAGCTGCGGCTGGCAGAGGGGATGTTACTGTACCGACGCTGGCGCGAGGCGGATGATGCCCGGCTGACTGCGGAGCAGGACCTGACCATTCGCCTGACCCAGGCGGCCAAGGGCGAGGCCCTGTCGCGGGCTGCGGCAGCCAATCGCGCCGAGGCCGAAGAAGGCCTGCCACCGCTGCGCGAGGAACAGGCCATTGCCGCCGCCATTTTGCAGCGATTGGTGGTGCAGCGCGACTCGCTGGGCGATCAGGAGGCACAGGCACGCCAGACCATCGAACGGTTGGTCAGCCGTATCCAGCAGCTGGGCAATGATATTGACCGTGAAGGTGGACTCAACCGCGATGCCGGAGAGACGATTGAGCGGCTGGATTGGGAACAAAAGGAATTGGCCAAGGCCAGTGAGGGCCATGATGAGCGGTTAAGCGAGGCGGGCGCCTTGGCGCGGGAAGCGGCAACGATCCTGGAGGCGCGCGAAGATCACCTGACCCAGTTGACCGAAGATGTGGCGCGCCTGTCGGCGCGGTATCAATCGGCGCTGCGTCTGGTTGAGGATTGCAAGCGCACCCTGGCGCGGGCTGAAAGCGAAGGTGCGGCAGCGCAGCAGGCGCAGGATCAGGCCGGCGAGGCCCTGGAACTGGCAGGGGAAGGGTTTGAGGCGGCTTTGGCCACCGAGGAAGAAGCCCGCGAAGCCGTGGAGATGGCCGAGGAGGCCCTGGCTGCGGCGGATGAGCTGCGCACCGAAACCCAGGCCTTGGAATCCGCCGCACGGGCGCAACGCTCTGAGGCGGAAGGGGCGTTGGGGGCGATCCGGGCCGAGGTAACAGCGCTGGCAAAGCTATTGGAGCGGGACACCGCTGAACGGGGGCAAATTCTGGACGCGCTGAGCGTCGCCCCTGGCTATGAAAAGGCGCTGGGCGCGGCGTTGGCGGATGATCTGCGCGCCCCTTTGGCGGCGGTAGACGGGCCAACGGGCTGGGTCGCGCTGCCGGCCTATGCCCGCGATGTGCCGCTGCCTGACGGGGTGGAGCCTTTGGCCAAACATGTGTCCGGTCCTGAGGCCCTGGCGCGCCGGATTGGTCAGATTGGCCTTGTTGACAGTGATACCGCCCGTGGGATGCAGGCGCAGCTGCAGCCAGGTCAGAGATTGGTGACGCTTGAAGGTGATATCTGGCGCTGGGATGGGTATCGGGCCTGGGCCGAGGACGCGCCCAGTGCCGCGGCGCTGAGGCTGGAACAGCTGAACCGGCTGGAGGCGCTGAAGCAAGAACTGGAGCAGGTCAGCGCCAAGGCCGATGGCACCCGCGCGGCGCATGAAACACTGATCCGTCGGCTGGAAGAGGTGACCCAGGCGGATCAGAACGCGCGACAGGCGCGCCGGGTTGCGGATCAACGGGTTGCCGATGCCGCCCGCGCGCTCAGCCGGGCAGAGGCCGAGCGCAATCTGGCCGAGGGCAAGCTGGAGACACTAGGCATTGCGGTGACGCGCCACAGTGAAGATGCGATGAATGCCCGGCTGCAACTGGCAGAGGCGGAGACGGCGCAGGCGGATCTTGGCGATCTGGATGCGGCACGGGCTGGGGTCGAAGACGTCAAACAGGGGGTGGAAGCCGCCCGGATCACCATGCTCACCCATCGCTCAGCCCATGATGAGCTGCGCCGCGACGGCGAGGCCCGTACCAAGCGGGCCCAGCAAGTGACCAAGGACCTATCGGGCTGGCGGCACCGGTTGGAAACCGCAGAGCGACGCATCGAAGAACTGGCCGAACGCCGCGAAGCCTCGCAGGAGGAGCTGGAAGAGGCCCATGCGGTGCCTGCGGAGATTGCTGAAAAACGCGAAGAGCTGAACGAAGCCATCGCGGATGCGGAAGCGCGCAAGACCACCGCCTCGGATGCCTTGATCGCAGCAGAGACCGCACTGCGCGAATTGGTGCAGATCGAACGTGAGTCTGAACGGCTTGCCTCGGAAGGGCGTGAAGCGCGGGCGCGCTCTGAAGCCCTATGTGAGGCGGCGCGTGAAACCGTGACCCATGCGGCTGAACGGATCAGCGAAGACCAGAATTGTAGCCCGCAGGCGCTGCTGGAACAGCTGGAGGTCAGCCCCGACCAGATGCCAGGGGCAGAGGAGCTGGAGGCCGAAGTCAACCGACACAAGCGGCAACGGGATGCGTTGGGGGCGGTGAACCTGCGCGCCGAAGAAGACGCACGGGGAATCCAGACCGAACATGATGAGCTGGTCTCGGAAAAAGCCGACCTGGAAGAGGCGATCAAGACCCTGCGCAGCGGTATTGCCAGTCTCAACCGCGAGGGGCGCGAGCGGTTGCTCACCGCGTTTGAAGAGGTAAACGCCAGCTTTGCAAATCTCTTTACCCATCTGTTCGGCGGCGGCGAGGCCAATCTGGTGATGGTGGAAAGCGATGACCCGCTGGATGCCGGGTTGGAGATCATGTGCCAGCCGCCGGGCAAAAAGCTGTCGACGCTGTCGCTGTTGTCCGGTGGCGAGCAGACCCTCACCGCCATGGCGCTGATCTTTGCGGTCTTCCTGTCCAACCCAGCGCCGATCTGTGTGCTGGACGAGGTGGACGCGCCGCTGGATGACGCCAATGTCACCCGGTTCTGTGACTTGCTGGACGAGATGTGCCGCCAGACTGAAACACGGTTTTTGATTATCACCCACCATGCGGTTACCATGGCGCGAATGGACCGGTTGTTCGGCGTCACCATGCAGGAAAAAGGCGTTAGCCAATTGGTCTCGGTTGATCTGAAAAAGGCAGAAGCTCTTGTCGCATAGGCGAAAATTGAGCAACGATGGGCCATGAAATGTACACTTTGGTTTTGGGCTACGGGGGAAAACAACTCATAATTCCACCCTTGCACGCCGGGTACAGGTCTACGTAACTAGCTGGTGGGAATGACGGCTTGTGATCTTAGAGCCAGCATTTAAACAAACACAATTGGAGAGAACTATGAAACTGACAAATCTCTTTGCGGTTGCAGCTCTTGCAATCAGCCCCCTTGCCGTACAGGCAGAAAACCTGACCGCCCGACAGTCCAGCAGCATCGAAGGGTTCTTTCTGGATGAAGGCTCAAGCGTTGAGGTTCTGGTCGATAATGTGGGGGATCCGCAGCTGAACGTCGAGCACTATGGCAGCGAATTCACGATTTTTTACTATGGCTGTGAAGACAACACCAATTGCGATTCCATCCAGTTCTATTCCGGCTATGCCACAGATGGGTCTGTCCGGTTGAAGACCGTAAATGACTTCAACGCTGAAAAACGCTGGGTTCGCGCCTATGTTGCCGAGGACGGATCAACCAAGCTTGAGATGGATGTATATTTGGGTGACGGCGGCATCAGCGCCGATGATTTTGCCACAACGGTGGGGCTCTGGTCGCGCCTGATGGGCGACTTTGAAGAGCTCATCGACTATTGAGTGACGCCTAAAAGCCCGGGTTCGCGGCTTGAAGGTTATTCAGAAAGGGGCATGAATACTCATGCCCCTTGTTGTATCAGTACCTGGCGTTTGCAGACCTGCTGCCGCGTTACAGACGGTTCAGCAGCGCAGGTGTTGGCCAGGCATCAGCTGGAAGACCCAGGCGCTGTTGCTCGCTTTGAACTGCGGCGCGTGTCTTGGCACCAAGAATACCGTCAATCTTGCCAACATCATGGCCCAGGCGCTGCAGTTTCTGCTGCAGCTGTTTCATCTGGGCACCGACAAGCCCCTGATCGGGCTTGCCTGCGGTGTAGATCGATGCGCCCTCTAACCGATTGGCAAAATAGGCAGCGGTCAAAACATAGGTAAAGCTCTGATTCCACTCAAAATAGACGTCGAAATTGGGATAGGCGAGGAAGGCTGGTCCCTTGTGCCCCTGGGGCAAAAGCAGTGAGGCCTTCAGGGAGCCAGCCGCAAGGGAGCCGTCTTTGGCGCGCAGCCCCATGCGCTGCCACTCCTTGACCGAGAGTTTGGTATCGGTGCCGGATTTTGACAGGTCAAGATCAGCGGGAATGGTGACTTCTTGCAGCCAGGGTTGCCCGGCTTGCCAGCCCAGATGCGACAGCATCTTGCCGCCGGACATCAGCGCATCCGGGGCAGAGGTTTTGAGGCTGACATGGCCATCGCCATCGGCATCGACGCCATTATCAAGAATATCCTGCGGCAGCATCTGCACCATGCCGATCTCACCCGCCCAGGCCCCAGTGGTGCGGGCGGGGTCAAAATTGCCGCGTTTGTACAGTTCAAGTGCTGCAAAGATCTGCGGCCGGAACAGCTCGGGGCGGCGGCAATCATGGGCCAGGGTAATCAGCGCGTTGCGGGTGTTGAAATCCCCCTGAAAGCTGCCGTAGTCGGTCTCAAAGGCCCAAAAGGCCAGCAAGACGCCACGGTTGATGCCATAGGTGGTTTCAATCCGGCGAAAGGTGCTGTCGTATTTTTCGGCCATCGTCCGGCCCCGGTTGATGCGGTTCTGCGATATCAGGTGGCGGGAAAACTCGATAAAGGGTTTCTGGAACACCCCCTGCGCCCGATCCGCCCTCAGAACCTTGGGGTCCTGGCTGGCGCCTTTGAAAAAGCCGTTGACGGTTGCCCTGTCATATCCCGCAGTCAGGGCTTCCTGCTTGAGTGATTTGACAAAGCCGGAAAAGCTGCCGCCACATTGGGCAAAAGCGGTTGCTGGCACCATGAGGGCAGCAAGGGCGAGAGGCAAAATGCGCATGGCGGGCAGTCCTTGATGAAGCTCTAAAACATCGTATGTGCTAAAAGATGACCGCAAAAGCAACCAATAGCCCGACCCCAATAGACCAAGACATCCAAAGAATATCACAACAGCGCAAAATTGCAGGGCCGGTGATGCTTTTGGTGCCGGGGGCGTTGACCCAGGCAAAATCGCGCATTTCCCCATCGTAAGACCGTGGCCCCGCCAGGGACAGCCCCAGCGCGCGCGCCATTGCCGCCTCGGGCCAGCCGGCATTGGGGGAGCGATGTTTGGCCGCGTCCCGGGCAATCGCAGGCCAGGCGCGCAGCACGCCGCCAGCCAGCGCAATCATCACACCGGTCAGCCGCGCCGGGATCAGATTGACCAGATCATCCAGCCGCGCCGTGGCCCAGCCAAAGTCCTGGTAGCGGGGGGTGCGATAGCCAATCATGCTGTCGCCGGTGTTGATCATCTTATAGGCAATCAATCCGGGCAGCCCGGCCAGCAGGAACCAAAAGGCCGGGGCGATAACCCCGTCTGACATATTCTCGGATCCGCTCTCGATGGCGGAGCGGGCGACCTGGGGGCCGGTCATCGTATCGGTGTCGCGGCTGACAATCATGGCAACGGCCTGGCGTCCCTGTACCAGCGACTGCGACAACCCATCTGCGACGGCGCGCAGGTGCTCAACCAGCGAACGCTGTGCGATCAGGATCGCAGCAACCAGCAGCTCGACCAGGGGGCCAAACAGGGACAACAGCCAGCCAACCCCCAGCCCGAGGCAGACCAACAGGGTGATTGCAGCAACGCCCTTGGCGCGTTTGGCCCAGTCTGTGCCTAGGCGCGTCTCGGGGGGCGTATCAGCGCCTGTATTGAGACGCGCCTCCAGCCAGGATACGGACTTTCCCATCAAAACAGCCGGATGGGGCAGGCGGGACCAGAGCCAGTCCGGCTCTCCCAGGGCGGCGTCCAGCACCAGGGCCAGCAAAAGGATCTCAGCGGTGTTCATAGGGCGGCCTCCAGCCGGTCCCAGCCCTGTTGCGGTGGCAGGCCCAGGCGGATGTAGGTTGTTGAATAGGGGAAGATACGGCTCCAGATATGGGCCTTGGCAAGCCGCTCTTGCCACTGTGCGGCATCTTCGACCTGGTACAGGCGAAACAGATCAGTGCCGCCCACCACTGTGGCACCGCGCGTGGTTGCCAAACGATCAAGCCGCTGAGCATCACGGGCTAGGCTCTGGCGGGTCTGATCGGCCCAGTCCTGGTCCTGCAGCGCCTGCAGGCCGGTTTTCAACGCCGGGCCGGAAACCGCCCAGGGCCCCTGCAGTTGGGCCAGCCGTTGTAACAGTTCCGGATCGCCAATGGCAAAGCCCAACCGCATTCCCGCCAGCCCCCAGAATTTGCCAAAACTCTTGAGCACGATAACGCCGGGTTTGGCAGCCAGATGGATGAGGCTTTGATCGGGGCAAATATCGCAAAAGCTCTCATCTATGATGCACAGCGGCGCGGTGATCTCTTCTGCCTGCCACAGGCGTCCATCCGGATTGTTTGGATGCACCGCAACACAGGCTTCGGCAGGACCGCTGCCAGAGATGGTCCAGCCGTGATTGGCAAAGGCCGCGGCATGTTCATTGTAGGTTGGGGTTTCGATTCTGGCCCAACGTGGATCCGCAACCCCCGGCAACAGCGCAATCAGGGCCGAGGCCCCGGGCGCGGGCAACACAGCAGCCTCGGCGGGGACGTTCCAGAACCGCCGCGCCGCTTGTTCAAGTTCTGCACTGGCGGCGGTATCCGGCAGCGCTGTCCAGTCCGAAGCGTCAAAAGCAGGCAGCGGATAAGGACAGGGGTTTATCCCCGTTGACAGATCAATCCAATCGGCGCGGTTGCCGCCGTAGTGCTGGATGGCAGCACTCAGATTGCCGCCATGGTCGCGCAGGGTGGCGCCTGTTTCAACCAGGCTCTCAGTAACATCTGCCGACATGGAAACCCCCAACCTGCTATCACCGCCACAGCCGTTGGCCTGGCTGTGTTTCTATGAAACAGGGGCCGCGATAAGGCAAGCGAGCTTTGCCTTATCGCGCAGGAGTTCTTGCCTCGGTGGCTGGGGCCGGACCCTTAGGTGTCAGGCGGGTCCGGCAGAGCTGGCTGTGCGGCTTTAGCCGCGGCCGTGGGGCTCCAGCCAGTCGATGTCCGGGTTCACGGGCAGGATGCGGTTTGGGTTAATGGTGTCATGGCTGTAGTGGTAGTGCCGCACGATATGCTGCATGCCCACGGTCGCCTGTACACCCGGATACTGGTACAGCTCGCGGCAGTAGGCCCAGAGGTTGGGGTAGTCGATGATCCGCTTCTTGTTGCATTTGAAATGCAGGTGATACACCGGGTCAAACCGCAGCAATGTGGTGAACAGGCGCCAGTCGGCTTCGGTCAGCTGGGTGCCCATCAGATACCGATGCTGCGACAGCAGATCCTCCAACCAGTCCAGCGAGTCAAACAGCGGCCCCACGGCGGCATCATAGGCGTCTTGTGAGGTGGCAAAACCGCATTTGTAGACGCCGTTGTTGACCGTGTCATAGACCCGACTGTTCACCGCCTCGATGGGTTCGCGCAGCTCTTCTGGCCAGAAATCAAGGTCGTTTCCGGTGATGCCGTCAAAGGCCGAATTGAACATGCGGATGATGTCGGCGCTCTCGTTTGAGACGATGGTCTCACGGGTCTTGTCCCACAGAATGGGCACGGTGACGCGGCCAGAGTATTTGGCATCGGCACGGATGTAGATCTGATGCGCGTGGCTGCTGTCAAACAGGTGATCGCCGGTGGCACCATGGGAGTCGCGCTTGAAGGTCCAGCCTTCGCCCAGCATATCGGGGTGCACGACTGAGATTGAGATGTGATCCTCCAGCCCCTTGAGGGCGCGAAAGATCAGGGTGCGGTGGGCCCAGGGGCAGGCCAGCGAGACATAAAGATGATACCGACCGCTTTCGGCCTTAAATCCGTCTTGTCCTGTTGGTCCGGCGCTTCCGTCGGCGGTTACCCAATTGCGAAACTGTGCCTCAGAGCGTTTGAACGCTCCTCCGTTGGATTTGGTGTCGTACCATTGGTCTTTCCATATTCCGTCAATCAAAAGTCCCATTGATTTCTCTCCTTATCTCGGCAGGTCCGCGGCATGAGTGATTACAGAGACAAATAGGCGCAGTTCCTGTCTGGGCCTATCCGTGTTGTCGCGCAGCGCCTCTGCATGGCTGCACATCACGACCCTGTGCCTGCAGGCCTTTCAGCGGTGGTCGGTCTTGGCGGGTCCTGTCTTCACGCTACCAACGAATAGCGATGTGAACGATTGCGCCGGAGATGTCTCAAAATGTTCACTTGATTTTATCCATTTCTAGGTCACCTTTGTAGGTAGATACCTAGCCGATCTTGATGCGATTCCCGTCGCTCAACCACTTGCCAAAAGGGCGATTGTTATGACCACCTATGTGCCAAAAGCTGTTCAAGAAGCGATGGATGCTGCACGCGTTTCCGGCCTGAAAAAGAAAAGCCGTCTGCGGGTGGCTGTGGAGGGTGGCTATTTCCCGGTACTGCGCAGCTGGGAAAACGGCTTTTCGGTGGAAGAGGAATTTGTACCGCAGCTGCGGGGCTTGGTTGATCTCTATGAGGGATCACGTCACGTGTCGCAGTGCCTGATTGTTGCCTCCGAGGCCGAGGGTGGCGAAATGCGCTATGAGTTCAAACGTGAAACCGCCGCCTCTGACACGGCGCCGCTGGATTTCTACCGGGCGCCAAATGCGCCGGTTGGCCTGCTGGGCAATGAAGGTGCTGAAAGCCGCCTGTAAAAAGCTCCGCCTGTAAAAAGCTTCGCCTGCGACCTCCGGCAGGCTGCCAAAATCTGGGCTTTCCGAGTGGAAACACCTTGCAGAATAGCGGACCCGCAGACCTATCGGTTGCGGGTCTTTTTCTGTGTGAATCCTCGTTAGGCTCCGATACGCTCTGATTTAGGGTCTGATTTCGACCTTGGTGCCCAGATCAACAAGCCGCCACAGCTGCTCCATTTCAGCATTGCTGATGGCGATACAGCCGGCGGTCCAATCCCCCGGCAGCTGCAACAGATTACCCAAGGCGTTGGGTTGGCCGTGGATGAAAATATCTCCGCCCGGATCTATGCCCGCCTCCGCCGCGCGGCGGATATCTTCTGGCTGCGGATAGGTGATGCCCAGCGACAGGTGGTAGCTGCTGTTTGGATTGCGGCGGTCGACCGTGAACAGGCCTTCCGGGGTTTTGCCGTCGCCTTCGCGGCTTTTGTCACCGATGGGATCAAAGCCAAGCGCGATGTCATATTGCAATACCTTTTGCCCCGCGCGGCTGGCGGTCAGGCGGCGGGCGGATTTTTCGATCAGGATGTGGTCAACCCGGTCGACCTGTATCGCCAGCTCAGGACTGGCGGGACTGGCAAGACGGGGGCCGTAGAGCTGCCACAGCCCCCAGCCAAGACCCAGAGCCACGGCCGCGATCACCAAGATCGCGGCCCGTTTTATACCAGGTCTGGCCATGATTATTGCAGGTCGGCAAAGGCCTTGGCCAGGCGTTCCCCTGCTTCGATCACCCGGCTGCGCTGGGTGCCCATGTTGAAGCGCAGGAAGCTTTCGCCGCCGGTGCCAAAGGTGGTGCCATGGTTGGCGGCAATGCCTGCATCCTGCTCCACCCGCTTGGTGAATTCTTCCCGGCTCATGCCGGTGCCGGAGAAATCAATCCAGGACAAATAGGTGGCCTGCAGCTTCATCGAGCTGAGCCCGGGAATGTCGGCGATGGCGGCATCAAAGACCTGACGGTTGCCATCAATATAGGCGACCAGCTCATCGGCCCATTTGGCACCTTCGGGAGAATAGACCGCAGCGGTGGCAAACTGACCGGCGGAGTTTGGCGAGAGCGCCAGGGCCAGCATGCGGCGTTGGAACTTTGCCCGCAGATCCGGGTCAGGGATGATCACCTGCCCGGTGTGCAGCCCGGCAAAGTTGAAGGTCTTGGAGGGCGCGGTCAGCATCAACAGCCGGTCGGTGATCTCTGGCACGGCGTTTTGCATCGGAATATGGGTCGCCCCGTCAAAGACCAGATCATGGTGGATCTCATCCGACAGCAGGATCAGGTCGTGACGCTTGGCAAAATCCGCCACCGCCTGCAATTCCTCTTGGCTCCAGACCCGGCCACCGGGGTTATGGGGCGAGCAGAGAATGACCATCTTTTCCTTGCCGGTCATCTGTGCATCATAGGTGGCCATATCCATTTCATAGCGGCCATCGCGGTTGATCATCTGGCATTCCACCACCTCGCGGCCGGCGTTGTTAATGACCTTGGCAAAGGCATGATAGACCGGGGTGAACAGCACAATACCGTCGCCCGGCTGGGTAAAGCTGTCCAGGCACATGCCGACACCGTTCACCAGACCCGTGGTGGTGAAAATGGCCTCGGGATCCACGGTCCAGCCGTGGCGATTCTGCATCCACCAGCAAATTGCATCCTTGTAGGGGGTGTCGCAGTTCACATAGCCATAGATCCCGTGATCGGCCATTTCGCGCATCTTGTCGGTGACCATGGATGGCACGGCAAAATCCATATCGGCCACCCACATGGCCAGACCAGTGTCGGGTGAGACACCGTATAGGCTCTCCATAAGATCCCATTTGGCGCAATGGGTGCCGCGACGGTCGATGATGCTGTCAAAATCCATGGGGATACTCCGCTATTTTGCCAGCGAAGCTAGCGGCAAATGCGCGAGGTGCAAGGGGATCTGTTCCTCTGTTGACACCAGCTGCTGCGGCCGCGGCAATTTTGGGCATCTTTTCATCGGTCGACAGGGCGGCAACGAGGACAAGGGGGGCAGGCATGCGCAAGCAGGGCGTTGCAGTGACAGGGGCAATGGCCTAAATCACCTCCATGAAACATTCGATCCTGATCCATCCTGATCCCCGTTTGAAAAAGGTCTGCGCTCCGGTTGCCGATCTGTCGGATAAATTGCGCGTTCTGGCCGATGACATGCTGGAAACCATGTATGGCGCACCCGGTATCGGGCTGGCAGCGCCACAGATTGGTGTGATGGATCGCCTCATCGTGCTGGATTGCGAAAAAGAGGAGGGCGTGGCGCCCAAGCCTCTGGTGATGTTCAACCCTGAGATCATTTCCTCCTCTGATGAGACCAACGTCTACGAGGAAGGCTGCCTGTCGATCCCCGATCAATATGCCGAAGTCACCCGTCCGCGCGACGTCGAGGTGCAGTGGCTGGACCGGGACGGTAACCTGCAGCGTCAGACCTTTGACGGGCTTTGGGCCACCTGCGTGCAGCATGAGATCGACCATCTGGATGGCAAACTGTTCATTGATTACCTGAAACCGCTCAAGCGGCAGATGATCACCCGTAAAATGCAAAAGCTCAAACGTGAGCTGGCACGGGACTAGAGATCATGGCGCTGCTGCCCATCCTGCAATGGCCTGACGCGGGCCTGTCGACCGCTTGCGCTTTGGTTGCGCCGCAGGAGGATCTCGGCCCCCTGATCGCCGATATGTTTCAGACCATGTACGCGGCTCCGGGCCGGGGCTTGGCGGCACCGCAGGTTGGTGTACTCAAGCGCCTGTTTGTGATGGATGCCACCTGGAAGGACGGGCCGGGCACGCCCCTGGTGATGATCAACCCCGAAATCCTGACCTTTGGGGCTGAGCTTGCAACCGGCGATGAGGGCTGCTTGTCGATCCCCGGTGTGATGGCAGCGGTCCTGCGCCCCAGCACCGTGACACTGCGCTGGCAGGATGAGGCGCGCTGCTGGCAGACTGGCACATTCGACGGCTTTGCCGCCCGGTGCATACAGCATGAATATGACCACCTCGATGGTCTGGTGACTTTTGACCGTCTGGTGCCCGAGGCCCGCGTTGAAGCCGAAGAGACCTATCGCCGACATCTGGAGAGACCCGCATGACCGCACGTATTTGCCTGCCCTGGCCCGACAAACGCCTGCGCACCGCCGCCGCTGAGGTCAGCGAGATCACCGATGAGATCCGCGCGGTCTGGACCGATATGATCGACACCATGGAGGCCATGCCCGGCGTTGGTCTGGGTGCAAATCAGATCGGGGTCATGCTGCGCCTTGCGGTGGTGGATGGCTCCAAAGAGCGCGGTCGCGCCGTGCGCATGGCCAACCCCGAGGTGCTGCATGCCTCGACCCAGCTGCGCGAACACGAAGAGGCCAGCCCCAATCTGCCCGGGGTCTCGGCCAAGATCAAACGCCCCCGCGCCGTTACCGTGCGCTATATGGACGAAACAGGCGCGATCACCGAGCGCGATTTTGTCGGCATCGAGGCCACCAGCGTGCAGCATCAGATCGACCATCTGAATGGTAAGCTGTACTTTGATCATCTCAGCAAGATGAAGCGCGATATGCTGATCAAGAAATCCAAGAAACTGAACGGGTAAACCCAAGGGGGCAACAGCATGCGTATCATTTTCATGGGAACGCCGGAGTTCTCAGTACCGGTCTTGGATGCGCTGGTTGCGGCCGGTCACGAGATCGCAGCGGTCTATAGCCAGCCGCCCCGTCCGGCTGGTCGTGGCAAAAAGGACCGGCCCACCCCGGTGCATGCCCGCGCCGCTGAGCTGGGCTTGGAGGTGCGCCACCCGGTGTCGCTTAAGGGCGCCGTCGAACAGGAAGAATTTGCCTCGCTGGGCGCTGATATTGCGGTGGTGGTGGCCTATGGCCTGATCCTGCCGCAGGCGATTCTGGACGCGCCTGCCAAGGGCTGTCTGAACATTCACGCCAGCCTGCTGCCGCGCTGGCGCGGCGCGGCGCCAATCCACCGGGCCATCATGGCCGGCGACGCCGAGACCGGCGTCTGCATCATGCAGATGGAGGCCGGGTTGGATACCGGGCCGGTGCTGCTGCGCGAAGGCACCCCGATTGGCGATGAGGAAACCACCAGCCAGCTGCATGATCGCCTGTCGGAAATGGGCGCGTCCTTGATTGTCACCGCGCTGCGCCATCTCGATGGGCTGACACCGGATGTGCAGCCAGACGAGGGCGTGACCTATGCCGCCAAGATCGACAAAAGCGAGGCGCAGATCGACTGGACGCAACCGGCGAAAGAGGTGGACCGCAAAATTCGCGCCCTATCGCCCTTTCCCGGCGCCTGGGTCGACATAGATGGCCAGCGGATAAAGCTCCTGGCCTCGCGGCTGGCCACCACAGGCACTATGGGCACCGGCACCATGGGCACCGGCGCGCCGGGGCAGGTGCTGGATGGCGACAGCCTGACAATTGCCTGTGGCGCCGGGGAGGAGGCTGGCGCGATTGAAATTCTGCGCTTGCAACGGGCCGGCAAAGGCGCGCAGGATCGCGACATCTTTGTGCGGGGCTTCCCGCTTGCCACAGGGCGACAGTTGTAACAGGGCGGCAGTTTCAAACTGGGCGTCACTGTAAACGGGGAGTAGGGCATTGTTTCTGACCATGATGGGCACCGTGGTGATTGCCGGGATCACCGGCTACGCGGCAGAGAAAAGCGGCTTTACCCAAAACGGCTACCTGCCTTCGATCATCATCTGCATCGGCGGCGCCTTTTTGTTCTTCTTTGTACGGATCATGTTTGGCATCGGGTTTGCCTCACCGGGGCTTAATGCCATTGTGTCCTCAATAGGGGCACTGATCATCGTGCCGTTTCACTGGCGACGTTAGCGGAGAGATATTATGAGTGTTGTGTTTCTGATCATCATTGGCGTTGCGGCTGGTTTTCTGGCGACGCGGATTATGGGGATTGAGTCCGATATCATCACCACCATGGCGATTGGCATTGCCGGCGCCCTGATCGGCGGATTTGTCCTGCGTGCCTTGTTGACGGTAATGGGCATGGTCGCAGGCATGGTCGGCGCGGTGCTGGGCGCCCTGACGCTGATCTGGCTGTGGCAGACATATATCAAGCGCTAAGGTCGATCAGGTTTTACCCGACCTGTGGTCGCACGTTTGAGGCCGTTGAGCTTTGACCGCTCGGTAGCGCAAGTTGTTAAAAATTCGGTGTAACAAATGCTTGTTGAACACACTCACCTTCATCTGCAGTCCGTTCCTCCTGATCGGGGGGAGTTTCTGCTGCTAAAAGTAATGGTAGAGCTGGGGTTGACGGGCGGCGGGCTGCAATTTGAGAACGGGTTAAGCCCGGAGATGAACGCCCTTTTTCGCGATCAATTTGGTCGCTGGCAGGCTCTGAGAGCAGGGGCGGTGGCGGCCTTGCAGGAAGCAGGAGTTGAAAATGCGTTGGTCTGCGTGGTTGGTGTGAAGTTTCAAGATGACAGTCTTTCGCTGCCCCTCTGTGAGCAACTTTCAAAAACCTGCATCACCGGCGCCTTAGAGAATCCGGAAGTTCCTTTCACGGAAACGGGGAATAGGCGGGAAATACAGCGTTTCAAAGACAGGAATGCCGACCTGTTAGAGGCTTGGAGCGAGAACCAATTGTTTAACTAAATACCCAGAGCCGGTGTGTTTTTGAACGGTCTTAACTGCGTGGTGGGCGGCTTTTATAGACGGGTAGATGCCAGCCAAAGGCGATGGAGCCTGCCCGCAGCCCCCAACAGACCATGGCGCATAAGACCAGAGCGAGGCCAGAGGCCAGGCCGAATGAGCTGGCCGCAACCGCCACAATGGCGCCGCTCATGGCGCAGGTGATATAAAGCTCTCCCTGTTTCAGCACCAAGGGGACTTCCCCCACCACCACATCGCGCATCAACCCGCCCATGCTGCCGGTGGCCATGCCCATCAGCACCACGATGACAGCGGGCTTGTCCAGCGCCAGTGCAACACCGGTGCCAGCCGAGACCGCAACGGCCAGGGCAAAACTGTCGAGCCAGATCAGCAGGCGCAAACGGCTCTCTACCAGATGGGCGGTAAAGAACACCACAACAGCCGCGCCCGCCGCCAGCAGGATGTGGTTGGGATCGGCAACCCAGAACACCTCTTCGCGGTTCAGTACCAGATCCCGCACCGTGCCGCCGCCCACCGCAGTCAGACACGAGATGAAGGCAAAGCCGACGATATCCAGTTGGGCGCGGCTCGCCACCAGCGCGCCCGTCAGGGCAAAGACCAATACAGCGGCATAGTCGAGCAGGGTGACAAATGTCATTGTGATCTCTCCTTGATCCCCTGCGCGGGCCTCATGCCTTTGATTTGCTTTTCTTGAACGGCGCCATACCGGCGCGGGCCAGCTCATCGGCGCGTTCGTTTTCGGGGTGGCCCGCATGGCCCTTGACCCATTCCCAGGTCACCTGATGGCGGCTTTGGGCGGCATCCAGACGCTGCCACAGCTCGACATTTTTGACGGGCTTCTTGGCAGCGTTTTTCCAGCCGTTTTTCTTCCAGCCAAAGATCCAGCCGGTGATGCCGTTTTTCACATAGTTGCTATCGGTCACCAGGGTTAGCGCTGAGGGCCGGTCGAGGCTTTCCAGCGCATTGATCGCGGCCAGAAGCTCCATCCGGTTGTTGGTGGTATTGGCCTCGCCGCCCTTGAGTTCCTTTTCCTTGATGACGTTGTCGCCATCCTTGGCCTGCAACAGGGCGCCCCAGCCGCCGGGGCCGGGATTGCCGGAGCAGGCGCCATCGGTATAGGCATAGAGATCAGCCATGACAGGCCACCGAAATCCAGCGGGCCATGGTGCCATCAAGGCCTTCGCTTTCCCCAAACGCGCAGTTCAGCACGGTAAATCCGGCGGTCTTGAGCAAATCTTGCAAGTCGTCTTCCTCGTAATAGGTATAAAGCCGCCCGAGAGCGTCGCGGGCTTCGCCTTTACCCAGCTTGAGGGCGATATAAAAGACGCCGTTTGATTTCAGGGCGCGTTTTAGTGCAGCCAGATGGTGGGGCATGGCGGCACGTGGGGCGTGCAACAGGCTGTAATTGGCCCAGATCCCGTCATAGAGTGCGACGCCCTGGATCTCCTCAAAGGTCGCCCGCCAGGCGGTAACACCTGGCATATCCTGTGCAAGAGCAACCATTTCCTGCGAGGCATCGGTGGCATCGGCGTGCAGGCCCGCTTTGGCCATCACCGCAGCCGAGGTGCCGGGGCCGCAGCCCAGATCCAGCACCCGGCCTGCGGAAGGGCAGGCGGTAATGAACTCCAGCAATCGCGGGTCATTGCTGAGATAGTCCTGGTTCAGTGCTGCATAGTCTGCGGCCCGGTCACCATAAACTTTGAGTGTTTCTGTGTCGCTCATCGAAGGCCTTATCAATGGGGGGTGTTGGAGGTGGGCCGTGGCGGTCAGGCGCGTTCAATGGCCAGTCGGGCGGCAAGGGCGGCAAAAATGCCAGCAAAGCCACGGTTGAGCCATTTTATCACGGTTTCGGATCCCAGCACAAATTGCCGGGCCTGGGCTGCGAAATACCCATAGAGCACAAAGACCACAAAGGTGAGCCCCATGAACACCGCGCCCAGCAGGGCCATTTCAGAGGTGGCATGCGCCGGGTCGCCGGACAGGAAGGGCGGCAACAGCGCCAGGAAAAACACCGACAGCTTGGGGTTGAGGATATTGATCAGCGCGCCGCGTTGGGCGATGCGCAGAGCCGATTGCCGTTTGGTCTGCGAAGAGATCGTCAGCGCCCCACCAGAGCGCAGCGCCTGCCAGGCCAGATAGAGCAGGTAAAGCACCCCGAGTGTTTTCACGACTTGGAACAGCAGCGCGGAGCTGTGCAGTACCGCTGCCAGCCCCAGGGTTGCCGCAGCGAGATGCGGCAGGATGCCAAGGGTGCAGCCCAAAGCGGCCCAAACCGCAGACCGTGCCCCCTGACCAAGCCCCAGCGCCAGCGTATAAAGAACCCCGGTTCCGGGGGCCAGAACGACAACAATTGCGGTGATGAGAAACTGCATGGAAATCATTAGCTGGCCCTTTCGGTGGGGTCTCGATCTGGTCTGACATCTCAGCCTAAGAGCAAGTGAGCGCGCCGTAAACAGCCAGGGTCACCACGCGCTGGCTCTTGGCCACTGCTGTCAGGTCATTGCCATCCGGCGGCTGTCATCAGGATACTGTCAGGCCGAGCTCTCAGCCGATTTGTTGGCGGGGTGGCGCAGCACTCGTGGGACTTTGAATTCCACCCGTTCCACGGCGGTTTCGACCACCTCAACCGTCACATCATAGCGGGCGCGAAAGGCGTCGATGACCTCGTTGACCAGCAGTTCAGGCGCTGAGGCACCGGCGGTGATGGCAATGCTAGAGATCCCCTCCAGGGCGCGCCAGTCAATGTTGTCGGCCCGCTGCACCAGCTGGGCATATTTGCAGCCCGCTTTTGCCCCGACCTCAACCAGTCGGCGCGAATTTGACGAATTTAGCGCGCCCACAACCAGCATGGCATCGGATTTGGGCGCAACCGCCTTAACCGCTTCTTGCCGGTTGGTGGTGGCGTAGCAGATGTCTTCCTTATGGGGGCCGACAATGGCCGGAAACCGTGCTTCCAGCGCCGCGACGATGCCCTTGGTGTCATCCACCGACAGGGTGGTTTGGGTGACATAGGCCAGTTGCTGCGGATCGCGCACCTGCACCTTTGCCACATCTTCGGGGGTTTCCACCAAAATCACCTCACCCTCGGGCAATTGCCCCATGGTGCCGACGGTTTCCGGGTGGCCCTTATGGCCGATCATGATCATCTGCAGCCCCTGTTCCGCGTGGCGCTGCGCCTCGATATGGACCTTGCTGACCAGCGGGCAGGTGGCATCCACATAGACCATCTGGCGCGCCTCAGCGGCGGCGGGTACCGATTTGGGCACCCCATGGGCTGAGAAGATTACCGGACGATCTTGGGGGCATTCTTCCAGCTCTTCGACAAAAACCGCACCTTTGGCCCGCAACCCATCCACCACAAATTTGTTGTGGACGATCTCGTGGCGCACGTAGACGGGGGCGCCCCATTTTTCGAGCGCCAGTTCTACAATCTTGATGGCGCGATCAACGCCGGCACAAAAACCGCGTGGCGCAGCCAGATAAAGTGTCAGGGCAGGTTTGGTCATCGGCGTCTCCTTCGCGGCAGAAGTAAGGCTTTGCCGGCCCAAGGTCCAGCCTGATGAACCCGCTGGATGAGGCTGTGCACAGCCCCGGTTGTTTGGTCAGGCCGGGCAGAATACCGCTGGGGCACCCGGCGGTCGCCGTGTTCTCACGGTGCATAAAGTCTATGCAAAAAGGAATATGTTAACTGATCTGCTCCATGTTTGGGGCAAAGCGGGGGCCTTTCCTGCGCCAAAGGGGGCTGCGCGCGATACCTCTTTGGGGGTGAACAGTATGTAGTTTTGGTCGGGTAGAGGATAAAAACGCCGTGTACGGAAAAACGAGCCCAACCGAGTGCCTTGCGTTGGAGGAAAAGGGCGATTTTGCCACCCGGCAATATGCGGTCACGATGGAGCGCCGGTTTCGCACTGTCAGCGTCAGCTGCAATCTTGTGGTGGTGCTGGGCCTTCTGTGGATCGCTTTGGGCATCTCCATAAATGCGCCCAGCGTGGTGATCATCTCAACAATTGCGATTTTGGGTTCGATCGCCGCGCGTTTGCTCATAAATACGGAATATACGCTTTTGGCCCGCCTGCTGTGGTATTTCACGGGCTTGGTTGTGGTCATGGCGTCCGTTTTCACCATGCCCCCCGAAAGCTATATCGAACTGTTTTTTGTTGTCCTTCTCGGCGGGCCCTTTATGACGTTTTCGATGCGTCGCGAAAAGGCGATGATCATTACGCTGTTGGGGATCGTCTTTGCAAGCTGGGTGATGTTTCGGTTTTTGGGACATGATTATTTTGGCCCGCCGCTTGTCGAGGTGGCGATTCCCGTCAGCTATCTTTCTGGCGGTGTGTTGGTCACGGTTTTTGCCGTCCTCGTTGTCGAAATGATGGCTTTTGGCGAGTTGGCGGAAAGCTATAGCGATGATCTGTTGCAGGCGCACCAAAAGGAAAGCCAGGCGAATCATGCCAAAAGCGAGTTCCTTGCCGCCATGAGCCATGAAATCCGAACGCCGATGAATGGGGTGCTGGGGATGGTTGAGGTGCTTGAAAGAACGGATCTCATCCCTGAACAGCAGCGCCTTCTGAACACCATCAAAGAGTCTTCGACCTCGCTTTTGTGGATTATTGACGACATCCTGGATGTCTCTCGTATCGAAGCAGGCAAAATGGAGTTGTTTGAAACGCCCATGCGCCTGTTACCGCTGGTCGAGGGGGCGGCGGCAACCCTGCGGCCCCATGCCAGCCAGATGGATGTGGACCTGGCCCTGACGATACAGGCAGATCTGCCGGATACGCTGAGGGGCGATGCGGGGCGCCTGCGTCAGATTTTGCTCAACCTCATTGGCAATGCGATCAAATTCTCTGAACCGCTGGCCGGCGAAGCTGCCGGACGGGTGCGTTTGCGTGTGGAGATCTGCGAGCCCGGCTGGATTGATTTTGTCGTTGAGGACAACGGCATCGGCATTGAGCCAGAGGTCCAGGAGGCGATCTTTGCCCCCTTTGAACGTTCAGCAGTGGTGGCCAAGCGGATGATCAAGGGCAATGGCCTGGGATTGACGATTGTGCAGCAATTGGTCTCCAAGATGGGGGGCACTGTTTCGGTGGACAGCACCTTGGGTGAAGGCAGCACCTTCACGGTCCGGCTGCCCGTTCTGGAACCCTCCGGCCCGATTAAGGGGCCGCGGTTGGCAGGGACAAAAGTTGTGGCAATGCTGCCAGAGCAGGGACGGGAGTGTAACTGGCCCACTTATGTCCTGGCTGCTGACTGTGATCTGAAATGGGTGTCCAGCCGGGAAGAGTTTATCGGGCTTGCCCGTCTTGCTGGACGGGAGTCCATTTTTGTGCTGCCGGATGAGATTGAAGATGATCAGCGGTCCGGCTGGTGTCGCACCCGTATCGAAAAAGAGCTTCCAGACCTGAAAGTTCTTGAGTTCAAATCCTGCGCTGACATGTTGCAGCTGAGCTCAAGCAACCGCTGGGCTGTGGTGCAATCCGGGCCGGTGCTGCCCAGCGAGCTGTGGGACGCCCTGGAAAACTTGGTGGGATATGGCACCAACAAAGAGCCCCAGACCCATTCGGGAACCAAAGACCGCGCGACCGCACTGAATATGACGGGGGGGCGGATCCTGGTGGCTGAAGACAATGAAATCAACCGCGCGGTTATTGAGAGCCAGCTGGGGCTGCTGGGGTGCACGGTGACCATGACGCGTGACGGGGCAGAATGTCTTTCGGCCTGGAACAACGGTAACTTTGACATGGTTCTGGCGGATTGCCAGATGCCGGTGATGGATGGGTTTGAGCTGACACGCGCTATTCGCCAGATCGAAACCGAGCAGGGGCTGCGCCATACGCCGATTGTGGCAGTTACGGCAAACGCACTGGAGGGGGAGATTGGGAAATGCCTGGCCGAGGGAATGGATGCTTTTGTTTCCAAACCCGTGACATTAGCTGGTTTGGAAGCGGTGATCCGACAGCAATTGCCTGCCTCCGATGTTAGTGCAGAAACCCGGCGATGGGCTGCGGCTCAACGAGGTTAAGGGCAGCACAAGGCAGTGTAGGGCGAACCTACAGGGCCAGACCTGGTGAGGCTGCTGGATTTTGCGCTTTTGGGCTTTGTAGCAGGGGTTCAAAACGGGCTGAGTGAGTGGCTACCCGTTTTGAACCGTCTGTTTTTTTTAACCAACTGCCAGAGGCTGCTACCCTGGGGGCGCTGTTGCCTCGGGGCAGGGGGCATCACGATCAGGTCTTCTGTCGGCGGGACTTCTGCTGACAGCTGTTCCCTTTGAAGACGACTGGGAACAGCTGAGTGCTGTTATTGATCGGGCAGGTTCTGACGCTTAATCCTAACACAAGCGCAAAGAGCAGACCGATCCGGCAGAAGGTCCCTCGGGAATGCAACCAGTGTGCCCCAAATACAGGCCACGCCGTCGCACATTTGTTTAACCCGGAACGGCAGACACGGACCTTGTGTCAGCGGGATGCTCCCGCGGGGGGCGCCCAAGCACATCTTTCAGCTCTTCCAGCTCGATGAAGTTGTCGGCCTGACGACGCAACTCATCAGAGATCATAGGCGGCTGGCTGCGAATGGTGGACACCACAGAGACGCGTACACCCTGCCGCTGCAAGCTGGCAATCAACGGGCGGAAATCGCCATCGCCTGAAAACAGAACAATGTGATCAACGCGTGGCGCCAGTTCCATAGCATCGACTGCAAGTTCGATGTCCATGTTGCCTTTGACTTTGCGGCGGCCCATGCTGTCGGTGTATTCCTTGGCAGGTTTGGTCACCATGGTGAAACCATTATAATGCAGCCAGTCAACAAGGGGGCGGATGGGGGAGTACTCATCATTTTCCAGCAGAGCCGTATAATAAAAGGCCCGCAAGAGCTTTCCGCGGCGCATGAATTCCTGCCGCAGAAGCTTGTAGTCGATATCAAACCCTAACGCCTTGGCTGCGGCGTATAGGTTCGAACCGTCTATGAACAGCGCAAGCCGTTCGTCTTTGTAAAACATCCTAAAGTGTCCTTCCGGTAAGTCCGTTTGCGCCATTTAGTCCGTGAGTGAATTTTGGGCGGCGAAACGGGTGGACATATTGTAAGTACTTTGGCACCTGCTTCAAGTGTACGGGTTTTCCTAAGTGGGGTCAAAAGTGACCAACATACGATCAAAAGCGATCATTTCTTTGGGTGGCAACCTACCCTTGGGCGAAATGTCGCCACGAAAAACACTATTGGCTGCAACTCAGGAAGTTTCTCGCCTTATAGGTGAACAATGCCAAGTTTCTCGGCTTTTTCAAACCCCTTGTTTTCCGGCAGGTGCCGGCCCCGATTTTGTCAATGCGGCCATGGCGATTGAGACTGCCCTAGACCCCGAAGAATTATTGCAATGCTTACATAGTGTTGAGCAGAAATTCTCGCGGGTGCGAAAGCAGCGCTGGGGGACGCGAACTTTGGATCTGGATCTGATTTCTTTGGGCGAAAGAGTGTTCCCTGATCCTGCCATTCATCAACATTGGCGTGACCTGCCCCTTGAACAACAAATGTCACAAACACCTGAACAACTGATTCTCCCGCATCCCCGGATGCAGGACCGCGCCTTTGTTCTGGTGCCGATGTGCGATATTTGCCCCGAGTGGCGCCACCCCATTTTGGGAAAAACGTCGGCGGAACTCTGTGCTGCACTGCCAAAATCAGACCTAGAGGCGGTTCTGCCGCTGTAATCCCCGGTTGAAGCGCTTTCTGCGCTTGTCAACAAAAAGATATCGGCGTAAAAGTCGCTCTTCCGGACCCACACTGATTTTGGAGAGTCGCCTATGGCCCGCGTAACGGTTGAAGACTGCGTAGATAAAGTACCAAACCGCTTTGAGTTGGTCATGCTGGCGGCCCATCGTGCCCGCGAAATTGCTGCCGGAGCAGAGATCACGGTTGATCGTGACAACGACAAGAACCCTGTCGTATCGCTGCGTGAAATTGCGGATGAGACCCAGCGCGCGGATGATCTGCGCGAGCGTCTGATCGAAAACAATCAGAACCAGATCGAAGTCGATGAGCCCGAAGAAGACTCGATGGCTCTGTTGATGGGCGCCGAAAACGACAAGCCCGCTGACGACGATATGTCAGAAGAGAAACTGCTGCGTGCACTCATGGAGGCGCAGGGGCAGGGCTGACATCAGCCATTCACTCCCAATATTGAGGCTGCGGACCGGATATGATTTCACCAGAAGACCTGATTGCTCTGGTCCGCAACTACAATCCCAAAACCAATGCAGACAAACTCGCCGAGGCCTTTGCCTATGGCGAAGAGATGCATGAAGGCCAGTTCCGTCACTCGGGCGAGCCCTATTTCACCCATCCCGTGGCCGTTGCGGCCCTGCTGACGGAACAGCGACTGGATGATGCCACCATCATCACCGCGCTGTTGCATGACACCATCGAAGACACCAAGGCCTCTTATGAAGAGGTGGTCAGCCGCTTTGGTACAGAGGTGGCCGAGTTGGTGGATGGGGTCACCAAACTGACCAATCTACAGCTGTCCAGCCGTGAGACCAAACAGGCGGAGAACTTCCGCAAGCTGTTCATGGCGATGTCCAAGGATCTGCGGGTCATTCTGGTCAAACTGGCTGACCGTCTGCACAATATGCGCACCATCAAGGCAATGCGGCCGGAAAAGCAGGCGCAAAAAGCCCGTGAAACCATGGATATCTACGCGCCGCTTGCGGGTCGCATGGGGATGCAATGGATGCGCGAAGAGCTGGAAGACCTGGCTTTCAAGGTGCTCAACCCCGAGGGCCGCCAGTCGATCATCCGCCGCTTTGTGACCTTGCAACGGGAAACCGGCGATGTGATCCACCGGATCACCGGTGATATGCGGATAGAGCTGGAAAAAGCCGGCATCGAGGCCGAAGTCTTTGGCCGCGCCAAGAAACCCTATTCGATCTGGCGCAAGATGCAGGCCAAGGATCAGGGCTTTTCGCGGCTGTCAGATATCTACGGGTTCCGTGTCATCACCAAATGCGAAGAAGACAGCTACCGGGCGCTGGGCTGTATTCACCAGCGCTGGCGGGCGGTGCCGGGACGGTTCAAGGACTATATCAGCCAGCCAAAATCCAATGGTTATCGCTCGATCCATACCACGGTTTCAGGCCGGGACGGCAAACGGGTGGAGGTGCAGATCCGCACCCGCCAGATGCATGATGTGGCAGAGACCGGCGTCGCTGCCCACTGGTCGTATCGCGATGGTGTTCGCTCGCAGAACCCCTTTGCGGTGGATCCGGCAAAATGGATCGCCTCGCTCACGGAGCAGTTCGACGCGGAGGAGGATCACGACGAGTTCCTCGAAGCGGTCAAGCTGGAGATGTATTCCGACCAAGTCTTTTGTTTCACGCCCAAAGGCGATGTAACCAAGCTGCCCAAGGGCGCAACTCCAATTGATTTTGCCTATGCCATTCACACCCGGATTGGCCATGCCTGCGTTGGCGCCAAGATCGACGGCATTCGGGTGCCCCTGTGGACGCGTATTCGCAACGGTCAATCGGTCGAGGTGATCACCGCCGAGGGGCAGACCCCACAGGTGAGCTGGCTGGAAATCGCCACTACCGGCAAGGCCCGCACCGCTATTCGCCGCGCTCTGCGCGAAGCAGACCGGGCGCGGTTTGTCAAACTGGGGCGCGAACTCGCGCGCTCTGCATTTGAACATGTGGGGCGTAAATCCACCGATAAGACACTGGAAACCGCCGCGAGAGCATTACGCATCGAATCGGTGAACGAGTTGTTGGCGCGCCTGGGCGCTGCCGAGATCACCACCCATGATGTGGTGCAGGCGGTTTACCCGGAACTGTCATCACAAGAGGGTGAGGTGATTTCGCCCCGCCGTGCGGTTATTGGCCTGGAAGCGGGCCAGAGTTTTGAGCGCGCACCCTGTTGTCAGCCCCTGCCGGGGGAGCGGATCATCGGCATCACTTACCGGGGCCGCGGTGTTGTGGTTCATGCGGCTGATTGCGATCGGTTGGGCGAGTTTGAGGAACAGCCGGAACGCTGGGTTGATGTGCATTGGCACAGTGGCACCCACCCGGCGGCCTACGGCGTCACCCTGGGGTTGACCATTGGCAACGATGCTGGTGTGCTGGGACGAATTTGCACATTGATTGGTGAAAAAAAGGCCAATATTTCCAATCTTGAATTTGTCGACCGGAAACCAGACTTTTACCGGCTGATGATAAATGTTGAACTTCGGGATGTAGAGCAACTGCATTCTCTGATGTTAACATTGGAGGCCGAGAGTAACGTCGCCGAGGTTGCGCGTTTCCGGGAGCAGCCGGAGAAACGTTTGATTTCGGGCTGAGGCTCGGTTGGAACTAGGAAGGACGCAGGGCTTTGGTATTCAGGCGCCGTGATAGACGCCCGCTTCATCGCGCGGTTGCGGATTTCATCTGGCCCCGTGGGGGTTGGAAGCGGGCATTTCTATACGTAAAGCACCGGGTCCGCCGTCTGCCTGATTCGCCTGAACGCATCGCCCGCGGGGTCTGGGCTGGGGTCTTCACCACCTTTACGCCGTTTTATGCCATGCATTTTGTCGTTGCGGCACTGATTGCCCGCTTGATGAACGGCAATATTCTGGCGGCGCTGAGCGGAACCTTTTTTGGCAACCCGCTGACCTATGTGCCGATTGGTGTGGCTGCCTTGCAGACCGGGCACTGGCTGCTGGGCACCGAATACGAAGAGGTAGACCGCTCGCTGGTCGGTAAGTTCCTGGATGCGGGCAAAGATCTGAAAGACAATCTCTTTGCGCTGTTCCATGATCAGCCGGCCGATTGGCACGGGCTGTCGTTGTTCTACGATGAGGTGTTTTTTCCCTATCTGGTTGGTGGTGTTCTGCCCGGTGTCATCACCGCAACCATCTGTTACATGATCAGCCTGCCGGTGATCCGCGCCTATCAGCAGCACCGGCGGTCGCGCATCAAGGCCAAATTTGAAGCGATCAAGAAACGCGCCGAGATGGAGGCCGCCGGGATCACACCGGCTGCCGAGACCAAAAAAAACAAACCCAAACTGGCCCTGCCACGGGTGCGCAAAGTGAAATAGCCCGCCGCCTCGTCGCGGGGGGTTGCTCTTGGCGGTCTGCTGTCTAATCTCGCGGCAACAGATACTGATCTCAGGATAGATGACATGGCTCAGAACGCGTTGCGATTGGGTGTGAATATTGACCACGTGGCCACCGTACGAAATGCGCGGGGCGGCGATAACCCGGATCCGGTCCGGGCAGCGATCCTGGCACAGAACGCAGGCGCCGATGGCATCACTGCCCATCTGCGTGAAGACCGCCGCCATATTGTCGACGCCGATATAGACGGCTTGATGGCGGCCCTGCGCATTCCGCTGAATTTCGAGATGGCCGCCACGGCAGAAATGCAGGCCATCGCCCTGCGCCACAAACCCCATGCGGTTTGTTTGGTGCCGGAAAAACGTGAAGAACGCACGACTGAGGGTGGGCTGGACGTGGCGGGCAATGACAATGCGCTTGCTGACTATATCACCCCTCTGCGCGAGGCCGGCAGCCGGGTGTCGATGTTCATCGGTGCCGAAAAGGCGCAGGTCGAGGCCAGCCACAGAATCGGCGCGCCGGTGATCGAACTGCATGCGGGCGCCTATGCCGACGCCTGGGCCGAAGGCCGCTGGGACGCGCGCGACGCGGAACTGGCCAAGATTACCGAAATGGTTGCCTACGCCAGTGAACTGGGCTTGGAGGTGCATGTGGGCCATGGTCTGACCTATGACAGCGTTGGCCCGATTGCTGCCCTGCCAGAGGTCAAGGAGCTCAACATCGGTCATTTCCTGATGGGAGAGGCGATGTTTGTCGGCCTGCCCGCCGCCCTGGCCGAAATGCGCCGTCAGATGGATCTGGCACGCCAGAATTGAAACTGAGGAGACCCAGGATGCGCCGTTTCTTTTCAGTACTTTTTGGCAGTGCGGTGATCGCTGTGTCAGGGGCGTCTGCTGTTGGGGCGCAAAGCCTGCAAAGCTGCGACTGGGTGGCCTCAGCTGCCAATCTGGTCGAACCCTGGGAAGAGACCAGTCGCACCTATGGGGATGGTGCGGTGCGTCTCGCCCTGCTGGACACTGGCGGCGAGCCCGCCTGTTGTTCCAGTCATTTACTTATCCTGTCGCCGGACCCTGAATATGGCCAGGCCTGTCATGTCCTGTCTAACCAGCCTGGAACCGGGTTTCGCCAGGTGTTCCTGGAAGAGAGCAGCAGCCGCTATGAGGCTGGCAGGGGCCTGCTGGTGACCATTCCCGTTGGCGGGTTTGACCCGGATACCGGGGGCGTGGACAGGGCAGGCATCCGGCCTTTGTCGATCCGGATCAATCAAGCCTCGGGTCAAGTGACCCTGGAGGCGGCCTCTGCAGCCCCGACTTCTGCGCCGACTTCTGCCCCCTCATCTGGCGCTCAGGGGGCAAAGAAGTAACATCCTTTGGCAAGAGCGCCCTTGGACAATTGTGTCGCCTTGCACCCGGGGCATCGCCCTTGAACTCCTGAGAGGCCTACCATGATCCTTGGTATCGGAACCGACCTTGCCAATATCGAACGCATTCAGGGCACCCTGGATCGGTTTGGGGATCGGTTCCGCAATCGGGTGTTTACCGATGTCGAGCAGCGCAAGGCAGAGCGACGCCGCGATGTGGCGGGCACCTATGCCAAACGCTGGGCCGCCAAAGAAGCCTGTTCCAAGGCGCTGGGCACCGGGCTGCGGATGGGCATCGCCTGGAAGGACATGGCGGTCAGCAATCTGCGCAGTGGCCAGCCGGTAATGCAGGTCACTGGCTGGGCCGCCGAGCGCCTGGTTGAAATGACACCCGCTGGCCACAGCGCGATTATCCACGTGACATTGACCGATGATCACCCTTGGGCGCAGGCCTTTGTGGTCATTGAGGCCCGGCCAATTCACGCTCAGCCCGTGGATCAGTCTGCGGATCAGCCCTCTGAAACCGCCAGTGAAGCTTGACTCGCGCCCCTCACGCGCTCATGTAGCGCCGGACCCTTAAATTCATAACCCGGAGAGCCTGATGACGGCAAAACCCACGGCCGGACAATCGATCCTCGAAACGGTAAAGACCATTGTTTATGCCCTTTTGATTGCTGGGGTCTTTCGGACCCTGTTTTTTCAACCCTTCTGGATCCCCTCGGGGTCGATGAAGGAGACGCTGCTCATTGGTGATTTCCTCTTCGTCAACAAGATGGCCTATGGCTATTCCTATGCCTCTTGTCCCAGTGTGCGCATCGGCGCTATCGGGCTGAATATCGATGCCGAAGACATCTGCGGCTTTCTCGACAATGATAACACCCGTTTGCTGGGCTCTGATCCCGAACGCGGCGATGTGGTTGTCTTCCGCCACCCGGTGACTGGCACCGACTTTATCAAACGGCTGGTTGGCCTGCCGGGGGACAGTATCCAGGTCAAAGATGGGGTGCTGTTCATCAACGGCACAGCCGTTGGGCTGGAGGATGCGGGCAACTTTGAGGAAGCCATGGCGCCGCAGGGGCCACAGGGCTCTCGCCCCCGCTGTGAAAACGCGCCTGTTGGTCTGGGTGGGGCCTGCCTCAAATCGCGCCAGATTGAGACCTTCCCGAATGGCAACACCCATGCCATCCTCAATATTGGCAACCAATCTGCGGATCACACGGGCGTCTATAAGGTGCCTGAGGGGCATTTTTTCTTCATGGGCGACAACCGCGATAATTCCAGTGACAGCCGTCTGGTACAGACCGCTGGCGGGGTTGGCTTTGTGCCACTCAAAAATCTGATCGGGCGCGCGGATCGCATCATGTTCTCGTCTGCTGGCCGCTCAATGTTGTTTTTCTGGACCTGGCGTTCTGACCGCTACTTCAAGGGGATCGAGTGAAACTATCGAAAGAAATGCGCGTCTTTGAGCAGCGGATCGGGCACCAGTTTGCCCGGCCGGAGCTTTTGGTGCGCGCCTTGACCCACCCCTCGGTGTCTTCTCCAAACCGCAAGGATAACCAGCGTCTGGAGTTTCTCGGGGATCGTGTGCTTGGCCTGGTCATGGCAACAGCCCTGCTGGAGCATGACAAAGAGGCCAGCGAAGGCCAGTTGGCGCCACGCTTTAACGCGCTGGTGCGCAAAGAAGCCTGCGCCGATGTCGCCCGCGAGATCGAACTGGGTGAGGTGCTGAAACTGGGGCGTTCGGAAATGATGTCCGGCGGGCGCCGCAAGCTGGCCCTGTTGGGTGATGGCATGGAAGCGGTGATTGCCGCCGTCTACAAAGACGCCGGGTTCGAAGTCGCCCAGGCGATGATCCTGCGGCTCTGGGGCGCGCGCATTCATCAGGTAGAGGCCGACGCCCGAGATCCCAAAACCGCGTTACAGGAATATGTCCAGGCGCGCCGCCAGAATCCACCGGACTACGTGCAGGTGGCACGCGAAGGTCCGGATCACCAACCTATTTTTACCATTGCTGTTCGGCTGGAAGATGGCACCGAAGAGCGCGCAACTGCGGGCTCAAAACGTCTCGCAGAACAGGCCGCAGCCAAGGCGCTCTTGGCACGTTTGGAGCATTCAACATGACAACACGCGCCGGTTTCGTCGCCCTGATCGGAGAGCCCAACGCGGGCAAATCCACTCTTCTTAACCGAATGGTCGGGGCCAAGGTCTCGATCGTCACCCATAAGGTCCAGACCACCCGCGCCCGGGTGCGCGGCGTGGCGATGGAAGGCGAAAGCCAGATCGTTTTTGTCGACACGCCGGGCCTGTTTCAGCCCCGCCGCCGTCTGGATCGCGCCATGGTGGCAGCCGCCTGGGGCGGCGCTGCCGATGCTGAAATTGTGCTGCTGCTGATAGAGGCCCACCGGGGCATCACCGAAGGGGTGGAGCGCATTCTCGAAGGTCTCGCGGATGTGGCTCAGGGCCGGACCGTGGCTCTGGTGATCAACAAAATCGACCGGGTGCAATCCGAGGTGCTGCTTGGCCTCACCAAGGATCTGAACGATCGCTTTGATTTTGCCGAAACCTTTTTGATCTCGGCCGAGCGTGGCCACGGGGTCGAGGTGCTGCGCAGCTGGTTGGCCAAAACACTGCCCGAAGGTCCCTGGCTTTACCCTGAAGACCAGATCGCTGATCTGCCAATGCGGATGATAGCGGCGGAAATCACCCGCGAAAAGCTGACCCTGCGCCTGCACCAGGAACTGCCCTATCAGATGACGGTCGAGACCGAAAACTGGGAAGAGCGCAAAGATGGCTCGGCCAAGATCGACCAGGTGATCTATGTGGTCCGCGATGGTCACAAAGGCATCGTTCTGGGCAAGCGCGGTGAAACCATTAAATCCGTGTCGCAATCCTCCCGCGAAGAACTGACCGAGTTCCTGGGCCGCAAGGTGCATCTGTTCCTGCAGGTCAAAGTGCGCCCCAACTGGCTGGAAGAGGCCGAGCGTTACTCGGAAATGGGACTGGACTTCAAAGACGGCAACTAAGGGAAGCGCCCGGTGCACAGGGCGCGTACCACCCTTCATCTTTCCCTAAATATCTCCGCCGGAGGCTCCGGCAGCTGCCACAGATGCGGCGGCCTGCGGCGGGGATCACACCAGAGGCCCCGCAATGCCCCGACTGACCGCCCGCTTCTGGGTTGATGCCTATCTTGCCCGCCTGCGGTTTCAGGATATCCCGGGGTTTGTCACCGCCCATGGCGATGACACTGCAGGCGCGGTGCTGGTCAAGCTGAACACCCTGGACGGGCAGGCGCAGTCGTTTCACCGCTCCTACGATTTGATGAGCGGCGCACGCAAATGGATCGAACATGCCAGCGGTGTCGAGGCGGATGTGGACGCCGCGATCCGACGCCAGCAAGAGTTTGACCCCGATCTCTGGGTGATTGAGATTGAGGACCGCGCCGGGCGTCACCTGCTGGATGAACCAGGGCTGGAATGATCTTGGTTTAAAGACCCAAGCCCCAAGGGCTGAGGCAAGGCTTGCCGTTGGGGGGCTGTTAGGGTCTGATAGTCAGGGCCGCAGCGCGCAATCAGGGGGGAACATCAGTGGAATGGCGTGATCATGGCATTCTGTTGTCCCGACGGCGTCACGGCGAAGGGGCTGCAATTATTGATGTTTTTACTGAACATCACGGCCGCCACGCCGGTATCGTGCATGGGGGCGCCAGTCGTAAAAAGGCGCCGGTGCTACAACCCGGTGCGCAGCTGGATCTGTTGTGGCGGGCCCGGCTGCAGGATCACCTGGGCAGCTATCAGGCCGAACCTCTGCGCAGTCGCGCGGCGGCGGCCTTTTCCGGTCGTATGGCCTTGGCAGGGCTGAATGCGGTGACGGCGCTGTTGGGGTTTTGCCTGCCCGAGCGCGAAGCCTACCCGGTGCTTTACAAACAGTCCGAACAATTGCTGGACCTGCTGGAGCATGCGGAGGTCTGGCCCCTAGCCTATCTGCGCTGGGAAATGGCCCTGCTCAAAGAAATGGGCTTTGGGCTTGATCTCAGCGCCTGCGCGGTGTCCGGGCGCAACGAAGATCTGGCCTATATTTCGCCTCGGACGGGGCGGGCGGTGTCCGTTCAGGAGGCGGGGCAATGGGTCAGCCGCCTGTTGCCGTTGCCGCCGGTCCTGCGCGGGATCGGTGATGCTGCAGACCATGAGGTGGCGCAGGGGCTGCAGACCACCGGATTTTTTCTGGCAGAGCGGTTGGCGCCCAGTCTGGGAAATCAACCGCTGCCCGAAGCCCGCAGCAGGTTTGTTGATGCCTTCATGCGGCGATTGCCGGACAGCTGAGGCTACTCCGCCTGTGTTTCTTCGGTGATCAAATTCACAATGCGGGTTGCAATAGCATCGCTTGCCTTGACCGAGGGGTGGATCATATCAAACGCGTGGTAGCTGCGATCCCCATGTGGCACCAGGTCGGCCAGAGACAGGAAAAAGACGCCCTCGTCTCGGGCTGCCATCCGGGCCGCGCGTCGATCCAGCTTCTCGCCTTCGTCCTTGCAGTGTTCAATGGGAGAGCCAAGTCCGGGGCTGCGCAGATAGCCGGTGTAGATCACCTTGGCCCCCTTGCTGCGCAGCCGGTTCACCAGATCGGGAATAGCGCCGCTGCTGCCATCTCTGGTGGCCAACCGGTCCATTTTGCGCCCACATGCGGTGCAGCCGCACCCCAGCCACAGGTCATTGCCGCCGCCATTCAACACCACCCAGTTCCAGTCGCCCGCATTCCAGTCGCCCTTGGGCATTTGTTTGGGAATACTCAACCCGGCCGCGCCACTGACGGGCAGGCGATAGATCATGCGCGCCGCAGAAAGGGAGCGATCAGTGACCTCGACTTGGAGGTGTTCCTCCATCACGTCTGAGACCGCCCGCTGGGAGGTGCCATTCCAGGCCATCAGCGAATCGCCCATTACCAAAACTCCGCCCTCCGGGTTCTGGGGCGCGCGCTCGCCACAGCCGAATAGGGTAAGAAAAGCACAGAAAATGCAAGATAACCGGGGCAGAAATTGAAGCATGGGCACAGGGCTCACTTGGAGAGTAAATCGAATTTTAAATGCAATTATACCGGATGTTGTAAATCAATAAACATCAGGGCAGGCGGTAAGGCAAAGCCGGGGAATTATCGGGCAACAGGCCTGATGCGGGGCTTATGCCGAGATAAGACTGCGCTAACACCAGGAACAAAAAAGCCCGACCAATGGCCGGGCTTTTGGGGATCTTGTTGTAAAAGGATCAGGCCAGAAGGCGGCGGGCAATAACCTGTGCCTGAATTTCTGCGGCGCCTTCAAAGATGTTCAGGATCCGCGCATCACACAGCACCCGGCTGATTTTATACTCCAGCGCAAAGCCATTGCCGCCGTGGATCTGCAAACCGTTGTCAGCAGCGGCCCAGGCCACCCGGGCACCCAGCAGTTTTGCCATGCCGGCTTCCAGATCGCAGCGATGGCCGTGATCCTTTTCCCAGGCCGAGAAATACGTGAGCTGACGCGCCACCATGATCTCGACTACCATCATCGCCAGCTTGCCGGATACGCGGGGGAAGTTGATCAGGCTCTTGCCGAATTGTTTGCGATCCTGAGCGTATTGCATGGAGATATCCAGCGCCGACTGGGCCACGCCGATGGCGCGGGCCGCGGTCTGAATCCGGGCGCTTTCAAAGGTCTCCATCAGCTGTTTGAAGCCCTTGCCCTCGGCGCCGCCCAGCAGGTTTGCCTGTTTCACGGCAAATCCGTCAAAGCCCAGCTCGTATTCCTTCATGCCGCGATAGCCCAGCACTTCGATCTCGCCGCCGGTCATGCCGGGGGTGGGGAAGGGCTCGGCATCGGTGCCAGGCGTTTTTTCCGCCAGGAACATCGACAGGCCCCGGTGATCGGTGGTGTCGGGGTCGGTGCGTGCCAGCAGGGTCATCACATGGGTGCGGGCCGCATGGGTGATCCAGGTCTTGTTGCCGGTGACCTCATAATCGCCGGCCTCGTTTTTGACCGCACGGGTGCGCAATGAGCCAAGGTCGGACCCGGTGTTTGGCTCGGTGAACACAGCCGTGGGCAGGATTTCGGCGCTGGCGATTTTGGGCAGCCACTGGGCTTTTTGCTCATCGGTGCCACCACAAAGGATCAGTTCAGCGGCGATTTCCGAGCGGGTGGCGAGGGAGCCGACACCGATGTAGCCGCGCGACAGCTCTTCGGAGACCACAACCATCGAGGCCTTGGAGAGGCCAAAACCGCCAAATTCTTCGGGGATGGTCAGGCCAAAGACGCCCATTTCGGCCAGCTCTTCGATGACCTCCATCGGGATCAGCTCATCCTTCAGGTGCCAGTCATGGGCGTGGGGCTCAACCTTGTCTGATGCATAGCGGCGGAACTGATCGCGGATCATTTCCAGCTCTTCTTCCAGACCCGAGGCGCCGAACATGGTGGCGCCGGCCTGCTCTTGCATCAGCTCGGCCAGGCGGCTGCGTGCAGCCTGGGTATTGCCAGCCTCTGTGAGGGTCACAACCGCCTCGGTGCGCAGCGCCTCCATGGCGTCCTGACCCAGGCCAAGATCCTGCAGCCGCAGAATTTCACCCTGGTTCATCTGAATGCCGCCCTGAACCTGCGCCAGATATTCGCCAAAGGCGATCTGGTGGATCAGCTGCTCCATCTCATGGAAGCCGCCATCGCTTTGCAGCTTGTCAGCCCAGTCCTGCATCTGGCGCAGCGCATAGACATAGGTGGCAAGCCAGGACAGCCCGTGCGCTGCGGTCTGGTTGGCTTCGATCAACTGGCCGGAAACGCGACCCTCCTGGGTGACCTGGTTGCGCACCGCAACCCGGGCGGCCTCCAGGGTCGCTTCGAGGGGGGCAATTGCTGCGCCAGTGAGCGCTAGCAGTTCGGGGAGCACAATCGGTTTCATTTGCAGGTCCTGTCCGTCATGAGCCATTGAATCACGTCCTTCTTGGGTCGCTAAGGTGGTAAATCACTTTGCAGGTGCAGCGCAACAAAAATACGCCGCGCTGCGGCAAAGTGATAAAAAGTTGCGTGACGGAATTTGGCGCTCTGCGGTGGTTCTCCTTGCGGGAATGGGATGATAGGGCAGACTACATGGACGCATTTTTTTCACTCATTTCCGCCAATGATTTGGCGATCGCCTTTGGGATCGCGCTGCTTGCCGGCACGGTGAAGGGCATGGTTGGCTTTGCGCTGCCAATGATTCTGGTCTCGGGGTTGAGCCTGTTTATCGCCCCCGAGCTGGCGCTGGCGGGGTTGATCCTGCCGACACTGGTGACCAATTGGATGCAGGCGCTGCGACAGGGCGGCGGCGCGGCCTTTGCCTCGCTCAAGCGCTTTCGCCTGTTCCTGCTGGCGGGGTTGGTGTTTTTGCTGCTCAGCGCCCAGATGGTGCGGGTGCTGCCGCAGCAGGTGATGTTCCTGGCGATTGGTGGCCCGGTGACCCTGTTTGTCTTGCTGCAGCTGATGGGGGTGCCTCTCACTCTGGCCAAGCCGACGCCACGGGTCGAAGTCATGGTCGGGGCTTTTGCCGGGTTGATCGGCGGGATCTCTGGTGTTTGGGGGCCACCAACGGTGGCCTATCTGACCGCACTAGGCACTGAAAAGAGCGAACAGATCCGGGTGCAGGGGGTGATCTACGGCATGGGCGCCTTTGCGCTGTTGTTTGCCCATATTGGGTCGGGCGTGATGCGCCCCGCGACCCTGCCGTTTTCGATCCTGCTGATTGTGCCGGCTGTGCTGGGCATGTGGATTGGCGGCATGTTGCATGACCGCATTGATCAAAGAGTTTTTAAGCAAGCTACGCTAATTGTTCTGCTTCTGGCCGGGCTCAATCTGTTGCGCCGCGGGTTGATGTTGTAGGCTGGCCGAGTTGGCTGTGTTGGACGACTGGCCAATCTGGCAAGCTGGCGTAACCAAGGAACACAAAAGCGCGATGCAGGGGATGAACGCAGAACGACTGGCTCTGGGCACCATCCTGATTGCCGTATTGGTGCTGGGCCTGAAACTGGTGGCCTGGTGGCTGACAGATTCGGTGGCCTTGCTGTCGGACGCGCTGGAGTCGCTGGTCAATGTCGGCGGGGCGGTGATGGCCTGGATGGCGGTGCATTACGCCAAAAAGCCCGCAGATGCCGGTCACCCCTTTGGCCACTATAAGGCCGAGTATTTCTCGGCGGTTCTTGAAGGCATCATGATCATTATTGCTGCGCTGCTGATTGTTCAGCAGTCGGTACAGGCGCTTGGCAACCTGAACGAGACGGTGACCTGGGGGCGCGCCGGGCTGCTGGTCAATGGGGCGGCCCTGGTGTTGAACCTACTGTGGGCGCGGCTACTGATTAGCCGGGGCGGGGCGCTGAACTCTCCGGCGCTGACCGCCGGCGGGCGTCATTTGATGAGCGACGTCTGGACCTCGGTTGGGGTTTTGTTGGGGCTGGTGCTGGCGATGGTCACCGGATGGGCCATATTGGACCCGCTGTTGGCGCTGTTTGTGGCGGTGAATATCCTGCGCGAAGGCTACGGTGTTGTCGCCTCCTCGGTGAATGGGCTGATGGATTCCGCCGCCCCCAAGGAAGAGCGCGCCCGGATCGAAGAGCTGCTGCATCATGCGGCTGCGGGGGCACTGCAGGTGCATGGGTTGAAAACCCGCCGCGCGGGTGTCGCCCTGTTTGTCGAATGCCACATGGTGGTGGAAGGCACGATGACGGTGCAGGCCTCTCACACGATCTGTGACCGCATCGAAGACCGCATCCAGGCCAGCTTTCCAGAGGCGCAGGTCACCATTCATGTCGAACCGGAACATAAACTGGAACCATCGGGCATCGCCCCGGTGTAAACCCACCGGTGAAGCAATTGCATTTTGACCCGCGCTCCCGTTTAACCACCCGCAACAATAGCGGCAGTCACGGGAGCGATGGGCGATGGCGATGGAATGGGACAGGTTGTTGAATGCGGGGCGTCTGTGCCGCCCGGACTATCCCGAGGATCCAGGCCGTCCGGCCTACCTGCAGGACTATGATCGCATCCTGTTCTCAGAGCCTTTCCGTCGCCTGGCGCAAAAGACCCAGGTGCATCCCCTTTATGAACATGACCATGTGCACCACCGGATGATCCATTCGCTGGAAACCGCCAGCGCCGGGCGCTCGCTTGGGGTGCTGGCGGGGCAGGCGATGCTCAAGCAGGGCTATATCACCGAGGCGCAGCGCGATGTGATTGCCGGCACGGTTCAGGCGGCCTGTCTGGTGCATGACATTGGCAACCCGCCCTTTGGCCATTCCGGCGAAGACAGCATTGGCCAGTGGTTTGCGACGCAGTTTCAGACGAAGAACGGTGTTGCCGGAGCGGTCCCTGCAGCCCAGCAGGCTGAGTTTGAGGCCTTTGAGGGCAATGCCCAGGGCTTTCGCATTGCAGCGGCCCTGGAAATGGCTAGGCGCGATGGCGGCATGCGCCTGTCCTATGCGACGCTCGCGGCATTCATGAAATACCCCTGCACCGCCGAGGCCCGGCACCTGGCCACTCCCGGCTATGTGGGGCTCAAGAAATTTGGTGTCTTTGGCTCAGAGGCGGCATTGTTTGCCGAGGTGGCCGAGGCAACGGGGCTGCACAATGATGGCGCCGGGCCGGGGAAATACTGGCGGCGCCACCCGCTGGCCTTCCTCGTCGAGGCGGCAGATGACATCTGCTATCGGATCCTGGATCTGGAAGACGCCGCCACGGTGGGCGACCTGAGCACTGGCCAGGTGATCGACTGTCTGGAAATGATCGCAGGTAAGCCCAACCGGGCGGATGATACGGCGATGACGGCGCGCGAAATTGTCGCCATGCGCCGGGCCAGCGCCATCCATCAGGCGATCATAGCCGCAGTTGCCGCCTTCATGGATAATTATGATGCTATCATGGCGGGTGAGTTCAACGACGGTCTGATGGAGGTCTCCTCCAAGGCGGCTGCCTTTGATCAGATGAAAGAGATTTCAAACGCGCGGATCTTTACGGCACGGCGCAAGACCGAGCTGGAGATTGCCGGGCGTCAGGTGATCTTTGCGGTGCTGGATCATTTCCACGGGCTTTATGGCGATCTGCGCGCCTGTGACTGGGATGTTGAGGCGTTTCTGGCGCGCCATGGCTATTGGGCCAAATTGGTGCGGGCGGTGGATCTGGATCTGCGCGGCATTACGGATGAATACAGCGCCATGCATAGCCTGGGGGATTTTGTCTCTGGCATGACCGACCGCTACGCGGTGAAGGTGCGCGACATGGTGGCAGGGCGGATCTAAGCTGGCCAAAAGGCTCCACCCCAGCAGGATAGACACAAAAAAACCCGGCCACTGGCCGGGTTTTCTATTTCGCGGTGACGCGGGCCTTAGCTGATCGCGGCGGCTTTTACGTCTTCGTCGATATAGGGCAGATACTGTTCGAAGTTGTTGGAGAACATTTCAACCAGTTTGGCGGCCTGTTTGTCATAGGCGGCCTGATCGTCCCAGGTGCGGCGTGGGTCCAGCAGGACTTCGGCAACGCCGGGCACCGAAACAGGCACGTCAAAGCCAAAGTTACTGTCCTTGCGGAACTCGACCTCGGCCAGGGTGCCTTCGAGGGCGGCGGTCAGCAGCCCGCGTGTGGCGCGGATCGGCATCCGCGAGCCAACGCCGTAGGCGCCACCGGTCCAGCCGGTGTTGACCAACCAGCAGGTTGCCCCATGGGCGGCGATCTTTTCACGCAGCAGGTTGCCGTAGACTTCGGGGCGGCGTGGCATGAACGGCGCGCCAAAGCAGGTGGAGAAGGTGGGCTCGGGCTCGGTCACGCCGCGCTCGGTGCCTGCCACCTTGGAGGTGAAACCAGACAGGAAGTGGTACATCGCCTGCGCCGGGGTCAGACGGGCAATCGGAGGCAGCACACCAAAGGCATCGCAGGTCAGCATGATGATGTTCTTGGGGTGGCCGCCAAGCGCGGTTTCCGAGGCGTTGGAGATATAGTGCAGCGGATAGGCGCAGCGCATGTTTGCCGTCAGGCTGTCGTCTTCAAAGTCCAGCTCTTTGGTCTCTTCGTCAAAGACCATGTTTTCGATCACGGTGCCGAACTTTGTGGTGGTCGCGTAGATCTCTGGCTCGGCCTCGGGGTTGAGGCTGATGGTCTTGGCGTAGCAGCCGCCTTCAAAGTTGAAGGTGCCATTATCGGCCCAGCCGTGCTCATCATCGCCGATCAGAACGCGGTCAGGGTCAGCAGAAAGCGTGGTCTTGCCGGTGCCGGACAGGCCAAAGAACACGGCGGTGTCGACAGGGTTGCCCTTGGCGTGGTTGGCCGAGCAATGCATCGGCATGATGCCTTTTTCGGGCAGCAGGTAGTTCAGCAGGGTAAAGACGGATTTTTTGTTTTCACCGGCATATTCGGTGCCACCGATCAGGATCATCTTGCGATCAAAGTTCATCGCAATGACGGTCTCGGTACGGCAATCGTGACGCTTGGGGGCGGCCTGGAAGCTGGGGCAGTTGATGACGGTGAAGTCTGCAACAAAATCGTTCAGGTCTTCGCGCTCGGGGCGCCGCAACATGGTGCGGATGAACAGCCCGTGCCAGGCCAGCTCGGTGACCATGCGCACATTGATCGAATGCTTGGGGTCGGCGCCGCCAACCAGATCCTGCACGTGGTAGTCGCCACCTTTCATGTGCTCCAGCATATCGACATAGAGATTGTCGAACCCTTCGGGCGACATCTCGGCGTTGTTTTCCCACCAGATGGTGTCTTTGACGCTGTCAGATTTGACGACGTGCTTATCCTTGGGGGAGCGACCGGTGAACTTGCCGGTGGTCACAAGGAACGCGCCGCCATTGCCCAGGGTGCCTTCGTTGCGCTTTACCGCTGCTTCGACAAGGGCAGGCTCCATGAGGTTGTAATGGACATTGCCCAGACCCTCGATACCTTGATCCTCGAGGCGGAAATTCGGGTTAACCCGTCCAGATGCCATGTGTTCTCTCTCCTGTGCCGGCTTGGTGTGCCGCATAGATTAAAAGCTGCGCCCCAAAGGCAGATCGGGGCATAGGGTCCGGTATCGACACCGGTGAGGCAGCTCATAACATGACGTTTCCATGACTGAACAGGACGGTTTGGCGCAGTTAGCGCCATCAAGGCGGAGTTTAGCGCAACCATCTGTCGCGAGGGTGGATCGCTGTTCACTGTTCAGCGGTTGATAAGACATTTTTGCCCTAATTGTGGCCAAAGAGAGACCTGATTCGCCAATGGGGATTGATTCGTCGCGCAAGACGGGCGATGAAAGGGAAAAAATACTGACAATATAAAAGAGCAGATTTAGGGGCAAATCCAATGTCGAAGATTGCTTTGGTGGATGATGACCGCAACATTTTGACTTCTGTGGCGATGACGCTGGAAGCCGAAGGGTTTGAGGTGGAGACCTACAACGACGGGCAGGCCGCGCTGGATGCCTTTAACAAGAAGCTGCCTGACATGGCGGTGCTGGACATCAAAATGCCCCGCATGGACGGGATGGATCTGTTGCAGCGGCTGCGGCAGAAAACCCAGATGCCGGTGATTTTCCTCACCTCCAAAGATGATGAAATCGACGAGGTTCTGGGGCTGCGCATGGGGGCGGATGATTACGTCAAAAAACCCTTCTCGCAGCGCCTGCTGGTAGAGCGCATCCGCGCATTGTTGCGCCGCCAAGAGGCGCTCAACAGTGATGAGGCCGGAACCGAGGCCCCAGAGACTAAAGTGATGGACCGGGGTAATCTGCGGATGGACCCGCTGCGTCACGCGGTCAGCTGGAAGGGCAAGGACGTGTCGCTGACGGTGACTGAATTCCTGTTGTTGCAGGCCCTGGCGCAGCGCCCGGGTTTTGTCAAAAGCCGCGATCAGTTGATGGATGTGGCCTATGACGATCAGGTCTATGTGGATGACCGGACAATCGACAGCCATATTAAACGGCTGCGCAAGAAGATGCGGACAGCCGATGGTGACTTTGCAGCGATCGAGACCCTCTACGGGATCGGGTATCGCTATAATGAAGAGTAAGACCCGCAGTCTTTCCCAGGGGGGCGTGCAACAATGCGTGACACTGGCCTGACACCGAGTCGGCAAGATGGAGATGTGGTTCTGGGCGACGATTGGGTCGCACCAGACCAGACCGTTGCGGCCGAAATGCAGGTGAAACGGGCGCGTCGCGGGTTTTTCTCTTTGAAAGGCTCGCCTCTGACGCGAAAGATCATCACCTTCAACCTGATTGCTCTGATCATTCTGGTTGCCGGCATTCTCTACCTGAACTCCTCGCGTCAGAGTCTGGTAAAGCAGCGGGCCGGGGCTCTGGTGGCCGAAGTGTCGTTGATTGCCGATGTTTTTGAAGCGGTGCTGCCCTCCTCGGGGGCTGTCAGCCTGACAACGGGCGATGGCATTGACCCGCTGGACGTGCTGGAAGGGGTGACCCTGCGCGGCGGGGTCGAAGCCTTTGTCTTTGATACCTCCGGCGTGTTGGTGGCGCAGGTGACCGGGGTCAACCGGCCGGACGCGTTGAATGCGCTGAACGAGGGCTCCAAGAACCGCACGTTGATTTCCGACGGATTGTCGAGGCTCTGGACGACGTTGGGGGGGGCGTTCCAATCCGAACCTGTCGAAGGGGGCCCCATCAAGCCGCTGCGTGATCAGCTGCAGAGCCTAGTGCGACAGTCCTTGACCGAAGGGGCCAAGATCGAAGTGGTCGGAGAGACCAGCGGCGGAACGGTTCTGTCGGCAGTGGCACCGATCCTCAGCAATGGCACCGCCATCGGGGTCGTCGCGCTGGCCTCGCCCTCCGGTGAAATCGACGCCCTGGTACGCGGCGAACGCGAACGGGTTTTGCAAATCTTCATTATTGCCCTGTTGGTTTCTGTCGGGCTGAGCCTGGTGTTGGCCTCGACCATCGCCAATCCGCTGGCGGATCTGGCTGAGGCTGCCGAGCTGGGCCGCGAACGGAATTCTCGCAAGGCTCATGCGGGTCGTGTTCGTATTCCCGACCTGTCAGCGCGCCCCGATGAGATCGGCCGGTTAAGCCGGGCGCTGCGCGGTATGGTCACGGCGTTGTATAGTCGGATCGACAGCAACGAACAGTTTGCAGCCGATGTGGCCCATGAAATCAAAAACCCGCTGGCCAGTCTGCAATCTGCCGTCGGCACCCTGCGGATGGTCAAACGTGAAGATCAGCGCGAAAAGCTGATGGAGGTCATCGAACATGATGTGCGCCGCCTGGACCGCTTGGTGAGCGACATCTCCAATGCGTCGCGTCTGGATGCCGAGCTGGTGAAAGAGGAAGAGGACGAATTCGATCTCTTGCAGATGCTCACCAATCTCAATCAGTATCTTGGCGAAGACGCACGGGCCAAGCAGATCGACTATATCACCGATCTGCCCCAGCGCCCGGTGATGATCCAGGGCCTGGAGGCGCGTCTGGCGCAGGTCTTTGTCAATCTGATCACCAATGCGATCTCCTTTTGTGAAGAAGGCGATGCGATCCGCGTCTGGGCCCGCCGCCGCGACAACAGGGTGCTGATCGTGGTCGAAGACACTGGCCCCGGCATTCCCGAACAGGCGCTGGCAAAGATCTTCAAACGGTTCTACTCGCAACGCCCCGATGAGCATTTTGGCAATAACTCCGGCCTTGGGCTGGCGATTTCCAAACAGATCGTCGAAGCCCATGGGGGTGTGGTCTGGGCCGAAAACATCCGACCCACCGAGGCCGATGTCACCTCTGAACCATTGGGCGCACGATTTGTTGTTGGCCTGCCCGTCTGAGCTGTGATGGCACCGGTCGAACCCTGCCTCTCTCTGCACGCCAGTTGTGTGACATGGGGCGCGCGCGGGCTGTTGATCCGGGGCGCGTCTGGCAGCGGAAAATCCGCCCTTGCTTTGCAGTTGATGGCCTATGGGGCGGATCTGGTGGCGGATGACCAGGTGCAGATCTGGCAGCAGGGGCGGGACGTCTGGGCCAGATCTCCGGCAGCTGAGGGCCTTATTGAGGCGCGATTTGTTGGGATTTTGACCGTTGCCGCCGCCAAAGAGACCGCGATCTGCGCGATCGTCGACTTGGATCAGGTGGAGACCGAGCGCCTGCCTCCCAAACGGCACCAGGCGCTGCTGGGGCAGCAGATCCAGGTGTTTCATCGCGGAGAGTGCAGCCATTTCGCAGCAGCCCTGATACAGTTTCTCAAATCGGGCGCTTTGGATCCCGATGCCAAGCTTTCTGATGCAAACCCCTGACTGGCGGAACACCAATGCCTGAACCCAAGGTGACCCCGATTGTACTGGTAACTGGGCCTTCGGGCGCCGGGCGTACAACTGCGATTAACGTGCTCGAAGATCTTGGCTATGAGGCCATTGATAACCTTCCTCTGCGGCTGTTGCCGGGGCTGGTTTCAGCGGCGGACGGTGCGGGGCCGATGGCTCTGGGGCTGGACAGTCGCAACCGGGATTTTTCCCCGGCAGCGCTGTTGGAAGTCATTGATATGCTGGAAGCGCGTGAGGGCTGTGATCTGTCGGTGCTCTATCTGGATGCCCGTCCTGAGGTGCTGTTGCGGCGCTATTCGGAAACCCGGCGACGCCATCCGCTGTCGCCGGGGGAAACGCCTGAACTGGGGGTGCAACGAGAGCTGAGCCTGATGGGGTCGATCCGCGACAGGGCCAGCCTGTTGCTGGAGACTTCGGATATGAATGTGCATCAGCTCAAGGCGGAGATCGAGCATCTCTTTGTTCCCACAGGCCGCAACCTGGCGCTGTCGATCCAGAGCTTTTCCTATAAACGCGGGGTGCCGCGCAGTGTTGATATGGTGTTTGACTGCCGGTTTCTGAACAACCCCTACTGGGATCCGAGCCTGCGGGGGCAGGATGGGCGCGATGGCTCTGTGCAGGCGCATGTGCAGGCGGATCCGCGCTATGAGGGCTTCTTTGCGCGGGTGCTGGACATCACCCAGTTTTTGCTTCCGGCCTACCGCGAGGAGGGGAAATCGCATCTGTCGATCGCCTTTGGCTGTACGGGCGGGCAACATCGCTCGGTGACCTTGGCAGAAACCCTTGCAAAAGCCCTTGCAGAACGGGGCCAGCAGGTGTCAATTAGACACCGCGAGCTGCAAAGCTAGCAGGGATACGGAGTTACAGGATTGATCGGGATCGTGATCGTGGCACATGGCGGGCTGGCCGGGGAATACCTGGCCGCGGTCGAGCATGTCGTAGGGCCTCAGCCCAACCTTTTGTCCATTGCCATCGCACCTGATGATGACCGTGAAGACAAGCAGCGCGAAATCTGCGCGGCAGCGGACCAGGTGGATACTGGTGACGGCGTTGTCGTGGTGACGGATCTCTATGGTGGATCGCCCTCGAACCTCAGTTTGCGGGCCTGTAAACCTTCTGGCAGGCGCATATTGTACGGAGCAAATCTGCCGCTTTTGATCAAGCTCACCAAATCCCGAGATCTTGTGGTGGGGGAAGCCGTACGCCACGCGATGGAAGCGGGGCGTAAGTATATTAATTCTCTAAACATCAATCCCGACGGGGAGCAGGCGCAATAAATGGCTTTGAAGACATTAAAAATCGTAAATGAAAAGGGGCTGCATGCCCGTGCCTCCGCCAAACTGGTAGAGGTTGTCGAAGGCTTTGACGCAACGGCTGAGGTCTCAAAAGACGGAATGTCTGCCTCTGGGGACAGTATCATGGGGCTTTTGATGTTGGCAGCCTCGAAAGGAACGACTATTGACGTCGAGACTTCGGGGCCGGATGCTGGTGCTCTGGCTGATGCGGTAGAGGCCCTGGTGGCTGACAAATTCGGCGAGGGGTTCTAAACTCGGCTTCCCTCAATTGACAGGAATGGCACGGTGGCGGATACGGCACATGAGCAGAACACCGGTGTTGCACCGGAGAGCAAAAAGGACATCGGTGAGGTCTATGACCGCCGCACCCTGACCTATGCCAATTCTTTTGATGATCGTTGGACCTCTTTGGCCATCAAAGCCATCGAGTGGGTGACCGGCAAGCTGACCATTCTGCGCATGGTCAAAAAGTTCGAAAATCAAAACGCGGAATATCGCGGTCAGAAGTTCTGGCGCGGGGCGCTCAATATCATGGGCATCGATCTGATGACCCCGGAAGAGCAGATCAAACGCATCCCCAGCGATGGCCCGGTGGTGATTGTCGCCAATCACCCCCATGGCATGGTGGACGGCATGATCTTTGCCGATCTGATCGGTCGGGTGCGCCAGGATTACCGGATTTTGACCCGGTCAGTGCTGACTGGTCTCGATGAGGCTGCGACCTCCTTTATGATTCCGGTGCCCTTTCCACATGACCCGGATGCGCAAAAGAAAATGGTCGAGATGCGCGCCAAGACCATGACCCATCTAAAAGCCGGCGGGGTTGTGGCGCTGTTCCCGTCGGGAGTGGTGATGTCATCCGAGACCTGGTTTGGTCCTGCGATCGAGCAGGAATGGAATGTCTTTACCGCGCAGCTGATCCGCCGCTCTGGCGCCCGGGTGGTGCCGATCTTTTTCCCCGGGCGCAATTCACGCAGCTATCAGATCGCCAATAAGATCTCGCCGATCTTACGGCAGGGGCTGCTGTTGCATGAGATTGTGCGCTCTTGCAACAAGCCCCAGGCGCCAGTCGTGGGTGAGGCTTTGACCGAGGAACAGATGCAGCGGCTGCAAAGCGATCCGCGTGGGTTCATGGCCTGGCTGCGAGAGTATACGCTGGATCTTGGTCAAAAGAGCTGAGCTCATAGAGCTTAGTCTGTCTTTGCCGGGGGCCTTTCAGCTTCTGAGTCACCAAAGCAGCAACGTCAAAGCCCCCATAGCCTGATCCCTGCGTGACAGCGGCTTGGCCCTGTCCCAAGCAAAATGACGGTGTCCACGCCCAAAGGGCGCGGAGCCTCCGCAATTTGGCTTGTGCCCTGTCCGCGCCGCCGTCCTGCGAGTGTCAGGCGATGAGGGCTCCGAAGCAGCAGCTCAGGCGGGGGATTAGCGGGTTGGAACGGGGGTTTCACCGCGATAGTCATAGAACCCGCGTTGGGTTTTGCGCCCCAGCCAGCCTGCTTCGACATATTTGGTGAGCAGTGGGCAGGGCCGGTATTTGGTATCGGCCAGACCTTCGTGCAGGACGTTCATAATGGCAAGGCAGGTGTCCAGGCCGATGAAGTCAGCCAGTTCCAGCGGGCCCATCGGGTGGTTGGCGCCAAGTTTCATCGACTCATCGATAGATTTGACCGAACCAACGCCTTCGTAAAGCGTATAGACCGCCTCGTTGATCATCGGCATCAGGATGCGGTTGACGATAAAGGCCGGGAAATCTTCGGCGCTGGCCGCAGTTTTGTCGAGGCGTTCAACCACAGTCCTGCAGCTGGCAAAGGTCTCTTCATCGGTGGCAATGCCGCGGATCAGTTCCACCAGTTGCATCACGGGCACCGGGTTCATGAAATGAAAGCCCATGAAGCGTTCGGGGCGATCCGTCCGGCTGGCCAGGCGGGTAATCGAAATGGATGAGGTGTTGGAGGTGAGAATCGTATGCGGCAGCAAATGCGGCTGCAGGTCCTCAAAAATCGCCTGCTTGACGGTTTCACGCTCGGTTGCGGCCTCGATCACCAGATCGGTGGCGCCGACGTCCGCCAGTGTCAGCGTTGTGGTGATCCGGGCCAGAGCCTCGGTGACATCTGTTTCGGAGATTTTTCCACGGCTGGCCTGACGCGCCATGTTTTTGTGAATCGCGCTAACCGCAGCATCCAGAGATTGCTGGTTAATGTCATTCAAAACAACATCATAGCCTGCCAATGCGGTGACATGTGCAATGCCATTTCCCATCTGGCCCGCGCCAATGATGCCGATCTTTTTGATATCCATGCCAGTGGCTCCCAGTTTGCCTGCTTGGCAACCTTATCGGTGGCCTTGGGGCAGACACAAGGCTGCACGCCTGGAATTTTAGGTGAAATTTAACTTTAGGGAATTTGCAATCTTTCGCCCCCAAAGTGATCCTTGGGTGAATAAAACGGTGGGAACTATGAGCTACGAAGCCAAAAGCGCAGGTGCGCTTTCGGGTGGAACGTGCTGCTATGCGGGATCACGCTTGCCAGTACGTGGCCCCCAAAGAGAATTAGACAGTCCATATATCGCTTTTCTTGGTGGGACAGAGGTATTTGGACGGTTTGTGAAGACTCCCTTTTCAGACGTTAGCGAATCTTTGTTAAAAACACCCTGTGTCAATCTGGCTGCGGTGAACGCAGGGTTGGACACCTTTGCCAGCGACAAGGTGCTGATGGAGGTTGCGCGGGGGGCGGACCTCTCTGTGGTGCAGGTGTTGGGGGCGCAGAATGTCTCAAACCGCTATTACCGGGTGCATCCACGGCGCAATGACCGCTTTTTGCAGGCGCAGCCTGCGCTCAAGACGCTGTTCCCTGAGGTGGACTATACCGAGTTCCACTTTAACAAACATTTGCTCACCACCCTGCAAGCGCTTTCTGAGGAGCGGTTTGCAGAGGTGCGTCGGCATCTTCAAGACACCTGGGTTGATCGCATGGCGCAGGTGATTGCGACACTGGAAGGGCGGGTTGTGCTGCTCTGGGTGCGCTATCGTCTGAAAGGCAATGCTACCTTCAACCACGAGCCGGTGCTGGTGGAGAACAGCATGATCCAGGCGCTGCAGGACCGCACCAAAGGCGTGGTGGAGGTCGATGTGGCGCCCGCTGGTCTGTTGGATGATTTTGACGGGATGACTATGGGCGCGCTGGACTTTCCTGCGGCCCAGCACATGTTGGGCCCCAATGAACACGCGCGCATTGGCTGCGCCCTGGCTGAGAAGCTGCAGAGCCTGCGCTGATCTCTGGAGCGCGGGTGCTGATAGCAGCGGGCGACATCGGTGGGTGACAGGGGCCGGGTTTCAGAACATGCAAACAAAAACGGGGCCAGCACTCAGTGCGGGCCCCGTTTGTTGTGGTGATGCAGTCTGGGATCGCCCCAGACTGCAACTGTTCGCTTAGCCGAGTTTTTCGGTCAGCTCAGGCACGGCTGCAAAGAGGTCGGCAACCAGGCCAAAGTCAGCAACCTGGAAGATGGGTGCTTCTTCGTCCTTGTTGATCGCGACGATCACTTTGGAGTCTTTCATGCCGGCCAGGTGCTGGATCGCACCAGAGATACCGATGGCGACATAGAGATCAGGCGCCACGACCTTACCGGTCTGGCCAACCTGCCAGTCGTTGGGCGCGTAGCCGGAATCGACCGCTGCCCGCGAGGCCCCAACCGCAGCGCCCAGCTTGTCAGCCAGACCTTCGATCAGTTTGAAGTCTTCCTCGGAACCAACGCCACGACCGCCGGACACAACAACGCCAGCCGAGGTCAGCTCGGGGCGGTCGGATTCGGCAACCTTGTCTTCGACCCACTCAGAGAGGCCGGGGTTTTCTGCAGCACCGATGGTGTCAACAGAGGCGGAGCCACCCTCGCCAGCGGCGTCAAAGGTCGCGGTGCGGAAAGAGATGACTTTCTTTGCATCCGAGGATTTGACGGTCTGGATGGCGTTGCCTGCGTAGATGGGGCGCTCGAAGGTGGAGCCGTCAACAACAGCTGTCACATCCGAGATCACCATCACGTCCAGCAGTGCGGCGACGCGGGGCAGAACGTTTTTGGCATCGGTGGTGGCAGGGGCAACGATGTGCTCGTAGTCACCAGCCAGCGAGGCGATCAGCGCCGCTGTGGGTTCCGCCAGGCGGTGGCCCAGGGATGCGTCTTCGGCAACCAGAACGCGTGAAACGCCAGCGATTTTGGCAGCTTCGGCACCGGCAGCGGCAGCAGATGCGCCAGCGGCCAGAACGGTCACGTCACCCAGAGCCGCAGCAGCTGTCACAGCCTTTGCGGTTGCGTCCAGCGCCAGGGCGCCATCGGTGACTTCAGCAAGGAGAAGAACAGCCATTACACAGCCCCCGCTTCTTTGAGTTTCTCGACCAGTTCATCAACAGAACCAACCATGATACCGGCGGCACGGGCCGCTGGCTCAGAGGTGGAAACCACTTCCAGGCGCGGCGTGACATCGACGCCGTAATCGGCGGCAGTCTTTTCGGCCATTGGTTTTTTCTTCGCCTTCATGATGTTTGGCAGCGAAGCATAGCGAGGCTCGTTCAGGCGCAGGTCAACGGTGACGATGGCGGGCATGTTCACCTTGATGGTCTGCAGACCGCCGTCCACTTCGCGGGTCACAACGGCCTTGTCGCCATCGATGTCCAGCTCAGAGGCAAAGGTCCCCTGCGACCAGCCCAGCAGGGCGGAGAGCATCTGACCAGTGGCGTTCATGTCGTTGTCGATCGCCTGCTTGCCAGCCAGAACCAGGCCGGGCTGCTCTTCTTCGACGACGGCTTTGAGGATCTTGGCAACCGCGAGCGGCTCGATGTCGCTGTGAACATCGTCAGCAGCAACAACCAGGATGGCGCGGTCGGCACCCATAGCCAGAGCCGTGCGCAGGGTTTCCTGAGCCTGCTTCACGCCGATGGATACAGCAATGACTTCTTCAGCCTTTCCTGCTTCCTTGAGGCGGATGGCCTCTTCGACAGCGATTTCGTCGAAGGGGTTCATCGACATTTTGACGTTGGCGAGATCGACACCGCTTCCATCCGCTTTGACGCGGACTTTCACGTTATAGTCAATCACGCGTTTGACAGGCACGAGTACCTTCATTTTGCGTTCTCTCCTTAACAAACGGCACGCCGCCGAAACGGGCACCCTCTATGCTCTCGCGCTGTTGATACCGGGTCAGTCCCGGGCACAACAGAGAAAAATCGTCACGTTGCAGGTCGCAGACGTCGTGTTTTGTCTTTTGACACGACAATCTTGCAAGAATGTTTCGTGATGGCGGCTTACATTTTGCAAGATAGCCCGAAACCAAGCTGGCGGTTTGCTCCGGTGTGACAGTCCCGGAGCAGGGATTTGGTAGGCGCGAATCGCCCCTGCTGTCGATGGGGTTTACCCCAAGGTGACGCTGCGGCGCAGCATGTGACGCAGGGTGCTTTTGCTGCAGGACGGGCCGCAGCCCGCGCCGGGGGGGGCTCAGCGATTGGCGCCGGGCACCCAAAGCACATCCTTGGCGCCATTGTCATTGGCCTGACGGGAGGCAACAAAGAACCAGTCAGACAGGCGGTTCAGATAGGTCGCCACCACCGGGTTGATCTCTTCGACCATGGCCAGCTCTGTTGTCAGCCGTTCGGCGCGGCGGGCCACGGTGCGACAGACATGCAGATGCGCCGCCAGGGCGCTGCCGCCGGGCAGCACAAAGCTGCGCAGTGGCGCCAGTGCTTTGTTCATTCCGTCAATCTCGCTCTCGAGCCGATCGACCTGGGATTGCACAACGCGCAGGGGCGGGTACTCGGCTTCGGCGTCTTTTGCCATTTCGGGGCGGCACAGGTCGGCGCCCAGATCAAAAAGATCGTTCTGAATGCGCGACAGGGCGGCATCCATGTCACCGCTGGCCTCCAGACGGGCGACGCCGATAAAGGCGTTTAGCTCATCCGAGGTGCCATAGGCGTTCACCCGGGCATCATGTTTGGCAACGCGTGCGCCATTGCCAAGCGCGGTATCGCCCTTATCGCCCGTGCGGGTGTAGATCTTGTTCAGAACAACCATGATTACTGCCCTCCCTGGCCGCGCAGGTAAACATAGGCCACCAAAAGCGCCACGGCGATGAATTGGAACAACAGCCGCAGCCGCATCAGCTTGTTGGCGTATTTCTGGTTGAAGGCGCCGCCTTTGCCAAAGCCGCCAAGCCCGAGAATCAGCACCACAACCACAGCCGCTATCGCCAGCACGGCCAGAATATAAAGCGGATCACCCATTGATGTTTTCCTTCGCGTTTGCCTGGGCTCTGGTCTAGCCTGTGCCGCCAGCCTTGGCGACAGCCAATTGCCTATTTAAGCCGCGCCAGGATGCGGTCAATTGCCCGAGTTGTCAGGATACGGCGCAGCACACCGGCGACATAGGTCGGGGTGGTTACATAATAGCGCGGCCGGGGGCGCGGCGATTCGCAGGCGTGGATCAGCTTGGCAGTCACCGCGCTCGCTGGCAGTTCGAACTGATCCGGCCCGGTGCTCTCATAGAGCCGCTTGAGCAACTTTTTCTCATAGAGGGGACGAAAGGGCGAATTCTGCCAGTCGATGAAGCGTTCAAAATGGGGGATGGCATTTTCGCGGAATTTTGAGGTCACCGGGCCGGGTTCAATCAGGGCGACTTTGATATCCGTGTCGAGCAGTTCCACCCGCAGCGTGTCGGTGAGCCCTTCAATGGCAAATTTTGTCGCCACATAGGCGCCGCGCCAGGGAAAAGAGACCAGCCCCAGAATGGATGAGTTCTGCACGATGCGGCCATGGCCCTGCGCCCGCATCACTGGCAGCACCTGCCGGGTCAGGTCGTGCCAGCCAAAGACATTGGTTTCAAAGATCTCGCGCAGACCCTCGGTGGCGAGATCTTCTACCGCGCCCGGCAGGCCGTGGGCGCCATTGTTGAACAGTGCATCCAATGTGCCACCCGTGGCCTGCAGGACCTCTGCCAGCCCGGAGGTGATGCTGTGTTCGTCGGCGTAGTCGATGCGCGGGCTGTCAAAGCCTTCGGCCTGCAACCTGTCGCAGTCCGCCTGTTGACGGCAGGAGGCAAAGACCCGCCAGCCGCGATCCCGCATGGCACGGGCGGCGTCCAGGCCAATCCCAGAGGAGCAGCCGGTGATCAGAATTGATTTGTGCATCTGGTGACCCTGTTTCTGAATGTCCGGCCTTGAGACAGGCCCAGTTCAGAGGGTTATGAGCGTTTCTTGCTCACCAGGGAAGCGGCAACCCACCCCACCTTGGTGCCGGCACGGTTTCTGAGCTGCAGCCAGCCTGTGCCGCTGTCCTCCATGATGAGAACCTCATCGCCAGCCAAGAGCCGCGCTGTGACAGGATAGATGGTGCCCGGACCCTGGCGCATGTTGACGCGCGAGGCGCGGATTTCGCGAATATCAAGATAGCTTTCAACCGGGATCAACGGCTGCGCGGGTTCCGCTCCTGTCAGCCCGGTGTTCAGCACGACCCCGCCATTGGTGCCACCAAGATTTCCACCAGCGGCAGGGCGGGTTGTCATCGCGGCTAGTCCACCCTGGATATTGTCCATGTGCAACAGGCCGGTTTCAGCCGTCGGAGCAAAGGCGCTGGTAGAGCTGTGCAGGCTAGCCCCGGCGGAGGCGATTTTGTCCAGGGCAACAGCCTGACGATGGGCCGGATCCGGTATGGGCCGGGAATTGGGCTCTGGCTGGGAGGGAGAGGCCGCTGCCTGCTGCAGGCCCGGTTGCAGCACAGGCGCTGTGACCAGAGTTGCGGCGCGAATTTTTGCGCTGCGTTGGAATGTGCTGGCTGCCGGTGTGGGAGTGTCCAGGGTCGCAGATGTGCTGGCGACTTTGAGCAGGTTTTCAGGCGGGCGTTCGGGCGCTACAAAATCGCCGCCGCCGCTGAACTCGTAAAACCCCCAGCCCAAAAAGGCAAAAGACACAATAACCAAGCGCGACATAGCGCATCCCCCTGAACAATAAATCAATAGCGGCAAATATTGGCAGCGAGTCCAAATGATCTGGAACAAGACATCGGACCACCGCGGCAGCACCAAAGGCCGCCATAGCCTAAACTGATCCCGTTAATATAGTTCAAAGCGCGACGGAGCACAGGGGAGACTGCCGGGGCTTCTCCCCCTTTTGTGCGCTCAACCCCAAAACCAGGGCGGGAGCAGGGGGGCGGCATGCTGGAAATGCACCACCTGGCGCAAGCCGGTGGATAAATATGAACCATCGCTTTACCGCAGCAGATGGGAGAAGTATCACCAAAGCATGAGCGACACCCAAGATGATACCAATGCCCCGCTGCCGCAAAACGGCGAGATCCTTGAACCCCTGCGCCGCGCCATTGGTGAGCGCTATCTTACCTATGCGCTGAGCACCATCATGCACCGGGCCTTGCCCGATGCGCGCGATGGGCTAAAGCCGGTGCACCGGCGGATCCTCTACGCCATGAGTCGGCTGCGGCTCAGCTCGACCGGCGGATTTTTGAAATCGGCGAAGATTTCCGGCGATACCATGGGCGATTTCCACCCCCATGGTGATGCGGCGATCTATGATGCCATGGCGCGTCTGGCGCAGGAGTTCAACGTCCGCTACCCGCTGGTCGATGGCCAGGGGAACTTTGGCAATATCGACGGCGATAACCCGGCGGCCTCGCGCTATACTGAGGCGCGTATGACCTTTGTCGCCGAGGCGATGCTCGAAGGGTTGGCTGAGGATTCGGTTGATTTTCGCGACAACTATGATGGCCGCCTGACGGAACCCGCCGTTCTACCGGCAACCTTCCCGAATATCCTGGCCAATGGTGCCGCCGGGATTGCCGTGGGCATGGCCACCAATATTCCGCCGCATAACATTGCGGAACTGATTGACGCCTGTATCCACCTGATCAAATCACCAGGGGCCGATGATGACACCCTGCTGAAATATGTGCCGGGACCGGATTTCCCCACTGGTGGCATCATTGTCGAACCCCGCGACAATATCGCCAAGGCCTATCGCACCGGGCGCGGCTCCTTCCGGCTGCGCTGCACCCATGAGGTCGAGGATCTGGGCCGGGGCCAGTGGCAGATTGTTGTCACCGAAATCCCCTATCAGGTGCAAAAGTCCAAACTGATCGAAAAGATCGCCGAGCTGATCCAGACCAAGAAGGTGCCCATCCTGGCGGATGTGCGCGACGAATCGGCCGAAGACATCCGCATCGTGCTGGAACCCAAATCAAAGAACGTCGATCCGGACGTGCTGATGAACATGATGTTCCGCAACTCGGATCTTGAGCTGCGCTTTAGCCTCAACATGAATGTTCTGATCGACGGCGTGACCCCCAAGGTCTGCTCGATGAAGGAGGTGCTGCGCGCCTTCCTGGATCACCGGCGCGACGTGTTGCAGCGCCGGTCCGAGTACCGCATGGGCAAGATCGATCACCGGCTGGAAGTGCTGGATGGTTTTATCATCGCCTTCCTCAATCTGGACCGGGTGATTGATATCATCCGCTATGACGAGGATCCCAAATCCGCCCTGATGCGGGAAAACTGGGATCTGGACCATCCGCGCGCCTATGAAGAGTCGGATTACGTCACCCCCGCCGCCGGGGAGGGCCAGTTGAGCGAAGTCCAGGCGGAGGCGATTCTCAACATGCGGCTGCGCTCGTTGCGTCGTCTCGAAGAGGTGGAGCTGACCAAGGAACGCGACGCCCTGCGCGAAGAGCGCGCTGGGCTGGTTGAGCTGTTGGGCTCCGACGATCTGCAGTGGAGCAAGATCACCGAGCAGCTGCGCGCCACCAAAAAGCAATTTGGCAAAGACTATGTCGGTGGAGCCCGCCGCACCCGGTTTGGCGAGGCCGGCGAGGTCGAAGAGGTGCCGCTGGAGGCGATGATCGACCGCGAACCGATCACCGTTGTCTGTTCGCAGATGGGCTGGATCCGGGCGATGACCGGCCATATCGACCTCAATCGCGAGCTGAAGTTCAAAGATGGCGATGGTGCTCGCTTCATCTTTCATGCGGAAACCACCGATCGGCTGCTGGTCTTTGGCAGCAATGGCCGCTTTTACACCGTCAGCGCCGCCAATCTGCCCGGCGGACGTGGCATGGGCGAGCCCCTGCGTCTGATTGTGGATCTGCCCAATGAGGTCGAGATCGTCGACATTCTGATCCACAATCCCGAAGGACGCCTGCTGGTGGCCTCTTCGGCGGGCAATGGGTTTATCTGCGCGGAAAAAGAGATCGTGGCGCAGACCCGCAGCGGCAAACAGGTGCTGAACGTCAAAGATGACGATCGCGCGCAGATCTGTATCCCGGTGACCGGCGATCACGTGGCGATTGTCTCGGAAAACGGCAAATTCCTGGTCTTCTCGGTGGAGGAGATGCCAGAACTCAGCCGTGGCAAGGGCGTGCGGTTGCAGAAATACAATATGGCGCGCGGCAAGCAGGGCTCGCTTGAACTGGACGGTGGGCTCAGCGATATCACCACCTTCAACTGGGACGAGGGTATTTCCTGGGAAATGGGCGGTGGCAAGACGCGCCATGAAACCGACCTTAGCCAGTGGCTGGGCAAACGTGCCGGTATCGGCAAGCGCCCACCCTATGGCTTCCCGCGGGACTACAAGTTCAAATGATCGGACGTTTTTCGCCTATGATCTGTGACCCTTAGGCCACCGACCCTGCCAGAGCCGCCGCTTTCGGTTTACCGATTGGGCGGCTCTGGTCTATCTGATGCTAGATCAAAACCCATAGTTCCTACCTGATGAGGCCCTTGATGTTCCGAATCCTTGCTCTTTTGGCCTCTATGGTCCTGCTGGCTGCCTGCGAAGAAACCCAATTGAACGAGGCCAAAGAAGATCTTGGCGACTTCAATATGCGGGTCTCATTTGTCTATACCGAGAAGGCGCTGCAATGGCCGCTGTCCCGCGCCGCCGAGCCTTCGGAATGGAATGAGCCCATCGAGCGCGCTCTTGAGGCCCGTTTGGGGCGCTACTCGGGCAGCGGAAAGTACGATGTGGCCATCACCCTTGAGGGCTTTTTGCTGGCCACCGGCGGCATTCCGGTGCTGGTGAACCCCAAAAGCGCCGCCGTAGTGAATGTCTTTGTCTATGATGTCAGCACCAAGACCTATCTCCTGAAAGAGCATCAAATGAAGATCTTTGAGGACACCACCGGCGAGAGCGCCATCATTGGATCGGGCTACAGCCGCACCAAGGCTGAGCAGATCGACGGGCTGGCGCTCAAAATCGTTGATGGTCTGGAAGAATACATGGCCAAGCAACGTGTCGAAAAAGGCTGGTTTGGCGGGGACAGTGCCGCTGAGGAAAACACCGATTCCGCAGCTGTGCCAGACCAGGTTGAAGCTACTCCTGACACAGCGCCTGTTGCAGAGTAAAAACAGGCGAGCCGAAGATCGCCAAAAGCTGCTTGATCAATCAGGTACGGGTTGATTTTCCTCTCCAAACCAAATATGCGGCCCGCGCAGAGGAAATCTTTGGGTCGGTTGTCGGCCCTCTCTTTCAAAAGGGCGCCTAGAGAATGGCTAAGGAAAAGTTTGAACGTAATAAGCCGCACGTCAACATCGGCACCATCGGCCACGTTGACCACGGTAAAACCACTCTGACCGCAGCGATCACCAAATACTTTGGTGACTTCAAAGCCTACGACCAGATCGACGGCGCACCAGAAGAAAAAGCCCGCGGCATCACCATCTCGACGGCGCACGTTGAGTATGAAACCGAGACCCGCCACTACGCGCACGTCGACTGCCCCGGCCACGCTGACTATGTGAAAAACATGATCACCGGTGCGGCGCAGATGGATGGCGCCATCCTGGTTGTGAACGCGGCTGACGGCCCAATGCCTCAGACCCGTGAGCACATCCTGCTGGGTCGCCAGGTTGGCATCCCTTACATGGTTGTCTTCATGAACAAAGTTGACCAGGTCGACGATGAAGAGCTGCTCGAGCTGGTTGAAATGGAAATCCGTGAGCTGCTGTCCTCGTATGAGTACCCAGGCGACGATATTCCTATCATCGCAGGTTCCGCTCTGGCGGCGATGGAAGGCACCAGCCCTGAAATCGGCGAAGAGAAAATCAAAGAGCTGATGAAAGCCGTTGACGAGTACATCCCTACTCCTGCACGTGCCGTTGACCAGCCCTTCCTGATGCCTGTTGAAGACGTGTTCTCGATCTCTGGTCGTGGTACCGTTGTGACCGGCCGTGTTGAGCGTGGCGTGATCAATGTTGGCGACAGCATCGAAATCGTTGGCATCAAAGACACTCAGACCACCACCTGTACTGGTGTTGAAATGTTCCGCAAGCTGCTGGATCGCGGTGAAGCCGGCGACAACATCGGCGCCCTGCTGCGCGGTATCGACCGTGAAGCTGTTGAGCGTGGCCAGGTTCTGTGTGCACCTAAGTCGGTGAACCCACACACCAAATTCGAAGCCGAAGCCTATATCCTGACCAAGGATGAAGGTGGTCGTCACACGCCGTTCTTCGCCAACTACCGTCCTCAGTTCTACTTCCGGACTACTGACGTCACTGGCACCGTGACACTGCCCGAAGGCACCGAAATGGTTATGCCAGGCGACAACCTGAAGTTCGACGTTGAACTGATCGCCCCCATCGCGATGGAAGCCGGTCTGCGCTTCGCCATCCGCGAAGGCGGCCGCACCGTTGGTGCCGGCGTTGTGTCCAAAATCACCGAGTAAAGGTCGAGTTTCCATAGGAAACTCTGGCCAGTGGTGACAGGGTATTCGCGCCAAGGCGCGAATGTCCCGAAAACCACACAGGTGAATTCTACAAAAGGGCGCCCCAAGGGGCGCCCTTTTGCATTGCTACCGCAGCAGGTGGGGGGCAGCATAGGGAGCAGGAACAGGACGTCGACGGTTCCCGAGGGGAAGACTAAATGCAGGTTTTAAAGTTTCTGTTCTGGATTCTGGTGGGGTGGCAAGGCGCCCTGGTGATCTGGCTGTTCAAACGTGTGCCATGGTGGGCCTTCTTTTTTCTGGCCTATTTCCTGCTAAGGCTCATGGGGCCAGAGTACGCAAAATACCAAATTGCGATGGAGAATGTCGTCGCTGATACCGATTCCCCACGCGCGCCGCTTGTATTGGTCGAAGACTTTGACGCCAGTCGAGATCTTGGTCCGATGAATGAAATTTTGGTTCAGGCCAGATGGTCCGAGGACCTGCCCGCCATCGCTTTTGATGGGGTATCCGTTATGGACTTCACAGTGCTCCCACTGTTGTCCACCGCCGAGGATCGGATTGCGGGGCTCGCCTTTGCCGGAAAGAGCGAGCGCGAGCAGCTGTTGCATCTGGTTCGCGCAGGTTTAGAGGCAGGGGCGCAGCTGCCGCTGCATGGGCGCTATGACAACGTGCCTTTTACCGACCAGCGCGTGCAAAAGGAGTTACAGCGCTATCGCAGCAGGTTCAATCGCTTGGGTTACGAGATTGGGGAGCATCTGGTCCTCATCAGCCCCTATCTGGACGGGCGCCGCGCAGAATTGGTGCGGGCAGCGGAAGCCAATAGATTCTGGGCGCGTGTGTTGATGGTCCTGGCGGGCCTCAGCCTTGTCTTTGGCACTGTAAAGCTTGTGCAAAAGCGCCGATCTGCCGCGGGCAAGGTCAGCATTGGCAGCTCTTGAAGTCGAACCTCTTAGGTTGAGGCTAAGGGGGCTTCCTGAGGTTGCTCTGCTATCTTGGTTCGGGGGGGCGCCCGACTGCGAGATCGGCCCGATCGGTGATCTCATCCAGCGCGGCTTGCAGGCTGAGCCGCAGGGCCTCGGCCTCGGCCTCGCTGGGCTTCTTCGGCACCGGGTCGGTCCATTCCTGGCAGATCAACACGCCGCGCGAAAAGGGCAGGGGCAACATCTGTTTGTCCCAGGTGGGCATTTTCAGCACCCGGCGTTCGGCAAAAGCGACGGTAAAGACCCGGCAGCCGGTCATCCGCGCCCAGGTGATGGGAACCCCAGAGCTGACACGCGCAGGGCCACGGGGGCCATCTGCGGCAATGCCGATGGAGCAGCCCTCTTTGGTACGGCGCAGCACTTCGCGAGACAGGGCAACATGGCGTTTGTGGCTCGACATCGGGATGGTTTCAAACCCCAGGCGCACCAGGATCTGCCCGGCCAACCGCCCGGCGCGTGCCGCGGATGTCAGGGCGCAGATGCGGCCCAAAGAGGTGTCAAAGATAAAGGGCGCCATAATCAACCGCTGATGCCAAAGCACAAAAATCACCGGCGCGCCGCTGGCCACAGCCGCATCCATGTCTTCACAGCCAGAGCGCTGCCAGCGCGATGTCCGGAAGGCAAAGCTAACATAGCGGGCAAAGAGCCCTTCAATCATCCGATTGAAACGAGGGCTGTCGGCAATTTTCTTTCGTAGGCTCAAAAGTCGATCCCTTTTTCGACTGTCATAGAATACTGAACCGGCAAGAGCCAGTCTGGTTGCGCATTGGGGCAAAAAGCCAAGGGTTTCTGCTGATTTCCCTCTTGCGAGTCAGCGAGAGGTGGCTTAGGAACACCGGCACTGCAGGGGTATAGCTCAGTTGGTAGAGCGACGGTCTCCAAAACCGTAGGTCTCGGGTTCGAACCCTGATGCCCCTGCCAGTAAAATAAGGGCTTACGGCCCTTTTCGATCTGTCCTAAAAAACAGCTTCCCACAAAGTTTCCCGCGGTCACGTTTTGTTCTGTTCGCGCAGTGCTTTAGCCTGCTTGGCTAGGATTTTTTGACTCGCGCCGCGTGAATTCTTCTGGATCATGGACAAAATTTTGTGCCCCGTGATGGCAGCGATTTGATGGTCGGTACATGTTCTGATCAAACCGAAATCTGTGCAGCCCCCAACGCCGTAACCAGAAACCGTGCTCCACTTGCGCTCCAGTCTCCCGGAAACTGGTGCGGCGCGCCAACGAGGCTTGATTGCCACGAAATCAGTCATCAACCTCACAACGGCGGCATTCTACTTGGGGAAAATTGGTTTATCGGGTTCTATTACGCGTTATGACGCGATGCCGTTCGGTGGCAAAACCTTGGAAAGTGGGCGAAATGGCCAAGTTTATTCTTCACGTGGGCGATGCCAAATGTGGCAGCACTTCGATTCAAGGCAGCTTAAAGCAGGCGCGCGCGTCGTTGTTGGAAAATGGGCTGGTTTATGAAACAGGCAGCTCTGGATCCAATCATATCGATTTGGTCCGGCTTGTCCGTCCGCACTCCCGGGGCAACCTCGAAGAGTCGCTCGTGCGTGGCAAAGAAATCGTTGAAAGCCTTCGCGCCACTTTGAAAAAGGATCAGACGGTTTTGCTCTCGGCTGAAAACCTGCTGGCCCTGCCCCCCGAAGAGTTTTTGCCCATTCTTAGGCAGATCTCCCCCGAAGACCCTGAGATCAAGGTGATCGCCTACGTGCGCGCACCAACGGACATGTATTTGTCTTATGCGCAACAGGCGCTGAAAGGGAATCGATATTTCCCGAAACCTGAAAGCTTTCATCGGCCATTGGACCGGTTTCTGAGCGCATGGCGTGACTTTCCGTTTGTTTCGGAGTTTTGGGTGCGGCCATTTGATCGCAAACGCCTGGCGGGAGGAGATGTGACCGAGGATTTCGCAGGCGTTCTGCAGGAGCTCACGGGGCGAGAGATTGCATTACCGCAGACGGCGCGCAACCGGTCCCTCTCAGCAGAGCAAATGATTGTTCTGCAGAACCTGAGACGTTCCGTGTTGCCTGATCACGATGGTAAGCTACACCCGATCAGTGGGCGCTACATTCGCTGGTTTCTGCAGTTGAATAAGGTCGAGATGATTGGACACAAGCCGGCTCTGTCAGGGGCAGCCTGCGGCGCAGTGGCCAAGGTGAACCGGGGAATGGTTGCGCGTCTCAATGCCCTGTTTCCTGGCGTCGATATGGTGTTGCGTGAGGGCGATGCCACAACGTGGAAGTGCGGGGCGGATGTCGCAGACCTCCTGGCGGATTCTTCGCCTGAAACCGTTTCGCAGCTGACCAGCCTTATGCCGCATTTTTCGCCAGAGTTGCATCAGGGCATGACTGCTCAGGCGCGCAATGCGCTGGAGGCGCTGCTTTCATCCGATCCCGAAAGGCGCCGCAAGCAGTTGCGCCTGACGAAACAGATGTTGCGCGACAGCGATTGTGTCCCGGCGGCGCGTGTTATTCGCCCCAAACTGTTGCGTGTGCTCGCGCCCGACTAATGCGCAACAAAAGGCGCGGCTACAAGTCTATCTGTATTCCCCTCAGGGGGCGGAAACAGCCGGTGCGACGGATGGTGTGCGCAAGGGCCAATGAGGTGGTGTTGCACCCAAGGCAGGTGAGTCTGTCACATCTATATGGGCAGGCGGAAGCCCCTGCAGATAGCGCTCATGGGCCATGTCAAACCCCTGCTCCAGACTCCGGGTGAAGCCTGTGGTGTCAAACAGGGGCGCAGAGCGGCGATTGCGCTGCAGCTTGCTGCGCAGAGCGGCCAGTGCGTCCGGGTCTCTGGCCAGCTCCAGAGCGCGGGCCTCGTATTCGGCGGCGGATTTGGTGATCATCTCCGGCAGCCCCATGGCGCTGACCAGGCTGGCCCCAACCCGCGAGGCGAACTGACGCCCTGGCATGGTCAGGACTGGCAGTCCGGCCCAGAGCGCATCACTGGCTGTTGTATGGGCGTTGACCACAAAGGTATCGAGAAACAGATCTGCGGCCTGGTGTCGGGCCAGGTGTTCTTCCTGGGCGATGCGGGGGGCAAAGATCAGACGGTCAGGATCCTGGCCGCGCGCTGCGGCTTCGCGGCGCAAATTCTGTTTGGAGCTGTCGCTGCAGTCCAGCAGCCAAAGAACACTGTCCTCAACCTGGTCAAGCAGGCGCATCCAGATGTCAAATTCGACTGGGGTGATCTTGTAGCTGCTGTTGAAGGAGCAGAACACAAAGCCACCGTCTGGCAAGCCGCAGTCCTTGCGGGTGTACTGGTGACCCGACAGCGGCCGTTTGTCATCATTGACCTGATAGCTGTGCGGCAGGCGGATGAGATGTTCTTCGAAATAGCGCTCGCTGCCGACAGGGCAGGTGACGTGATCGCCAATAAAGTAATCTATGGCGGTGCTGCCCAGGGTTCCTGGAAAGCCAAGATAGGATATGTGGGTTGGGGCCAGGCGATTGGCAAACAGGGTTGTGCGGTTGTTGCCGGTGAACCCCTTCAGGTCGATGGCGATGTCCAACCCATCTGCGATCACCAGCTCAGTTGCCGCGGCGTCAGAGAGTTTGCTGATGTCCTTGAATCTGGTGACGGCCTGGCTGACGCGGCGGCGCATGGCGTCTTCGGGTTCTGGGTCAAAAGAATAGGCAATGATGTCAAAACGGCTTTGATCATGGGCCTCAAACAGTCCTGCCATCAGACGCATCGTAGCGTGATCATGATAGTCGGAAGAGAAATAACCGATGCGCAGCCGGTCGGGGCGCTCGGCCCCCATGAGTTCAACAGGCAGAGGCTTTGCAGGGGCGACCTTGGGAAGGAGCGTGTTTGCATAGGCCTGGGTGCGCAAGCGCAAGAGGTCTGGGTTGTCCTCAAAGGTGAGTGAGGCAAAGGCAGAGCAAGCCTTGCTCGTCAGCCCAAGCTGACGACGCACCCGTTGATATTCCTCAATCCAGCTCCAGTCATTCAGATGTGCCTGCACGTGCAATTTATCGGCCCGGGTGCGATCGTCGCCGGGATCGGCGTTTAGGATGGTCTCAAATCGTTTGATGGCGGCCTGTTTGTCCCCATCCAGAGATTGCAGCTGCGCCAGGTTGTATTGAGCACTCCGTAGCTCTGGGGCCAGTTTGGTGGCCTTCTCCAGCAAGGCCTTTGCCTGCTCCATGCGACCACTTTTGAGCAATACAGTGCTGTGGTTGAACAGAATTACCGGGTTTTCGGGTGCCAGCTTGGTGGCTTTTTCCAACAGTGGCTCCGCCTCGGCGATACGGCCCAGATCCATAAGCGTGTTTGCCATATTATTCAGGGCGCCCAGATTGGTGCCATCCAGCGAAAGGGCTTTGTGATAGAGCTCCAGGGCATTGTCAGTTTCCCCCTGTGCACGGCGCACATCGCCGAAGGCGGAGAGGGCGGACGGATCCTTTGGATTCAGTTCGCAAGCCATGTTCAGAATGGTTGCTGCCTCATCCAGATTTTTTGACTGGAGATGGCATTTGCCAAGGAGGGTCCAGAGAAAGGAAGACCTTTTGTGCGTGGTGAGAAGGGTGGTGCAGGCGCTTGCAACCTTGGCGTAATCGCCGCGTTCAAACGCAGCAGCCAGTTCTTTTTGCTGTTCCAGTGGAGGGTTGAGATCTTGCGCGATCTTCTTTTGTAAGCTGGCCAACGCCGCTTGAGCGCGGGCGTTTTTGGGAAACTTGGCAAGAATGTCGCCATAGATCTTGGCGGCGTCCTCATGTTTCTTTTTCCGTTCCAGTCGGTTTGCTTTGGTCATGGATACAGCGATATTCATGGAATCCTATCTCATAGTCACGCACAGAGCAGCCGGTCATCGTTCTGAGACTTTGAGGCTGCGTGTTCTGACGCTATTGCAAGGGAATTAAGATTGAGTTTCGACAAATTGATGTTGTGTTCCACAGCGGCAGGCGTCGGCATCTGCATCCGGGGTGGGGTCATTTCTGGACAGTGCAAAATGGTTTCCTGGCGCAAGGGAATTGTTTTCCCGTTCCAGCCCGCCTAGGCTTAGAAAAACGATAGCAGGCAGACACGATGAGCGAGCACTCTTCAAACCCTTATGTGGGCTTGCCGGAAACGGCTTTCTGGAAGCGGGCGGTGGCGGCACGAAACCCGCTGGAGATTTCGCAACTATGGCGTCCGAAATTCCCGGTGGCGCGCAAACATAAGGTGATCACGGCGGGATCCTGTTTTGCGCAGCATTTTAGCCGGGCGCTTGTGGCGCGGGGCTATGGCTGGCTGGATGCGGAACCCGCACCAAAGCTGCTGAGCGAAGATCAGGCCCAGGCCTATCACTACGGGATCTTTTCGTTTCGCACTGGCAATATCTACACCGCACGGATGCTGCGGCAATGGTTGGGCTATGCGTTTGAAGGCGAAGAGCCCCCAGCGGAATGCTGGCAGACGGAGGGGCGGTATTATGATCCGCTGCGCCCGGGGATTGAGCCAAACGGCTTTGCTGATCCGGCCGAGTTGGAGGCCTCCCGCAGGGCCACGATGGCCGCGATTCGCCGCGCTGTCACGGAGGCGGATGTCTTTGTCTTTACCATGGGGCTGACGGAATGCTGGCGCGACCGGGAAAGTGGCCTGGAATATGCCATGTGTCCCGGCACTCTGGCGGGCCGCTTTGATGCGGACCAGCATGAGTTTGTAAACCAAAGCTTCATCGGCATTCGCCGCGATATGCGGGCGGCGCTGAAAATTCTGCGCCAGGCCAACCCCAAGCTGAAGGTGCTGCTGACCGTCTCACCAGTGCCGCTGACCGCAACCGCCTCTGGCGAGCACGTGCTGACGGCGACATCCCATTCCAAATCGGTGTTGCGGGCGGTGGCGGGGGAGCTGGCGGTAGAGTTCAGCCATGTTGATTATTTCCCATCCTATGAAATCATTACCCATCCCGCCTATCGCGGCATGTTCTACGCGCCCAATCAGCGCAGCGTGGTGGCCCAGGGGGTCAACCATGTGATGGAAAGCTTCTTTGCCTGCCAGAGCGAGGCCTTCCCCTGGCTGGCGCGCAAATCGAAACGGGGCGGACAGCCGTCGGGCGGCGGTAAGGCCGCAGCCGCAAAGGCGCGGGCGGTCAAATGCGACGAGGAGTTCCTGGATGCCTTTGGATAAGCCAAGCGCGGGCAAGAAAGCCAGCAAAAGCAGCAAGACCAACAAAACCTCACCAGGGCGGAACCTGCGGTTTTGTGTCTTTGGCGACAGCCATATTGCCTGTGTCAAACATGCCTTGGATGAGGGGCTGCTGGACCTGGAAGGGGCTGAGCTGGAATTCTGGGGCGCACCGGGGCCGCAGTTTCGCGATCTGCACCTGGAGGACGGGCGTTTTGTCGGCACCAGTGCGGCAGCCCGCGACAGCCTGGCGAAGATCAATCCGGCGCGCAGCGCAGGGCTGGAGCCGCAGGCGTTTGACGGCTTCTTGTTCATTGGCTGCCGGTTGCGCGCCTCTGACTTCCTGGTGCCCGTGCTGGCCAGTCAGCCAGGGGCGCTGGGCTATCTGAGCCAAGCGGTGCGCGATCTGATGCTGACACGTTGGCTGGAAGGTTGCCGCTGGTACCGCGCAGCACATGAATTTGCCAAACAGCGCCCGGTGTTCTTTTCACCGGCGGGGTTTCTCAATGACGGGATCGTCAGCGAGGACGAGGTGGCCCGGACGGTCAACACCGCGGCAACAGAGGCCGAGCGGGACATGCTCTGGGACCAGATTGCCAAAGCGATGAATGAGGACAACATCCAGCTGATCCGCCAGCCAGAGGAAACCGTGACCCGCGGTGGGTTGACCCGGGCCGCGTTTGCAACCAGCCTTGGCGATCAGGGCGATGACAGCGTTCATAAGAATGGCGCCTATGGGGCCTTGATCCTGAATCAGGCGCTGGGCGCGTTGCGCGCGGTGCAGAAGTAACCCTAGGGCTTGAATTCGGGCTCTGTTGGCGTTAAATGCCGCAGACCCTGCTAGCAGAGAGACACAAGGCACATGGCCACACTCAATCCCGTTCAGTTCATCCAGCAAGTCCGTGCCGAGGTGAGCAAGGTCGTTTGGCCTACCCGTCGCGAAGTTCTGCTGACCACAGTGATGGTCTTTATCATGGCGGCTTTGACGGCCGTGTTTTTTGCCCTGGTTGATATTGTGATCCGCTTTGGCCTGCAAAACCTGCTTGGCATGTTTGGCTAAGCAGTCAAACCTGTGCCGGCTGGGGGCCTGCGATATGCGCCCCAGGCCTGTGCGCAGATAGGTGGGAGCCCTGTTTGCACAAAACCGGACCCGGCTCTTGATCTTGCCCCCGTTGGCGGGTAGTTGAGCCAGAACCTCTGACGTGGGCGTGCGGCGAATCGTGTTGCGCGCCGATTTTTGTTAAAACGCTTGATGTGTTTGACAGGACCACGGCGGAAATAATTTTTACTGACGGCGTTGATTTTCTTTCGCGCGGCAAAACTAAGGACGGTCAAGTTCATGGCGAAACGGTGGTATTCGGTCAGCGTTCTTTCGAACTTCGAAAAGAAAATCGCAGAGCAGATTCGCACCTCGGTTGCCGAGCAGGGGCTTGAGGATGACATCGACGAGGTCCTGGTCCCCACCGAAGAGGTGATCGAGATCCGTCGCGGCAAGAAAGTCTCGACCGAGCGGCGCTTTATGCCCGGCTATGTGCTGGTGCATATGGAAATGTCCGACCGGGGCTATCACCTGATTTCCTCGATCAACCGGGTCACCGGCTTTCTTGGCCCGCAGGGCCGTCCGATGCCAATGCGTGACGCCGAAGTTCAGGGCATCCTGGGCCGCGTCGAAGAGGGCATCGAAGCCCCACGTACCCTGATTTCCTTTGAGATCGGCGACAAGGTCAAGGTCAACGATGGTCCGTTTGAAGACTTCGACGGTATGGTTGAAGGCGTTGATGACGGCACCCAGAAGCTGAAAGTTTCGGTGTCGATCTTTGGCCGCGAAACCCCGGTCGAGCTGGACTTTACTCAGGTTACCAAACAGAGCTGATCGTCCAACTGATTTTGGCTGGTTGATATGAACGGGCCGATCCAGATGTGATCCAGAATTGAAAACGCCGCGGTGCCCAAAGGCTCGCGGCGTTTTGCATTTGGTAGGCCTTAGCTGCCTGTGGCCTGTGTGAGGGGGGAATCCGTTCCGGCTGGTGCAAGGTCGAGAATGCCAAGCATTTCCATGCCGCCCATGATCGAATCCACCGCGATGGTCACCAGAACTATCCCCATCACCCGACTGATGACGCTGGCGCCAGTTCGGCCAATGATCCGGTTGATGACCCCCGCCATCAGCAGCAGGACCAGTGTCAGCAACAGAACCAACAGCAGCAATCCGGCGGTGATCGCCTGATCGGCGATGGTTTCGGTGTGGTTGTCCGTGAGGATCACAATGGCCAGCATCGCACCGGGGGAGGCAATGGAGGGCATGGCCAGCGGGAACACCGCCCCGGCCAGGTGATCGCGCTCGGCTTCCTGGATCTCATGCACCGGTTTGGCTTCGCCAAAAATCATCGTGAGGGCAAACAGGAACAAAACGATCCCACCCGCGATCTGAAAGGAGCCCAGCCTGAGGCCCAGCGTTTCTAGCAGGAATTGGCCACCCACGAGAAACAGGAGCAAGACTAGGGCGGCAATCGCCACAGCCCGCATGGCAAATCGGCGGTGAAGTTTTGCTGGCACGGCTTGCACTGCAAACAGGAAAACCGGGATCGTTCCCACTGGATCGATGACAACAAAGAGTGTCACAAATTCTCTGACGAGGGAGGTCCAGTCCATTATGGTGTTTTCCTTTGCGGTGCTGCGGTTCCTGCGCATATGGGGGAGGTCAGGCACATAAGGCAAGTGGCGCGGCCTGCGTCCAGTGCCTGGTGGTGAAGATCTGACGGGGGATGCTGAAGGCTTGGGCGGCGTTGGACGCATCGATAGCACTTCTGTGCTTGTCTCGCAGGGCTTTGTGCTATACGAGCCGCCCTTATCGTCTTTGGGCGAGATTCTCTCGTGGGAGATTCGGGGATCGCGATCTTCGGTCGGACCACGCAACAGCAAACCGGATGGGACGCGTCTCATCCTCCGTTGAAAGGACAACCACATGGCTAAGAAGCTTGTTGGTTCGATGAAACTGCAGGTTCCTGCAGGTCAGGCAAACCCATCTCCACCCGTTGGCCCCGCACTGGGTCAGCGCGGCATCAACATCATGGAATTCTGCAAGGCGTTCAACGCCAAGACCGCAGACATGGAGCCAGGTGCGCCTTGCCCAACCGTGATCACCTACTATCAGGACAAGTCCTTCACCATGGACATCAAGACGCCACCTGCGTCTTATTACCTGAAGAAGGCTGCCAAAGTTAAATCCGGCGCCAAGACTCCTTCGCGTGAAACCGTTGGTACCGTGACCGCTGCTCAGGTGAAAGAAATCGCCGAAGCAAAAATGAAAGATCTGAACGCCAACGATATCGAAGCGGCGATGAAGATCATCCTGGGCTCCGCCCGCTCCATGGGCATCGAGGTGAAGTAAGATGGCAAAGCTCGGAAAACGTACCCGCGCCGCGCGCGAAGCAGTCGCTGGCAAAGCCAACCTCACCGTTGCTGAAGCCGTTGCTCTGGTGAAAGCCAACGCAACCTCGAAGTTCGACGAGACCATCGAGATTGCTCTGAACCTGGGCGTTGACACCCGTCACGCGGACCAGATGGTTCGTGGCGTTGTTGGTCTGCCAAACGGCACCGGCAAATCCATGCGCGTTGCGGTATTCGCACGTGGCCCCAAGGCTGACGAAGCCAAAGCGGCTGGCGCAGATGTGATCGGCGCAGAAGACCTGATGGAAAGCATCCAGGCTGGTAACCTCGATTTCGATCGTTGCATTGCCACCCCTGACATGATGCCCATCGTTGGTCGTCTGGGTAAGATCCTTGGCCCACGCAACCTGATGCCAAACCCCAAAGTTGGCACCGTGACCATGGACGTCAAAACCGCTGTTGAAGCGGCCAAAGGCGGCGAAGTTCAGTTCAAAGCTGAAAAAGGTGGCGTTGTACACGCCGGTGTTGGCAAAGCATCTTTTGATGAAGCCAAGCTGGTCGAAAACGTCTCTGCCTTTATTGATGCAGTTGCCAAGGCGCGCCCATCGGGTGCCAAAGGTGCCTACATGAAGAAGATCGTACTGACTTCGACAATGGGCCCCGGTGTAACCCTGGACGTGGACGCTGCTGTCTCTGAGTGAGATCGCATTTTGTCGATGTGAATTGAAGATGGGCGGTGCCGCAAGGTCCGCCCATTTTCTATTGGGCCGCTTCTGTCGCGCTGTGCCGTGTGAGGGGCGGCGCAAGATAGGGTTTGTTTGGCGGTTATATGGGTCTTGTCCCGTGGTGTGTGATTTACCACTTGGAAATCCCTCGAATTGGCAGTAATACGACCAAGAGGTAAAGCGTGCGATTCGTCGTGCGCTTTATTTCATTTCGTCCAAGATGGTGGGTGACCTGTCGATCGGGTCTTAATTTCCCTCCTGAGACGGGAGAGACAAAAAAGATCGAGGGTTCTTTTATACCTTCGGGCGACGTTGGCTATCCCTGTAAAACGGACTTGAACGTCAGGCAGTTTTGTCTGGCACATCAATGAGCCGGGGTGTTTACACCCCAAATTTGGAGAGAACTGTGGATAGAGCCCAGAAAGAGAAATTGGTCGAGGAACTCGGCCAGATCTTCGAAAGCTCTGGCGTCGTGGTGGTTGCTCACTACGCCGGTCTTACAGTTGCTGATATGCAGGACCTACGAGCGCGCGCAAGCGATGCTGGTAGTGCCGTGCGTGTTGCCAAAAACAGGCTCGCCAAAATCGCCCTCGAGGGTAAGTCATGTGAAAGCATTTCTAACCTGCTGACGGGGATGACCGTTCTGACCTATTCTGAGGACCCTGTGGCAGCTGCCAAAGTGGCCGAAGATTTCGCCAAAGAGAACAAGAAATTCGAAATTCTTGGCGGCGCAATGGGTGAGAACGCTCTGGACCGGGCTGGTGTTACAGCTGTGTCGAAAATGCCTTCGCGCGACGAGCTTATTGCTCAGATCGCAAGCTGCATCGGCGCACCTGCAAGCAACATCGCTGGGGCCATTGGCGCACCTGCAAGCAATATCGCAAGCATTCTTTCGACCATCGAAGAGAAGGCGGAAGCTGCGTAAGCGGTTAGCACTGAATGACTGGCGTGGGGAAATATCCCATGCGTTGGAACACATACACTGAACACGGAAAGAGCTGATACAATGGCTGATCTGAAAGCACTCGCAGAAAGCATCGTGGGTCTGACCCTGCTGGAAGCACAAGAACTGAAAACCATCCTCAAAGACGAGTATGGCATCGAGCCCGCCGCTGGCGGCGCAGTGATGATGGCAGGCCCCGCCGATGGCGCCGCTGCCGAAGAAGAAAAAACTGAATTCGACGTCGTTCTGAAGAACGCCGGCGCATCCAAAATCAACGTGATCAAAGAAGTTCGCGGCATCACCGGTCTTGGCCTGAAAGAAGCCAAAGAGCTGGTTGAAGCTGGCGGCAAGATCAAAGAAGGCGTGTCGAAAGACGAAGCCGAAGACGTCAAAGGCAAGCTGGAAGCAGCTGGCGCCGAAGTCGAAGTGGCCTAAGCCATTTTGTCTGGGGATTTGGTCAGGTTTCCCTGACCCTTCCTTATATATTTCAGGCTGGATCCGAAGAAATTCGGGTCCAGCCGAATCTGTCTTAGAAAGGGCCATTGTTAACGGTCCTTTCTCAGGCGCGGTTCAACGGATCGGGAGGCCGCCATTCGGGACGGTGGCCATGAATAGATCCAACCACGCTGTCTCGTATGGGCAAGATGCTGTGGCCCGGCAGCAGTCTTGACCGGTGAGAACTCGAAAGGTGACATCTGACATGGCTCAAACGTTCCTTGGCCAGAAACGTCTACGCAAATATTATGGCAAAATCCGCGAAGTGCTGGATATGCCGAACCTCATTGAGGTTCAAAAATCGTCCTACGACCTGTTTCTCCGTTCCGGAGATTCCCCAGAGCCGCTCGACGGCGAGGGCATCAAGGGCGTATTCCAGTCGGTTTTCCCGATCAAGGATTTCAACGAAACCTCCGTTCTGGAGTTCGTGAAATACGCGTTTGAGAAACCCAAGTACGACGTCGAAGAATGCATGCAGCGCGACATGACCTATTCAGCACCGCTGAAGGTTACTCTGCGTCTGATCGTGTTTGATACCGACGAAGATACAGGCGCCAAGTCGGTCAAGGACATCAAAGAGCAGGACGTCTTCATGGGCGACATGCCTCTGATGACCCCCAACGGCACCTTTGTTGTCAATGGCACCGAGCGTGTTATCGTCTCCCAGATGCACCGGTCGCCCGGCGTGTTCTTTGACCACGACAAGGGTAAGACGCATTCCTCTGGTAAGCTGCTGTTTGCCTGCCGCATCATCCCGTACCGCGGCTCCTGGCTGGACTTTGAATTCGACGCCAAAGACATCGTCTTTGCCCGGATTGACCGTCGCCGTAAACTGCCTGTGACCACCCTGCTTTATGCGCTGGGGCTGGACCAGGAAGCCATCATGGATGCCTATTACAACACGGTGAACTACTCGCTCGATCCGAGCCGTGGTTGGGTGACCCCCTTCTTCCCCGATCGTGTCCGTGGCACCCGTCCGACCTATGATCTGGTTGATGCGGCCTCGGGTGAGGTTTTTGCCGAAGCCGGTAAAAAGGTCACGCCGCGCGCTGTGAAGAAAATGATCGACGAGGGCGCGATCAAAAATCTTCTGGTTCCGTTTGAAAATATCATCGGCAAGTTTGTCGCCAAGGATATCATCAACGAAGAAAACGGTGCGATCTACGTTGAGGCCGGCGATGAGCTGACCATGGAATACGACAAAGGCGGCGACATCATTGGTGGCACCGTCAAGGAACTGATGGATGCCGGGATCACCGACATCCCTGTTCTGGACATCGACAACGTCAATGTCGGCCCCTACATGCGCAACACCATGGCGGCGGATAAAAACATGGGTCGCGACACCGCGCTCATGGATATCTACCGTGTGATGCGCCCGGGCGAACCCCCCACCGTCGAAGCAGCCTCGGCGCTGTTTGACACCTTGTTCTTTGATAGCGAACGCTATGATCTCTCGGCCGTTGGTCGGGTGAAAATGAACATGCGCCTGGCGCTGGACGCCGAAGACACCCAGCGGACCCTGCGCAAGGAAGACATCGTTTCCTGCATCAAGGCCCTGGTTGATCTGCGTGACGGCCGTGGCGGCATTGATGACATTGACCACCTTGGCAACCGTCGTGTGCGTTCTGTTGGCGAACTGATGGAAAACCAGTACCGCGTTGGTCTGTTGCGCATGGAGCGCGCGATCAAAGAGCGGATGTCCTCTGTTGAGATCGACACTGTGATGCCACAGGATCTGATCAACGCCAAACCCGCCGCGGCTGCGGTACGTGAATTCTTTGGCTCCTCGCAGCTGTCGCAGTTCATGGACCAAACCAACCCGCTGTCGGAAGTCACCCACAAACGCCGTCTCTCGGCGCTTGGGCCTGGCGGTCTGACCCGTGAGCGTGCCGGTTTTGAAGTGCGAGATGTGCACCCGACCCACTATGGCCGGATGTGTCCCATTGAAACGCCGGAAGGCCCGAACATTGGTCTGATCAACTCTCTGGCGACCTTTGCCCGCGTCAACAAGTATGGCTTTATCGAAACACCCTACCGGGTTGTGAACGAAGGTCAGGTCACTGACGAAGTGCACTACATGTCGGCGACCGAAGAAATGCGCCACACTGTGGCGCAGGCCAACGCCTCGCTGGATGAAAACGGCAAGTTCACCAATGATCTGGTATCGACCCGTCAGTCCGGTGACTACACGCTGGCGCCAAGCGAAAGCGTTGATCTGATCGACGTGTCGCCCAAACAGCTGGTCTCGGTTGCGGCGTCTTTGATCCCGTTCCTGGAAAATGACGATGCGAACAGGGCCTTGATGGGCTCGAACATGCAACGTCAGGCGGTTCCACTTCTGCGTGCCGAGGCCCCACTGGTGGGCACCGGTATCGAAGAAGTTGTGGCGCGGGATTCTGGTGCGGCGATCATGGCGAAACGCGGTGGCGTCATCGACCAGGTCGATGCCCAGCGTATCGTTATCCGTGCCACCTCTGACCTGGAACTAGGCGACGCAGGCGTAGACATCTACCGCATGCGCAAGTTCCAGCGCTCGAACCAGAACACCTGCATCAACCAGCGTCCGCTGGTGCGTGTGGGTCAGGAAGTCCGCAAGGGCGAAGTTATTGCCGATGGCCCCTCCACCGATATCGGTGAACTGGCGCTGGGTAAAAACGTCGTCGTGGCCTTCATGCCCTGGAATGGCTACAACTACGAAGACTCCATTCTGATCTCCGAGCGTATCGCCCGGGACGACGTCTTTACCTCGATCCACATCGAGGAATTCGAAGTCGCCGCCCGTGATACCAAGCTGGGCCCAGAAGAGATCACCCGTGACATCCCCAACGTTGGTGAAGAAGCGCTGCGCAACCTCGACGAGGCGGGCATCGTGTACATCGGCGCTGATGTTGAACCCGGTGATATCCTGGTCGGCAAAATCACACCAAAGGGCGAAAGCCCGATGACGCCAGAAGAAAAACTGCTGCGCGCCATCTTTGGTGAGAAAGCTTCGGATGTTCGCGACACCTCGCTGCGGGTGAAGCCTGGTGACTACGGCACAATCGTCGAAGTCCGCGTCTTCAACCGTCACGGCGTCGAAAAAGACGAACGTGCGTTGCAGATCGAACGGGAAGAGGTCGAACGTCTGGCCCGTGACCGCGACGATGAGCTGGCGATCCTGGACCGCAACATCTACGCCCGTCTGCGCAGCATGCTGCTGGGTAAAGTGGCCGTCAAAGGCCCCAAAGGTATCCGTACCGGGACCCCCATTGACGAAGATGCCCTGTCACAGCTGAGCCGTGGCCAGTGGTGGATGGTTGCCCTCGAAGAAGAAGAGGACGCCAAGGTTGTTGAGGCCCTGAACGAGCAGTACGAAGCGCAGAAACGCGCGCTCGACGCCCGTTTTGAAGACAAGGTCGAAAAAGTCCGCCGTGGTGACGATCTGCCACCCGGTGTGATGAAGATGGTCAAAGTCTTTATCGCCGTGAAGCGTAAGCTTCAGCCTGGTGATAAAATGGCTGGTCGTCACGGCAACAAAGGTGTGATCTCGAAAGTGGTTCCCATGGAGGACATGCCGTTCCTTCAGGATGGTACCCCTGTCGATTTCTGTCTGAACCCGCTTGGTGTTCCGTCGCGGATGAACGTTGGTCAGATTCTTGAAACGCATATGGGCTGGGCCGCACGCGGTCTGGGCATCCAGGTGGATGATGCGCTGCAGGAATACCGTCGCTCCGGCGATATGACCCCCGTGCGTGATGCGATGAAACATGCCTATGGTGAAAACGTCTATGAAGAAGGCCTTGCGGACATGTCCGAAGAGGATCTTCTTGAGGCGGCAGGCAATGTGACCCGTGGTGTGCCAATTGCGACACCTGTCTTTGATGGTGCCAAAGAGGCTGACGTGAACGACGCGCTGGTGCGTGCCGGGTTCGACACCTCCGGTCAGTCGGTTCTGTATGATGGTCGTACGGGTGAGCAGTTTGCCCGCCCTGTGACCGTCGGCATGAAGTATCTGCTGAAACTGCATCACCTGGTTGACGACAAGATCCACGCCCGTTCCACAGGCCCATACTCGCTGGTTACCCAGCAGCCATTGGGTGGTAAGGCGCAGTTTGGTGGTCAGCGTTTCGGGGAAATGGAAGTCTGGGCTCTGGAAGCCTATGGCGCCGCCTATACCCTGCAGGAAATGCTCACCGTCAAATCGGATGACGTTGCCGGTCGGACCAAGGTCTATGAATCGATCGTCAAAGGCGAGGACAACTTTGAAGCGGGCGTGCCCGAAAGCTTCAACGTTCTGGTCAAAGAAGTCCGTGGCCTCGGTCTGAACATGGAACTCCTGGATGCGGAGGAAGAGGAGTAAGGGCGCCCGCCCTTACTTCCACTCCCCCCTTCCGCACAAATTTGAGGAAACACAAATGAACCAGGAAATCACCAACAACCCGTTCAACCCGCTGACGCCGACCAAGGTCTTTGATGAAATCAAAGTCTCCCTGGCGTCGCCGGAACGGATCCTGTCTTGGTCTTATGGCGAAATCAAAAAGCCAGAAACCATCAACTACCGGACCTTCAAGCCCGAGCGCGACGGGCTGTTCTGTGCCCGTATCTTTGGCCCGATCAAAGACTACGAATGCCTCTGTGGTAAATATAAGCGCATGAAGTATCGCGGCGTTGTCTGCGAGAAATGTGGTGTTGAAGTTACCCTGCAGAAAGTGCGCCGCGAGCGCATGGGCCATATCGAACTGGCAGCCCCAGTTGCGCACATCTGGTTCCTCAAGTCGCTTCCTTCCCGGATCGGCCTGATGCTGGACATGACCCTGCGCGATCTGGAGCGGGTTTTGTACTTTGAAAACTACGTTGTTATCGAACCCGGTCTGACCGATCTGACCTATGGCCAGATGATGACCGAAGAAGAGTACATGGACGCCCAGGATGCCTATGGCATGGATGCTTTCACCGCCAATATCGGCGCCGAAGCAATCCGCGAAATGCTGGCGGCCATTGATCTGGATTCCGAGGCAGAGCACCTGCGCGCCGAGCTGGCCGAGGCCACTGGTGAGCTGAAGCCCAAGAAGATCATCAAACGTCTGAAAGTTGTGGAATCCTTCCTGGAATCCGGCAACCGCCCAGAATGGATGATCATGACCGTGATCCCGGTTATTCCGCCAGAGCTGCGCCCGCTGGTGCCGCTGGACGGGGGCCGTTTTGCGACCTCTGACCTCAACGATCTGTATCGTCGGGTAATCAACCGGAACAACCGTCTGAAGCGCCTGATCGAGCTGCGCGCCCCTGACATCATCGTTCGTAACGAAAAGCGGATGTTGCAGGAATCTGTGGATGCGCTGTTTGACAACGGCCGTCGTGGCCGGGTCATCACCGGTGCCAACAAGCGTCCGCTGAAATCGCTCAGCGATATGCTGAAAGGCAAACAGGGTCGCTTCCGTCAGAACCTTTTGGGTAAGCGCGTCGACTTCTCCGGTCGTTCGGTCATTGTGACCGGCCCCGAGCTGAAGTTGCATCAGTGTGGCTTGCCCAAAAAGATGGCGCTGGAGCTGTTCAAACCCTTCATCTATTCGCGTCTTGAGGCCAAAGGTCTGTCCTCAACCGTGAAGCAGGCGAAGAAGCTGGTGGAAAAAGAGCGTCCCGAAGTGTGGGATATCTTGGACGAAGTCATCCGCGAACACCCTGTCATGCTGAACCGGGCGCCAACACTGCACCGTCTTGGTATCCAGGCGTTTGAACCCACGCTGATCGAAGGCAAGGCCATCCAGCTGCACCCGCTGGTTTGCTCGGCTTTCAACGCTGACTTTGACGGTGACCAGATGGCTGTTCACGTGCCGCTGAGCCTTGAGGCCCAGCTGGAAGCACGCGTTTTGATGATGTCGACCAACAACGTTCTGTCGCCTGCAAACGGCGCGCCAATCATCGTTCCGTCGCAGGATATGATCTTGGGTCTCTACTATGTGACCCTGGACCGCGAAGGCATGATCGGTGAAGGCAAGGTCTTTGGCACCATCGAAGAAGTGCAGCACGCGCTGGACGCCGGTGAAGTTCACCTGCACTCCCGCGTCACTGCGCGGATCACCCAGATTGACGACGAAGGCAACGAAGTGCTTCAGCGCTTTGAAACCACGCCGGGTCGTGTTTTGCTGGGCGCATTGCTGCCCAAGAACGCCAAGGCGCCGTTTGAGCTGGTGAACCGTCTTCTGCGGAAGAAAGAGGTGCAGCAGGTCATCGATACTGTCTACCGCTACTGTGGTCAGAAAGAGTCGGTTATCTTCTGTGACCAGATCATGACCATGGGTTTCCGCGAGGCCTTCAAGGCAGGTATTTCGTTCGGCAAGGACGATATGGTTGTTCCTGAAACCAAATGGCCCATCGTCAACGAGACCCGCAGTCTGGTGAAAGACTTTGAACAACAGTACATGGACGGCCTGATCACTCAGGGTGAAAAGTACAACAAAGTTGTGGATGCCTGGTCTAAATGTAACGACCGCGTCACGGACGCCATGATGACCACGATTTCGACCTCCAAGCGCCATGACGACGGCTCTGAGGCGGAACCAAACTCGGTCTATATGATGGCCCACTCCGGTGCCCGTGGTTCGGTTACGCAGATGAAACAGCTGGGCGGTATGCGGGGCCTGATGGCCAAGCCAAACGGCGACATCATCGAGACACCGATCATCTCGAACTTTAAAGAAGGCCTGTCGGTTCTGGAGTACTTCAACTCCACCCACGGTGCCCGTAAAGGTCTGTCGGATACGGCTCTGAAAACTGCGAACTCGGGTTATCTGACCCGTCGTCTGGTTGACGTGGCACAGGATTGCATCGTGCGCGATCGGGACTGTGGCACCGAAAACTCGATCACGGCCTCTGCTGCGGTCAATGACGGTGAAGTGGTTGCCAGCCTTGGTGAGCGCATCCTGGGTCGTGTCACTGCTGAAGACGTCAAACGTCCAGGCACCGAGGAAATCCTTGCGGCGTCCGGTCAACTGATCGACGAACGTCTGGCCGACACCATCGAAGAAGCCGGTGTTCAGACCATGCGCATTCGTTCGCCTCTGACCTGTGAGGCCGAAGAGGGCGTCTGCGCCATGTGCTATGGTCGTGACCTTGCACGTGGTACCATGGTCAACACCGGTGAAGCTGTCGGCATTATCGCCGCGCAGTCGATTGGTGAACCCGGTACACAGCTGACAATGCGGACCTTCCACATTGGCGGCGTTGCTCAGGGTGGTCAGCAGTCCTTCCAGGAAGCCAGCCACGACGGTAAGATCGTTTATGAAAACGAAAACACTCTGAAGAACTCCGATGGAGACGTTCTGATTGTTGGTCGTAACATGAAGATGATCATCCAGGACGAACACGGTGAAGAACGCGCCAGCCACAAGCTGAGCTACGGTTCCAAACTCTTCGTCAAGGCCGGTCAGCAGATTGCCCGTGGTGACAAACTGTTCGAATGGGATCCCTATACTCTGCCAATCATCGCCGAAAAATCCGGTACGACAAAATATGTCGATCTGGTTTCGGGTATCGCTGTGCGCGATGAAACCGATGAAGCAACAGGTATGACCCAGAAGATCGTGATCGACTGGCGCGCCGCCCCCAAAGGCAGCGAACTCAAGCCTGAGATCATTCTGGTGGACAGCGATGGCGAGCCTATGCGTCTCGACAATGGCAACCCTGTGACCTACCCGATGTCTGTGGATGCGGTTCTCTCGGTTGAGGATGGCGAAGCGGTTCAGGCTGGTGACGTTGTTGCGCGTATCCCGCGTGAAGGCGCCAAGACCAAGGACATTACCGGTGGTCTGCCACGGGTTGCGGAACTGTTCGAAGCCCGTCGTCCCAAGGATCACGCCATCATCGCCGAACTGGATGGTTACGTGCGCTTTGGCCGCGACTACAAGAACAAGCGCCGCATCGCCATTGATCCTGCGGATGAGTCGCTGGATGCCGTCGAATACATGGTGCCCAAGGGTAAGCACATTCCTGTTCAGGAAGGTGACTTTGTCCAGAAGGGTGACTACATCATGGACGGTAACCCAGCACCGCATGACATCCTTGGCATCATGGGTGTCGAAGCCCTGGCGAACTACATGATCGACGAAGTGCAGGACGTGTATCGCCTGCAGGGTGTGAAGATCAACGATAAGCACATCGAAGTCATCGTGCGCCAGATGCTGCAGAAATGGGAGATCTCGGACTCGGGTGAAACCACACTGCTCAAAGGCGAACATGTGGATAAGGCAGAGTTCATCGCAGCCAATGAAAAAGCGCTGTCGCGCAACAAGCGTCCTGCCAAGGGCGCGCCGATCCTGCTTGGGATCACCAAGGCATCGTTGCAGACACGTTCCTTCATCTCGGCGGCCTCCTTCCAGGAGACCACCCGGGTTCTGACCGAAGCTTCGGTTCAGGGTAAGAAGGATAAACTGGTTGGCCTGAAAGAGAACGTCATCGTTGGCCGTCTGATCCCAGCCGGGACAGGTGGGGCAACCCAGCGCGTTCGCACGATCGCTCAGGGTCGCGACAATGTGGTTCTTGAGGCCCGTCGCGAAGAAGCCGAAGCCGCCGCCGCACTGGCAGCGCCTGTGGCGGAAAGCGACCTGGCAAGCGATACCTTCGACAATCTGGTGGAGACACCGGAAAGCCGCGATTGAGCTCAGGCGCCCTACGGCACTGACGAATGAGATTGAAACCCCCGCGCTTTGGTGCGGGGGTTTCTTTTTGTGCTTGCCAGCCCCATGGGCTATTTAGACACTGCAGGGGCAAGGGGCGCGATGATGCAGAGCATGAACATGGTGGGACTGGTGCGTTTTTCAGTGCTGACGCCGACCTATTACTCTGAACGGTTTGCCAACCTGAAACAGACCGCTCGGCATCTGTTCAACCCGGACCGAATGGAGCTGCGTTTCAGCGTTTTTGAGAACCTTTGCCTGCCATCGCTGGTGCGCCAGAGTGATCCGAATTTTGATCTGGTGGTGCTGACCGCCAAGGCAATGCCCGAGCTCTACCTCAATCGGTTGGCTGATCTTTTGGCGCCTTATGACAATATCCACCTGCGCCCTGTGGGGACGCGCAACCACTACCGGTTGTTGAAACAGGGCTATGACTCGGTGCCGTCACAGGGCGCCAGCCACCGCATTCTGTTTCGCCTGGATGATGATGACGCGGTGGACCTGGATTTTGTCCGCCGCACCCGTCGGTTGGCCGCGGGGCTGCTGCCGTTGCAACCAGCCGAGACCTCTTTTGTGATCGCCCATAATCGCGGGTTTTATTTGCAAGCCACCCCAGATGGCCCGCAGGTGTTTGATGCCATTGAGCAAGCGCCCCTGTCAGCGGGCACCGCGCTGGTGACCCCGGTGGAGAGCGGTGCCAATCCCTATAGGTTCAACCACCGCAGACTGGCGCGGCACTATAATCTCTATTCGGATATGCAGGTGCCTGCCTATATCCGTACGATCCATGGGGATAACAAATCCGAACCGGCGCAAACCGGCATTACTGGCCGGATGGACCCCGACGAAATCGACGCCAGTCTACAGGCCCATTTTGGCCAGAGCCTCGCGGCCTTAAAGGGGCTTTGAGCCATGACACCCAATCACAAAGGCGCGCTGTTCATGATGGGGGCCATGGCGGCCTTTACCTTTAACGACACATTGGTCAAGGGGGTGGGAGACGCGCTGCCGCTGTCGCAGATCCTGGTTCTGCGCGGCGCCATGGCCTCGCTGTTGATCTATGCCTTTGCCCGTTACCAGGGCAGCCTGCGTTTTCGGCTGAGCCGCCGGGACTGGGGCCTGGTGGGCCTGCGCTGTCTGGCCGAAGGCGGCGCCACCTTCCTGTTCCTGACGGCGCTGATGCAGATGCCAATTGCCAATATCACCGCAGTTTTGCAGATGTTGCCCCTGACCGTCACCCTAGGCGCATCCCTGTTGTTCCAAGAGCCAGTGGGCTGGCGCCGCATGGTGGCGATCCTGGTTGGCTTTTGCGGTATGTTGATGATTGTGCGGCCGGGACCGGGCGGCTTTGAACCGGCCTCGGTCTATGCGCTGGGGGCGGTGGCCTGTGTCACCCTGCGGGATCTGTCAACGCGGCGGATGTCTGCAAATGTGCCCTCGATGACGGTGACGGTTCTGGCCTCCTTTTCGGTGCTGGGATTTGGCATCGGCTATAGTTTCTTTCAGGACTGGGTGCCTGTTTCCACCGGGCAGGTGGGTCTGTTGGCCGGCGCGGCCTGCATCATTTTGTTGGGCTATCTTGGCTCGGTGATGGCAATGCGGGTTGGCGATGTCGCGGTGGTGTCGCCGTTTCGCTACACCGGGTTGTTGTGGGCGCTGATCCTGGGCTGGCTGGTCTTTGGTGACTGGCCGGACCAGTTGACCCTGATGGGTGCCACCCTGGTGGTGGCAGCTGGCCTGTTCACCCTGTACCGGGAACGGCAGCAGACCAGTGGCTAGGGCCGGCAGCTAGCTCTTGGCTGCAAAGATCCGGCGGACATCATCCTGGCGCAGGGCAAACCGGGCCTCAAAATCCGCTGCAAGCGCGTCATCTATCGGGGTGACCGGAACCGGCTTCACCTTCTTTTGCCGCGAGTCATTAAAGCCATTGTGGCTGCGCACAAACATCGGCGCATCGCTAATGGTGACCGTGGGCATGAAGCGCAGGATCTTTTCGTGGGCAAAGTTCATGATGGTCAGCGGACAGTTCCCCTGCACATACATCCCCAAGGAGGCGACATAATAGGGCCGGTGAATTTCCGTTGCCGCAATCCCGGCAGCGCCTAATTCGGCGACATAGCCGCGATTAAAATCAACGGCCAGGGTTTTGCTTTTTGCAACCAGGCCAGGACAGTCCTGTAGGGTCTGGCGCAGGCGTTCGATAAAATCCACCGAGATGGCATCATCGTCATCATGGCGAAACTGCAGGCATGGCGCCTGCGGGTCGCGCCGCGCTGCATTCAGGATCTCTTTCATCACCTGGCGCTGCCTGCGCGGGGGCTCGGCATGGATGGTGATCTGGGGTATATCAGCGCAAAGATCGCGCAGCCGCGAGACGTGATGGGCAGGCAGGCTGTCGCCAATCACGATGATCAGCTCAAAATCCTGATCGGTCTGCGTCCGCAGGCAGGGCAGGGCGATGGCCTCCATCAGCTGAAACCGCTCTTCCAGACGCGCTTCGGCGTAGAGAAAGGCAATGCGTTCTTCGATAGAGTCGTGTTCCACCTGAAAACCGCCGATGGCAGGGTAGGAAAAACGGCAAAGACCAATAACCTGCATGTGCGATGTCCTGAAAGGCTGTATTTTTTGGCAGTCAGCACAACTATGCATGGCAAAGGCCGTGGCGCAAGCGGCTCTTCCTGCAGCGGGGGCTGCGGTGGAGTTGACAAGCCCCGCGACTCCCCATATACGCGCGCTTATCCGGCAACTCGGGGGTCGCCCCTATAGCCGAAATCTATATTGTTGTGGACCAAGGTCCGGGAACTTTTATCACCCGGACCCTCTGAAAAACCACCGCGTCGCTTACCTCGGAATGGAAGCGATTGCGGTTTTTGCGCTTGCGGACGCTCAAGCGCAGGAAGACCTAGCCGTATGCTCATTCGGGCATGCATGACCAAAGTTGCGAAACGGGGAAAGAACCGGAATGCCAACGATCCAACAGCTGATCCGCAAGCCGCGCCAGCCAAAAATCAAACGCTCCAAGTCGATGCACCTGGAGCAGTGCCCGCAGAAACGCGGCGTATGCACACGTGTTTACACCACCACACCTAAGAAACCGAACTCCGCGATGCGGAAAGTTGCCAAGGTTCGCCTGACCAACGGTTTTGAAGTGATCTCCTACATCCCAGGGGAAAGCCACAACCTTCAGGAGCACTCTGTGGTTCTGATCCGTGGCGGTCGTGTAAAAGACCTTCCCGGTGTCCGTTACCACATCCTGCGCGGTGTTCTGGATACCCAGGGCGTCAAAGACCGTAAACAACGTCGTTCGAAGTACGGCGCGAAGCGTCCTAAGTAAGAAGGAGAGGCTGATATGTCACGTCGTCACGCCGCTGAAAAACGCGAAGTACTGCCAGACGCCAAGTTTGGTGACCGCGTTCTGACCAAGTTCATGAACAACCTGATGATCGACGGTAAGAAGTCGGTTGCAGAGAAAATTGTCTACAACGCATTTGACCGCGTCGAAGGCAAGATCAAGCGCGCTCCAGTGGAAGTTTTCCACGAAGCTCTTGATAACATCAAACCTTCGGTCGAAGTTCGCTCCCGCCGTGTGGGTGGTGCAACTTACCAGGTTCCCGTCGAAGTTCGCCCTGAGCGTCGCGAAGCATTGGCCATTCGCTGGTTGATCACTGCAGCACGCAAGCGCAATGAGAACACCATGGAAGAGCGCCTCGCAGGCGAGCTGATGGATGCTGTTCAATCGCGTGGTACTGCTGTTAAAAAGCGCGAAGACACCCACAAGATGGCCGAAGCGAACAAAGCGTTCAGCCACTATCGTTGGTAATTTCCAAAGGACATTAGACCAATGGCACGCGAGTATACACTCAACCATTACCGTAACTTCGGCATCATGGCGCATATCGATGCAGGTAAAACCACCTGTTCCGAGCGCATCCTGTATTACACAGGCAAGTCCCACAACATTGGTGAGGTGCACGACGGTGCAGCCACCATGGACTGGATGGAGCAGGAGCAGGAACGCGGTATCACCATTACTTCGGCTGCGACCACCACCTTCTGGGAACGCACCGAAGACGGCGAAAATGCGGACAGCGCCAAGCACCGTCTGAACATCATCGACACCCCCGGCCACGTTGACTTCACCATTGAAGTTGAGCGTTCGCTGGCGGTTCTCGATGGTGCTGTCTGTGTTCTGGACGCCAACGCCGGTGTTGAACCCCAGACCGAAACCGTGTGGCGTCAGGCTGACCGCTACAAGGTTCCACGTATGGTTTTTGTCAACAAGATGGACAAAATCGGCGCGGACTTCTTCAACTGCGTTCACATGATCGAAGACCGTACCGGTGCAATTGCTGTTCCGGTTGCTTTCCCGATTGGTGCAGAAACCGAGCTGGAAGGCCTGGTTGACCTGGTCACCATGGAAGAATGGCTGTGGCAGGGTGAAGACCTTGGTGCCTCCTGGATCAAAGCCCCCATCCGCGACAGCTTGAAAGAGCTGGCCGACGAATGGCGTGCGAAAATGATCGAGAACGCCGTCGAGCAAGACGACGACGCCATGGAAGCCTACCTGGAAGGTGAAGAGCCCGACGTTCCAACTCTGCGTAAACTGCTGCGCAAGGGTACTCTGGCGCTGGCATTTGTGCCTGTTCTGGGTGGGTCTGCCTTCAAAAACAAAGGTGTTCAGCCGCTGCTGAATGCTGTGATCGACTATCTGCCCAGCCCGCTGGACGTTGTTGATTACATGGGCTTCAAACCAGGTGACGAAACAGAAACCCGTGACATCCCCCGCCGCGCGGATGATGACATGGCCTTCTCTGGCCTGGCGTTCAAAATCATGAACGACCCCTTTGTTGGCTCGCTGACCTTCACCCGGATCTATTCCGGTGTTCTGAACAAAGGCGACACCCTGCTGAACTCGACCAAAGGTCGTAAAGAGCGGGTTGGCCGGATGATGATGATGCACTCGAATGACCGTGAGGAAATCACGGAAGCATTCGCGGGCGACATTATCGCGCTGGCAGGTCTGAAAGACACCACCACAGGTGACACGCTCTGCGCCGTCAACGATCCGGTGGTTCTGGAAACCATGACCTTCCCCGATCCGGTTATCGAGATCGCGGTTGAGCCCAAGACCAAAGCCGACCAAGAGAAAATGTCTCAAGGTCTGGGTCGTCTGGCTGCTGAAGATCCATCCTTCCGTGTGGAGACCGACATCGAGTCCGGTCAGACCATCATGAAGGGCATGGGCGAACTGCACCTGGACATCCTGGTTGACCGTCTCAAGCGGGAATTCAAGGTTGAAGCCAACATTGGTGCGCCTCAGGTTGCCTACAGTGAAACCATCGGTCACGAAGTTGAACATACCTACACCCACAAGAAACAGTCGGGTGGTTCGGGTCAGTTCGGCGAAGTGAAGATGATCATCTCCCCCACCGAAGCAGGCGAAGGCTATTCCTTCGAATCCCGCATCGTTGGCGGCGCGGTTCCAAAAGAATACATCCCAGGTGTCGAAAAAGGCATCAACTCGGTGATGGATTCTGGCCCGCTTGCAGGCTTCCCTGTGATCGACTTCAAAGTTGCTCTGATCGACGGTAAGTTCCACGATGTGGACTCCTCGGTTCTGGCCTTTGAAATCGCCGCTCGGATGTGTATGCGTGAAGGCATGCGTCTTGCTGGCGCCAAGCTGCTTGAGCCTATCATGAAGGTGGAAGTGATCACGCCAGAAGAGTATACTGGTGGTATCATTGGTGATCTGACCTCCCGTCGTGGTCAGGTGTCCGGCCAGGAACCCCGTGGCAACGCGATTGCGATCGAAGCAAACGTGCCGCTGGCGAACATGTTCGGCTACATTAACACCCTGCGTTCGATGAGCTCGGGCCGCGCCCAGTTCACCATGCAGTTCTCGCATTACGATCCCGTACCGCAGAACATCTCGGACGAAATCCAGGCAAAATTCGCGTAAGCGACAAGACATTGGAAGGGTCGCAATTATTGCGAGCCTTCCTCAATAACAAAGGAGGCCATCATGGCTAAGGAAAAGTTTGAACGTAATAAGCCACACGTCAACATCGGCACCATCGGCCACGTTGACCACGGTAAAACCACTCTGACCGCAGCGATCACCAAATACTTTGGTGACTTCAAAGCCTACGACCAGATCGACGGCGCACCAGAAGAAAAAGCCCGCGGCATCACCATCTCGACGGCGCACGTTGAGTATGAAACCGAGACTCGCCACTACGCGCACGTCGACTGCCCCGGCCACGCTGACTATGTGAAAAACATGATCACCGGTGCGGCGCAGATGGATGGCGCCATCCTGGTTGTGAACGCGGCTGACGGCCCAATGCCTCAGACCCGTGAGCACATCCTGCTGGGTCGCCAGGTTGGCATCCCTTACATGGTTGTCTTCATGAACAAAGTTGACCAGGTCGACGATGAAGAGCTGCTCGAGCTGGTTGAAATGGAAATCCGTGAGCTGCTGTCCAGCTACGAATATCCTGGCGACGATATTCCTATCATCGCAGGTTCCGCTCTGGCGGCGATGGAAGGCACCAGCCCTGAAATCGGCGAAGAGAAAATCAAAGAGCTGATGAAAGCCGTTGACGAGTATATCCCTACTCCTGCACGTGCCGTTGACCAGCCCTTCCTGATGCCTGTTGAAGACGTGTTCTCGATCTCTGGTCGTGGTACCGTTGTGACCGGCCGTGTTGAGCGTGGCGTGATCAATGTTGGCGACAGCATCGAAATCGTTGGCATCAAAGACACCCAGACCACCACCTGTACCGGTGTTGAAATGTTCCGCAAGCTGCTGGATCGCGGTGAAGCTGGCGACAACATCGGCGCCCTGCTGCGCGGTATCGACCGTGAAGCTGTTGAGCGTGGCCAGGTTCTGTGTGCACCTAAGTCGGTGAACCCACACACCAAATTCGAAGCCGAAGCCTATATCCTGACCAAGGATGAAGGTGGTCGTCATACGCCGTTCTTCGCCAACTACCGTCCTCAGTTCTACTTCCGTACAACTGACGTCACCGGCACCGTGACCCTGCCCGAAGGCACCGAAATGGTTATGCCAGGCGACAACCTGAAGTTCGACGTTGAACTGATCGCCCCCATCGCGATGGAAGCCGGTCTGCGCTTTGCCATCCGCGAAGGCGGCCGCACCGTTGGTGCCGGCGTTGTGTCCAAAATCACCGAGTAAGGCCGAGTTTCCATAGGAAACTCTGGCCCGCGGTGACAGGGTATTCGCGCCAAGGCGCGAATGTCCCGAAAATCACACAGGTGAATTCGACAAAAGGGCGCCCCAGGGGCGCCCTTTTTGCTTGTGAGAAATCCTAAATTTCCAATCCTTACATAACCCAATTCAACAATTGCTACTCCGGCCTTTCAGGAACGAAATCGAGTTTCCTTTACTTGTTTCGAATTTTGGGGTGATACTGAACTGATCTAATGGGAGAGTGAAATGCTTAAGATGCGCCTTCAAACCTTCATTAAGCTTTGCCATTTCGATCAGGTCGAGTTGGCAGGTGCACTTGACACCATGCTGAATAGTCCAGGTGTTGGTCACAATTTCCATTGGTCTTTGAAGAAGGCCATTCATCAACATATTGAGGGTGCTTCCCCTGAAGAAATCGAAGAAATTTTGGAGACGCCAACTAAAGAAGCGGAACGTAAGTATAATAGAGCTGCTTTTGAGAACTTTATGGCAAAGTTTGGGAAGGCCAAACATATAGAAGTAGTTGATCAAGAGCGGGTCTACTCTGCACCCAACTTTGACATCGAGCTAAAAGTTGACCCTTGGTTTCGTACCTTCGAAAAGGGCCAGAGCCACCTGCACCTAGTTTGGGCGACACAAAAACCGGAACTCGCTCAAAGAATTGCAAACATAGGCTCTCTAATTTTGCTTGATTCCTTCAAGGGAACAGCATTGGGGAATTCCAGGTTCTGCATCATGGATCTTGTGAAGCCTAAAAGGTACTCAGACAAGACGATCTCAGACAAAACCAAGCTGGCTTTGGAGTTGGCGTGCCGTTCAATTGAGACTTGTGCCAAACTTGTATGAGGCGTGCATTTGTTTGCATTGGTCGACCGTAACAAACCCCAAACCCACCGTCCGCCCCTTAGGCAACTGTTTCGCGCGCGAAACGTCTTGCCCCATGGGCCATTCAGGCGTATAGGGCGCTAGTTCCCTGGTGGAACAACAAGGCGGGGTGATTCCCGCCTTTTGGGTTCGATGAGGGTAAGCGGTGGTCGCTGCCCCTCCTCTCAACCCCCACGCCTAGATAAAGGCTGACTAATGCAAAGCCAAAATATCCGTATTCGGCTCAAGGCATTTGACTATCGTGTACTGGACGCCAGCACACAAGAGATCGTCAACACTGCCAAGCGGACCGGCGCGACTGTTCGCGGCCCGATCCCACTGCCAAACAAGATCGAGAAATTCACCGTTCTGCGTGGTCCCCACGTTGACAAGAAATCTCGTGACCAGTTCGAGATCCGTACGCACAAGCGTATGCTCGACATCGTTGATCCGACCCCCCAGACCGTGGACGCGCTGATGAAGCTCGACCTGGCCGCTGGTGTGGACGTCGAGATCAAACTGCAATCTTAAGAACGGAGGGTATAAATAATGCGCTCTGGTATTATTGCAAAAAAAGTCGGCATGACTCGTTTGTTCATGGAAGATGGTCAGCAGATCCCTGTGACCGTTCTTCACCTGGACGGGCTGCAGGTTGTGTCTCAGCGTACCGATGACAAAGACGGCTACACAGCTGTTCAGCTCGGTGCGGGTTCCGCTAAGGTCAAGCGCGTCTCCAAGGCGATGCGTGGTCACTTTGCGGCCTCCAAGGTAGAGCCCAAGCGTAAGCTCGTGGAATTCCGCGTGCCTGCTGATGCTCTCATCGAAGTCGGCGCCGAAATCTCGGCCGAGCACTTCCTGGCAGGTCAAAAAGTTGACGTGACCGGTACATCCATCGGTAAAGGTTTTGCCGGTGCGATGAAGCGCTGGAACTTTGGTGGTCTGCGCGCGACACACGGTGTTTCGATTTCGCACCGTTCGCACGGTTCCACTGGCCAGTGTCAGGATCCCGGTAAGGTTTTCAAAGGCAAGAAGATGGCTGGTCACATGGGTGCTGCCCGCGTAACCACACAGAACCTGGAAGTCGTCAAAACTGACGCCGACCGTGGTCTGGTCTTCATCAAAGGCGCCGTACCTGGTCCAAAGTCTGGCTGGGTCACCGTCAAGGATGCCGTGAAGAAGAAAGCTCCTGAAGGTCTTCCCTTCCCAGCTGGTATCAAAGCCGCTGCGAGCGAAGCCCCTGCGGAAGGTGGTGAAGCATGAAACTTGATGTGATGAATCTCGACGGCAGCAAAGCTGGCGACATCGAGCTGAACGCTGACCTCTTTGGTCTGGAGCCACGTGCGGACATTCTGCACCGTGTGGTCCGCTGGCAGCGTAACAACGCACAGGCCGGTACCCACAAGGTAAAGACCCGTTCGGAAGTCAAATACTCGACCAAGAAGATCTATCGTCAGAAAGGCACCGGCGGCGCACGTCACGGCGCACGTTCTGCTCCGATCTTCCGCGGTGGTGGTATCTACAAAGGCCCCGTTGTGCGTTCGCACGGCCACGAGCTGACCAAAAAGTTCCGTAAGCTGGGTCTGCGTCACGCACTCTCCGCCAAGGCGAAAGCCGGTGAACTGGTGGTGATCTCTGACGCTGCTGCCGAAGGCAAAACCGGTGCTCTGGCCAAACAGGTTGCAAACCTGGGCTGGAAGCGCGCGCTGGTCATCGACGGTGCCGAAGTAAACGCAGGCTTCCTGAAAGCCTCGCGCAACATTGAAGGTCTGGATATCCTGCCAACAATGGGTGCGAACGTTTACGACATCCTGAAGCGTGACACCCTGGTTATCACCAAGGCTGGTCTCGAAGCACTGGAGGCTCGTTTGAAATGAACGCTAAAGCAGAACACTACGACGTGATCCGCAAGCCGATCATCACCGAGAAAACCACCATGGCATCCGAAAACGGTGCGGTTGTTTTTGAAGTTGCGATCGACAGCAACAAACCCCAGATCAAAGAAGCTGTTGAAAGCCTCTTTGGTGTGAAAGTGAAGGCGGTCAACACCACCATCACCAAGGGTAAGCAAAAGCGGTTCCGCGGCCAGATTGGCCGTCGCAAAGACGTGAAAAAAGCCTATGTGACGCTCGAAGAGGGCAACACAATCGACGTGTCCACCGGACTCTGAGACTTAGGTTCTTTTAAAATGGAGAGGCCCTCGCGCAAGCGAGGGCCTTTTTTTGTTGAGCAGAAGGCGAAGAGCCCTAATATGTCAGAATTGAATCCAGCCATGTATTGATGGGGAACATTTTGAGTCTCGAGTATTGGTTTAGAACCTCCGCTATGGTCCCAATTGCCATGCGAGGGCAGAACACCGCAGTTGTATTTTTGCACGGTATTCGAAGTCATTGTGACGACGCATTTAAGCTAGAGTGGGGGGATATGCATTTTTGGGATCTCATTAAAGATCTCCATCCATTTGGTGACAGTAGCTTCTTTGCGTTTAATTATGGTAGATTCGATCCTTTCCATTTCACCGAAGGGCGACGTCTAAATCAGACTCTAATAAACCTTTCTAGAGAAATGTATGGTCACCTTGTAAATTTTAGAAATGTCATACTTGTTGGCCACAGTCAGGGAGGTCTAGTGGCAAAGATGTATGCCTGCTCCTATGGGGCGCAGTCTACATCTGAACAGTCGGTGTTGGTTGTTTCATTGCATACCCCGCACCGAAACAGGAGCCTTCTTGTAATGCGGCATACAAAGAACAAAATTTGGCATGACAGAGACCGTTTTTTTGTACCACATCTGTTTTGCGCAAGTTTTGCTGACAATATCGTAAAGCCAGACCACGCAATAGATGGAACGCTGGATAATCCTTTTGTTACCCATGATGATTTCTACAAGCACCTAGGGCACAGTCACTTGAGCAAAGCTCCCAATAAAGACTTAGTAGAAGCGATCTGCAATAAGTCTCGCGAATTTTTAAGCTCAGGTTACTCATTTCCAGGAATAGACATACAAACCAAACTAAAAAAGAGAGACTCTTTTGTATTGCAATTTTCCAGGTCCGAGCAAAAAATATCAAAGTTGTGTCGATCGGGTGGACGTAGACGTGCGGCTCCCTCACTTGCAGGGCAGCAGGTTGAAAGTGTAGCTCTTCGTTGCCCAACGCATATTGCCAAAGAAAAAAAGCTATCAGCGGGTGAGGGGGGGGTGAAAATTGAAGTGATTGATTTGGACAATTACTTTTCCATTGGAGTTAATGATGTCGTCGATCTGGTGTGTGAGGAAGCGGCTGCGGACTACGGAGAAATTTTGTTCGATCCATTCGATTTTCAAAAGTCCGTTCTTCTTAAAAACGAAGATTTCTGCTCTCTATTCATGGAAGAGCTTCGATTGAATGGGCAAAATCTGTGCCGACAGATACAAGACAGCACGATTAAGTTGACGTATCAATGTTATGACAGCGCGGTCCACAAATTCTGGAATATCACCATACATAGACTGTACGCTGATTTGACGGATGTCAGAAAACCTAAGCCGACTAGGTTCAGACAGGTTGTAGAGAAGGTTTGTCGTCATTTTGGGTCGACACCCTACCATACACACAAAGAAATCTATGCGAGGTTTAAGATGGAGTTCTCCCAATTCCATTGGGTTCCTGAGGTGAGGTCTGTTGATGTTCTAATTTCTCATCTATTTAGAACGGATGGTGAATTGTATGGCTTGGATCGGGATATTTCCAGTATGTTAGCAAGGGTGTAGCCTTAGAGAGTAAGGGGCGCTCCTGAATTGCAGTCCACTGGCAAAAAGACGAAGCGATTTTCAGAGGGATCTCTATGGACAACCCTTCTGACAGGTGATAATTCCCAGAAATCCTACTGGCCTCAGATTCGTTCTGGGGCCGTTATCTTTGTGGGATGACATGAGCTGGGGACCTTCGGGGCCCTAAAGACTGGCCACCTTAGTAGTCATTGTCCAATAGGGACAGGCGGACGGGGGGCTTACACATAGCGGGTCCAAAGACAAAAACCTAAGGATCCGCAGCGATGGGGAAACCCATCGTAGCTAAACGGAAGACAGAAAGCATGGCACTTAAGTCGTATAAGCCGACGACGCCGGGCCAGCGTGGGCTGGTTCTGATCGACCGTTCGGAGCTTTGGAAAGGGCGTCCGGTTAAATCTCTCACTGAGGGTTTGACCAAAAAGGGCGGCCGGAACAACACCGGACGGATTACGATGCGCCGCAAAGGTGGCGGGGCAAAACGCCTCTATCGTATCGTCGATTTCAAACGTAACAAATTCGATATTGCGGCAACCGTTGAACGGATCGAGTATGACCCGAACCGGACCGCGTTTATCGCTCTGATCAAATACGAAGATGGTGAGCAGGCCTATATCCTGGCGCCTCAGCGTCTTGGCGTTGGTGACAAGGTCATTGCTTCAGCAAAGGCAGACATCAAGCCCGGCAACACAATGCCTTTCTCTGGCATGCCGATTGGTACCATCATTCACAACATCGAAATGAAGCCCGGCAAAGGCGGCCAGATCGCCCGTGCAGCCGGTACCTACGC